>DATLDQ010000086.1:0-56474 GCA_035525785.1 Steroidobacteraceae bacterium | reverse complement strand
AAACTCGTTTGCCGGCGAAGTCACGCGCGTGGCCCGCGAAGTCGGCACCGAGGGCAAGCTTGGCGGCCAGGCCCAAGTCTCCGGCGTCGGCGGCACGTGGAAGGACCTCACCCACAATGTCAATTTCATGGCATCGAACCTCACGGAGCAGGTGCGCGGTATCGTCAAGGTGGTGACCGCGGTGGCCAACGGCAATCTCTCGCAGCGCCTGACGGTGCAGGCGAAAGGCGAGGTCGCCGCGCTTGCCGACACCATCAACAACATGACGGACACGCTTGCCACCTTCGCCGATCAGGTGACCAACGTGGCGCGCGAGGTAGGCGTGGATGGTCGTCTCGGTGGCCAGGCGAACGTGCCCGGCGCCGCCGGCACATGGAAGGATCTCACCGGCAACGTGAATCTGTTGGCCGCCAACCTGACGACCCAGGTGCGCGCCATCGCCGAGGTCGCTACCGCCGTCACCAAGGGTGACCTCACGCGGTCGATCCAGGTGGAAACGCGCGGCGAAGTCGCCGAGCTCAAAGACAACATCAACACGATGATCTCGAACCTGCGCGAGACCACGGAGAGTAACCGCGAGCAGGACTGGCTCAAGACGAACATCGCCAAGTTCACCGGCATGCTGCAAGGACAGCGCGAGCTCAACACCGTCGGACGCATGCTGCTCACCGAGCTCGTGCCGCTGGTGAACGTGCAGCAGGGCACTATCTACCACCTCAATGCCGCCGAAGATGATCAGCCGCTGCGCCTGCTGTCGAGTTACGCGCACGGTGGCCAGCCGCCGCCGGACACCATTGGTCTCGGCGAAGGTCTGGTGGGCCAGTGCGCGGTCGAGAAGACGCGCATCCTGCTCGCCGGCGTCGACGATGCATTCATTCGTGTGGCGTCCAGCCTTGGCGAAGCACGCAAGGTCAGCATCGTGGTGTTGCCCGTGCTGTTCGAAGGCCAGACAAAAGCGGTCATCGAGCTGGCCGCGCTCCAGGAGTTCACGCCGGGATCACTGGCCTTCCTGGATCTGCTCACGCAGAGCATCGGTGCGGTGTTCAACACGATCGAAGCCACGATGCGTACCGAGGGTCTGCTCAAGCAGTCACAGCAGCTCACGGTGGAACTGCAGAGCCGTCAGAAGGAACTGCAGCAGACCAACGAAGAGCTCGGAACCAAGGCGCGGCTGCTCGCGCAGCAGAACGCCGAAGTGGAGCGCAAGAACGCCGAGGTGGAACAGGCGCGTCACGCTCTCGAGGAAAAAGCGGAAGAGTTGGCGCTCACGTCGAAGTACAAGTCCGAGTTCCTCGCGAACATGTCGCACGAGCTGCGCACACCGCTCAATTCGATCCTCATCCTGAGCCAGCAGCTGGCGGAGAACGCTCCCAAGAATCTGATACCGAAGCAGATCGAGTTCTCGAAGAACATCAATTCCTCGGGTTCCGACCTTTTGCATCTCATCAACGACATCCTCGACTTGTCGAAGATCGAATCCGGCACCGTGACCGTGGAGGTGGAAGCGATTTCGTTCAGCGATCTGCAGAGCAGCATCGACCGCAACTTCCGCCACGTCGCCGAAGCGAAGAACCTGCCGTTCAACGTGTACTTCGCCGAGGACTTGCCGCGATCTATGGACAGCGATCCGAAGCGCCTCCAGCAGGTGCTCAAGAACCTGCTGTCGAACGCCGTGAAGTTCACGGCTCATGGCCACGTGGATGTACGCGTGAAGCTGGCCAAGGAGGGCTGGAGCCCCGACCATCCTGTGCTCAGCAAATCCGCGCAGGTGGTCGCCTTTGCCGTCGAGGACACCGGCATCGGCATTGCGCCCGACAAGCAGCGTCTGATCTTCGAAGCGTTCCAGCAGGCGGACGCCGGTACATCGCGCAAGTACGGTGGCACGGGCCTGGGTCTCGCCATCAGCCGCGAGCTCGCGATGTTGCTAGGCGGCGAAATCAAGCTGTCGAGCGTATTCGGGCAGGGAAGCACGTTTACTCTCTACCTGCCCGTTCACTACGCCGGCTCGGAAGCGAGTGTGGTCACCACGCCCGCGAGCCCGCATCAGCAGAAGTCCATCGAGATGAGCATTCTGCCCATCGCCCGCGAGGAGCATATCGAGGACGACAGGAACGATATCGAAGAGGGCAATGCGGTCCTGCTGATCATCGAGGACGATCCCCATTACGCGCGCATCCTGTTGGGGCTCGCACGCGACAAGGGATTCAAGGGCATCGTCGCGCAAAAGGGCCTGGTGGGTCTTTCCCTGGCTCGCCAGTTCCGACCGACCGCCATTTCGCTCGATATATTCCTGCCCGATACATTGGGCTGGACGGTGCTCAATCAGCTCAAGCTGGATCCGGCGACCCGGCACATTCCCGTGCAGATCGTGACGCTCGAAGAAGAGCGTCAGCATGGCCTGTCGCACGGAGCGTTCTCGTATCTGATCAAGTCACCGACGACCGACTCGCTCGAAACGGCGATCGATCGCATCAAGGACTTCAGCGCGCCGCGCACGAAGCGACTGCTGGTCGTGGAGGACAGCGACATCGAGCGCCAGGCTATCGTGGAGTTGCTGGGTCACGAGGACATCGAGATCAAGACAGTGGGCACGGGTGGCGAAGCCCTGGACGCGTTACGTGCAAGCCAATTCGATTGCGTCGTTCTCGACCTGCGGCTTCCGGACATGCCGGGCTTCGAGCTGCTCGAGACAATCCGTGGCGAGCCTGCGTTGGTGGATGTTCCGGTCGTCGTGTTCACGGGCAAAGACCTGTCGGCCGATGAACAGGCACAGCTCAAGACCATGGCAAAGAGCATCGTGCTCAAGGACGTCCGGTCGCCGGAGCGTTTGCTGGACGAAACGGCCCTGTTCCTGCACCGCGTCGTGACGAATCTGCCCGCGGAGAAGCAGGCCATGCTCGAGCGGCTGCACGGCTCCAGCGAAGTGCTGAAGCAGCGCAAGGTGCTGGTGGTGGACGACGATGCGCGCAACATCTTCGCGCTCACTTCGCTCCTGGAAAATCAGGAGATGGACGTGATGAGCACCACCAATGGTCGGTCGGCCATCGAGATCATCAAGTCGACGCCGGACCTGAGTCTGGTGCTGATGGACATCATGATGCCGGAAATGGATGGCTACGAGACGATGCGCGAGATCCGGAAGATTCCGGAGCTGCGCACGTTGCCCATCCTCGCGCTCACTGCGAAAGCCATGAAGGGCGACCGGGAGAAATGCCTCGATGCCGGCGCCAGCGACTACATCGCCAAGCCGGTCAACACCGATCAGCTCCTGTCGTTGATGCGCGTCTGGTTGTTCCGTTGAGAGGATGCCAATGAACAGCGACAGCAAGATTGTTTCCTTGAACCGATCGCCGGCAGAGCCAGGAGTTCGGGATCGCGCCGGCAAAACGCCATCACCGGAGAAGGTGCCGCCGATCCAGATACTGATCGTCGACGATGAGCCCAAGAACCTCGTCGTTCTGGAAACGGTCCTGGAGGATCCGGACTATCGCCTCGTGCGCGCACACTCAGCCGACGAGGCGCTCCTGGCGCTCGTCGCCGAACAATTCGCTTTGTTGATCCTCGACATCCGTATGCCGGGCATGACGGGGTTCGAGCTCGCGGAAGTCATCAAGAAGCGGAAGAAGACTGCGCAAGTCCCGATCATTTTTCTCACCGCCTATTACAGCGAAGACCAGCATGTGCTGGAGGGTTATGGAAGTGGCGCCGTCGATTACCTTCACAAGCCGGTAAACCCGCAGATCCTCCGTTCGAAAGTTGCCGTCTTCGCGGAGTTGCATCGCAAGAGTCGCGATGTGGCGCTCGCGAACGGCGCACTTCTCCAGGAAGTGAAAGAGCGGCGCAAGGCTGAAGAGCAGCTGCGCCAGCTCAATGAGACGCTGGAGCAGCGCGTGGCGGAGCGCACCGAGGAACTGCATCAGGCCAATCGCATGAAGGACGAGTTCCTGGCGATGCTCGGTCATGAACTGCGCAATCCGTTGGCGGCGATCATGAACGCCGTGCAAGTGATGCACGTTTCCGCGGCCGATCCGAACCGGATAGCCAAGTCGGTGGGTCTGGTAGACCGTCAGACCAGAAGCCTGCGTCGGATCGTGGACGACTTGCTGGATGTGGCGCGCGTCACGCGCGGGAAGATCGAGCTTCGTCGGGAGCCGGCCGATGTCGGCCAGATCGTCCTGCAGGCGATCGATGTAGTGCGACCACACCTCAGCAAAGCGGAGGATGTTGAAGTCGCGCTACCTCCTGGCCCGACGCTTCGTATCGATGCTGATCGCACTCGACTGGAGCAGTCGATCGTCAACCTGCTGCTGAATGCCATCAAGTTCACGCAGGGCAATCGCCGGATCAAGGTGCTCGTCGAAGCGCAGGAGCGTGACGTCGTCATCTCGATCATCGACAACGGCATCGGCATACCGCCAGAAATGCTTGCCAAGATTTTCGACCTGTTCACGCAGGCGGACAAGACATTGGACCGCTCGCAAGGAGGCCTCGGCATCGGCCTCTTCATTTGCAAGAGACTGGTCGAGCTTCACGGGGGAACCATTTCCGCTTTCAGTGAAGGGGCAGGTTGCGGCTCGATGTTCAAAATCCGCCTGCCATTGCTTCATGAAGCCGCGCTCGAGTTGCCATTGCCGGTTTCGCGTGCCGCCGCCGCTCCCGCTGTATCGTCCACGGCATCCGCAAAGCGGGTGCTGATCGTGGACGACAATGTCGATTCCGCGATCACGCTTTCATGGCTTCTCGGCCAGCATGGCTACGTCGTCGAGGTCGCACACGACGGCACGAGCGGGTTGAAGGCGGCGCAGGAATTCAGGCCGGACATTTTCCTGCTGGATATCGGACTTCCCGGGATCAACGGGTACGAGCTGGCTCGTCGCCTTCGTGCCGAGGGGTTCGCGTCGGCTCACCTGGTTGCGATCTCCGGTTACGCGCACGAAGCCGACATGGAGCGATCCCGTACCGCGGGCTTCGACCGTCACTTCGCCAAGCCAGTCGATCTCGACGAGCTCGTGCGTTCGCTGAGCGAGCGCTGAGTTGCAACAGCTTCGATAAGCTGGCCGCGGTCTGCAATGACGACGGTCGACATACCCGCAGCCGTACTGCAATTCATTCTGAAGCGGATCAACACCGTTGCGGAGCTCGAGACCCTGCTCATCGTCAGCGCCGAGGAGGGGCGTGAGTGGTCGGTCGAGGACATTGCGAGCCGCATCTATGCCGCGACGCCCTCGGCGGCGGCCGTACTGCACGCGCTCGAGCAGACTCATCTCGTGCGTAGCACGGAGGGCGGCAGTCGCTTCCGTTTCAGCCCGGCCGACGAGGAAGAGCGACAGGTCGTCGTGCAGACCGCCGTCGCCTACCGAACCCACCTGATTCCCATTGCGACGCTGATTCATCGCAAGGCCTCTGCACCCGTGCAGGAATTCGCACGGGCCTTCAGTCTCAAAAAGGACGAATGATGTTGCAGCTCACGGTCAATATTCTGGGAACCCTGACGGTGGCGCTTTGCGCGATGTTGTTGCTGCGCGCCTATGTGCGAGTCCGTAAGCGGCTGCTCCTTTGGTGCGGGCTGTGCTTCGCAGGCCTCACGCTTTCGAATGCTCTGCTGATCGTCGATCTCTACGTGATGCCGGACGTGAACCTGTATCCGCAGCGGCTGGTGGTCGCGGCAGGAGCCATGCTGGCAATGCTCTACGGGCTGGTTTTCGAGAGTGAGCAGTCATGACCGTGGGCTTTCTGCTTGGGGTCATCGTGACGGCGTCTCTCGTTGCTGGCGCCTACTTCTACAAGTTCTGGCGGCAAACACGCGACCCACTGTTCCTGGGTTTCGCGGCCGCCTTCCTCATCGAAGGCATCAATCGAACGTGTTTTTTGTTCGTCGCCAGTCCTGAGTCGGGCAGCGTCATCCTCTATTCGGTGCGACTCGTCTCGTACCTTCTGATCCTGTTGGCGATCGCACACAAGAATCGGACGTAGATGGTGGGCGGTACAGGGCTTGAACCTGTGACCCCTGCCGTGTGAAAGCAGTGCTCTACCGCTGAGCTAACCGCCCGCCGTGGAACCGGATTTCCGGGAATGCCCGGGGTCCCTCAGAGAGGACGCGCAGTCTAAAGACAGGGGCTGGCCGAATCAATCCGAAAAGGCGCTTCCCCGGTTTCCCCACCTGCCACCTTCCGTGGCACGATTCGCGCCCCGAAAACCCCCCGCTTTCAGGCCTCTATGACCGTCGTCACGCGATTCGCCCCCAGCCCCACGGGCATGCTCCATATAGGAGGCGTGCGCACGGCGCTGTTCAGCTGGCTGTATGCCCGTCGCATGCAGGGGCAGTTCATCCTGCGCATCGAGGACACCGACCTGGAGCGTTCCTCTGCGGAGCACGTGAAGGTGATCGTCGAAGGCATGGCCTGGCTCGGCCTGGCGCACGACCAGGGGCCGTTCTACCAGACGCAGCGATTCGATCGATACAAAGAAGTGATCGCGGACATGGTCAAGGCAGGGTCTGCCTACCACTGCTACTGCTCGAAGGATGAGCTCGACGCGATGCGGGCCGATCAGCAGGCGCGCAAGGAGAAGCCGCGCTACGACGGACGCTGCCGGCATGGCAAGGGCCCGGGCGCGTCGAGCGGCCGCCAGCCGGTGGTGCGCTTCGCGAACCCCGAGGAAGGCGCGACCGTGGTCGAAGACGTGGTGCACGGCGCGGTCACGTTCCAGAACAAGGAGCTCGACGACCTCATCATCGCCCGCTCGGACGGTACGCCGACGTACAACTTCTGCGTGGTGGTGGACGACGCGGACATGGGCGTCACGCATGTGATCCGCGGCGACGATCATCTGAACAACACGCCTCGCCAGATGAACATGCTGCTGGCCATGGGCAGGAAGCCGCCGGTCTACGCGCACGTGCCCATGATCCTGGGGCCGGATGGCGCCAAGCTCTCGAAGCGCCACGGCGCGGTCAGCGTGCTCGAGTACCAGCAGCAGGGCTATCTACCCGACGCGCTGCTCAATTACCTCGTGCGCCTCGGCTGGTCGCATGGCGACCAGGAGTATTTCACGCGCGACGAGATGATCGCTGCCTTCGACGTGCGCGACATCAACAAGGCCGCGTCGGCGTTGAACCCGGAAAAGATGCTGTGGCTCAACCAGCAGCACATGATCAGGGCGCAGCCCAAGGACATCGTGCCGCACCTGCGCTGGCACCTGGCGCAGCTGGGCGTGTTCTCGCAGGACGACGAACTGCTCGAGGGTATCGTGCTGGCGCAGCGCGAGCGCGCTAAGACCCTCAAGGAGATGGCGGAGAACAGCCGCTTCTTCTTCGGGGATGAAGTGACGGTCGACGCGAAGGCAGCGGACAAGCATCTGACCGCCGATGCGAAGGAAATGCTCGGCGCGCTGCGCGCGCGATTCGCGGACATCGAGCCGTGGCAGCCGACGGCCATCCATGCGGTGCTCGAGAATCTCGCGAAGGAGAAGTCGCTCGGGCTCGGCAAGGTCGCGCAGCCGCTGCGCGTCGCGGTCACGGGCGGCACCGTGTCACCGCCCATCGACCAGACGCTCGCGCTGTTGGGTCAGGCGCGCACGCTGGCGCGCCTCGACAAGGTGCTCGCCGTCAGATGACGATTTTCGTGGCGACGTTGGACATGTCGCTTTCGACGCCTTCGGAATTCACCACGATGATGGCGAAGTACCAGACGCCCGGCACCAGGCTGCCGACCGTCGCCGACGTGGCGTTGATGTTGTTGACCGAGAGCGATTGGTCGAGCGACGCCGGATCGCGACCGTAGACGATGCGGAAGCCGGCGAGGTTCGTCAGAGCCGTGCCGTCCGTATTCGTGGTCGGCGGAGCCCAATTGACCGTCGCCGAGCCGACGGCGAGGTTCAGCACCGACAGCGAGAACGGGCTCAGCGAGGCGGTCGCGGTTCCATCGGACACGGAGATCACGATGTTCGGAATCGTGGCGATGTCGAGCAGACCCGGCGTGCCCGACAGTCGGCCCGTCGCCGTATTGAAAGTCGCCCACGACGGACGATTCTGGATGCTGAACGTGAGCGCGTTGCCATCCGGGTCCGACGCGCTCGGCTGGAACGAGTAGCCGAGACCCACGAGGATCGACAGCAACGGCGTGCCGGTGATGGTCGGCGCGCGGTTCGCCTGGGCGTTCACCTGGATCGTGAACGAGGGCAGGGCGGTGGTGAGCGTGCCATCGCTGACCGAGATGGTGATGCGGGCCGACGTGCCGACGTTCGCGGCCGCGGGAGTCCCGGAGAGACGGCCGGTCGATGCGCTGAAGTTGGCCCAGCTCGGCTGATTCTGGATCGAATACGTGAGCGAGTTGCCGTCGGGGTCCGAGCCCACGGGCGTGAAGGTGTAGGCCGAGCCGGCGGTGACGCTGGTCGGCGGCGTGCCCGTGATCGTCGGCGCGCGATTCGCGGGCGCCGTGTTCTGCACGGAGATGCTGAAGGTCATGGACGCGGTGAGGTTGCCGTCGCTCACCGTGATGACGATGTTGCCAGTGCTGCCGACATCGGTGCTCGTGGGCGTGCCGCTCAAGCGGCCCGTGGACGCCGAGAAGGTCAGCCAGCTCGGTCGGTTCGCAATGGAATAGACGAGAGAGTCACCGTTGGCATCGGTGCCGACGGGCTGGAAGGTGTAGGTCTGGCCGACCCTGGCGGTGATGGCCGCGGTGCCGCTGATGGCCGGCGCCACGTTCGCGGGCGGCGGTGACTGCGCCTGGCTGCTGACCGAGATCCGAAACGGCGCCAGCTGCGTGATCGCCTTCGTGTCGCTGACCTCGATGGTGATCATCTCGGTCATGCCGACGTTGGCTTCGGTCGGCGTGCCGGTGAGCGCCCCGGTGTTCTTGTTGAACGTGGCCCACGCGGGCACATTCGAGGCGTTGAATGACAGCGAGTCGCCGTCGGGATCCGCTGCGGTCGGCGTAAAGGAATACGCCGAGCCTGCGGACAGTGACGTGAGTGGACTGCCGGCGATGATCGGTGGCGCGTTGGTCGCGCCGCTCGCCGTGCTCTCTTCACCACCGCACCCAGCGAGCGCAATCGTCGCCGTCAAAATCAAAGCTGCTTGTTTGCCGCGAATACGCATGATGATCCTGTCCAAACACTCGTGACACCGAGGCGTCTCAGCGGCGGAGACCCGCGGGATGACGGCACGCACTCACGGAGAACCGCAGTGCTCGACCGGCAACCCCGCTATCTGTCGCTGCGCGCGCCTCAGACCGGAAGCTTTGCGTCCCCGCCTCACGACGGGTTTGCCCTTGCTCTGGCGGTGAGTAGAACTTGCAATTGCAAGCCTTTCAACGTGTCACCAAGGGCCGACACCGGGGAACTCGGGACATCAAACAAAGGTGAACTGCGCTACTGCAGCGAGCACATCGAGATGTGACGGAGTTGCTTTTAATTGCTTGACATACCTCAGGACGAACCGTAAGTTGCCGCGCCTCGCGTGGGGCCATAGCTCAGCTGGGAGAGCGCCTGCATGGCATGCAGGAGGTCGGCGGTTCGATCCCGCCTGGCTCCACCAAGAATTCAATTTGCGTCCCCATCGTCTAGAGGCCCAGGACATCGCCCTTTCACGGCGGTAACGGGGGTTCGAATCCCCCTGGGGACGCCAGTCTTTCAATGACTTTCATCGCACAGCGAATGTCCAATCGCTGCGCGCTCCAGTTGCCATATTCGACGGCACTGGCCACCGTGATCCGCGCCTCAATTACGAGGAATGGTCTTAAGTCGTTCACCTGAGCGGCCGGAGTTCTCACCTAAACTTCGCGCCGATGCGAATAAGACTGTTTGGTCACTACTGGCACCTGGGGCTGATGCTCCTCTGGGCCATCGAATCCGCCTCCATCTTCGCCAGCAGCTGGCTTGCGTGGGAGTTGTCAGGCCCGCAAGACGCCACCGTGTTCTCACGCTGGTTCCAAGCCATCGTCCTTGGCGCGTTCGTATTGTTATCAATGATTTCGATGGGATTGCTCAGTCGCCGTCTGCGCGATGGGCTCTCCGGCATCGCGCTGCGCATCATCATGAGCGTGGTGGCGGGCTCGATCCTCGGTGGTTTGTTCCTCGCCCTCACCACGGTTCATCGCGCGTCCTTCATCCAGGTCATCTTGTTTGGCCTGTTCTGCGCCGTGACGCTGCTGCTCATCAGGAGCATCGCCAACCGCATCATCGATGACAGCCTGTTCAAGCGGTCCGTACTGGTCTACGGCGCCGGCAACAATGCCGCGCGCATCTATCAGCTTCGCCGGCGCTCGGATCAGCGCGGTTTCGAAGTAGTCGGTTACATGCAGGCCCTGATCGAAGACCGCGTCATCCCGCCCGAGCGCATCATCGTGCCGGACAAGCCGCTGGTGGAACTCGCCCGCGAACTCCAGATCGACGAGATCGTCGTCGCCATGGACGATCGCCGTCAGCAGTTTCCGCTCAAGGAGTTGCTGGACTGCCGCCTGGCGGGCGTGGAGATCACCGAGCTCGCGACCTTTCTGGAGCGCGAGACCGGCAAGGTCTACCTCGACACGCTCGTGCCCAGCTGGATGATCTTCGGCACGGGCTTTCGCCGTGACCTGTTCCGCCGGTTGTCGGAGCGCGCATTCGACGTCATCGCGAGCATCATCCTGCTGGTGCTGGCCGCGCCCATCATGTTGCTCACCATGCTGGCCATCAAACTCGAGGATGGCGCGCGTGGCCCGCTGTTCTACGGCCAGCTGCGCGTGGGCTACGCCAATCGCAATTTCCGCGTGCTCAAATTCCGCAGCATGCGCACCGACGCCGAGAAGGACGGGGCGCAGTGGGCGCGCACCAACGACGACCGCGTCACGCGCGTCGGGCGCTTCATCCGCAAGACGCGCATCGACGAGCTGCCACAGCTGTTGAACGTGCTGAGCGGGCAGATGAGCTTCGTGGGTCCGCGCCCCGAGCGGCCTGAATTCGTGCAGAAGCTGGCCGAGACCATTCCTTACTACTCGGAGCGCCACGCGGTGAAGCCGGGTATCACCGGTTGGGCGCAGCTCTGCTATCCCTATGGCGCATCCGAGAAGGACGCCATCGAGAAGTTGCAGTACGACCTGTACTACGTGAAGAACCACGGTCTGCTGTTCGACATCCTGATCCTGCTGCAGACCGTCGAAGTCATCCTGCTGGGCAAGGGCGCGCGCTGAGATAGCGTGCTGGGCAGCCATGCCCGGCGCCTCGACGCCGATGGCCCGCGCCATGGGCCCTCGCCGGGCTGTGATTCGTGACGGGCAGTAACCGTCACTGCCGATTCCAACTACTCCATGTCAGGCGCCCCGCCGGAAGCCCCGCGACCTTCAGCCGACAAACGACCGGCAAAAAAAAACGGCGGTGCCCGAGCACCGCCGTCTTCTCCCTGATGGGATCGCTGGTTTAGAGCGAGGCGCGCTTGCGGCGCACCAGGCCAAAGCCCAGCAGAGCAGCGCCAAACAGCGCCAGCGTGCCGGGTTCCGGCACCGAAGTGTTGCGCGAGCCCGTGGCGGTCAGCGTGGAGCCGCCGAGGTAGAAGTCACCCAGCAGCGACGTGATCCTCACCGACAGGAGGCCCGAGTTGTTCAGCTCGTAGAAGCCGCTCACCGTCGGCAGGCCCACTTCCGTGCCACCGAGCGAGAAATAGGCTCCGAGTGCGCCGCCACTGGCGCCGGCAATCTCCAGACCCAGGGTGCCGTCGAAGAGGCTGTCCCGGTCGTCGTACAGGTCGAACGCCAACGAGTAGAACGAGACGTCGTCCGTCGACGCATTGAACCCGTTCGCACCGTCAGTGATGTCGTGGTTGAAATCGACCGACTGCCCTTGTGTGATCAGGCGATCAGGATTGAAGTTGTAGTAATCCGTCCAGGTCATCGAGCCGGCATTCGCCGTGCCGCAGAGGCCCGCGCCGGCCAGTGCCAGCAGCGCAGTCCATTTGGCCTTCTTCAATAGGGTCATCACATAACTCCGCTTGTGTTGTTCTGTTGCGCTATAGGGCTTGCATTGACTGTGCCAACGCGTGCAAACGATTGATCGGCAAGGGACCTCGAGCAGGGAACGAGGGATGTGTCCGCCGGGTACCCGAGTTTTGTAAGCCGGGCCGACACCGGAACCCGGTTTTTCGTGTGATTCGCATCACGCTCTGCTGCTGTCGGGGGTCTCGGGGCCCGACGTGGCCGCGCCCATCTAAGAGACTGCCGCGCGCATGTCGCCTGCAGTGAATTACACGATTGCGTTCGTCGCGTCGCTGGCCGCTTGTGTCGCGTTGCTCATCAAGAGCCGCAACGGCGACCTCGCCCGCCGTGCCGTGCTCGGGACCCTGGTCAACGCCGTCTGGGCGGCCGTGCTGGCGGGCCAGGCCCTGTTCGATCACCAGATCAGCTGGGTATCACTGCTGGTCGAAGGTCTGCGTTATGGCGCCTGGCTCGCGGTGCTCGGCACCGTGGCGCCCGCCGCCATGCCCACGTGGTGGCGGCGCGTGTCCGTCGCGCTGTGCGCCGCGCCGGTGTTGTACGCGCTGGTCGGCTGGGCAGGGCAGTTCACGGGACGTTTCGCGCTGCCGATCGCCGACGTGGCTGACGCCTGCGGTCTGGTGCTGGCCTTCATCGGCCTGGTTAACACCGAACACGTGGTGCGGCACTTCCCCGGCGCGATGAGCCCGCCCACCCGGCTGTGCGTCGCCGGCATTGGTGGCCTGTTCGCCTATGACCTGTTCCTCTTCTCACAGGCGCACCTGCTCGGGGAGACCGATCGCCTCGCCTGGGGACTGCGCGCCATCGTTGCCACGGTGCTGCTCATCCCGATGACCTGGGGCGTGTGGCGGGTGCCGGCCTCGTCGAAGCCTCAGGTGTTCGTGTCGCGGCACGTGGTCTTCTACACCTCGGCCTTCCTCGGCGTCGGCGTGTATCTGACGCTCATGGCGCTGGGTGGCTACTACGTGCGGCAGCACGGCGGCAATTGGGGAAATGCGTTGCAGGTCGTGTTCCTCGGCGGCGCCGTGGCGGTGCTCGCCTCACTGCTGCTGTCCGAGTCGCCCCTGCGGCGGCTGCGCGTCTTCATCGCCACGCACTTCTATCGCAACAAGTACGACTATCGCATCACCTGGCTGCAGTTCATCGAGACGCTGTCGAGCAATGCGGGCGATGACGTGCGACGTACCACGGTGCACGCGGTGGCCGAAGTGCTCGCAAGCCCGGGTGGCATCCTCTTCACGCTCGACGAACAGGCGCGGCAATTCGTGCCGGTGGCCGCCTGGCCGCTGACCCTCGATTCGATACCGGGGCTGGCACCGGTGAGCGCGGACAGCGACCTGGTGTCCTTCATGCGCGAGCGCCACTGGATAGTCAGCCTCAACGAGTACCGCCGCAGCCCCAAGGTCTATCGCCATATCGAGCTGCCGCCGTGGTTCGCGCAGAACCCGAATCTCGGCCTCGTATCGCCACTGCTCGAGCTGGACCGGCTTACAGGCTTCTTCGTTCTGTACGAGCCGCCGCCGCCATTCGAGCTGACTTACGAGGACCGCGACCTGCTCAAGACCGTGGGCCGCCACGTGGCGACGCAACTGGCGCAGCATGACGCGGACCGCAGGCTTGCCGAGAGTCGCCAGTTCGAGGCCTATAACCGGCTCACCGCCTACATGATGCATGACCTCAAGAACGCAGTCGCGCAACTCGGGCTGGTCGTGAGCAATGCCGAAAAGCACAAGCGCAATCCCGAATTCATCGACGACGCGATCGGCACCATCTCCAATGCCGTCGAACGCATGACCCGATTGATAGAGCAGCTGCGCGACCAGCCGCGCAACTCGCGTTCCCAGCAGGTGCGATTCGATCGGCTGGTGCGCGAGGCGGTGCAGCGCGGCAGCCTGCGCAGCCCGGTGCCGACGTTGATCATGCCGGCCGAGGGCGAGGTCAACGTGCGCGCCGATCCGGAACGCCTGTCGGCCGTGCTCGACCACGTCCTGCGCAACGCCCAGGACGCGGCCGCCGAAGGGCAGGTGGGCGTGCAGTTAGGCCTCTCGCGGGACGAGACCACCCTCATCGTCGAAGACAATGGTCCGGGCATGGACGCGGAATTCGTGCGTGAAAGATTGTTCCGACCTTTCGACAGCACCAAGGGCTCGAAGGGCATGGGGATAGGCGCTTACCAGACGCGCGAATATGTGCAAAGTCTGGGAGGCCGGGTCGAAGTGCAAAGCAGTCCCGGTCGCGGCACTGCGTTCTCCATTATCCTGCCGCTCGCGACGAAGGGGACCGCATGACCGACACGAAGCCCAGGCTGCTGATCGTCGAAGATGACGTGGGGCTGCAGAAGCAATTGCGCTGGTGCTTCGACGAATACGAAGTGCTGTTCGCGGATTCGCGTAGTGAGGCGCTCGCGCAGGCGCGGCGCTTCGAGCCCGCGGTGGTGCTGCAGGACCTGGGGCTGCCGCCCGATCCCGAAGGCGTGACCGAAGGCATGGCGACGCTCAAGGAGCTCCTGCGCATCGCGCCGCGCACCAAGGTCATCGTCATCACCGGCAACCACGATCGCGAGAACGCGGTGCGCGCCATCGCGCTCGGCGCCTACGATTTCTGCCCCAAGCCGGTCGACACCGAGGTGCTGCGACTCATCGTCGGCCGCGCATTCAACATCCAGGCTCTCGAGGAGCAGAATCGCCAGTTGCGCGAGATACAGCTGACCGCGCCTTTCGAGGGTTTCATCGCGACCGACGAGTCCATGCTCAAGGTCTGCCGCATGATCGAGAAGGTGGCGCCAGCCGACGTCACGGTGCTGATACTCGGCGAGAGCGGCACCGGTAAGGAGTTGCTGGCTCGCGCCGTGCACACGCAGAGCACGCGCAAGAACGGGCGCTTCGTCGCCATCAACTGCGCCGCCATCCCCGAGCACCTTCTCGAGAGCGAGTTGTTCGGCCACGAGAAGGGGTCGTTCACCGGAGCCGTGAAGCAGACCATCGGCAAGGTGGAGACGGCCGATGGCGGCACCTTGTTCCTCGACGAGATCGGCGACATGCCGCTGAGCCTGCAGGCCAAACTACTGCGGTTCCTGCAGGGGCGCGTCATCGAGCGTGTCGGTGGCCGGCAGGAGATCCCGGTCAACGTCCGCGTGGTCTGCGCGACCAACAAGGAACTGCAGGCGCAGATCGTCGAGCAGAAATTCCGCCAGGACTTGTACTTCCGCATCAGCGAGGTGGTGGTCAACGTGCCGCCGCTGCGTGAACGCCGCGGCGCCGCGACGGTGCTGGCGCACGCGATGCTGCGCAAGTACGCCGGCGCGCATGGGCGCCCGAAGCGCGGCTTCAGCGACGACGCTTCGGCCGCGCTCGAGGGCTACTCGTGGCCCGGCAACGTCCGCGAGCTCGAGAACAAGGTGAAGAGCGCCCTGATCATCGCCGACGGCAACCTGATCACGGCGGAAGATCTCGGACTCAAACCCGGCGCCGCCAACGAGTCGTTCTACAACCTCAAGGAAGTGCGCATGCGCGCCGAGCGCCAGGCCATCCAGCAGGCGCTGTCGATCACCGACGGAAACGTGTCGCGCACCGCGGAACTGCTCGGCGTGAGCCGCCCGACCCTGTACGACCTCATGGAAAAGTTCGGCATGCGAGTGCCTCAGTGAGATCGGCTCCGGCGCATGCCGCGGCCGCCACGTCGGTTTCATTGCAGCCCTGGCTGGTGTCCGGCGCCGTGGTTTTGCTGCTCGCGGTCGTGTTCTTCGCGCATTGGCAGACGGTCGACTCGCTGTTCACGCTCTGGGGCGACACTGCCCTCACTACCTACACCCACGGCTTCTTCACGCTCGCCATCGCCGTGTGGATGATATTCCGCCGTCGTGATCAGCTGGCCGCGCTCGACTGGACGCCAAGTCTGCCGGCGGCGGCATTGACGCTCGTATTGGGGTTCTTCTGGCTGGTGTCCCTGCGCGCCGGCATCGAACTGTTCCACCAGGTATTCCTCGTCGCGACGTTGTGGACGGCGGTCTGGGCGGCGTTCGGCCTGCGCATCGCGCTGCAACTCTGGGTGCCCATCGGCTTTCTGATGTTCGCCGTGCCTGTCTGGGAGGTCGTCAATGCAGTCCTGCAGGAAGGGACGGTCCGCGCGGTGTCGGTACTGCTGAAGTTCACTTCGGTCCCCGCCTGGGTCCAAGGCAACTTCGTGCACCTCGCGTCCGGCGTATTCGAGATCGCGGGCGGCTGCAGCGGATTGCATTTCATGATCGTCGCGCTGGCGCTCGGCGTGGTGTACGGCGAACTGGGCTTCGACCGATTCGGCGTGCGGGCGAAGCTGGTAGCGCTGGCCGCCGGGCTCGCGCTGCTCGCGAACTGGCTGCGCGTATTCATCATCGTGATCGCGGGTTACGCGACCGACATGCAGCATTACCTGATCCGCAAGGAGCACTACACCTTCGGCTGGGTCGTGTTCAGCGCCATGATGCTGGTCTTCTTCGTGATCGCGCGTCGCATCGCGCCGCCCCTGCCCGCACAGCGGGACGCGGCATCCGCGCGCGCGGCCATTGGGCTCCATGCGTCGCGCGCTCCGCTCGGTCTCATCGCGTTGGCGTGCATTCTCGCAGCGCCGGCGTTCGCGCTGTGGCAACAGCCATCGTCGGCCCCGCTGGGCCCGCCATTCGTGGATTCGTTGCGCGTGCCCTCCGGTTGGACGCGCGACGCTCCGGGCACCGATTGGAATCCGGTGTTCTCGGGCGCCGATCGCATCGAGCGGGCCGCTTTCGTCGAGGCCTCCGGCCGACGCGTGGAAGTGCTGGTCGCGAGCTACGCGTCGCAAGGTCAGGACAAGGAACTGGTGACGTACTTCAACAGGTTCATCGGGCCGGACGAGGGGGCGGAGACTTCCTCGGCACCGGTCGGCGACTCGGTGCGGCAGATCACCGTGCAGAATCGCGATCGGCGATCGGTGATCCGCTACGTCTACGACATCGGCGGATATCGCACCTCGCGGGGGCTCGCCGCGCAACTGCGTTACGGACTCACTTCACTGAGCCGCGTACCCGTATCTGCGGTGTTCGCGACGCGCGCCGCCTGCACCGAAGTCGATTGCGCGGACGCACGCCGGGTACTCGATGATTTCAACGCCGCGCTGCCGCCAGGCGTCGCGATCCAATGAGAAAAGGACTTCACCCTTGAACACCCGACTGCGTATCGCGCTGTTCGCGCTCGCCAGCTCGATCATCGTCTCCGGTTGCAACTGGTTCGTGAGCGTCGACGAGCGGATCTCGCGAGCGCAGACCCATCTCGCCAAGGGCGAAGACCGTGCAGCGGCCATCGAGCTGCAGAACGCGCTGAGCTCGCAGCCCGACAACGTCGAAGCGCGACTGCTGATGGCCCGGGTTTCTCTTCGCCAGGGGGATGCCGAAGGCGCGGCGAACGAGTTGCAGCATGCACGCGATGCCGGCGTCGCGGCGGCGGAGCTGGCGCCGCTCGTCGCGGACGTGCGGCTCGCGAAGGGTGAATACGCGCCGTTGCTCGCCGACATCGACGGCGGCAAGTCGGGGCTCGATGCCGCGCATGCAGGTACATATCGCGGCCTGGCGCTGCTCGCGACGCGCGATCCCGCGGGCGCGGGCCAGGCCTTCCGTGCGGCGCTCGCCGCGGATGCAGGGTTGACGCGTGCGCGCGTGGGTCTCGCGGAGGCGCTGGCGCAATCCGGCGACTTCGATGGAGCGTTGCGCGAGCTCGCGAGCGTCACCGGCAAACAACCTGATGACACGCGTGCCTGGGCGCTCCAGGGGCGCATCCTTGCGCAGCGCGGCGATTTCCAGGAGGCGAGCAAGGCACTGCGCGAGGCGCGCAAGAATGCCGCCGCGCAGTTGACGATGATCGAGAACAGCGCATTGCTGTCGACGCTGGTCGAAACTTCGCTGGCCTCGGGCGACCTCCAGGGAGCGCGCACCACGCTCAAGGAACTCGCGGAGCGCATGCCGAACGCGCCGCTGGTCAGCCTGTTGTCGGCGCGCATCGCCATGGCCGAACAGCGCTATCCGCTGGCGGTGACCGAGGCGCAGAAGGTGATGGCCGCGTCGCCGGATCATCCGATGGCGAAGCTGGTGCTGGGCGCGGCGCTGCTGGCCAACGGCAACTACCACCAGGCCGAGGCGCAACTCTCGCAACTGGTTGCGCAGGCGCCCGGCAACATCGAGGCGCGCAAGCTCCTCGCCGACACGAACCTCCGGCTGCAACGTCCCGAGGTGGCGGTGCAGGTGCTCATGCCCGCGCAGCAGGCGAACGGCGCGGATGCGCAGGTGGAATCCCTGCTCGCATGGGCGAACCTGCAGCGTGGCGACGAGGTCGCCGCCATCGATCTCATGAAGCGCAGCCTCGCTGCGAATCCGGACAGCGAAAAGCTCAAGCTCGACCTCGCGCTGGCGTACGTCACCGCCGGGCGCAACCAGGAAGCCCTCGACCTGCTCGACTCGATGCCGGCGCGCACGGACGGCCACCGCCGCGAGCAATTGCTGATCGCCGCGATCGGCGGCAGCCGCACGCCCGACGCCGCGCGCGCCGAGGTGGAGAAGATCGTCGAGGCCAACGCGAAGGATGCCGGCGTGCTCACCGTGGCCGCCAATTTCTACGCCCGCAACCGTGACTTCACGCGCGCGCGCGAGTTGCTGAACGCCGCGCGTGCCAGCGACCCCAGGGACACCGGTAGTTTGTCGTCGCTCGCGCGGCTGGAGTCGGCCGCCGGCGACGAGCGCGCCGCACGCGCCGCGCTGCAGGACCTGCTGAAGCTCGACCCCGCAAACCGGCAGGCACGCATGTCGCTCGCGCAGATGGCGCTGCGCGCGAATGACGCCGCGGCCGCGGTCGACCAGCTCGAGGCCGCGCGCAAGGCGGAGCCGCAGGCAGCCGACGCGCGCCTGCTGCTGGCCTCTGTCTATCTACGTCAACGCAAGAGCAGGGAAGCGGACGAGGTGCTCGGCGAGCTCGTGTCGCTGGGTGAGCAGAACGCGGCGATCGCGGTCGCCACCGGCAGGCTGTATGCCTCCGTGGGCCGATACGACGAGGCGCTGCGGCTGTTCCGTTCCGCGGCGCAGCGCGACCCCAAGAACGCGACCTGGCTGCTCGACGTCGCGCGGGTTCAGCAGGCCCGCGATGACCGGCTCGCCGCCCGCGTGACTCTCGAGCAGGCGCTGCAGCTCGAACCCGACTCCATTGCCGCGAACGCGCAGATGGCGTCGCTCGAGCTCAGTGAGGGACGCAAGGAGCAGGCGCTCGCGCGTGCGCAGTCGGTTCGCAAGGCCCATGCGCAGAGCGCCGCCGCGGCGATGCTCGAAGGCGACATGCAGCTGGCGCTGCGCAATGCGCCAGCGGCGGCGCGCGCCTTCGCCGACGCCTATGCGATCACGCCTTCGAGCGCCGCTGCGATCCGCGTCTATCAGGCGCGTTCCATCACCCGGTCGGGCGATGCGACGGCCCTGCTCGAGAACTGGCTGCAGCGTCAGCCAGCCGATTTCGCCGCGCGGCTGGTCTTGGCGCAGGGTCTGCTCGAACGCGGCCGACACGCCCAGGCCATCGCCCAGTACGAGCTAGCCCATCGGTCGGGGCAGCCCGGTGTCATGACGCTCAACAACCTCGCCTGGCTCTATCAGCAGGTAAAGGATCCACGCGCCCTGGCGACGGCCCGCCAGGCCTTCGACCTGGCTCCGGACAACGCCGCGGTGGCCGACACTTATGGCTGGATCCTGGTCGAAGCCGGCCGCCCCGCCGAGGCGCTGCCCATCCTGGAACGCGCGGCCCGCTCCCCCGACGCGGGGACCGAAGTGCGCTTCCACCATGCCGCGGCGCTCGCGAAGGGCGGTCGCCCGGAGGACGGCCGCGCCGCATTACGTCAGCTTCTCGCCGACCCGAAGTTCCAGCAGGGGCCGGAAGCCGGCAAGGCCCGCGAATTGCTCGCCGCGCTCGGCCGCAGCCCCTGAATTGAACGGAGTTCTCATCGGCTGAAGCCGGGCCCGAACCGCGCGAAACCAGCCCAGGGGGTATCTGATAGGCTCGCCGCAAATTCGGGACCACCCCTGACCGACCTCGGAATCAACGGAAAAATGTCCGCAAAATCGCCTGCTTTCACCGCTTTCGCGTTCGCCGTTCTCGCTGCCTGGGCCGGGGTTTCGGCAGCGCAGACCCGCGCCAAAAAGCCGGCAGCCGCGCCCCCCGTCGCAGCTCCCGTCGTCGCGCCGGCTCCGGCCCCCGCCGTGCCTCTGCCTCCGCCCGCCGAGACCAAGGTGGGCAACGACTACGTCATCGGGCCAGGCGACACTCTCCAGGTGTACGTGTGGCGCAACCCCGAGCTGACGGTCACGGTGCCGGTTCGTCCCGATGGCAAGATTTCCACGCCTCTGGTCGAGGACATGCTGGCCGTGGGCAAGACACCCTCTGTCCTCGCGCGCGACATCGAGAAAGTACTCGGCGAGTACGTCCGTTCGCCGCAGATCAACGTGATCGTCACCCAGCCCATGGCGGCCTTCAGCCAGGTCAAGGTCATCGGCCAGGTGGCGCATCCCCAATCCATCGCGTTCCGCGAAGGCCTCACGGTGCTCGACGCCGTGCTTGCCGTGGGCGGCCTGGGTCCGTACGCCGCGGGAAACCGCGCCAAGGTCGTGCGCCAGGAGAACGGCCAGTCGCGCGAGCTCAAGGTGAAGCTGTCGGCGCTCGTGAATGGCGGTGACATGAAGCAGAACATCAAGCTGATGCCGGGCGACGTCATCGTCGTTCCCGAATCGCGCTTCTGACGCCATGCAAGACATTCTCCAGATGGTGCTCGATATGGCGCGCGGCGCCTGGCGGTTCCGCCGCTACGCGCTGATGTGCGCGTGGCTCGTGGCCATCCTCGGCTGGGTCGCGGTGTTCGTGCTCCCCGATCTCTACCAGGCGAGCTCGCGCGTGTTCGTCGATACGCGCACGGCGGTGAAGTCCGCGACGGCGGGCCTCACGCTCGAGTCGGACGTGGGCGCGCAGCTCAACCTCGTGCGCCAGTCGCTGTTGTCGCATCCGCAGCTCGAGCCCGTCGCCGCCGAGATGGGCATCATCGACCGTCGCACCATGAATCCGCAGCAGACGCTGGTCGCGCTCGCCAAGATGCGCGAGCGCATCGAGCTCTCCGTCGTGTCGGGCGGCGACAACAGCGACAAGGACGCCGGCAGCATCTACACGATCCGCTTTTCGGATCCCTCGCGTGAGCGCGCTCTGCGCGTCGTGCAGATTCTCCAGAACAATCTCATCGAGAACACACTCGGCGGCAAACGAGAAGGTTCCGAGGGCGCGCAGAAATTCCTCGAGGCGCAGATCCGCGAGCTGGAGAAGCGCCTGGCCACCGCGGAAGACAGTCTCGCGGCGTTCAAGAAGGCGCACATCGGCCTGATGCCCGACAACTCGGGTGGGTACTTCCAGCGCCTGCAGCTCGAGATCGACGCGGTCAGCAAGGCGCAGTCCTCCCTCGCGGTCGCCTTGTCGCGCCGCGAAGAGCTGGCGCGTCAGCTCAAGGGTGATATTCCCATCGTCGCGTCCAGCGGCACCTCTCCGACGCCGCAAGGACAGGCCTCGGCCGGCGACACCATGGCGCGCATCAAGGAGACGCAGGCGCGTCTCGACGAGTTGCTGCTGCGCTTCACCGACAAGCATCCCGACGTGGTCGCTGCCCGCGAGAATCTCGCGCAGCTCAAGGCGCGTCGCACCGCCGAGGTCGAAGCGCTCCGGCGCGGCGATGCCGCTGCCATCGCCGCCAGCGGCGTGAGCGCCAACCCGGTGTACCAGAGCATCCAGCTGCAGGTGAACCAGACCGACGTGGAGATCGCGCAGCTGCGCCGCGAACTGTCGGGTCACCAGGCGAAGGTGGAGGAACTGCGCGGCAGTCTCGACACGATGCCGCAGGTGGAAGCCGAATACGCGCGCCTCAACCGCGACTACGACGTGACCAAGGCCAACTACACCGCGCTGGTCGAACGACTCGAGAAGTCGCGCCTCGGCGAGGAAGCGTCCACGAGCGGCTCGGTTCGCTTCGACGTGGTCGAGCCGCCCAATGCGGACTTCACTCCGATCAGCCCGAAGCGTTCATTGCTCGTCGTTGGCGTACTGTTCGCGGCCCTCGGCATGGGCGCCGGCCTCGCGTTCCTGCTGCACCAGCTGCGCCCGATCTTCACCTCGGTGAAGACACTGACAGATGGCACGGGACTGCAGGTGCTGGGGTCCGTGAGCATGGCCTGGCTGGAGCACCAGTCGCATACCCGCCGCAAGTCTTACGTACGTTACGCGGTGGCCGTCGCCGGACTGCTGCTGATCGGCGTCGTGGTCCTGCAGCTCAATCGCATGGGCATCCGATTGCCTCTGAAAGGGAGCTGATCTTTCCATGAGCCTGGTCGAACGTGCACTGAAGAAACTGCAGGAATCCCGCGGCAGCGCGCCTGCGTCGACCGGGGCCACCGCCAGCCGCGCCGCTCCGAAGTCTTCGCCGCCGCCGCCGGCGGCGCCGCGCGGCGAACGTCCGATGACGCCGGTGGAGACCACCCGGGTCATCTCCATCGACCGCGAGGCGCTGCGCCGCATGGAGCTCCTGCCGCCGGCCAACTACGAACGGCAGATCGCGAGCCAGTATCAACACATCAAGCGTCCGCTCGTGGCGAGCGTGCTCAACCGCGACCCGGCGCTGGGCTCGACGCCGCACATCATCATGATGGCGAGTGCGCTGTCCGGCGAAGGCAAGACCTTCACCAGCATCAATCTCGCGCTGAGCCTTGCGCTCGAGAAAGACGTCGAGGTGTTGCTCGTGGACGCCGACGTGCGCAAACCGCACGTCAGCCGCATCTTCGGCATGGAGAAGGAGAAAGGTCTCATCGACCTGCTCACCGACAATGCCCTGCAGCCGAGCCAGGTGATCCTGCGAACCGACGTGCCCAACCTCAGCGTGATGCCCGCCGGTCAGCCCATTGAAACAGCGACGGAGCTGCTCGCGAGCGAGCGCATGCGCGACGTGGCCGCACAGCTCGCGGCGCCCGACGGCCGCCGCATCGTGCTGCTCGACTCGCCGCCGTTACTGATGTCCACGGAATCGATCGCGCTGTCCACCTCGGCGGGGCAGGTGGTGCTCGTGGTCCGCGCCGAAGTCACCGCGCAGCAGGCCGTGAAGGATGCCATCGCCACGATCGCGTCCAACAAGCCGATCAGCCTGATCCTCAATCAGACGAGCACGCCGCCTTCGGCCGGCTACTACGGTTACGGTTCATACGGGGATGCGTCGCCGCCGAAAGACGGTGCGTGACGCCGAATAGGGAGTGTCGATGAAAACCTGGTTGGCCTGTGCCCGCACCGGTGCGCGCTGCACCGTCGCCCTTGCAATGACCGCGGCGTTCGGCACGAGCGTGCCCGCGTCGGCAGGTGATCTCGACTATCGACTGGGCCTCGGGATGGGCTACAGCGACAACCTCGGTCGTCGCAACGACGCGCTGAAGGACGACGAGAACATCGCCACCGCCGGCCTGCGCTTCGCCTTCGACGAAGACACGCGGCGGCTGCACGCCGACGTCACGGGTGACGTCACGTACCTCGACTACCTCGGCGACACCTACGATTCGGAGCTGGTCGGCAATGTTTCCGCCGATGCGGCGTTCTCGATCATCGAGGACCGTTTCATCTGGAACGTCTCGGACCAGTGGGGGCAGGTCGCCGTCGACCCGTTCTCGCCCACGAGCCCGGAGAACCGCGAGAACATCAACTATCTCTCGACGGGTCCGGACGTCTTCTTCGGCCTGGGTCCGCAGTTCCGGCTCGGTCTCGGTGCCACGTACTCGCTGGTCGATTACGAGGACGAGCCGCTGGATTCCGCGACTACCGGCGGCCGCGTCTCGCTGGTGCGCGTGCTCTCCGACCGCAGCGCGCTCTCGTTGAACGGCGGCGTGCGCGACGTCACCTACGACGAAGAGGCCCTCGACGCCGACTACCAGCAGACCGAGGCGTATCTGGAATACCGCGCCAACGGTGCACGCACCAATGTGCTCCTCGACGCCGGCTGGTCGGAGGTGGACCGCGACGCAGCGAGCGACGCGCAGAGCGGCACGCTGATGCGCGTGAACGTGAGCCGGCGCATATCGCCCTCGACGATCCTGTCGCTGACGGGTGCGCGCGAATTCACCACCACCGCCGGCGCGTTCGCGGTCGGGCAGAGCTCGGGCATCGGCTCGGCGCCCACGCAGCAGAGCGCCTCACCGTTCACCAACGACCGCCTGTCGTTCACCTACGATTTCTTCCGCCACGTCACTTCGCTGTCGTTGACCGCCAACTGGTCGAAGCAGACGTACGAGGACCAGGCGTCGCTCGATGCGCGCATGACGGCATTGGGTGCGCGCTGGCGCCGCGATCTGTCGCCGACGATGTTCCTGTATGTCTCGGCTGCCTATTCGAAGAGTGAATTCCCGCTCGAGACTCGGAACTTCGACAGCACCGCGTTCGGAACCGGACTCTCGTGGCGCCTTTCGCGCTCACTGTCCCTGTCGGTCAGATACGACCGCGAGCAGCGTGACTCCGAGGAAGTTCTCAACCGATATACCGAGAACCGCGTGCTGCTCAGCCTCGAATACGGCCGCGGCGAGCCGCGCTCGACTCGCAATTCACCGCGGTTCGGCATCGATGGAGCGGCGCGCTGACCATGCAGAAGGCCGCCTTGCCCGTCGCCAATGCCATCGTCAATGCCATGACCGTGGACGTGGAGGACTATTTCCACGTGGCCGCGCTGGCGCAGTCCATCGATCGCTCGGAGTGGGACTCGATGGAGTACCGCGCCGAGGCCAGTACGCGCCGGCTTCTGGATCTTTTCGATGAGTCACGCATCCGCGCCACGTTCTTCGTGCTCGGCTGGGTGGCCCGGCGCAGCCCGGACCTGGTCCGTGAAATACAGCGCCGCGGCCACGAGGTCGCGAGCCACGGCATGAGCCACAAGCTGGTGTTCAACCAGACCCCCGAGGAATTCTCGAGCGAGACCTACGAATCGAAGGCGCTGCTCGAAGACATCACCGGGCAGCCGGTGCGCGGCTATCGCGCGTCCACCTACTCGATCACGAAGCGCAGCCTGTGGGCGCTCGACATTCTCCACGAGGCGGGCTTCGAGTACGACTCGAGCATCTTCCCGATCCGCCACGACGTGTACGGCATTCCCGATGCGCCACAGGTGCCGTCGCGCATACCTACGCCCAAGGGCGCGAGCATCGTCGAGTTCCCGATGTCGACCGCGCCGATGTTCGGCACGCGCGTCCCGGTGTCCGGCGGCGGGTACTTCCGGTTGCTGCCGTACTGGCTGACGCGCAAGGGCCTGACGACGTTGAACGTCGAGCTTCGCCGGCCGTTCATCTTCTATCTGCACCCGTGGGAAGTGGATCCCGAGCAACCGCGAGTGCGTACCAGCTGGAAGTCGAGGTTCCGCCATTACACGAACCTCGACCGGTGCGAAGCCCGTTTACGCCGGCTCATCGGCGAATTCCGCTTCGGCCCGGTCAGAGACGTGCTCACGCAGGCCAACCTGCTGGACGACGTGGCACTCAAGCCCGCGGCCTGACCGGTATTCCCATGCTCGAAACCTGGTTCTGGGTGCTGGTGGTCGTGGGTCTGTACCCGTACGTGTTCTATCCCGTGGTGCTCGCGCTGCTCGGCAAGGTGTTGCGGCGCCCGGTGAAGCGCGACGACGCGCACCTGCCGCACGTCACGGTCATCACCGCCGCTTACAACGAGCAGGCGCACATCGCCGCCACGGTCGAGAACAAGCTGAGCCAGGATTATCCGGCCGACAAGGTCGACGTGATCGTCGTGTCCGATTGTTCGGCCGACCGCACCGACGACATCGTGGGCGAGATCGCGGCGCGAGACCCCCGGGTGCAGCTGCTGCGCAATGCCACGCGATCGGGCAAGACCATGGGCCTGAACCTGGCCATACCGCGCGCGCGCGGCGAGATCGTGGTGTTCGCCGACGCCAATTCCATCTACCGGCCGGACGCCATCCGCAAGCTGGTGCGCAACTTCGCCGACCCGAAGGTGGGCTACGTCACCGGCCGCATGCTGTACGTGGACGCGAACGGCTCATTGGTGGGCGACGGATGCAGCGCGTACATGAAGTACGAGAACGCGCTGCGCGCGGCCGAGACGCGCGTGGGCTCCATCGTCGGGGTCGACGGGGGCGTGGACGCCATCCGCCGCGCGCTCTATCTGCCGATGCGTGCCGACCAGTTGCCGGACTTCGTGACGCCGCTCAACGTGGCCGAGCAGGGCTATCGCGTGATCTACGAGCCCGACGCGGTGCTCACCGAAGACACTTTGACCGAGGGCTCCAAGGAATACCGCATGCGCGTGCGCGTATCGCTGCGCGCGTTCTGGGCGCTCTGGGACAAGCGCGGGCTGCTCAATCCTTTCAAGCATGGACTGTTCGCATGGCAGCTGTGGTCGCACAAGCTGTTGCGCTACCTCGCCTTCGCGCCGCTCGCGGCCGCCCTGGTGATCAATTGGGCACTGCTCGACCACGGCGCCATCTACGCGCTCGCCGCCGCCGGGCAGGTGCTGTTCGCGCTCGGCTGTGTCGCGGCGGGCTTGGGCCTGGGCTCCTGGGCGCCGGCGCGCTACGCGTTTTATTTCTTCCTGCTCAACTGGGCTTCAGCGGTGGCGTTCGTGCGCTTCCTGCGGGGTCAGAAGCAGGTGCTCTGGCAGCCCCGGGTCGGTTGAAGCGTCGGGCTGAACCGTTTGAAAGATTGCCGTTGGGAGGAATGATGTCGATTGAGAGCAAGATTCGCGCGTACATCGGGGAGAATTTCCTGTTCGGCGACGCGGCGCAGATTGGCGTGGATGATTCGTTCCTCGACAAGGGCATCATCGATTCCACGGGCATCCTCGAGATCGTGATGTTTCTCGAGGAGCAGTTCGGCATCAAGGTGGCTGACAGCGAGATGCTGCCGGAGAACCTCGACTCCATCGGCAACATCAGCCGCTTCATCGAGAAAAAGGGCGCATCGAAGTGAGGCCCCAGCGCCTGTTGCACGAGGCGCTGACGATGGGCGCCGCGCGCGGCGAAAACGCCACGAAGGTGGCCGTGATCGTCGAGGGCAAGCCTTACACCTACGGTGAGCTGCTCGAGCAGGCGCTGCGCCTGTCGGCGGCGCTGCGCGCACGCGGAGTCGCACGCGGCGACCGGGTGGCCATCTACATGGACAACACCTGGCCGTGCATCGTGTCGCTGTACGGCACGCTGCTCGCGGGCGGCGTGTTCGTCATCGTCAATCCGCAGACCAAGTCGGACAAGGTCGAGTTCATCCTCAACGACAGCGGCGCGCGCCTGCTGCTCACCGACGGGCACCTGTCCAAGGAATTCCTGCCCGCGCTGCCGCGAGTGAGGCAGCCGCTGGGCGTCATCGCGTCGGGCAAGGTGCCCGCCATGGAAAGGGGCAAGTTGCCCGCCATGGAGTCTGGCAAGTCGCCCGCCATGGACGAAGCGGCATCGCCGGCCGGCGCCCGTATCGAGGCTTTCGATGAAGTGGTGCGCGGGACGCCGCCCGGCAGGCCGACCACCGAGATCATCCCGAACGATCTCGCGGCGCTCATCTACACCTCGGGCTCCACCGGCAACCCGAAGGGCGTCATGCAGACGCATGGTTCAATGGTGTTCGCGGCCGGTAGTTTGATCGAATACCTGCGCCTGGGCAGCGAGGATCGCATCCTGTGCGTGCTGCCGCTGGCCTTCGACTATGGCCTGTACCAGCTGCTCATGACCATCCAGCTCGGCGCCACGCTGGTGCTGGAGCGTTCGTTCACCTACCCGGCACAGATCTTCGCGCGCATGCGCGAGCACTCGGTCACGGTGTTCCCCGGCGTGCCGACCATCTACGCCATGCTGATCTCGGCGCACGGACGCGAGCCGCTGAGCTTCCCGAGCGTCACGCGTGTCACCAACACCGCCGCGGCGCTGCCCGATGACTTCGTGACGAAGCTGCACGAGATCTTCCCGAACGCGCTCATCTACAAGATGTACGGCCTCACCGAGTGCAAGCGCGTCTGCTATCTCGAGCCCGAGCTCGCCGATGCGAAGCCGGGTTCGGTGGGCCGCGCCATCCCCGGCACGGAAATCTACCTGCTGTCGCCGGACGGGCAGCCGGTGCCGGCCGGCGAGAACGGCATCCTGTACGTACGCGGCCCGCACGTGATGGTGGGTTACTGGAACCGCCCCGATCTCAGCGATCACATGCTGAAGCCCGGCAAGCTGCCGGGCGAGCGCGTGCTGTGCACGCAGGATTTCTTCCGCATGGACGCCGATGGCTTCCTGTATTTCGTCGGCCGCAGCGACGACATCATCAAGACACGCGGCGAGAAAGTGAGCCCGGCGGAAGTGGAGAACGCCCTGCACGGCATTCCCGGCGTGCGCGAGGCGGCGATCATCGGTATCCCCGATCCGCTGCTCGGCGAGGCGATTCGAGCGTATGTCGTGGTCGAGCCCGACTCGGGCCTCAACGACAAGCAGCTGCGCGTGGCTTGCGCCGCGAAGCTCGAGAATTTCATGGTCCCGAAGGAATTCGTCTTCATTGCCGAGATGCCGAAGACGGCGACCGGCAAGGTCAGCAAGAAACTGCTCAGGGAACAGAAGACCACCTGACACTCGCCTAACGTGGGGCCACGATGAATCCGCTGTACCAGGAACAACTAGAAAAAATCACCGGCGTACTGACCTTCCTGCCCGACAAGCCCGAGGAGACCCCGGACAGCACGCTGCGGGCGCTGTGGCACCTGGCTGCGGGACGCGCGCTCTCAGCCGAGGCGGCGATGAAGGGTGAGCTGCCGGCGCTGGATGAGACCGCGCGCGCGCGCCTCATCGCCTTGCTGGACAAGCGGTGCGCGGGAGTACCCCTCGCGCACCTCACCGGGCGCCAGAATTTCGTCGGTATGGAAATGCTCGCGGGCCCCGGCGCGCTCGTGCCACGTCGCGAGACGGAGCTGCTGGCGCGCGCCGCCATCGAGCTCACGCGCGCCGTGGTCGCAAACAACGGCCACGCGAGAGTAGTGGACGTCTGCACCGGCTCGGGCAACGTCGCATTGTCCGTGGCGCACCACGTGCCCGAGGCGCACGTGTTCGGCGCCGATCTGAGCGAGGAGGCTGTCGCGCTGGCGAAGCTCAACTCCGCGCACCTGGGGCTCGAGAAGCGCGCCGGGTTCCGCGCCGGGGACCTGCTCGCGCCCTTCGACACGCCGGAGTTCCACGGCAGCGTCGACGTGCTGACCTGCAATCCGCCCTACATCTCGAGCGCCAAGGTGGAGCACATGAACAGCGAGATATCGAAGTACGAGCCGCGCCTGGCGTTCGACGGCGGCGCCTTTGGCGTCAACATCCTGATGCGCCTCCTGCAGGAGGCGCCGCGCTTCATCAAGCCCGGTGGATGGCTGGCCTTCGAAGTGGGGCTCGGTCAGGGGCCGGCGATGGCCAAGCGCCTGGAAAAGGCCGGGCACTTCTCGGACCTGCGCTTGCAGCATGACGAGCACGGTGCGCCTCGCGCTTTAGCTGCGCGGTATAGATAGATCGCGTTAGCCGCGCGATAGAAATAGATCGCGTTAGCCGCGCGATAGAAATAGATCGCGTTGGCCGCGCGACTGACTACGCCGCCGGCGCGTTCACCAGCGCCGCCAGCCGCGCGAACCCGTCCTGCTCGCGCTGCAGGATGTGCTGCTTGATCTCGACCACCTCGCGCCGGAAGCGTGCGTGCTGGGCACGCATCTCGCGGATCAGCGCGGCGATGCTGGCCGCCGAGTTGTCGGTGAACAGCGCTCCCTTGCTGAAATACTCGCGGGTCGGCGGGTTATCCGAAAGGATCATCGGCACTTCGGCGGCGGCCGCTTCGTAGGCGCCGCACACCATGCAGTCCGCACGCGTCGTCAGATCGAGGATCGCATCGGCATGCGTCAGCTTGTGATCGAAATCATGCTCCGACAAGAAACCCGTGAGTTTCACGTTCGCGGGCACCGCGTCGCGCCAGCCTATCTTCTCGAGCTTGGGCCGGCCGGTTATCGAGACGGTGAGACCGGGTTCGCTGCCGAGCAGCGACTGCGCGGCCCGCAGCACTTCCGCGATCGGTTCGTCGTCGGCCCAGCTGCACACGAACAGGACGTCGAATGAAAGGTTCGCGGGGCGGTCGATGGCGGGCTCCAGCGCGGGGATCGGATCGGGCATCGGCACGGCGCGCCCGCCCATCGACTCGACGACCGCCGCGAGATTGCCATTCGACACGATCGTGAGATCCGCATTGCGCACGAGCCACGGCACCAGGAAGCGGGCGACGGGCGGGTGCACGCCGGCGTTGTGATAGTCGCCGACGATGGTCGCGCGCGTGAACCGCAACACCTTCATCGTGACGATGAGTGTGGCCAGTACGATCGATGGATTCTGGAAGTAGATGATGGCGGGCTTCTCGCGCCGCACGATGCCGAACGTCTTGCGTCCGAGCGCCCAGTAGCGCGAGAGCTTGCCACCCTTGAATTCCAGCTCTTCCAGGCGTGCGCCGACCGCGTTCGCCATGCTGCGATTGCGCCGCTGCTTCTCCCATGTGAACCAGATGGCCTTCGTGCCCTGAGCGTTACTCATCGTCGTCGTGCAGCCTCGTAGACTTCCAGGTATCGCGTGGCCATCGTGCTGGCGCTGAAATGCTCGTGCACTCGTTGCCTTGCGGCCGCGGCTTGGGCGCGAGCGGCGGGCAGGTCTCGGGCGTAATCCGCGATCGCCGCGGACAACGCGTCCACGTCTCCCGCGGGCACGAGCGCACCGCATCCGGCGAGTGTATTCGGAATGGCGCCGACGGCCGTGGAAACAGTCGGCACTTCGGCGGCCATCGCCTCGAGCAGGATCATCGGCAGACCCTCCGTGAGCGACGGGATCGCGAGGATGTCCAGCTGCGGGAGATAGGCCCGGGCGTTCGCGACGTACCCCGCCAGCCAGACCCGATCGGTGAGGCCGCGCGCCGCGACGAGCTCGCGCAGCTGCGCCTCCTGCGCGCCGGTACCGAGCAGGGCCAGCTTCACGTGACGCAGCGCGGCTGGCAACCGGGCGAGCGCCTCGATCAGCGCGCCGAAATTCTTTTCGGGGGACAGCCGGCCCACGCCACCCACGAGCACGCTCCCCGCGCCGTGAAATTCGCGCAGTCGCGCGGCGATGGCATCATCGGCTCTGGCCTGCGCGGCCTCCAGGGCAATGCCGTTGGGAATGGAGAACACCTTGTTCGGCGGCAACGCCCGGATCGCGCCCAGCTTCTTCATGTCGTCGTTGACCAGCACGACGGCGTCGTGACGGCGCAGCAGCCGCTGATCGAGGAACCGGTACAGACCGAGCTTCGAGAACGTGCCCTTCGCGGTCCAGCCATGGAGCGTGGTGACGACGGGTGGCGCACCGTGAGGCTTGCCGACCAGCCCCAACAGGATGTTCGTCTTGTAACCGTGCGAGTGGATGGCGTCGATGCGCTGCGCGCCCGCGGCTCGCAGCAGGTCCGCCGCGCCCTTGAGGTTCAAGCCATCACGCATGCGGAACGGGATGCACTCGATGCCGCGCGCGGCCGCCGCGGCTTCGATGGCCTTCGGCGCGCAACCCGGGGCGCCGATGCTCAGCACCACGGGCGAGTGACCCTGTTCGCGCTGCGCTTCCGCGAGGTTCAGGAGAACCGTCTCGGCGCCGTAGATGCCGAGACTGTCGATCGTGTGCAGGACCTTCATCGGCTGGAGACGAGCGTCAACTTCGTGTCCGAGGCAACGAAGCCGGCATGGCGAACGGCGCGGTTCAGGAACGGCACGAAGCGCTCCGCGGCGATCCGTTGACCGGTGGAAGAGGGATGATCGTCCGTTCCGCCGCGGCTCGCGAACTCGAGAAAATTGCAGCGGCCGTCGCCGGTGAGGATGTCGAAGTAGTCGAAAACCACGACGTTGCGGGCGCTGTAACCCGCGAGCCAGCCCGCGGGCGACTTCATCCAGTTGTTGAAGGTGCGCGCTGTATCCGCGGCGAAGACCTGGCCGCTCGCGCTGGCCGGTTTGCCGAGAGCGCGCCGCGCGGCCCATTTCCAAAGGCGTTCGCGTACGGCGCGGGCGCGCAGCGGCGGGGCGGTCATGTACACGAAGAGGGTATCCGGATGTCGTGCGAGCTCGTCGCGCAGCTCGCGCATCGCGGCCTTGGCGTTCGCCAGGGTCAGGGCCGGCGGCGGTGGCCCATCTGGCCCGAACGAGTTGTTGGGGTAGCAGGACTTGAACACGACGATGCGGTTGACCGTGGCGTCGAGCAGCTGATCCTGTCGCTCGGTACGCCGGATGCGATCGAACTGCTCGCGGAATTTCGGCGGCCAATCTAACAAGTCGGTTCGCTGGCCGATGGTGCTCGAGTAGGAAGCTTCGTGAACGCGGTAACCGCACTGTTCGAGTTTGCGGCGCAGCCCGCCGCCGTTCGGATGGCTGTCATAGATGCAGCGGGGAACGTCCGGCCCGCGTTCATCGCCCACGTCAGCTAGCAACTGTCCGCCGACCGAATGGTGGATGAACAGGAGGTCGAAGGGTGATCCGGGAGCGGTGTCGCAATAGCCCGCCAGATCGAGCTCCGGCGCGCGTTCCGGCGCGTTCCCGGGAACGACTGGCGCCGGCTCGCCAACCGGCACGAGGGCCAATCCGACGCATAACGTGACGGCGATCACACTCGCGAGAATCCAGAAAATCATGCCAAATTCCACGGTTCGGTCATTCGTTCCGAATGAACCTATTGTCGACGAAGGAAGCCGGAGGCAGGCTGCTCGAACCAGCTCGGGCGGGATTATCGCTCTGCTAGTATCAACACTATGACATCGCGCCAGTGAAAGCACCTCGATACCGTGCGAGGGTGCGACGGGAGCGGACGCACACGGGTTTATTCACATGATCAAGACCGGTTACTCGGCGAAGCCCATCGCAAGGAAGCGGGGCACTCTCCGAAAAATCGGCGACCCGTCCCAGTCACCGTCACGCATGCCGAACGAAGTCCCGCAGTTCTTTTCGAATGCCAGGCGGCAGCGCCTGTACAGCGTGCTGCACCTCGCCGACGAAGCGCGGACGCAAGCCGATTTCGCGGTGGTGTTCTGTGCGCCGCTGTTCGACGAGAAGCTGTGGAGCCACCGCGTGCTCGTCAATTACGCACGGTCGCTCGCGTCGCAAGGCATCCCCGTCCTGCGCTTCGACTACTTCGGTGATGGCGAGAGTGAAGGTCGCTTCGAGGAAGCGACGGTGACCTCGCGCATCGCCGACATCCTCGACGCCGTGGCATTCTGTCGCAGCCGCGCCGGTGTGCGACGCGTCTTCCTGCTGGGTCTCGGCTACGGGGCCGCACTCGCGTTGTCAGCCGGAAAATCCGGTGCCGTGGATGGCGTCGTCGCCTGGGCGCCCGTCATGAGCGGGCAGCAGTACGCGAGCGACCTGCTGCGCGCGCATCTCGGGGCGCAGATGGTGCTGCACCGGAAGGTCATTCACGACCGCGAGGCGCTGACGCGGCAGATCCACGACGGCGGTTCCGTGAACATCGAAGGCTACGAGATCGCCAACCCGTTTTTCAGCGAGCTGCTGGCGACCGACACGCGCAGGCTCATCGAGGAGCAGCCGACGCGCGTCGCGCTCGTGCAGATCGCGCCGGTCGAACGCATCGATCCGCAGTACGCGCCCATCGCGGAATCGGCCGGCACGCGGGTGCAGTTCTTCGCGGTGCGCGAGCTCAAATTCTGGATGCAGCAGAAGACCATCTTCTCGCCGTGCGCGCAGCTGTTCCAGCGCACGACCCAATGGCTGAACGAGGGCAGGGCGGCCTGAGCGCGATGGAGCAGCCAGTCACCTTCGTGAATCGGCATGGCCACCGGTTGTTCGGCATGCTCTATGCGCCCGACCGGCCCGTGGCGCAGCGCGTCGGCGTACTGGTTTCGGTCAACGCCATCAAGAATCGCGTCGGCACTTTCCGCCTGCACGTGCTGCTCGCGCGGAAGTTCTGCGAGCTCGGCTACTACGTCCTCACCTTCGATCCCGCGGGTATCGGCGACAGCGAAGGGCCGTTCGACAACAAGCTGTTGAGCGAGCACTACTACGACATCCAGACCGGCAAATACAGCGACGATCTCGCCGATGCGATGAACTACTTCCTCGCCGAGGCCCGGATCGAGCGCATGGTGCTGTTCGGCCTGTGTGGCGGCGCGATCTCGATGCAGATGTCCGGCGCCAGCGATCCGCGCGTCGCGGGGCTCATGCTGCTCAATCTTCCGGTGCTCGTCGAAGACCTCAAGCGCCAGGCGCAGCAGGACAACGCGGCCAAGATCGTCTCATCGGTGTCCGCGAAAACACTGCTGAAGCACAAGATGCAGCGGCTGACCGAGCTGGATTTCTGGCGTCGCCTGATGCGATTCGAGGTGGATCTGCGCGAGGAGGCGCGGCTCGTCGGCCGGTCGCTTCAGGTGCTCGCGAAGCGCGTGGGCACGAAGGTCTCGTCCCTGGCGTCGAAGAGGCCGGGCGGGCAGAAGGACACGATGCAGCCGGTGTCACCGCACAAGCAGTTCAACATGCATTTCCAGCGCGCCTTTTTGCGCTCGATGGAGCTGCAACAGAAGACGCTGTTCATGTTCGCCGAGCACGACCCCTGGACAGCCATCTTCAACAGCGAATTCCGGGACCGGGCGCTGGCGCCAGGCAACCCGCACGAGCCGCACTACACCATCGAAGTGATCGGGGCGGCGAATCACATCTTCTCGAGCGCGGAGAGTCAGAAGGAGCTGGAGAGGCGGCTGTCGAGCTGGCTCCAGCGCCATTTCCCCGCGAACACGGCCGCGACGGCCCACGCCTGAACGACCGCGTGACGGCGGCCGGTAGCCCGCCGTCACGAGATCGAATCACAAAGCGCTATTGCACCGAGATGGTAGCGGCGTTAGGGCGCGGCGCATTGCTCAACGGGAAGCCGGGCGAGGCGTTGCCGCTGCGATCCACGACGAACAGATACTTGTTCTTGCCGGCGGGGAAGGCCTTCAGGTTCGCGACGACGGAGATCGACCCATCGCTCCAGGCCGTCGGGATCTGGATTTCCCGGACGGTGCACGACGTGAACTGCGGCGAGTCGCCGATCATCACGCGCTGCCACGTGGTGTCGACGTACACGTCGTCCACCCAGTACTGCGAACCGGAGATCGAAGGGATCCAGCCATCGCTGCCTTCCACGACCATGTGGACGGGGAAGAGGATGCGCATCCTGCCATCGTTGGCGTAACCGCTGTCCGTCTTGATCTTGAACCCGTTGGTCATCCACGTCTGGTTCGGGAACTGCACGAGATAGGGACCGCCGTTCACCGCCAGCCGGAAGTCGGCATCCGCAGAGTTGGAGTCCGAATTCGCCTTGACGCTCATCTCTTCCGTGTACCAGCTGCCGATGGGACCCTTCGCCGTGACCAGCGTGGCCGGAGCCATCGAGTAATCCGCATACACGGTCGGGATTCCTTCGATGCCCACGCGGCCGAGCGACGAGCCGAAGTAGAAGTTAGGCGCCTGGAGTCCGCCGTTCGAGGCCTGGCCCCAGAACCGGATCGACTTCACGTTCTTGGCACTGTCATAGTCGAAGGTCTTCTTCGACTTGCGATAAACGTAGGTCTCCTGGCCGTAGTCGTTCCAGTCGGACGACGCAGGGCTCAGGATCGCGGCGGTCCAGTCATTGGTCCCGACGCCATTCGAACGCGTGCCTTCCATGCAGCCGCCACCGCCGGCACCGCACGAGCCTCCGTAGGCCATCTGACCCATCCTGCTCCAGCTCGTCACCACGCCGAGCGACGACGGATTGATCGATCCATCCATCGGCGCCCACAAATAAGGTTTCGCGGGGCTCTTCGAGCCGAAGCCGCTCCCCGAAATGACGATGGTCGAGCCATCCGCCACCGACCCGTTTGCCGCCGTCACTGCCGGCGCGGCAAACGACGCGAGCGGCTCCAGCAGCAGAATTCCAACCATCCATGCAAATGCAGATTGTCCACTTCTCATACCGTTCTCCGAAAACTGACGACGCGTATACTTCTGGCGTTTCGGAAAGGTTAGCCCGTCTTTCGTAAAAAAATGAACTGTTATCGATCACCGACATGCGCGCGGCAGAGCAGATTTGAAGCCTTGTTGGAATCCCCGCCGGATTGTCTTGATTTCGCGACCCACATCACGAAAGTTTTCGCGATATTGCCGGCGAAAATGTGGTTTTCGGCGTCGCAGCCCGCTGTTTAGCGAGATCACCTAGCGATGTCCCTTACGCCGGCAGAACGAGATGTTTTTGTCGTGACTGACAAAGGCCCGCTCAGCCTCCACTCGACCTTCCAGAAAAAGCTCGAGGCACTGGAACCGCGACGGCGGGTTGGCTTCCTGACACCGGGTGAATTCGACGCTGCCGGTGCCGATTCCATCATCGTCTGGCTCGCCGCGCAGAGTCCCCCGGAGACGTTGCTCGCCGACTCCGCGCGCACCGTTCTCGTCTGCCTCGTCAACGGCGCGTACGACACCTTCGACTCGATCCCCCGCACCTACGCGCAGATGGGCCGCGGCTACGCATGCGCGATGGCGGTCGCGCGCCTCCGCGAGGCCACGAAATTGCGCAACGGTCTCGAGCGGCGGATCAAGGTTCTGCGGCACGCGGGCCCCGGACAGGCGCATGAGGCCGCCGCGACCGCCGCGCTGATGATTCATCAGTGGCTGGTCCGGTTCGCGCGCTCCGCAGATGACCTCGCGGCGGGTCTGCCGTCGATGCCGCCCGCTCATACGGGTCGTGCGAATGGAACCTGGCACCTCGCGATGCGGCTTGCACTGGCGGCGCGCGCGTTCCTCGGGCGACTCTGCTACGGCATATTCTTCGCGCAGCGATGGCGCATCGGGCATCTCGAAGACCCGTCGATCGAAGGGCTCACGGGGCGGCTCGGGGAAATCACCTGGTGGCCCGAGCTCGCTCGCGGCGAGTTCCTCGCCGATCCTTTCATCGAGTCGCAAGACCCGCCCGTCATCCTCTGCGAATGGAAGAGGCCGCAGAAGGGGCGAGGTGTCATCGCGCGCGTGCGATACCAGCGTGAGCAGCGATCTCTCGACATCGTGGAGATACTCGATGGTGCCTACGCTCACCTGAGCTATCCGAATTTCGTGGAGTACGACGGTGCGAAGTTCCTGTTTCCGGAATGCGCGCAGAGCGGCCGCCTGACGAAATACCGCCTCGACGAAAGCGGAGTGCCTCGTCTGCCTGGCGAATTGCTGTTCGATCAGCCCCTGATCGACGCCACGCTGCTGAAGCACGACGGCCGCTGGTGGCTGTTCGGCACCATGCCGGGCGCCGCGCAGAGCGAGTCCCACCTCTACCTCTTCCACAGCCTCGATCTCGATGGTTCGTGGACACCTCATCCGCTCAATCCGGTGGTCATCGATCCGGCCTGCGCGCGGCCCGCGGGTCGGATCATGGTCAAGGACGGTCGGCTCATCCGCCCCGCGCAGGACTGCGAGCGACGTTATGGCAACGGCCTCGCGTTCATGGAGATCACGTTGCTCACCACCGATCGCTACGAGGAGCAGCTGCTGACCCGGCTCGTGCCTCCGGCGCGCGGTTTTCCGCGGCATGGAATTCACACTTTCAACATCGTCGAGTCCCCCGCGGGATCGATGGCAATTCTCGATGGCTATACTGTTCAATTCGATCCACTCGCATGGTTTGACAGGCTCATGGAGAGACCCCGGTTTCGCAAGGCTCTTGGAAAAGGGTCAAGCGGTCATCCATGAGTCACGCGAAGGTCATCAAGAACTCGGCCTCACAGACTCTGCTCTACGCGACGAACGTATTGCTGAGCCTGTTGATGACGCCCATCTACCTGTCGTACCTGGGTGCGGCGGGTTATGGCATCTGGGAGCTGATGCTCGCGCTCATCGGCTATCTGGGAATCCTCGACCTCGGCATCGCACCCGCGCTGGTGCAGTTCTTCGCCGTCGCCAAGAGCAACGATGACCGGGCCAACGAGGCCCGCATCTTCCGCACGGGTTTCTACAGCCTGTCGCTGGTGGGTGTCGCGGGTGGCCTCGCGCTGTGCGTCGTCGCGATGTATCCCGAACATATCCTCGGCGCCCCGGACGCGATGGCGCAGGTCACGCGTTACGCGCTGTTCTTCTTCGCGGCCAACTTCACGGTCAGCTGGATCAAGACGCCGGTGCTGTGCTTCCTCATGGGGCAGCAACGGCACTACCTCATCAACTTCACGCGTGTCGTCACCAGCGTCAGCGAGGCGGTGGCGATCTGGTATCTGCTGCACAAGTACCCGGCTTACGGCCTGGCCATCATGGCCGGCGTCGGGCTGGTATCGACACTCGTCCAGGCGGTCGTCTACATCGCCAGCACACGCGCGCAGATGGATGCCTCCTATCTCGTCTGGCCCCCCGATCGGGCGACGCTGCGCGGCATGGGCGCATTCGGCGTGAAGAGCGCGACCCTCATCGGCAGCGCCGCGATCGTCAAGGGCGGGCTCCTCTTCGTGATCGCGCAGTCGATCAGCGTCGAGCGCATCGTCTTCTTCGTGATCCCACAGAAGCTCACCGAATACGCGGTCTCGATCACGTCGGCCATGGGCCTGCCTCTCGAGGCGCATTTCGCGTCGGCGTCCCGCGGCTGCGCGACGTCGCTGCGCCAGAGCTGGCAGGTGAGCACGCGCATCCTCCAGGGCGTCGGCATGTGCATCGCGCTTGGCTGCGTCTGGCTGGGCCTCGATTTCATCAGGACCTGGATGGGCCCCGCGATTTCGGACGGGGCGGATATCGCCTTCTATGTGCTGTGCGGCGGGCTGGTATTCCAGATCCTGACCGCCAATGCGTTGCGGCTCCTGGTCGGCCTCAACAAGCATGGGCCCATGGCGCTGGTATCGGCGATCCTCTCGATCATCACCATCGTGGTCGCGGCCCTGTTCACGGGGTCCATCGGCATACTCTGGCCCGCTGCATGCCTGGCGGTCTGCAATGCCCTTCTGGGAATAATCGGTTACGTCAAGGCCTGCCGGCAGATCGGTCTCAATGTTGGCGAGGAGTTCTCGAATGAACTCAAGAGGCTGGTCCCGGCGGTTGCGGCCGGCTGCGTTGCGTACTATCTAATCGGCATTGCAATGCCCCCGACGTCGTACCTGACCCTCGCGGTGAATGCCGCCGTGGGTTCAGCGGCATATCTCGCGGCTGCGTTCTTCTTCGTGCTGCTCCCGGAGGAGCAGCAGCTGGCGATTGGACGCGTACGGGGCACCTGAGTCGAGCCGGTTGGCCGATACCAAGCAAGAAGAAAACAGGCGACCGTAGGGAGTCCGATCCGCGAACTCCCGAGCGCCGGTTGTAGCGGGAGTTTTGATGTTTTTCGATTCGTCGACCTACCTGGTGTTCCTCGCGATCACGGTCCTCGTGTATTGGCGTTTGCGGCACCAGAGCCAGAATATCTTCCTGCTGGTCGCCAGCTACTTCTTCTACGGCTGGTGGGACTGGCGCTTCCTCGGGCTCATGGCGCTGTCCACGGTCCTCGACTACCTGGTCGCGAAGAAGATCGATGCCTCGGATAACCCGCGCCACCGCAAGCTGCTGCTGACGTTCTCGCTGATCTTCAACTTCTCGGTTCTCGGCTTCTTCAAGTACTTCAACTTCTTCGTGGATTCGTTCGCCAAGGTTGCCGAGGCGTTCGGACTGCAGGGCGTACCCCATACTTTCTGGACGATCATCCTGCCGCCGGCGATCTCGTTCTATACGTTCCAGGAAGTCGCGTACATCGTCGACGTCTACAAGAAGAAACTTCCGGCCTGCAAGAGCCTGACCGACTACGCACTGTTCGTGAGCCTGTTTCCGCATCTCATCGCGGGCCCGATCCAGCAGCCGTCGCACCTGCTGCCGCAGGTACAGAAACCGCGGCAGTGGAATTCCAGCACCGCGTTCGACGGACTGCTGCTCATCGCCGAGGGTCTGTTCCGCAAGATCGTCATCGCCGACAACTGCGCGCTCATCGCGAACGCCGCCTTCGCCGGAAACTTCGGCCCGCCGAGTCTCGCCGTCACCATGATCGGCACGTACGCATTCGCCTTCCAGATCTATGGTGACTTCAGCGGCTACAGCTCGATCGCGCGCGGCAGCGCGCAGCTCATGGGCTTCCACTTCATGGTCAACTTCCGGCAGCCGTACCTGGCGCAGAGCCTCCAGGATTTCTGGCGACGTTGGCACATCAGCCTGAGCAGCTGGTTGCGCGACTACCTGTACATCGCACTCGGCGGCAATCGCAAGGGGACGGTCCGGACCTACCTCAACCTCCTCTGGACCATGCTCCTCGGCGGCCTGTGGCACGGCGCGAACTGGACCTTCGTCATCTGGGGCTTCATCCATGGCGCGGGTCTGGCGGTAGAGAGGTTCATCGTCGGCGGCCGGAACATCTCGGACTCGCGCAGCTTCATCGGGCGCTGGGTCCGGCGAGTCGTGATCTTCCACATCGTTTGCGTCGCCTGGATCTTCTTCCGCGCCACTTCGTTGTCCGAGGCGTTCGAGCAACTGGGCGGCCTGACGACTTGGACCTGGGGCCCCTATCTCACCTACGCGGCTCAATTCCTGGTCGTCTACGTGGGGGCCATGCTGGTGCTCGACTATTGCCTCGAGCGGTCGAAGGGCGAGTACCTTGGCGCGACGCGTAGCCCATTTGCGCGCATGGTGGTGGCGCTCGGCTTCGCCGTGCTGATCGCCCTGTTTGGAGCGACTCAATCAAATGCATTCATCTACTTTCAGTTCTAACTCAGCATCCACCCGGGACGTGTGGGTGCTGCTGACGCTGCTGGTGGCGCTGGTCGTGGGACTCGAGGGCGCGGCCAGGTTCGTGATGCCGCGCAAGAGCGTCGGTATCACGCGCATCACGCACGACCTCGCGGACATGCGAACCCTGACCGCCCCGGTCAGGGACGGCCGCCCGACCGTGCTGTTCGTCGGGAATTCGCTGTTACTCGACGGCATCGATCGGGCCCAGCTCGTCTCGCTCACGAAGGATGTCGCCGACGTCCACCTGTTCCCGGCCGAAGGAACCATGTTCATCGACTGGAAGTACGGCCTGCGGAAACTGTTCCAGTCCGGCACCAGGCCTGCGCTCGTCGTCCTCTGCGTGAACGCGGAGCAGCTGACATCGCTCGGCTCGAATGGCGCGACCTTCGCTCACTTCATGATGCCGTTGCGCGACTTCCCCGCCTTGGTCCATGAGACCGACCTCGCGCCGATGGCGGCGAGCGAGTACCTCCTGGCCCATGGCAGCTACTGGCTGGCGACGCGCGACAACGTGCGCATGGGCGTCATGGAGCGTCTCGTCCCCGGAGCCAAGGAACTGGTGCCGCACCTGACGCTGCGCGGCAAGCAAGGCTCATCGGATCCGGAAGGCGCCGCACGGCTGATCGTCGACCGGCTGAACGAGCTTCAACAGTTGGCCGCCGACAACGGCGCGAAGTTCGCATGGCTGATCCCGCCCACCGAGAACGACGTCGATCTCGCGCCCCTGGCCGCGCCGCGCGCGACGGCTGCCGGCGTGACCGTGATGTTCCCGTATCGGCCCGGCGAAATGCCCAGCGCCAACTACGCGGATGGATTCCACCTGAATCACCAGGGCGCCGAGCTCCTGACCGTGCGCGTGGCGGAGTCACTGAACGCCTACGTACAGAAGAACCTGCCTGGCAAGCCACGCGACTCCGCGGGACAGTAGACCGCCGCTGCATGCAACCGGATTCGTCAGCAAGGTCGCGCTACCCGAAAGCGGTCCTCGTCCCCATCCGGTGGCCCGTAGGTGGCATCAAGAGCTACATTCGCGAGCTGCTGAATCACGCGGCGATGCGCGGCTACAGTTTCACCGTCGTGCTGCCCGACGGTGCCTCGACGCAATCTCTACGCGCGGAAGTCCGCAATGAACGCGTCTCATGGGTGCTCACCGCTGACTCGCTGGCGTCGTTGCTCGCAACGACCTCCCGGCTGGCCTTGACCGGCAAGTTCAGCCTCATCCATGCGCAGGGCGTGACGTCGGCGCTGATATCGGTGCCCGCGGCGCTCGCGCGCCGCATCCCCATGGTCCTGACAGCGCACGAAGTCTTCACGCAGGGGCAGTTCAGCGGACGCCTCGGTGGCCTGCGTCGCAAGGTGATCGAGCTGTTGCTGGGCAGGTGCAAGGCCATCCACGCCGTCTCGTTCGACGCGGCGGAGAACATCTACGAGTACATGCCCGGGCTGCGGCGAAAGAAGGACTTCGTGCGCGTGATCCCGCACGGCATAGACGTGCACAGCTTCGCATCGGCGGCACCCCGGTCGCTCAAGGCCGAGCTCGCGTTGCCGGAGTCCGGATTCGTCTTCGGTTTCTTTGGCCGGTTCATGGCCCCGAAAGGGTTCCGCGTGCTCATCGATGCGGTGGAGATGCTGGTCAAGGCCAGGCCTGACCGGAAGTTCGTCGTCGTTTGCGCGGGCTCCGGGGGGTTCATCGTGGAGGATCGCCAGAATCTCGAAGCACGCGGCCTCGATTCCTGGTTCAGGTTCGTGCCGCCGGTTCCGCACCTGGGAGCCACGATCAAGGGCGTGGACGCGGTGGTGATGCCATCGTTGTGGGAGGCGAGCGGGCTGCTCGCGATGGAGGTCCTGGTCTGCGGGGTGCCGCTGATTGCGACCGACTGCGTGGGGCTGCGTGAAACCGTGCGCGGCAGCCCGGCGAGGGTGGCGCGGACGCGGGATGCGGCGAGCCTCGCGGAGTGCATGGCGCAGGAGCTCGCAAGCCCGGGTCCGGTCGCGGCCGCGCGCTATGTGCCGGATGCCATCGCGGCATTCAACGCGGACCAGTCGTACGGCAAGCTCGCGTCTCTGTACGACGAATGCCTGCGGAAATGAGCTGACTACGCTTTCGCGCCGGGGACCGGGCGGAGACTTTTCACCGGCTTCGGCGCGTTCAGCTTGAGTACGTCGTCGATGATGTTCTTCGTCGCGACGATGATTCCCCCGTACAGGTACCAGCTGTACGTGGAAAGCCCATACGAGAAGATGCTGAAGAACGTGTAGCCGATCAGCCAGACGAGGAGCGCGGGAGGGTTCCAGACGAGTATCGGCGCGAAACCCAATTGACTCTCGTGCTCCCGCGAAAGCCGGTACGTCTGCATCGCCGCCTTCCACAAATTGAAAAGGTACGCGAGCAAAAACGGGATGCCGAAGACGCCTATCTCCATGAGCGCTTCGGTGTACAGCGTATGCGAGATGGTGTGACCGCCCTTGAAGTTGAACAGGGCCTCACCGGAGGTTCCGAAGCCATATCCGAAGAAAGGGTGCTCGGCCCATACCTCGATGTCGTCCGTGATACCCGAGACGCGTCCCTTCGCCGATTCGGATCCCTTCGCGTCGGACCGGTACATCGACCCCAGGAATCGTTCCTTCTGCAAAGGACTGAGCGACGCAACGCCGACGGTGAGCCCGACGAACAGGAAACCTAGGATCAGGATCCTTCGCTTGCTGAACATCAGCACGGCGAAAGCCTCCAGGCACAGCGCCAGCAGCGTGCTGCGCGACAGCGTGAGCATCAGCGCGTAGATGAGCACCAGCGACAGCGGCATGACGAAGGCCATCAACGTCAGCGGCCCTCGCGACCGTCCCCAGAAGTAGAGGAAGGGCACGGTGATGGCGACCAGTGAAGCCAGTCCATTGGCATTGATGATGTCCCACGGCGCTCCCGCCAGGCGCGCGATGAAGCCCGTGTCGTCACCCAGATAGGTCTTGTCTCCCCAGTAGCCGGTGGTCACGTGCAGGAACAACGGCGCCAGCACCCGGAAGACCTGCGCGGCCGTGTACACCGCCAGGAAGATCTCGAGCCTCCTGACACTGTCGACGTAGATCGCGATGAAATAGAAGTACCCGAACGAAATGATCAGGTGCGGCAGATTGCCGAGGACACTGCCGGGCCAATAGGCGAGCGGGAAGGTGAGCAGGATGTAGAGCGCGAGCCCGGTCACCGATTTCGCCGCCGGGTTTGCGAGGCGGTGCTTGATGCGGGCGAAGTTGGCGATCGATATGCCGATGAGCACGAGTGTGAGCAGGAGCGTGGGGCGAAAGATGCCCAGGGCGGGAACCTGCTCCGCGAGGCTCAGCAGCATGAACAACGTGACGGCCAGCAGCAGCCTGAAGCCAATCAGCGGCGATTGTGCCTCGACGGGTGCCGGTAGCGTCCCGGTCGGGTCCGCCGCGGCTGCTTTGTTTGGCGGCGACGCGGGCATTGTCTACAGGTAGCTCAGGATCCTCATGGAGCGCGCCTTCTTTGCCCGGTAGAACCAGATGCAGGGCTTGTACAGCAGTATGAGCGCGAAGGCGCAGACCCCGTACGCCCAGTACAACCCTCGCATGTCGTCGAGCGTGAGCGTATCGGGCGGCAGCATGGTGTAGCCGGGCAGGCCGAAGTGGACCCAGATGATCTTCGCCCATCGCACGATCTGGATCACGTAGAGATGCACGACGTAGAACAGCAACGGGGCGCGACCGTAGACCTTGAGAACGTCCAGCACGCCCTGGGGCGCGCGGTCGATGGTGAACAGCAGCGTGAAGGCCAGGCCCGACATGCACGCCAGGTAAAGCGGCGAGGGCGGGTATTTCGCGAGGTCGAAGAACATCATCATGGTGCCGACGGGGTCGCCTTCGATGACGCGCCACCCGTCAGGGTCGCCGTACGAGGTGAAGGCACGTAGCAGCACGGCCGCCGCCAGCAGGAGCAGCCCGACCCAGGTGGCGCGTTTGCCTTCGCGCAGGCGCGCCGTCACCCAGTTCGCACAGCCATATCCCACCATCATCAAGCCGAGCCAGGGGACGAGCGAATACATGACCACGACGGGTATCGAGCCGATATTCCCGATCGAGCCGGTGCCGAACAGGATCACGAGCAACGGATTGGTCGTGTCGATGCGCGAGAGCATTTCATGCGACAGGAGACACAGGAAGACGCCGAGCCAGAACATCACCTGGCGCGGCAACCGGTGCATGAGCCCGACGCACACCATCGACATGCCCAGCACCCAGATCACCTGCAACCGGATCTCGCGGAACTCGAAGTCCCAGCCCAGCGCGACCAGTGACACTTCGATGGCGACCAGGATGAGCCCCCGGACCACCACGAAGTTGCGGTACCGGCGTGCGTCCCCGAGCTGGGTGCAGATCAGGTAGCAGGACATGCCCGCCAGCAGTACGAAGGTCGGGGCGCACAGGTGCGTGACCCAACGCGTGAAGTACAGGAAGCCCGTGGTGACCGACGCGTCGGTGGGAGAAAAACCGGACGGCGCCATGAATTCGCGCGCGTGGTCCAAAGCCATGAGGATCACGACGAGCCCGCGCAGAGCGTCGATGCCGCCGATCCGATTGCTGGTTTGCGAAGTGGATTCAACCATGAGTAAAAAAAACCAGGGGTGTCCCGCGGGCGAAGACCCCGATCCTGTCAGTGCTCCTCTCCAGCCGAGGAGCTCGCCGGCCACATAGTTAGACCCCCATCCCGGGCGGGATGGTACAGGGCATCGTGCCGCAGAGGCATGAATTTTCGACGAAAAATCCCAAAACGGTGACCTTTGTCGGTGCTGGTTCCATCGTGCGCGGCGCTCAACCGAAAGGGTTGGCGACTTTGGATATCGCGAACCGGAACTTGCCCGATTTTTCCTGCGGGATCGCGGTGACGAACTCGATGCGGATGTCGTTCGCACCCACCGAGGCCTGGAATTCGTCGCGCAGCGCGCGCTCCGTGGCCTCGTTGTAGTTCGGATCCCGGGCGATCTTGAGCACGATGAGGTCCAGGCTCTCCTGGATGATCTGCATCTGCGCCACGCCCGGGAACTTGGTGAGCGTGCGTTCGACCAGCGACACGCCGGCGACGACGCTGCCGTCCTTGCGCACCAGGAAGTCGGCCACGCGGCCGGAGATGTTGTTCATGAGCGGCAGGGTCCGCCCGCATCGGCACGGTCCGCCGCGCAGGGACGCCACGTCACCCATCTTGTAGCGGATGAGCGGCATGGAACGGTTGAGCAGATTCGTGACGACCACGGCGCCGTCCTGGCCCTGGGGAACGGGGTTGCCCGAAGGATCGAGCAGCTCGACCAGGTTGTTCTCCATGTCGACGTGCATGCCGTCGTGCTGCTCGCACTCGGTGCCGATGAGGCCGACTTCTTCGCAGCCGTACAGGTCGGTGACCTTGCACTGGAACGCCTGCTCGATGACGCGCCGCTCCGAAGGGATGAGCATCATCGAGGAGGAGATGATCGCGTTGGGACGCACCGAGGTGATGCCCTGCTTCGCGCAGAACGACGCGAAAATGTAGATGGAATGCGAATGGCCGCGCAGCAGGGTGGGACGCTTGCGCTCCCATGCCCGCACGAATTCCAACATCGAATCATCGGTGAGCCGCATCGTGTCGAGGGTGATCGCGGGATTGACGAGGACGTCGAGCAGCTTTTCCTTGGTGGTCAGCTCCAGCGGCGGATTGCCCCAGATCATCCCCACGGGCTCGCCGATCTTCCAGCCGGCCCAGCCGAATACGCGCAGCCCCGTGGCGTTGACCAGCTCCACCTGACGCGGGTCTTTGAGGATCTCCACGGGTATGCCGGTCGATCCGCCGGTCTTGAAGACCGACAAATGCGTGCCCTTGAACGAGCGCGCGATGAAGTCGTCCTTGTGAAGGCGCACCTGGTCCTTGGTGAGCACCGGGAGCTTCTGCAGATCAGCCTCGTCGCGGATGTCGTCGGGCTCGAGGCCCAGCGAGTCGAACAACTTCGTGTAGTAGGGCACCTCGCGATAGGCATGCCCGACGATCTCGCGCAGCTTGCGGCTCTGCAGCTCGCGCAGCCGATCGACCGGAAAGTACTGCGACTCCTCGAGCTCGCGCAGATATCGCAGGCGCGGGCTGCGATCCTTGGCGATCCACAAGGGGTAGACGACGTTGCGGCGGAGCCAGGAAGCCGCGCTCACGCCGCGATTCCTTTTTGCGGCGACAGCGAGTCGTACAGGTCGGTGTGCTTGCGGATCATGGCGGGCAGGCTGAAGAGCTCGACCGCACGTTTGCGCGCGGCGGCGCTCATGCGGGCGCGCAGCACGCGGTCCGCGCGCAGCCGGCGCAACCGGTCGAGCAGGGCGGCGCCATCGCGCGGCGCGATGATGTTGCCCGTGACGCCCTCGGCGATCGCTTCCTTGTTGCCGCCCACGTCGGTGGCGATGACGGGAAGACCGGTGGCCATCTTCTCGAGGATGGAGTTCGAGAATCCTTCGTTGATCTTGGGCACGAGGCAGGCCACGTCGACGGCGTGCAGGAAGGGGCGAACGTCGTCGACCGGGCCGGTGAGCCGGATCGAATCCGCGAGACCGTTCTCCTCGACCCAGGCCTTGTATTGTTCGTACTGCGGACCGCCACCGACGAACAGCAGCCGCGCCTTGGGGTCCTCGCGGCGCAGTTCGCGGAATGCGTCGATCAGCAGCTGGTGGTCTTTCTCGGGCCGGAAATTGGCTGACATGCCGATGACGAAATCATCGGGCGCGAATCCGTTGGCGACCTTGGCGGCAGCCTGGTCGGCTTCGCTGGGCTGATTGTATCGGCCCAGGTCGACCCCGTTGTGGATCACGGTGAATTTGTCCGCAGGCACGCCTTCCTTGCGGCCGATCACGTCGGCGATGACGCCGGATACCGCGATGTAGCGGTCGGTGAGCGCCCCGGCCAGGTGGTGCAGCTTCAGGTGGAACGAATTCTTGTAGTCGGCGGCGTCACGCTTGCTCGAGACGATGTGCCTGACACCGGAGAGGCGCGCGACGAGCGCCCCATAGGTATCGGCCTTGTAATGGAACGTCTGCACGATGTCGATGCCGCGCGCGCGGATGAAGCGACGCAACTCGAGCGCCTTCACGAACGCATTCGGCGTGTAGTAGCGCGCGACCGGCATGTGCAGCACTTCGACTCCGAGCGCGCGCACCTGGTCGACCAGCGAGTTGGGCTCGTAGTCGAACACGACTACATGAGGCTGGAAGCGTGTCTTTTCGAGATGCGTGACAAGGTAGGAAAGATGGCGCTCGGTACCGCCGGTGGCTTTCCAGAAATCGATGAGGTACAGGATTTTGAGCTTGCTGGACATCGTGAACATGTAGTGGAGCGTGGCCGTTCCCGACGGTGTCCAGACGACGACCTTACACGGACGTCCGCGGGGCCAAGACTCTAGCGGGACACGGAAAAGTCGCAATTGGACCTGGTTCACAGAAGCTCGGAAAGGTGACGCGGTACCGGGTTGGGCGCGCATGTGTTTACGGGATATTGACGCCTCCGAAGGGGCGACCCGTCGCATCGAGCGGTGGCCGGAACCGATATCATGCGGCCGGCCGCCGGGCGTCGCCTGGTCGAGAGCGTCGCGGCCTTCCAGCCCAGTTTCATTGCGGAGTCGAAGAGTCTTGTGCGGAATAGCGGGCGTACTCGCGACTAACAACCAGGCGGCTGCATCCCGCACCGAGCTCGAGCGCATGATCCACGCCGTCCGGCACCGTGGCCCGGATGGCTTCGGCTACTTCGAGGACGGGCCCTTGGGCCTGGCGCATGCCCGCCTCAGCATCATCGACCTGTCGACCGGCGATCAGCCCATGGCCAACGAGGACCAGACCGTCTGGACGGACTTCAACGGCGAGATCTTCAATTACCTCGAGCTGCGAGCCGAGCTCGAGAAGGCCGGCCACCGATTCCGCACGCACTCCGACACCGAGACTATTGTTCATGCTTATGAAGAGTACGGTGACGACTTCGTAGGCCGGCTCAACGGCCAGTTCGCCATCGCGCTCTGGGACCGCCGGCGCCAGCGACTGATCCTCGCGCGCGACCGCGTCGGCATCCGCCCGCTGTTCGTGCAACGCGATGGCGAGCGCCTGCTGTTCGCATCGGAGATCAAATCCATCCTGGCGGTGACCCGTCAGCCGCGCGCCATCGACCCGCTCGGGCTCGCGCAGACCTTCACGTTCTGGGGCACGGTCGGCGAGCGGACCAACATCGCCGGCGTCCGCTCGGTGCCGCCCGGCCACATGCTCATTCTCGAGAACGGCGCGGAAAGCCTGGTGCGCTGGTGGGACTGGCAGTTCGCGGCGCCCGGCGAATACACGCGCGCCACCTTCGACGAAGCGGCCGAGGAGCTGCGGGCGCTGCTCACCGACGCGGTGCGCCTGCAACTGCGCGCGGACGTGCCCGTGGGCGCCTATCTGTCGGGCGGCCTCGATTCCTCCATCATCGTCGCGATGATCCGCGCGCGCTCCGACGTGCCGCTGCGCACTTTTTCGGTGGGCTTCGACGACCCGGAGTTCGACGAGCGCCCGTTCCAGCAGGCCATGGTGGAGCACGTCGGCACCGAGCACACCTCGGTGCAATGCCGCGGCGCGGACATCGGCGCGGCATTCCCGCGCCTCGTGACGCACACCGAGGCGCCCATCCTGCGCACCGCGCCGGCGCCGCTCATGCTCCTCTCGGAGCACGTCCGCGCTTCGGGTTTCAAAGTGGTGCTGACGGGCGAGGGCGCCGACGAAGTGTTCGCGGGCTACGACCTCTTCAAGGAAGGCAAGGTGCGGCGGTTCTGGGCCAGGAATCCGCAATCGACGTGGCGCCATTCGCTGCTGACGCGGCTGTATCCCTATCTCAAGAATTCGCCGGTGAGCGGCGGCGCGTATTCGCAGTCTTTCTTCGGCCAGGGGCTCGAGGATACGGCGAACCCGTTCTACGCCCACCTGCAACGCTTCAGCACCACGCGCCGCCTGTGGAATTTCTTCTCGCCCGACATGCGCGCGCGGGTCGCCGACGTGGATCCGGAAAAGGAACTGCAGCGCCTGCTGCCCGCGAATTTTCCGAAGTGGGCCGGTCTCAACCGCGATCAGTACGTCGAAGCGCAGACGCTGCTGTCCGGTTACCTGCTGTGCTCGCAGGGTGACCGCGTCGCGATGGCCAATTCCATCGAGGGCCGCGTGCCCTTCCTCGATCATCGCGTCATCGAATTCGCCAACAAGCTGCCGCCGCAATACAAGCTGCGCGGCCTGACCGAGAAGGCGATCCTGCGACGCTCCGTGCGCGACCTGCTGCCCGCGAAGGTGCTGAACCGCGTGAAGCAGCCGTACCGGGCTCCGGACAGCGCGTCGTTCTTCAAGGACGGCAAGCCGCTGGATTATGTCGAGGCTGCGTTCTCTCCGGAACGCCTGCGCTCATCGGGGCTCTTCGACGAGGGGGCCACGCGCCGCCTGTTCGAGAAAGCACGCGCCGGCCGCGTCATCGGCTTCGCCGACAACATGGCCTTCGTCGGCATCCTTTCCACGCTGCTCATCGATGAACAACTGCTCCGGAGTCCTCGCCCGTGAAAGACATCCTCAATGACGTGATCCTCGCATTCGACAAGGACGCGGCCGTCGAGAAGATCTGCAACTCGCTGCGCACCTTCGCGCGCAAGGCGCGCAAGCGTGGCGTGGTGGTCGCCATTTCGGGCGGCATCGACAGCTCGGTCACGTCGGCGCTGTGCGTGCGCGCCTTCGGCAAGGCGAAGGTGTTCGGCCTGCTGCTGCCGGAGTACGACTCGTCATCAGAGAGCCTGCGCCTCGGCAAGAGGGTCGCCGAGCATCACGGCATCGACTACCAGGTGCAGGCCATCGGCCCGACTCTCGAAGCCATCGGTTGCTACCAGTGGCGCGACGACGCGATCCGCGCCGTCGTGCCTTCCTTCCAGAAGGGCTGGAAGCACAAGCTCGTGATCAGCGGCGGGCAGCAGGGCCTGGTCAATCATTTCAAGATCGTGGTGGAGACGCCCGACGGATCGCAGATCACCGAGACGCTCGGCCTCAAGGAATACCTGCAGATCGTCGCCGCCACCAACTACAAGCAGCGCATACGCAAGACCTGCGAATACTTCCACGCCGACCGGCTCAACTATGCCGTGGTGGGCACGCCCAACCGTCTCGAGTACGACCAGGGCTTCTTCGTGAAGAACGGTGACGGCTCGGCCGACGTGAAACCCATTGCGCATCTCTACAAGACGCAGGTGTACGCGCTGGCGCGGCATCTGGGGCTGCCCGACGAGGTCTGCAACACCATCCCGACCACCGACACCTTCAGCCTCGCGCAGGGCCAGGACGAGTTCTACTTCGCGTTGCCCTACCGCCAGATGGACGTCGCGATCTGGTCAATGGTGAACGGCAAGAGCGCCGCGGATCTCGCCGGCTACCTGGGCATCGAGGTGGCGCGCGCCGAGCACATCTACCAGGACATCCGCAGCAAGCGCAGCACCACCGCGCCGCTTCACTGGAAGCCGGTGACCATCGAGCCGGTGGTCGACGTCGAACTACCCGATCTGTCGGGCTGACGCCGGAAGCCCCACCCACATGAACCGTCGCCAGTGGCTGACCGGTGGAGCGCTGCTCGCGGCGGCCGGCGCCGGCGGCGGCTGGTACGCGCACCGGGCGGCGGGCGACGTGAGCTTGATGTCACCTCGCAATGGTGGCCAGGGCATGCGCTACCGAAAGTTCGGCCGCACCGGTATCGACGTATCGGAAGTCGGGTTCGGTTCCTGGGGAATCGGTGGGAGCTACGGGGCGATCGAACGCCAGGACTCGTTGAACGCGCTCGTGCGAGCGCAGGAGCTCGGCTGCAATTTCGTCGACTCCGCGGCCGTGTACGGCGACGCGGAAGTCACGCTCGGCGAGTTCCTCGCCGGGCGTCGCGATCGGTGGATAGTCGCGACCAAGTTCTCGGGCCAGAAAGCCGGCATGACGGCCACGCTCGAAGCGCAGCTGCGCAACCTGCGCACCGAGGCCGTCGATCTCTACCAGCTGCACTGGGTGCCGAAGGATCAAACGCTTTACGACGAGCTCGCGCAGCTCAAGAAGGCGGGCAAGACGCGATTCATCGGCGTGTCGTTGTACACCGCCGAGGACATCGACTTCGTGCTGCGCCGGCCCGAGATCGACAGCTTGCAGGTGGCTTTCAGCCTTCTCGACCCGGACCCCTTTCTGTCGCGAGTGCGTGCTATCCACGAAGCGGGCAAGGCGGTCATCGTCCGTTCCGCTCTGCGCGAGGGCTTTCTCACGGGCAAATTCAAACGCGACCAGACATTCGCGGACCCGGCGGACCAGCGGCACGAGCTCTCGGCCGAGCAGATCGCGACCACCGTGGACCAGGTCGAGCGCCTGCGCTTCCTCGAGAAGGACGCAGGCTCCATGGTGGTGGCGGCCGCGCGCTACCCATTGAGCTTCGCGGACGTGGCCACTGTCATATTGGGTACCAAGTCGGCCCGGCAGGCGGATTCCAACTTCGGCCAGGTGCCCGGCGGCACTCTCTCCACGGAGTCGCTCGCGCGCGTGCGGAGCACGCAGCTCGAGTTGGGCCTGGGATCGCGCTGGCGCCGCGTGTGGCGCCGGTGGGGACTCGCTTCCTGAGAAGCCGGGCTCAGCCCCGGTGCGACGGTACGCCGTCCAGCTTGATGCCGAACGTGAGCCAGCGGTTGCCACGCAGCGCGACCCACAAGCCCGCGACATAACGCATCAGCAGCACGTTGCCGACGAACAGCACCGGGCTCAGCGCATTGGGATGGATGTTCAACAGGTCGGGCAGGGTCCAGTACAGGAAGTACTGGAGGATGAACACGAACAGCGACGCGCGGCCGATCACCGCCAGCCACTCGAGCATGCCCTGCACGCGCGCGCGCGGCAGCGCCGACAGGCGGAACAGGGTGCCGACGAGCAGCAGGCCGCACCCGCCGTAGAACAATAGATAGGCGGGCGACGGCGGGATCTTCTCGGTGACCCGCAGCGTCAGGTCGACGGCCGGCGACGGCAGCGACCCCGCGAGGTCGATCAGGTAGCGCAGCGCTCGCAGCAGGAGCGCCGAACCGAGCAACCACGCGCCCAGCCTCTGCAGCCGGCTCGCCACGACGGCAGCCGGTACCTGCTGGCGGGCGAATCCCGCGAACACGTGGCCCAACGGCAGGCCGAGCACGTAGATTGCGATGTGCTGCACGATGGGTGAATGCGCGGCGAAATGAACCCCGCTCACCGGCCCGCCCACCAGGAGCTCATCGACCTTCAGCGTGAGCTGGTCCGACGGCAGCCACCAGAGGTTCAGCAGCCAGGCCGCGAGCAGTACCAGCGCGGCCAGGCGCGCGAGCCGCACGCAGAAGTCGAAGCTCGCGAGGCGTGGCAGGAGGAAGGCGGCGACGAGCGTGCACAGCCCGATCTCGTCGACGACGTTCACGCCCCAGATGGTCTTGCCCAGGCCGCCGTTGAGGTGTGCCTCGGTGAGCGCGATGAGCAGGTGGCCCACGGTCAGGAGGAAGAGACCGCGATTGAAGAGCTGCGATTTGAGATCGCGCTCGCCGGGCGTGGCGCTCAGCATGCCCACCATGGCGCCGCTGACGAACAGGAAGGTCGGGGTCGCGACCATGCCAATGCCCAGCAGCGTCGCGCTCAAGTCGCCGTACCGCGCGTGGATCCACCACGCGTAATGCGCGAGGCAGCTGAAGAGCATCACGAGGCCGCGGGTCGCGTCGATGGGCAGGATCCGCTTGCCGCCACCGTGGCTCATCTTCAGCGGACGGCTTGCGCGACTCTCGCGAGCCCTCGTTCCCAGGCCGTCGACATCTCGTTGAACATCACCGACCCGTCGAAAGGCTTCTTCGAGTTCACGGTGCGCGCGCCACGCAGGATGAAAGTCTTGCAGTTGGCGGCGATCAGATCGAAGTCGGCGAGCGCCTCGTCGAGACCGGGCGCGCCGAGCGTTTGCATCCAGCGCAGGTTGCTCGCAGCCAGCTCGAACGCCGCGCCGAGCTGGCGCGTCGTCGCGAACGCCCAGGCATGGTAATGAGCGAGCCCGCGTTCGTGCAGCAGCGGCAGATCGCGTTCGAATCGCTCGCGGAAGCGCGCCACGGGGTTGGTCGCGGGCACGCGCGGCAGATGTTTGCGCCACAGCCCGCGCGATCGCTCGAGCAGGTCGGCGTCGCTGCGCTTCACCAGGCGATCGAACCGCACGGTCTCGGCGAACAGCGGCATGAACGTGGGGTCGTGCGGAAACCCCACGCGGAAGGTCTGGACGAAGTCCTCGCCCTCGAGCGTGAAGTATCCGGCGTTGTGGAAGTAGCCCAGGCGCTGTCGGTCCACGTCGATGTCCGCCAGGACTATGGTCGACTTGGTGTGCTGCCTTCGGTAGTCGGTGCCCGAGGTGTCCGGAAGCCAGAAGGCATCCGACTCGGTGCTGATCAGCCGCCCCGCGGCCAGGTGTTCGACGGCGTGCTCGAGCAGTGGCCGCCAGACATTGAGCTCCTGCACGTCGATGCCGTACAACTCGCGCAGCTCGTCGTGGGGCGGCTTGAAGAACGTCCACTGGTCGCCCTCGAAATCGATGGCCACCGTGAAGGGCAGGACGGCGCGCGGTTCGCACCCGAGCGCGTGCACCACCTCGATCCAGATGTCGACGTAGCAGTTCTTCTCGAGCCACGTGCAGGTCTCCGCATGGAGCACGCTGCGCTGGTAGTTGCCCGCGTCGAGGTGCGGCAGGGCGTTGATGCGACTCATGTCAGCCAGGAAGCCTCAGGGCCAGAGCAGGTCGCGCGTCGGCTTCGGCCAGTTGCCCGGGTCGAAACCATGCGTCTTGAACAGCGCCATGACCACGCGCTCGAGGCCAAACCCCAGGCACGCGGTATTTGCGACCTTGCCGTCCTCGGTGCGGATCTCGAAGGTGTCGCCGAAGTGTTCCTGGTGGAAGTTGAACGAGCACACCGCGGTCGGGTTTTCCTGCGAGATCACCGGCACCACGACTTCGAACTTGAGCTTCTGTTCTTTCTGGCTGACCGCCAGCATCTTGCCGCCGCGGCCGAAGAACGGATCGGCGGCCACGTCGGGCGTCGCCGGCAGGCCGAGGTCGGTGAGTAGTTTGAGACCGCGCTGCAGCCACATGTCGCGCCACTCGACCACCTCGTCGGGCGTCCCGACACGCACGAACTCGCGCACGCGGAACGACTGCATGCGGGTCGGCTCGGGCGAAGGCTCGTGGCGATACACCCAATTGAGCATGGTCACGAGGCGGCCGCCCTTCTTGAGCGTGCCGGTGAAGCTCGGATACACGGGATAGCAGGCGGCCGGGTTCATCACCAGGTCGGTCATCTCGAGCTTGTCACCCCAGGGCTTGCCGGCATTCACGTCCTCGGCGAGCTGGCGCGCCGCGAGCTCCTTGCCATAGAAGCTGTACACCGCGCCGCACAGATGCGGGAAGTTGTCGAGGTAATGCACCTTCTCGAGGATGCGTCGCTCGATGACCGGCGGGAAAGTGAACACTTCCGCGTTGTCGTTCGCCGAGATCTTCGAGACCAGGCCGTTGAAGCGCTCGAGCACGTCCTCGAACACCGCGCCGCGGCCGAACGCGCCCTGCACGTTGGTCGGGACGATGAGGCCGTTCTTGACCAGGCCTTCGTAAAGGCTTTCGTTGTCGTATTTGACGCTCATTCTCTTATTCGTCCTTGAGGACCAGCAGCATGGAAGCGCTCTTCGAATTGATGCGCTCGTTGGCGACCATCAGCGCGCCCGAGAGCGAGTCGCGGTAGTGGCGGCCGACGCTGAATTTCGAGTCGTTCTTGTAGCCCATGACACCGGCGATCTGCAGCGCCTGGTGCACGATCTCCGGCGCGGCTTCGGACGAACCCACCTTGAGGTTGTTCATCTTGAGCGCCCAGCTCATCGTCAGCAGGTCATCCATGCCCGCGGGCGTCGCGGTCATCGAGTCGAATTCGCTGGCCAGTGCGAGCCAGTTGTTGCGCATGGCCTGCAGCTGCGTGGACACCTTCGCGAGGCGCGTGGCCATCGGCGGCACGATACCTGGCTTGCGGCGGGCTTCGGCGCGCACGAACGAGCCGGCGCGGGATACGGCGTCGCCCGCAATGCCCGACCAGAGCGCCGACCACAGGATGTGCGAGTAGGGAACCATGGTCTGCGCCGATGAATCGGCGAACGAGCCCGGGATGATCTGTTCGGCGGGACCGCCGGACTCGAGCTTGAAACCCGGGCTGCAGGTGCCGCGCATGCCCATGGTGTCCCAGGAAGTAGTTTGGGTGAGCTTGTAGTCGCCCTTGCGCACCAGCACCAGCACCTGGTCGCTGTTGGGGGCGTCCGCGGCGCGCCGGCAGGTCACGAGGATGCCATCGGCATGGCCGCAATAAGAACCTGTGGTCGCGTCCTTGTTGAGCGTGAACCGGTCGCCGTTCACTTCGACGGCGCAGATGCTCGAACGCGTGTCGCCGCCGGTGCCCACTTCCGAGGTCATGGACGCCAGTACGTACTGCTTGGTGACGAGCTCGGTCAGGTAGTCGCGGAAGAACTTCGAGCCGAGACCGTGACGCGCGATGCAGGCGACCTGGATGTGATGCATGGCGAACACCATGGCGCTCGAAGCGCAGCCCTGCGCCAGCGCCGAGCACATGGCGCCTAG
>DATLDQ010000081.1:0-4489 GCA_035525785.1 Steroidobacteraceae bacterium | reverse complement strand
GAGGCGACATCTTCGTCAGGTCAGCCTTCATGACTATTCAATCCCAGAGAGAAGGCCGTGAGTAAAAGCAGACTAAAGTGCCTTTTCATTGCGACAACATTTGTAAGCTTTCTAACTGGCTGCGGCGATCAATCAAACGTCTCAAGACAAAAATCGTCGACCGAATCGGCAAGCACACTGCGTCTAGACAACGTGGCGACTAACACCCTTGAGTTTTCGCTCACTAACAACTCAAGACTATCCATGACGCTTTTCGGAGGCGCGGACAAGGATGGCACCATCTATCCTGTGTTCGATGCATTCGACTTTGAGTGTGTATTCATTAACTCAGGACAATGGGAACAACTACCAACAAGAGCGGGTAGTTACGAGAAACGAGACCTTATCGAGATCCCGCCAGGCGCGACCCGCATCATTTCGGTCCAAAGAGCAAGGAAGCCCGATTTCTTCTCCGATACGTGTCGATTGGTCATGAAATTCACTGACGGGCGCGCGCTCGATTCAGAGTCATTCAAGTACTAATCGAGTTCCCTTCTCTAACGAGAGCTAGTGGGTGCCCCCACCCCCAACGCATTCGCCACAAACCCGAACTGATCCGCGACATCTTCTATTTGCATCCACACCGGCTTCCCCGCTCCATGCCCCGCTCGCGTCTCAATCCGTATGAACACCGGATTCTGACACCCCTGATCGTGCTGCAGCTCCGCCGCGAACTTGTAGCTATGCCACGGCACCACACGATCATCGCGATCCGCGGTGGTCACCAACGTCGGCGGGTAGCAAGTCCCCGCCTTCACGTTATGCACCGGTGAATACTTCCGGATCGCCTTGAACTCCTCGGGATTCTCCGAGATGCCGAGATCACTCGACCACTGGCGCGCATTCGCGCTGGCCGTGTGATACCGCAGCATGTCCATCACGCCCACACCCGGCAGCGCGGCGCCAAACAAATCCGGCCGCTGCGTCAAAGCAGCACCGACCAACAACCCACCATTGCTCCGCCCGATGATCGCGAGCCGCTTGCTGTTGGTGTACTTCTCGCGAATCAAATACTCCGCGGCCGCGATGAAGTCATCGAATACGTTCTGCTTGTGCAGCTTGGTGCCGGCCTGGTGCCACTCCTCGCCGTACTCACCGCCACCACGCAGGTTGGCGACAGCATAGATGCCACCCATCTCGAGCCACGACTGTATCGACGGGCTGAACGCGGGCGACAGCGTCACGTTGAACCCACCGTACCCATACAACATCACGGGCTGGTTTCCGTCGCGCGGCGCGTCCTTGCGACGCGTGATGAACATGGGCACGCGCGTGCCGTCCTTGCTGGTGTAGAACACCTGCTCGGTGACATACGGCGTGAAATCCGCGGGCACCTTGGGCGTGCGGAAATCGGTCGCGGTGTTGTTGCTCACGTCCAGCCGCAGAATGCGCGCGGGCGATAGATAGTCGGTGTATTGGTAGAACGTCTCCGGATTGTCGCCGCTACCCTGGAACCCGGTGGCGGTGCCGAGCCCGGGCAGCTTCACCTCGCCCGCGGACGCGCCGTTCACGTCGAACATGCGCACGAGGCTGCGCGCATCCCGCGTGTACTCGACCACGACGCGGCCACCGATGTAGCTCGCGGTGTTGATGGAGTACTCGCCATGCGGAACGATCGTGCGCCACTTTTCGGGCGCGGGGTCGCGCGCGTTCACGGCGATCACGCGGCCGCGCGGCGCGTCCTTCGTGACCTGGAAATAAAGCTCGTCGCCCTTGGAACCCATGAAGTTGTAGATGGCATCCCACTTCACGAACAGCGGCAGCGGCTTGGCGCCAGGCTTGCGCAGGTCCTGCGCCCACCAGGCATTGCTGTCGTAGCCGTCGAACTGCCCGATGACGAGCCAGCGGCCATCCTCGGTGACGATGACGGACGGCACGCGCGTGGGGTGATCGGTGACGGCGTATACGAGCTTGTCCGCTGATTGCTCGTCGGCCAGCTTGTGGAAATAAATATCCGGGCGACCGACATCATCGCCGCGCGCGTCGTCCGCGGCCTGGTTCTTCTTGACCGGATACTTGTCGTAGTACACGCCCGAGCTGTCGCGTGCCCAGGACACGGGCCAGAACTTGCTGTACTTGAGGATGACCGGCAGGTCGACACCGTCGCTCACGCGACGGAAGTGCCACGTCACCCAGTCCGTGCCGCCGTCGGAGAGCGCATACGCGAGCAACTGCCCGTCGGGGCTCGGCTCCCACTGCGACAGCGCGATGGTGGCGTCGTCGCGATTGCCGTTGGGGTCGACGAGCACGCGTGGCGGAGCATCGAGAGCATCGGCGACGTACAGAACGCTCTGGTCCTGCGTGCCGTCGTTGCGCAACCAGAAATATTTGCCACCCTCGCGGCGTGGAACTCCGAAGCGCTCGTAGGTCCACAGTTGCTTGAGTCGCTCGCCGAGCCACGCGCGCTGCGGCAGGCGCTCGAGGAAAGGCTGCGCCAGCGCGTTCTCGGCCGTGACCCAGTCCTTCGTGGCCTGCGCGCTCGAGTCCTCGAACCAGCGATAGGGATCTGCTACGCGTGTGCCGTGGTAGTCGTCGACCACGCTCCCGCGTGGCGCCGGCGGGTACGCGATCTTCTCTATCGCGGGTGCGGTGTTCTCGGCCTTGGGCGCGGTCGCGCATGCGGCGAGGAGAGTCGTCAGCGCGCCCACGGCGACGGCGCACAGGTAGCGAAGGTTCTTGGCCATCCCTAAACTCCCAAGATGAAATTGCTCGGCAGTGTAACAAAGGGTGCGCGCGTGCCTGTCCGGCGCGACGTGATTTCTCCTCGGTCTGGCGCGGCGCTGGTGATGGCGGGCCTCGCGGCCATCGCGATGCTGGTGGCGCGACCGGCCGCCGCGGAAAAACTGTCGCTGGAACGCCTGTTTGCGGCGCCCGACCTCAATGGCCCCACCCTGCGCGGCGTCGAGATCTCGCCCGACGGCAAGCTCATTGCCTATCTCAAGGCGCGCGACGACGACAAGGACCGCTTCGATCTCTGGGCCTACGACGTGCCGAACAAGCGCCATCGGCTGCTCGTCGACTCGCGCACCTTGGCCGGCGCCGACAAGGCGCTCTCTGCCGACGAAGAGGCGCGGCGCGAGCGGCAGCGCACTGCCGCGCTCTCCGGCATCGTGGAATACAACTTCGCGCCCGACAGCCGGCATCTGCTGATTCCGCTGAATGGCGACCTGTACGTCTATGATCTCGGCGCAAAGAACGGCTCGAGCAAACCTGCCGAGGCCGTGCGCCGCCTCACCACCACCGAGGGTTACGAAACCGACGCGCGCTTCTCGCCGCACTCGAACTACGTGAGCTTCGTGCGCGACCAGAACCTGTACGTCATCGATCTCGCCGACGGACGCGAACGCGCGGTGACGCGCGATGGCGGCGGCCTCGTGAGTTACGGCATGGCCGAGTTCATCGCCCAGGAGGAAATGGATCGCGACACCGGCTACTGGTGGTCGCCCGACGAGCGCCGCATCGTGCTCGAGCGCGTCGATGAGTCGCCCGTCGCCGAGATCGAGCGCTTCGAGATCCAGGCCACCGGCGCGCGCATCGTGCGCCAGCGCTATCCCGCCACCGGCGCCGCGAATGCGCGCGTGAGCCTGCTGGTGGCCGATCTCGCCGCCGACAGCCGACTCGATCTCGACCTCGGCGGCGGCGACTACTATCTACCGCGCGTGGACTGGTTCCCCGACAGTCGCGGCATCGCCGTGCAGCGCCAGAGCCGCGACCAGAAGACGCTCGAGCTGATGCGCTTCGACGCGCTCTCCGGGCGCGGCCGCGTGCTGCTCACCGAGCGCAACGAACACTGGGTGCCGCTGCACCACGAGCTCACGTTCCTGCTCAAGTCGCCGCAGTTCATCTGGGCATCGTCGCGCGATGGCTTCCAACATCTCTACCTGTACGGCAACGACGGCAAGCTCATGCGCCAACTCACCTCGGGTGAGTACATGGTGCTGGGCGAGTCGCCCGAGGGCGCGGTGCGCGCCATCGATGAGCGTGCCCGGCGCGTTTATTTCACCGCCAACCTCGTCTCGCCCCTCGAGCGGCAGCTTTATTCGGTGTCGCTGGACGCGCCCGCCGCACCGCGCCGGGTGTCGCAGGGCGACGGCTGGCACGCCATCGACATGTCCGTGGATGCACGCGTGTACGTCGACACGTTCAGCAGCGTGAGCGCACCGCGCAGCGTGGCGTTGCGCGACTCCTCTGGCGCGTTGCTCACGGAGCTGCTGCCCAACAAGGTGGCCGCGGGCCATCCCTACGCGCCCTTCATCGCGGACCACGCCACCGCCGAGTTCGGCAGCATCGCCGCCGCCGATGGACAGCAGCTCTACTACCGGCTGCTCAAGCCGAAGAAGCTCGAGCCCGGACGCAAGTATCCGGTGCTCGTCGAGGTGTACGGCGGCCCCGGCGTGCAGCGCGTGACCAACACCTGGGGCAGCCTGTTCCACCAGTACCTGGTGCAGCA
>DATLDQ010000066.1:0-4730 GCA_035525785.1 Steroidobacteraceae bacterium | reverse complement strand
ACATGCGATTGCAGCTCGAGCGTCCCGGTGTGTTCGCCGGGCGAGAGTTGTGAAAGATCGGCGCTGACCGAGAAATGCGTCTCGGCGCTCGACACCATGCCGCTCGTGGTGTCGAAGTGCAGCCACGTCGGGCCCGTCACCGACCACCCGAACTGGTTGGTGCCCGAGCCCAGGTTGAAGTAGACGGGCATGGGTCCGTGATCGAGCCCGGAGGTGCCGCCCACGATGCCGGGATTCACGAACTCCTTGATGCTGTATGAAGGGCAATTCGCCAACACATTGAAGAATGCCCGTGACGTGGAGTTGTCCGTGGCGTCGGTCACATTGGTGGCCGTCAGCAATCCCTCGAAATTACCGCCGGGAAGCGTGCTGGGGTCCATCGTCACCGTCACATCGACGCTGCCAGTACGCGTGCCCGGCGGCACGGACATCCAGGGAACTCCGGAGGTGAGAGTCCACTGCGTGTTCGGCGGCGCGATCACGGAGACCACCTGGGTGGGAAGCATCCAGTTGCTGCCCGCGGTGCCCTGTGCGCCGAAACCGTTGAACTGGAAACGCACGCCCTCGCGAACCACCAGTGTCACCGCGATGTCGCGCGAGTGGAGGACGTTGCCGCTGGCGTCCGTGCTGCCCACCGCGACCGTCGTCGTGTACGTGCCCGCCGCCAGCGCAGTGCCCGTCGAATTCACTTCGAAGGAGAACTCGTACCGCTGCGGATTGATCTGTACCAGGCCGACGTCCAGCCAGGCCGCGGGTGTCACGCCGGGACGGTAGGCCGCGCCCACCGCCGCGGTGCGCGAGTCGTTGACGTTCGCGGTGACGATGATCGCCGCAGGCGGCGTGGTCATGCGCTTGGCCGCTAGCGACACCGTGGTCGCGGTCACGGTAAAGGTGCCGCCATTGCCACCGGAGCTCGAGCTCGAGCTGGAACCGCCGCCGGAGCTGCTGCTGGAGCCGCCACCGCCACCACCACCACCACCGCAACCCGAGAGCGAGAGCGCGCCGCTGACCAGCAGCGCCAGTATTGTTGTTCTTGTCACGACCCCTCCGCGATCGTGAACGAATGTACCGGTTAGTCGGCCGGAGCGAAACTGCCATGCGACAGAAAGGCGCCGACCTGGCCCGCCACCCGCTTCGACACGAGCATGCCCATGTGGCTGACCGGCAGCGCCAGATGCGCCTTGTGGCCGGGTAGTTTGGTTTCGCTGACGCCCACGGTGCCGTCGAAGTCCTCATCGAACTTCGTGAACAGCCGGCCCAGGCCCATCGCCGAAGTGCCGGCGATGACGCCGAGCTCGTTATGACAGGCCCAATTGCGCGGTGCGCACTCCTCCACCAACTCTGCATTCACCAGCGGACCGATCATCCGGCGCATGAGCGCGTTGCGCGCGACCGTCCGGGCCGACCGGCTGCCGGTGAGCGGGGATCCCAGGATCACCACGCGGCCGGGCCGCGGACACGGATGCTGCTGGAAATAGCGGCACAGCACGACACCGCCGAAGCTGTGGCCGATGAAGTGCACGCGCTCGGCGTCGATGCGGTCGACGAACCGCGCGAGCTGTGCGATGGCCTGGTCCATGGATCCGCGGACCGTGGGGTAGCTGAAGCGATGGCCGACGATGCCGTGTTCGCGCGCCAGCCGGCGACGGAGCAGCGTGAACTCCGCGCCATTGAGCCAGAGGCCGTGGACGAAGACGGCCGCCGTGGTCATCAGCTCGTCGGCGGCGGCGTTCGCACGCGAATGTGCGTCTCGCGCAGCTGCTTCTCCGAGACTTCCGTCGGCGCATCCGTCAGCGGATCCGCGGCGGTCTGCGTCTTCGGGAAGGCGATGACGTCGCGAATGCTGTCGGTGCCGGTCATGTGCATGACGATGCGGTCGAGACCGAACGCGATGCCGCCGTGCGGCGGCGCGCCGAACTTGAGCGCATCCAGCAGGAAGCCGAACTTGAGCTGCGCTTCTTCCTTGCCGATGCCGAGCAGGTCGAAGACCACCGACTGCATCTCCTGGCGGAAAATACGCACCGAGCCACCGGCGATCTCGGTGCCGTTGAGCACGAGGTCATAGGCCTTGGCCAGCGCGGCCGCCGGGTCCGCCTTCAACGCACCGGCATCGTCGTTCACCGGCGAAGTGAAAGGGTGATGCATGGCGACCCAACGCTTCTCGTCCGGATCCCAGTCGAACATGGGAAAGTCGACCACCCACAGCGGCTTCCAGTCGCCGCTCGCAAGCTTCAGGTCGGTGCCGACCTTGAGGCGCAGTGCGCCGATGGCGTCGTTGACCACCTTGGCGCTGTCGGCGCCGAAGAACACCAGGTCGCCATCCTTCGCGCCGGTGCGCTCGAGAATGCCCTTCACCGCATCATCGGACAGGAACTTCACGATGGGCGACTGCAGGCCGTCCTTGCCCTTGGCGGTCTCGTTCACCTTGATGTACGCGAGGCCCTTGGCGCCGTAACGCGCGACATAGGCGGTGTACTCGTCGATCTGCGACCGCGGCAGCGCTGCGCCGCCCGGCACGCGCAGCGCGGCGACGCGGCCTTTCGGGTCCTTCGCGGGCGCGGCGAACACCTTGAAGTCACATGACGCGACGAGATCGGCCACGTCCACCAGCTCGAGCGGATTGCGCAGGTCGGGCTTGTCCGAGCCGAAGCGCCGCATGGCCTCCGCGAACGTGATGCGCGGAAAGGGATCGGCGAGATCCACGCCGATGCCATCCTTGAAGAAGAAGCGCGTCAGCTTTTCCATCATGTCCATGATTTCCTGCTGCGACAGGAAGCTGGTCTCGATGTCGAGCTGCGTGAATTCGGGCTGGCGCTCGGCGCGCAGGTCCTCGTCACGGAAACATTTCACGATCTGGTAGTAGCGGTCGAAGCCCGCGACCATGAGCAGCTGCTTGAAGATCTGCGGCGACTGCGGCAGCGCGAAGAACTTGCCGGCATGCGTGCGCGAGGGCACGAGGTAGTCGCGCGCGCCTTCGGGCGTCGCCTTGGTGAGAACGGGCGTCTCGATGTCGACGAAGCCGGCGTCATCGAGGTACTGACGCATGGCGCGAGTGATCTTGTGACGCAGGCGCAGGCGCTTGCTCATCTCCTCGCGGCGCAGATCGATGTAGCGATACTTGAGGCGCACCTCCTCGCTCACGTGCTCGTCCAGCTGGAACGGCAGCGGCTCCGAGCGGTTGAGCGTGGTCAGTTCGCGCGCCAGCATCTCGACCTTGCCGGAGGCGAGATTGGCATTCGCCGTGCCGGCCGGGCGCTCGCGGACCAGGCCGCGCACCTTCACCACGAACTCATTTCTCAGTTTTTCGGCTTCGGAGAACTGGGCCTTGTCATCCGGGTCGAACACCACCTGGAGGAGGCCTTCGCGGTCACGCAGGTCCACGAAAATGACGCCGCCATGGTCGCGGCGGCGATGGACCCAGCCGGCAACCGTAACCTCTTGTCCGACCAGCTTTTCGTCGACCTGGCCGCAGTAGTGAGAACGCATGGAACCCTGGGATGGCAGTAGAGAAAGGGCGGCGATGTTAACGGTTCAGGGCGGAGTCAGGAAAGCCGCCGTAACGTTGGTGCCGGGTGAAGAAAGTGGGGATTGCGCTCACCCGCGCCCGAATCGACTTAATTGACTGGTTTCGAACACAATCCCCACTTTCCTCACCCGGCACCAACCAAGACCCACATGAAACGAATCCTGCTGACACTCGCCCTGGTGGCCGCCGCCACCTTCGCCCCCGAAGCCATGGCCCAGCTCAAATGGCAGCCCGGCAAGCACTACACGATCATCCCCGCCCAGCGCACGCAGGTGCCGGCCGGCAAAGTCGAAGTGATGGAGGTGTTCTCGTACGGCTGCCCGGCCTGCAACCAGTTCCGGCCGGTCATGAAGCAGCTCATCGCGGGGCTGCCGAAGAACGCGCAGATGGTCTACCTGCCCGCCTCCTGGCAGGCCGCGGAGAACTGGCCCACTTTCCAGCGAGCCTATCTCACCGCCGCCTCGCTCGGCGTGGCCGACAAGGCCCACGAGGCCATGTACGACGCCATCTGGACCACGGGGGAACTCGGCATCGCGGACGCGCAGACGCGCCAGCTCAAGAAGGTGCTGCCCTCCATCGCCGACATCGCCAGGTTCTATGAAAAGACCACGGGCGTGAAGCAGGCGGCATTCGTCACCGCGTCCAAGTCGTTTGGCGTGGATCTCAAGATCAAGCAGGCCGAAGAGCAGATCAAGGCCATGGGCATCCTCAGCACGCCCACGTTGGTCGTCGCCGGCAAGTACCGCGTGAACAACGAGGCCTTCAAGAACGTCGACGACATCATCGAAATGGTGAGCTTCCTGGTCGCCAAGGAAAGCGCCTCGACTCCCGCGAAGCCGGCGGCCGCGGCTGCGGCCCCTGCGCAAGCCAAACCTGCGCCCGCCAAACCAGCGGCCGCCAAGCCCTGATCCCGGCCGGTTACGCCCGGCGTTTTCTCAGGAAACGCCGGGCGCCCTGGACGATCAAGGCCAGCACCACGATGGCTCCCGCGGCCAGCGCGAGCAGGTTGTGGACCGGGTGGGAGATGGCGTAGTCGGGGTGTCGGTTGTAGAAGCCGTTGAAATCCTGCAGCGCGCCGTTGAGCTCGACCACCTGCTTGACGCCCAGCGGCAGCACCCCGGTGTGCTCATCGGGATGGAAAGTGGCGCCGCTCGAATACAGCTGGCCGCCGGAATCCATTTCGATGTGCGCTCCGAGCGCCTTC
>DATLDQ010000046.1:0-14486 GCA_035525785.1 Steroidobacteraceae bacterium | reverse complement strand
TGCCTCGTCTATCCACCGGGGCGGCGGCCGATCTTCATCGCGGTTTACCTCAGCGAATCGACGCTGGATGTGAAGAGCCTGGCGGCCGCGCACGCGGAGATCGGCGCGCTGGTGGCGAAGGAAAAGTGGCCGTAGTCGAGCCGCTTGCGGCTATTCGCGGCGCCGGCGGGTGCCGGGCCTCTCGGACCGCTGACGCATCAGCGATGCGTCGATACGTGAACTGCATCGCATTTGGCCCCGCATCGGTCTGCGAGGCTCCACGTGCATGAGATCAGCACTATCTATCGCATTCGCAATCCTGTTGCTGGGATCCGGCGCGACGATTCAGGCGGCTTCGGCTGCTCGGTCGCCGGACCGATGCGCGACGGTCGCCGTCAGCGCTCCGCAGAAGTTCCACGGCAAGCTGCTCGAGGAGATTCCGGACATCCGTGAGCCGGAATTGCGGCTGGCGAATCAATTGCTCAGCAGCGGGTGCTTTGACCAGGCGTTCGGTACGTTGACCGCGTATCTGGAGCGGCATCCGGAGGATCCTCACGCCATGTACGTGCGCGCGCGATGGAACTGGATCCACGAGGGCAGCGAGATGGCTGCGCTCGACCTTCAGGAACTGCTGGCGGCCCATCCGGAATTTGCCTCCGCCAAGGTGCTCATGGCGGGCACCCGGTTCGCCGCCGACGACTACCCCGGAGCCCGTCAGCTGCTCGACCAGGTGCCGGAGTCTTCACCCGAAGACCTTTGGTTGTTCCTGTATCGACTCAAGATCAAGGCGGCGGAGCATCCGTCGGACGCCGTGCGCGCCCAGTTGCTGGAGATCCTGCGCAACGAGGCATTTCCGCCGAATGCGCGCGAAAGCGCTGCGCACTCGGGCATCGAGATGCGAGGCCAGCGTGACGACCAGTTGGAGGAATTCCTGCGCCTGCGGCTCGAAGTGAAATCTTCGGTCCCGAGCGGCTGCAAGTTCTCGATGCTCGCGCAGCACCTCAGCGAAAAAGGTGGCCGCTACGAGCAGGCGCGCGAGCTGCTGGAATCGCAGGCGGCCCGTGAAAGCCAGTGCCTCCGGGAGCCCTTCAATCGCATGCTACTGGCGCAGGCGTACCTGATGGCGGCCGCGCGCGTCGCTCCGGCGCCGACCGCTGCCAATGCCGAGCTCGTCGGAAAAGCGCGCAAGCTGCTCGAGGGCCAGTCGCTGGCCTTACGCAAGTACGTTCGCGGCAAACCGCAGGCAGCCACGCTGCGGCCTTTCCCCAACGCCAATACCATCGCCGAGCCGGTCGACGAGCAAGGCCGGACGGAGCTGTGCCGTGCGGTACGCGCCCGTACGTTGAGCGAGGTTTCATTGCTGCTGCAGAAGGGAGCCAACCCGAATGGCTCTTGCGATCACCACACCATGATCGGTCAGGTCATCTACGACGACACGCCTGATCCGCAACAGCAACGTTTCTGGACCGTCACGTTCCTGGTGGGCTATGGCGGCGAACCGACCGCGGATGAAATGGACCATTGCCGGCAACGCAAGTACGGCAATTGTTCCGAAGTACTGTTGCCCTATCTCGAAGAGCAGATGTGAGTCAGCGGCGCAGCAACCGCCCGGTCACTTCCTGACGCGCTCGCGCGCGATGGCCCGGTAGCCGATGTCCCGGCGGCATTGCATGCCTTGCCACGAGATCTGGTCCACCAGCGCATAGGCTTGCGCCTGCGCCGCCGACACGCTGTCTCCCAACCCTACCGCGCACAGCACGCGGCCGCCGCTCGTCAGCGCCTTTCCGTCCTGCAGCTTGGTGCCGGCATGAAAGATCTTCCCCGGCAGCTTGGCGGCGGCCGCGAGGCCATCGATGGCATCGCCCTTGCGCACCGTCTCGGGATAGCCACCTGCCGCGAGCACCACGCCCAGAGACGCCCGCGGATCCCAATCCGCATGCACCTGGTCGAGCCGGTGATCGAGCGCCGCCTCGCAGAGCTCCACGAGATCGCTGCGCAACCGCATCATGATGGGCTGCGTCTCGGGGTCGCCGAAACGGCAGTTGTACTCGAGCACGTTCGGCGTGCCGTCTGGATGAACCATGATGCCGGCGTACAAAAACCCCGTGTACGGCGTGCCGTCCTTGGCGAGACCCCGGATCGTGGGCTCGATGACCTCGCGCATGATGCGTTCGTGCATCGCGCGGTCCACGACGGGTGCGGGCGAATACGCGCCCATGCCGCCGGTGTTCGGGCCCTCGTCGGCGTCGAGCAGACGCTTGTGGTCCTGCGAGGTCGCCATGGTCAGGATGTGCTTGCCATCGGCCATGACGATGAAGCTGGCTTCCTCGCCGGGCAGAAATTCCTCGATCACGACTTCATCGCCTGCTGAGCCGAACTGGCCGCCGAACATCGATCGCGCGACCGTGACGGCCTCATCGAGCGTCTCGCAAATGACAACGCCCTTGCCGGCCGCCAGGCCTGACGCTTTCACGACGACGGGCGTGCGCTGCGCGCGCACCCAGGCCTCGTCGAAGTTGTCCTTGGTGAAAGTCGCGTAGGCGGCGGTCGGGATACCGTGGCGCTTCAGGAATTCCTTGGTGTACGCCTTGGAGCCTTCGAGCTGGGCCGCAGCCTGCCGTGGGCCGAAGCAGCGAAGGCCAGCGGCGGCGAAGGCATCGACCACGCCGATCACCAGAGGGGCCTCGGGCCCGATGATGGTGAGGCCGACCTTCTCGGTCCTGGCCAGCGCGACCAGGCCGGCGACGTCCTCCGAGGCGACATTCACGTTGCGTACGCGCGGCTCGGTGGCGGTGCCGCCGTTGCCCGGCGCGACCAGCACTTCGGAAACCCTGGGGGATTGCGCGACCTTCCAGGCCAGCGCGTGTTCGCGTCCGCCGGAACCGACGATGAGGACCTTCACGGCTGTTGACTCACGAGAACCGTAACCCGGTCGGTTCGTCAGTGGCGGAAGTGGCGCATGCCGGTGAACACCATGCACATGTCGTGTTCGTCGGCCGCGGCGATGACTTCATCGTCGCGCTTGCTGCCACCGGGCTGCACGATGGCCTTGATGCCGTACTCGGCGGCCACGTCGATGCCGTCGCGGAACGGGAAGAACGCATCCGAGGCCATGGAGCTGCCCTCGACCACGAGGCCCTCGTCCTTGGCCTTGAGCGCGGCCACCCGCGTCGAATACACGCGCGACATCTGCCCGGCGCCCACACCGATCGTCATGCCTTCCTTCGCGAAGACAATTGCGTTCGACTTCACGTACTTGCACACGCGCCACGCGAACCACAGGTCTGCGTACTGCGTCGGAGTGGGCTTGGCCTTGCTGACCACCTTGAAGGTCTCGGGCTGCGCAATCGCCGTATCGCGGCTCTGCACGAGCAGCCCGCCGACCACGCTGCGATATTCGAGCTCCGACGGATGGGTATTGCTCAGCGCGCCGATGATGAGCACGCGCACATTCGCGCGGCTCGCGAGCACTGCGCCGGCGGCCACGGACACCGAGGGCGCGGCGATCACTTCGACGAACTGGCGGCCAACGATGGCCGACGCCGTGGCTTCATCGAGCTCGCGGTTGAACGCGATGATGCCGCCGAATGCGGACGTGGGGTCGGTGCGATAAGCGCGGTCATAAGCGTCCGCCAGGGACACGGCAGTGCCCACGCCGCAAGGGTTGGCGTGCTTGACGATGACGCAAGCCGGCTCGGCGAACACGCGCACGCATTCCACGGCGGTGTCGGTGTCGGCGATGTTGTTGAACGAAAGCTCCTTGCCCTGGAGCATGCGTGCGCTCGCGACGCAGGAGCCTTTCACGCCGAGCTCGCGGTAGAAGGCGGCGCGCTGGTGTGGGTTCTCGCCGTAGCGCAAGTCCTGGATCTTCTCGTACACCAGGGGCAGCGTGGCCGGGAAGTCCTCGGCCGCCGTGTTCTCACGCCCCAGCAGGTAGTTTGACACCATGGTGTCGTACTTCGCGGTGTGCGCGAACGCCTTGGCGGCGAGGCTCGAGCGGGTGTCGATACTGGTGGCGCCGTCATTGGCGTCGAGATCGCCGAGCACGTGGCCATAGTCCGCCGGATCGACGATCACGGTGACCGATTCGTGATTCTTGGACGCGGCGCGCACCATCGCGGGGCCGCCGATGTCGATGTTCTCGATGGCATCGGCGTACGTGCAGTCGGGTTTCGCCACGGTCTCTGCGAACGGATAGAGATTCACCACCAGCAGGTCGATTGGCGGGATGTCGTGCTCAGCCATGACGGCATCATCGACGCCGCGACGGCCGAGGAGGCCACCGTGCACGCGCGGGTGCAGGGTCTTCACGCGGCCATCCATCATCTCGGGAAAGCCCGTGTAGGCCGAGACCTCGATGACGGGGATGCCGTTGTCGGCCAGGAGCCTGGCGGTGCCGCCAGTGCTCAGCAGCTCGACGTTGCGCGCCTTGAGCGCGCGGGCGAAATCAACCAGCCCCTTCTTGTCGGAAACCGACAGCAGGGCCCTGCGAATCTTTACGAGCATTTTCGTTTTTTTTGATCAGGCCGAGAGGCCGAATTGTCGCATCTTCTTGCGCAGCGTTCCTCGGTTGATTCCGAGGATGGCGGCGGCACGGCACTGGTTGCCGGCGGAATAATCGAGCACGGCGCGGAACAGGGGTTCCTCGACCTCGCGCAGGACCAGGTCGTACAGGTGCGCGGGCTTGTGGCCGTTGAGGTTCGAGAAGTAGTCGGAAAGAGCGCGCTCGGCGTGGTTGCGGAGGGGCACTTCAAGCGTGCCGTTGCGACCGGAATCTTTTCGCGTCCGAGAAGTTTTCGCCGTCATTCAAAACGCCCCATCGTCTGTGCCCGAGCCTGAACACATCGTTCGGTCTTATACACACGCCGCAATACCTCCCCAGGTTGCGGCGGTGGCCCCGCCGGTGGACTCGCGAACGAGTACCCACTCATCGAGACTTTTTTTCGACAACGCAAACTGCGACGCCGACGTCGAAGCTGCCATCAACTCCCGACGAACATCGGGTGCATCCTGCATCTTCTCTAAATACCAACCGAGGTGTTTGCGTGCTACTCGAATGCCTGTCTCTTCACCGTAAAAAGCGTAGAGGGATTCGAGATGCGCGAGGATGGTATCACTCACTTTCCGGATTGGAAGTGCGGGCGCATTTTTTCCGTGTGATAAAAAATAATTGACATCACGGAAGACCCACGGCGAGCCATGCGCTGCGCGGCCGAGCATTACTCCTGTTGCGCCCGTGAAATCAAGCACCGTGCGCGCCTTTTCCGGTGAATCGATATCGCCATTCGCGAATAACGGAATGCCGATGCGCGATCTTATTTCTCGAATGGTGTCGTACTCCGCTGCGCCGTCATAGAAATCTTCGCGCGTGCGGCCATGAACACTGAGCGCTGCGATGCCACAGGCTTCAGCGAGTTGCGCGATACGCACACCGTTGCGTTCATGACGATTCCAGCCCGTTCGCGTCTTCAACGTCACGGGCACGCTCGACGCTTTGACGACCGCTTCGAGAATTTTCGCGACCAGCGGCTCATCAGTGAGCAACGCGGAGCCACACAAGCGGTTGCACACTTTTTTGGCGGGGCAGCCCATGTTGATGTCGATGATCTGCGCGCCGAGATCGATGTTGCGTCGCGCGGCTTCCGCCAGTGGTTCTGGATCGGCGCCCGCGAGCTGCACGACGCGCGGTTCTGGCTCGCCTTCGTGGTCCAGGCGGCGCTGCGTCTTCTTCGTCGTCCAGAGACGCACGTCACTAGTGATCATTTCTGACGCGGCGAGTCCCGCGCCGAAGGACTTGGCCAACACGCGAAAAGGGCGATCGGTGACGCCGGCCATCGGCGCGAGCACGACATTCGAGCTGAGCTCGTATGGACCGATACGCATATGGTGAGTGAGTGCTTGGAGAGAGACCGAAGCGCGCTCAGCCAGCCGTGCGACGCCGCGCATCGTGGGCGCAGCCGATCGCGCCGCCATCGCCGCGCAGGCACGCGTCGATCTCGAAGCCGATGGCCGCGCGGCCCGGGTCGATGACATGCAGCTCCGCGTCGATGCGCTGGTCGGGTTCGAGCAGGCGCTGGTCCTTCGCGCGGGCAGGCAGATATTCCATCGGTTCGAGGTCGCGCGTGGCCACCGCGTTGCCGTACCGATCCTGCAGCGTGAGTCGCAGCAACGGCAGGGGCTGCACGCGCTGGCTGTCATTCTGTAAAGAGAGCCGCACACGCAGCTGTGTGCCTTCGCCGCCCTCGGCTTCCGCGCCGAGCTGCTTCACCGAATAGGCGGTCAGGTCCCACCGGGGTGTCAGAGTGGTGCCAAACCAGCCGTAGACGGTACTGATCGCGGGCCCGAAGGTGTTGTTGAGCACCAGGTTCTGTCGATTGAAATGCAATACCTGGATCACGAGCAGCGCGACCAGCGCCGCGACCCCGGAAACGTACTGCCACCGCGGGCGGCGGATCGCGGGTTCATGCAACAGCGGTTCGAGCGCAGTGTCGCTGGGCGCCTCCGACCCCGTGCTCGCACGCGCCACCCTGACGATGGTGGGATCTTCGGTCGGATCTTCGATGGCTTCTTCGACGGCAGCTTCAGCGCCTTCCTCGTCGACCTGATCGAACCCGGGCTGAAACAGCTCGTGCTCGGCAGTGCGCACACGTTCCGCGTCGGCTTCGGCCTCGGCGAACATCTCCTGTACCCAGGGTGGATCCGGCTGATTCGACGCGGCCGCCATGGTGTCGTCCGTCGACTGCGCGAACGGCGACTCTTCGATCACCGATTCGGCGTCCGCGTGCGGCTCGTCATCGAGCAGTGACCACTCGGCGGCCGCGACGGTGTCGGTATGAGAGATGTCGTGTGGAACCGCTTCGAGCTCGATTTCATGCGCGGGCTCGGACGCCGCTTCAGTGGCTGCTTCGTCGCCCAGCACCACTGCTTCGTAGTTGCCGGAGCCCGTGTCGTGCTCGGCTTCCGAGGGCGAGATGAAAATCTCGGAGACGTCCGTGGCGGCGGCATCGAACTCGAGTGAAGGGTCTTCAAAGCCATAATCGGCTTCAGGTTCGGATTCCGATTCCGATTCCGATTCAGGTTCAGACGGCTCGCCGGACAGCACGATCTCTTCTTCGTGGGGAGTTTCGATTTCCTCCTCGGGCTGCGGCGCGGGCTCGGGCTCGGGTTGGGCTACCGCCTCGGGTTCCTGTTGTTCAGGCTCCGGTTCCGGCTCCCGATCGGCGACGCCCGCGCCCACCGCTGGATTCACGGGCGGTTGGGGCGCGGTCTCCTGCAGACGCCGGCTCGCAGTGTCGCCGGTACCTCCGTTCGGGTCGCCCTCGCGCAGCGCAATCAACGCGTTGAAGACATTGGCGCAGCGGCCGCAGCGCACGTATCCCTGGCCCGCGCGCAGGTCCACGGTGGTGACCACCAGCGTGAGCGTGCATTTCGGGCAGACGGTGAACATGTACGGGGGCGTTATGCGCTGGGAGCGAGGTGCATTGCAACTGCGGCGCTCGATCGCACGCCGGTCAGCGCCGTCCAGCCGTCGCGTGTCGCGAAAGGCGTGACGTCGAACCACGGCGCATGCGCTTGCATGACTTCGTCCGCCTGGGTGCTGAGCAGCCCGGCGAGCACGATGCGGCCGCCGGGTCGCGTGAGCGACGCGAAACGCGGCGCGAGCTCGCACAGCGGCCCGCAAAGGATGTTAGCCATCAGGAGGTCGACGTCCGCGGGCAGCGCGGCATCCCGGTCGACGACGTGCACGTGATCGCCCACGTCGTTGGCCCCGGCATTGTCGCGGGTGGCGATCAGCGCCTGGCTGTCGATGTCGAAGCCATAGGCGTCACGCGCGCCGAGCTTCACGGCGGCCACCGCCAGAACGCCCGAGCCGCAGCCGTAATCGATGGCGGTCTGCCCGGCAACGACGTTCTCATCGAGCCAGGAGAGACACATGGCCGTAGTGGGATGCGTGCCCGTGCCGAACGCCAGGCCCGGGTCGAGTTTCACGACCACGGCATCGGGCGTGTGGACATGCGCATGGTGAGGCGCGACCCAGAGCCGGCGCCCGAAGCACATGGGGTGGAAGTCGCGCAGCCACTCGCGTTCCCAGACCTTGTCCGCCAGCGTCTCGACCTGCAGATGTGTGGGATCCACGCGCAGCGTGTGCGAGAGCGAAGCCACGAGTTCTTCGGGCGAGGTCTCGAACGGGAACAGCGCCTGCAGCCGCGAGTGCGGCCAGAGACGGAATTCACCCGGCGCCGGCTCGAGGATGGGGTCGTCGCGCAGGTCGGTGTACGAGACCGCCAGCGCGCCGAGTTCGAAGCAGGACTCCTCGACGCGTTCGGCATCGAGTCCGTCCAGCGCCAGGGTGAGTGCGAGCTGAGGCACGATCTGGCCCGTATCGACCGCTACTTCAGGCCCAGCCGGCGTTCCAGGTAGTGGATGTCCTGCCCGCCCGTCCGGAAGGCCTGGTGGGTGAAGATTTCCTGGTGCAGAGCCGTGTTCGTCTTGATGCCTTCCACGACCATCTCGGCCAGCGCGTTGCGCATGCGCGCGATGGCCGTCTCGCGCGTGTCGCCGTACGCGATCACCTTCGCGATCAGCGAGTCGTAGTGCGGGGGCACGTTGTAGCCTGAGTAGATGTGGCTATCCACGCGGATACCGGGGCCGCCGGGCGCATGCCAGAGCTTCACCGGGCCGGGCGAGGGCATGAAGGTCTTCGCGTCTTCGGCGTTGATGCGGCACTCGATGGCGTGGCCGGTGAGCTTGATGTCTTTCTGCGTGTACTGCAGCTTCTCGCCCGACGCGATCATCAGCTGCGCCTTCACGAGATCGATGCCCGTGATGAGCTCGGTCACCGGGTGTTCCACCTGGATGCGCGTATTCATCTCGATGAAGTAGAACTCGTTGTCCTGGTACAGGAACTCGAGCGTGCCGGCGCTGCGATAGCCCACGGCCTTGCAGGCCTCGACCACGCGCTCGCCCATCTTCTCGCGCTGCGCGGCCGTGATTCCCGGGCCCGGCGCTTCCTCGATCACCTTCTGGTGACGACGCTGCATCGAGCAGTCGCGTTCGCCCAGGTGGATGACATTGCCGTAGTTGTCGGCCAGAACCTGGAACTCGATGTGACGCGGGCGTTCGAGGAATTTCTCCATGTACACCTGGTCGTTGTTGAACGCCGCCAGGGCTTCGCCCTTGGTGACGGCGATCGCGTTCAACAATGCAGCTTCGCTGTGCACCACGCGCATGCCGCGGCCGCCGCCGCCGCCCGATGCCTTGATGATCACCGGGTAGCCGATATCGCGTGCGATCTTGAAATTCTCTTCGGGCACGTCGCCCAATGGGCCACCCGAGCCCGGCACGCAGGGCACTCCGGCCTTTTTCATGACGTTGATGGCCGAAACCTTGTCGCCCATCATGCGGATCACGTCGGCGCGCGGGCCGATGAACGTGAAGCCGCTCTTTTCCACGCGCTCGGCGAAATCCGCGTTCTCGGAAAGAAAGCCGTAGCCCGGGTGGATGCCGACGGAATCCGTGACCTCCGCCGCGCTGATGATCGCCGGCATGTTGAGGTAACTCTTCTGCGACTGCGGCGGGCCGATGCACACCGACTCGTCGGCGAGCAGCACGTGCTTGAGGTTGTAGTCGGCCGTGGAATGCACGGCGACGGTCTTGATGCCGAGCTCGCGGCAGGCGCGCAGGATGCGCAGCGCGATTTCGCCGCGGTTTGCGATGACGATTTTGTCGAGCATATGCGCGTACTACTCGATCACCATCATTCGATCACGAAAAGCGGCTGGCCGAATTCCACCGGGTCGCCGTTGGTGGCCATGATGGCCGTGATGCGGCCGGCCTTGTCGCTCTCGATCTGGTTCATCATCTTCATGGCTTCGATGATGCAGAGAACCTGGCCTTCCTTGACCTCGCTGCCGATCTCGGCAAAGGGCTTGGCGCCGGGCGTAGCCGAGGCGTAGAAGGTGCCGACCATCGGGGCGGTCACCACGTGTTCGTTCGCGCGGCGCGCCGGCGCGGCGGGGGCACCACCGGCGAGCGTGGTCGGAGCGGCGGGCGCGGCCACCGGAGGGGCGGCGATTGGGGCGGGCGCGTAAGCCTGCGCCATGTGCGACACCATCGGCCCGGTCGGCATGCGGCTGATGCGTACCGCTTCCTCACCTTCCTTGATCTCGATCTCGGCGATGCCCGATTCCTCGAGTAGTTCGATGAGCTTCTTTACTTTGCGAATGTCCAACGCAGGACTCCCTCTGGTGAAACTGTTTATGGATTCTTCGCGGTCAGGCGCGCGACGGCGGCCTGGACGGCGAGTTCGTAGCCGAGCGCGCCGAGGCCGACGATGCAGCCCACGGCAATGTCCGAGAAATACGAGTGATGCCGGAATTTCTCGCGCGCGAAAGTGTTCGACAGGTGCAGCTCGATGAACGGCAGCTTCACGCCGAGCAGTGCATCGCGCATGGCGACGCTGGTGTGGGTGAAGCCGCCCGGATTGATGATCGCGAAGGAGATGCCGTTGGCCTTGGCCGCCTGGATGTGGTCGATCAGGGTGTGCTCGGCGTTGCTCTGGTAGGCCACGAGCTCGTGTCCGAGACGGGTGGCTGTATTCCGGGCGCGCTCTTCGATCGACGCCAGGGTATCCGACCCATAGACCTCGGGCTCCCGCTGGCCCAACAGGTTGAGGTTCGGGCCGTTGATTAAGAGAAGTCGCGCCATATGCTCCCTTTGGAAGCCGGCGAATTTACCGTAATAGGCCGGGAACGTGCACGGTATTCGGCAAACTGCCGCGATCCGGCATCAACTGGCTGGGGTAGCCGGCTGCGCTGCTTCTTCTTTGGCCCTTTGGGTCGCCATCTCGCGGAAGGCGTCGGCGACGAGCTTCTGGGCGGCCTCGCGGGTCAGAACGCCCGTGTCGATGTCCCGAAGGCGATCGAACGCGAAATTGGCTTCATCTTCGTGCAGCTCGCCAATCTTGATGGTGAGGATGCGATTCTGGCTGTCCACGAAGACCGAGAAGGGGAAGGCCATGCCCATGCCGAAGGCCTCGGCAGCGGCCAGGCCGTCCTCTTCGCCGATAAGCAGCGGGTAGCTGAGGTGGGTCTCTTTCGTGAACTCGAGTACTTTGTCGCGGAAATCGACGGCAACTCCCACGATCTCGGCGTTTTGAGCTTTCCGTTGCGCCCGTATCTTGTTGAGCAGCGGGATCTCGCGGCGGCACGGTGCACACCACGTGGCCCAGAAATTCACCATCAGCGGCCTGCCGCCGAAGCTTGCGAGCTTGGTGGGTTTGCCCTTCGTATCCGCGAGCGTGATGTCCGGGAGGGTGTCGGGGATGGCCTTGCGGGCGGGGGTGGGTTCGGCAGGTTCCTGGGCAACGTCTCCGGTAGGGGGTGCTGCCAGCGCCACCGGCGCGTCCACTCGATCCAGGCCATCGGCATGGCGAAACGCCAGGAACCCGGCGGCGCCTGCGACGACGATGATGATGGCCGCGAGCAGCGCGCGCGGCATGGCTGACCCTTGCTGTCTCACTGAGTGTTGCCCGGCGCCTTGGCGGCGGCGGCCTGGACCATGGCCGCGAACGCCGCTGCCTTCATGAATCCGAGGACGCGGAAGTTTCTCTGTTCCGTACCGTCCGCGCCATAGAACAACACCGCCGGCGTGCCCCGGAGATGCCACTCCGCGAGCAGCTGCTTGTCTTCCGAATCGAAGTTGGTGACGTCGGCGCGAAGGAGGATGAGCCCGCTTGTCGCCGAGATGACGGCGGGGTCGGCAAAGGTCTTGCTCTCCATTTCGAGCGCCGACAGTGCCCACTGCGCTCGCACCCAGACCATTGCCGGGCGACTCGCGGCGGAAGCGCTCGCCACCTCGCGATGCAGATCGGCTCGCGTCTTGATCGTCTTGAAGTTGAGTGAAGGCGACGGCGACGGCGCGGCCGCCGACAACGCGCTGCTCACGCATAAGGCCAGTGCCGCGAACCAGCTCCGCGGCGAAGCGAGTTTCGTCTCGCTCACGGCGCGGGAGCGGTAGCTTGGCGCACGACGGAGGCGAACTCGTCCGCCTTCATGAAGCCCACGACGCGATAGCGCTTCCGCTCCTGGCCGTCCGGGCCGTAGAACGCGATGGTGGGCGGCCCGACGATGTCGAACAGCTTGTATAGCGCCTTGTCCTCATCGTCGTTGGCGGTGACGTCGGCCTGCAGCAGCACCGCGTTCTGGAGCGCGGCCTGCACCGCAGGTTGCGTGAACGTCTTGTGTTCCATCTCGAGACAGGACACGCACCAGTCGGCGTAGAAATCCACCATCACCGGTTTGCCCGCGGCCGATGCGGCCGCGACTTCGCGTTCGAGGTCGGCGACGGTCTTGAAGCGTTTGAACTCGAGTTTCTGTACCTTCGCGGCGAGCTGCGGAATCGGCGCGAGCGGATTGGTGCTGCCGAGGAAGATACCCACGAGCAGCGCGACGCCATATACCACCGCCGCGCCGCCGAGCGCGCGTGAAGTCGTGCGCGCACCCGCGGATTTGAACTTCGCGCGCAGCAGCACCCACGCCAGGCTCGCTGCCACGGCGGTCCAGAGCAGCATGACGGCCCACCCCGGGACGATGCGCGACAGCATCCAGGCCGCGACCCCGAGGAAAAGCACGCCGAACAGGTTTTTCACCGTGTCCATCCACGCGCCGGCCCTGGGCAGTAGTTTGCCCGCCGAGGCGCCCACGAGCAGCAACGGTGTGCCCATGCCGAGGCTCATGACGAACAGCGCCGCGCCACCGCGCACGACGTCGCCGGTCTGGCTGATGACGGTGAGTGCCGCGATCAACGGCGGTGCCACGCACGCGGAGACGATGAGCGCCGACAGTGCGCCCATGACGCCCACGCCGATGTACGTACCGGCCTGCTGCTCATTGCTGGCGTTCGAGAGCCGGGTCTGTACGAAGTTGGGCATTTCGATGGTGAAGAAACCCAGCATCGACGCCGCCAGGAAGACGAACAGCAGGCTGAACACCGTGATGATCCACGGCTGATTGAAGGTGGCCTGGAGATTGAAGCCCTGGCCGATGGCGCCGGCCGCAATGCCCGCAGCGGTGTACGTGAACGCCATGCCGAGCACGTAGCTCACCGACAGCATGAACGAGCGCCGCGTCGTCACGTTCTCGCCGCTGCCCGCGATGATCCCCGACAGGATCGGAACCATGGGAAGCACGCAGGGCGTGAAGGCGAGCAGCAAGCCCGCGCCAAAGAACGTCAGCAGCACCAGTGCCAGGTTGCCGTGCTTGATCTTCTCGGCGTAGCTGTCCTGCTCGGAGACGTAGCCGCCGTCAGCACCGGCATCGATCGCCGCCGTGGGCGGCGCGTCTTCCAGCGAAATCGAAATCATCTTGGTCTCAGGCGGATAGCAGAGCCCCGCGTCGGCGCAACCTTGATAGGTCACTTTCACCTCGACCGACTTCGCATCCGACGGCGGCAGCGAAAACGTGGCATCGACGCTCTGTCGATACACTTCCTGGTCACCGAAGTATTCGTCGTGGTGGTTCTCGCCCTTGGGCAACACCAACGCGCCAATTGCCTTGGTCGCGCCAGCGGGCTCGACCTTGATGCGTTCTTTATAGAGGTAGTAGCCGTCGGCGATGCGCCAGTTGAGCTGGATGTTGTTGACGCTGAGCGCTTCACTCGTGAGCGCGAAGGCCTTGTCGACGTCGATGAATTCATCGTCGCCGCTCACCTCGGACGAACCCTCGTCGAGCACTTTGCCGGCCGACGCGACGGCTGCTGCGGACGCGGACGCCACCTTGACGCTCGCATCCCACACCGTCGGCGGGAAACACAGGCCCGCGTCCGCGCAGCCCTGCCACTTCACCTTGATGGCGACCGTGTCGCCGACTCGAGCGCCCTTGAGTGGCGCCGTGACAGTGAAATCGTTGCGGAAGACTTCCTGTTCGCCGAAGAACTCGTCCTTATGCGACTCGCCCTTCGGATATACCGGCTCGCCGACGGTGACCCCGGAAGTTGCCGCCGCCAGGCCCATTCGCTTCTTGTAGAGGTAGTACCCCTTGGCCGCGCGCCACTCGACGGTGAGCGTGTTTTCGTCCGCGGTGGCGGTGTACTGAAAGGCCTGTTCGGGCTGGAGGTACTCGTCCTCACCCACCGCCCAGCCCGCCGGCGCGCTGAAAAACAGCACGACAGCCACTAAAAAATGCAGGGAGGCGAGGGATTTTCTGGCTTTCACCGGGGACCTCAGTCTTTGAAGGCCCGACATCGTATGCGACATATCGGGCGGAATCGCTGACAAATGATGGGGTTAAGGGACTATTCCTGCCTTGACCGGCCCCCCAGTTCGTTTATTTCCGCGCGATTGGGGTTGTAAAAGCGGCCTTCGCCAATACAATTAGCAGCCGCCGGGGGAGAGTGCTAACAGCGAGTCTCCTGGCGACCCAACCAGTTTCTACTTTTCACTCTATTTAAGGAGCGTATCCATGAAGATTCGTCCCCTTCATGACCGCGTGATCGTGAAGCGTCTCGAA
>DATLDQ010000034.1:0-9676 GCA_035525785.1 Steroidobacteraceae bacterium | reverse complement strand
GATCAGCGCGACGAACTCGCCGTCCTCGATCGACAGGTTGATGTCCGCGAGCACCTCGTTGTCGCCGTAGCGCTTCGACACATGGCGCAGCTCCAGGTGGCTCATCGCGTCCTGCCGTGCGTGAAAGCGTTCTGCAGCGCGAGCATGACGCGGTCGAGCAGGAAGCCGATGATGCCGATGGTGAACACCGCCACCATTATCCGGCTCAGCGATTCGGAGCTGCCGTTCTGGAACTCGTCCCAGACGAATTTCCCGAGCCCGGGGTTCTGCGCCAGCATTTCCGCGGCGATGAGCACCATCCAGCCCACGCCGAGCGACAGCCGCATGCCGGTGAAGATGTATGGCAGCGCCGCGGGCAGCACCAGCCTGGTGAGCTGCGTGGTCTTCCTGAGCTGCAGCACCTTCGCGACGTTGAGCAGGTCCTTGTCGATCGAGGCCACGCCGACCGCGGTGTTGATCACCGTGGTCCACAGCGAGCACAGCGTGACCGTGATGGCCGAGTTGATGAACGACTTCTCGAAGAGTGGATCCGCCGACACGTACAGCGCGCTCACCACCATGGTGACGATGGGCAACCAGGCGAGCGGCGACACCGGTTTGAATATCTGGATCAGCGGATTGAACATGGCGCTGAAGGTCTTGCTGGCGCCGCACAGGATCCCGAGCGGCACCGCCACCAGTGTTGCCAGCACGAAACCGGCGAACACCGTCTTGAGGCTGGTGAGGATCTGGTCCACGTAGCTGGGCTTTCCCGTGTACCTCACCGTCGAGATCGTCGCATCGGGGTCCGCGGCCAGCTTCCCGGCATTGCGCTTCTCCTGTCGCTCGTGGAAAGCCGCGGCCTTCTCACGCTGCATCAGGTGGTCTGCCCAGAGCGAGCGCGCCTGTTCCCACACCGCGGCGGGCCCGGGAATCCGCCCCAGGCTGGTCTGGACGTTTGCGGATACCTGGCTCCACACGAAGAGGAACGCCACGATCGCGAGCAACGGCGCGCCAAGGTCCAGCCACAGCTGGCGCATGTGGATGCGCGGGTCCTCGCCGCGGAACATGGCGGTTACCGGCGCGAGGAAGCCGAGTCCGACAAACGACAACACGCGGATCGCCGCGTCGATGCCGCTATTCACGCGCATGGCCGGCGTTTTCACGGCCGCGGCGGGTTTGGCGGGCGGCGCGGGTGCCGGCGCCGGCTCGTGGGTGATCGAAGTCTTCAGTTGCGCTGACATGCGTCTCCCCTGACTACTTGCCGATCACTTCGCCGTTCTCGATCTTCTGCGCGCCCTTGAGACCGAGCGGCAGCCTGTCGATGTAGGCGTTCGGCTTGCGGCCGTCGTATTCGATGCCGTCGATGAATTCACGGGTCGGCGCGCGGAAGCCGTCGGTGGCGAAATCGAAATCCGCGGCGCTCGCCTTCTTTTCCGCGATCAGCGCCTTTGCGGCCTCGATGTACACGTCGGGGCGATACGCCTTCTTCGCCGTCTCGAGGTACCACGAGTCCGGCTTCGCTTCGGGGATCTGCCCCCAACGGCGCATCTGCGTGAGATACCAGATGGCGTCCGAGTAATACGGGTAGGTAGCCTGGTAGCGGAAGAACACGTTGAAGTCCGGCACGGCGCGCTTGTCGCCGCGGCCGAACTCGAATGTCCCGGTCATGCTCGCAGCGATCACGCGGTAGTCGGCGCCCACGTATTCGGGGCGTGACAGGATCTGCGCGGCTTCCTCGCGATTGGCGCCGTTCTTTTCGTCCAGCCAGATGGCGGCCCGGATCATGGCCTTCACCAGCGCCACATGCGTACGCGGATTCTTGTCGGCCCACGCCCTGGTGACGCCGAATACCTTGTCAGGATTGTTCTTCCAGAGATCGATGTCCGCGAGCACGGGGACCCCGACGCCCTTGAAGATGGCCTGCTGGTTCCAGGGCTCGCCGACACAGTAGCCGCTGATGGTTCCAGCCTCGAGCGTCGCCGGCATCTGCGGCGGTGGCGTGACCGAGAGCAGCACGTCGGCCCTGGTGTTGCCGTTCACGTCCGCCGACGAGTAGAAGCCCGGATTCACGCCGCCGGCGGCGAGCCAGTAGCGCAGGTTGTAGTTGTGAGTGGACACCGGGAAGACCATGGCCATCTTGAACGGCTTCCCGGCGGCCTTGAACTTGTCGAGCGCGGGTTTCAGCGCCGACGCCGGTATCGGGTGCACGGGCTTGCCGGACGCGTCCGTCTTGAGTCCGGGCTTCATGAGATTCCAGACTTCGTTGGACACCGTGATTGCCTTGCCATTCAGATCGAGGCTCAGCGCCGTGACGATCTCAGCGCGGGTGCCGATGCCGATGGTCGCGCCCAGTGGCTGGCCCGCGAGCATGTGCGAACCATCGAGCTCACCGGTGATCACGCGATCGAGCACCACCTTCCAGTTCGCCTGCGGCTCGAGCGTGACGTACAAACCTTCGTCTTCGAAAAAGCCTTTCTCATAGGCGATGGCGAGTGGTGCCATGTCGGTGAGCTTGATGAAACCGAGCTTGAGCTGCTCCTTCTCGGGGCCCTTGCCCGCCGCGGACGCTCCGCCGGTGAATGCGAATGCCGCCATCGCGCAGGCGATGAACCCGCGCACGAACGAAGATTTCTGGATCACTCTAACTTCCTCCCATCGCGTTCCCCTCGCACACGTGCAAGAGCAATTCACGTGCCAGGGTTTCGCCGAAGGGATTCATCACCGCCGGGCCGCCGCCTGCGCCGGGCTGCACCGAAACTTGGCGAGGGGGTGTACGCACCGGTTTCAACGCGGTGCACTCTGTCCTGGCGCGCCAGGTCAGGAAAGCCGCGAGATCGCGACCAGCAGGCTCACAAACAAGATGGCGGCGACCATCTGCCAGAATCGCACCGGGTTGCGTTCGAGCAGCGGCTGGCGCCGCCGCTCGAGCCAGGCAGGGTCGGGGTGACGCAACCCATGCGCGAATTCCGCGGGCTCCGCGTAGCGGCGCACGGGGTCGACGTGCGTGGCCTTGCGCAGCACTTCGTCTATCCACCGCGGGATGTCCCGCTCGTCGTGGAGCACCGACCGGTACACGAGGCGGCGTTGCGCCGCGCGCGTGCGCGCCCTGGATACGTCTGCCCCGTACGGAAGCCGCCCCGAGAGCATCTGGTAGACGATCACGCCGAGCGAGAACAGATCGGAGCGTGGCGTGCCGTATTCACCGAGGAAATACTCCGGCGCCGTGTATTGCACGGTGCCGAGCAGCTGCTCGTCCTCGCCACGGCTCTCGGCAACGCCCGCGACGCGTGTCGAGCCGAGATCGATGATCTTCACCGTACCCGCGCGATCGATCATCACGTTCGCGGGCCGCAGGTCCTGGTGCAGCATCTCCTGGCGGTGGAAGGCCGTGAGACCGCGAGCGATCTGCTCGGCGATGGCGCGGACGCTCTCGAGGTCGGGCCGCGGGTTGTCGATCATCCACTGCGCGAGGGTGCGCCCCTCGATGTACTCGGTGACGTTGTACAGGCAGGTCTTGCGCCGCCCTGAATCCCGGCGCCGCACCACGTGCGCGGAATCGATGCGCTGCGCGATCCAGTCTTCCATGAGGAAGCGGTCGACCTGCGCGGGGTCGTCACGCAGCTCGGTGGACAGGACCTTGAGCACCACGGGCACAGACGACTCGTCACCGGTTGCGTCGCGGACCAGGAACAACTGGCTGCGCGCGCTCACGTGCAGCTGCCGCAGGATCACGTAGCCATCGATCTCGGACCGCGGCGCGAGCGGCGGCGGGAACGGCAGCTCGGCCACGAGCTGCCGCGCCTCGCGCGCCTCGCCGCGGGGCAGCTCGTCCACGCGCACGATCTGCACGGTGAGATTGTCGTCGCTGCCGCGCTCGAAGGCCTCGGCGACGATGGCGCGCGCGGCCGCGTCGAGATCCGCGGCGTGGTCCGCCACGGCGTTGGCGATGAAGCGCGCGCTCGCGTGCTCGTAGACGCCATCGGTGGCGAGCACGAAGACGTCGCCGGGGTCCACGTGGTGGGCCTGGTATTCGAGGTCGAGTCGCGACTCGACGCCCATGGCGCGCGATAGATAGCTCTTGTCGGGCGAGATGACGAGCCGGTGATCCTGCGTCAGCTGCTCGAGCGCGCCCCCGCGCAGCCGGTAGACGCGCGTATCCCCGACGTGAAAGACGTGCGCCGTGGTCGATTTGAGCACCAGCGCCGACAGCGTGCAGACGTAACCGCGGTCCTTCTCTTCGTAGCGCAGCGGACCCCGGCGCGTCTGCGAGTGCAGCCACGTGTTCACCGACTGCAGCACCTGCTGCGCCGACTTCTTCACCGAGAGCGCCTGCGAGGTGTCGTAGTACGACTCGAGGAAGCCGCGCACCGCGGCCTCGCTCGCCTCCTGGCTCACGGCGCTGCTGCTGATGCCGTCGGCCAGCGCGATCGCTATGCCTTTGGCACCGAGCAGCGGCTCCTCGGGTATCCACGCGCCATGGAAGTCCTGGTTGACCTCCTTGCGGCCGCGCTCGCTGTGTTGTCCCAGCGAGATCTTCAGTGGCACACGAACTCTTTACGCGACGGCTTTGAGCGCGACGCGCTTCGGCGCCGTGCGCACGTGTGTCGAGTAGAGCGTGAGCCCCGTGAAAGTGAGACCGCCAACGATGTTGCCGACCAGCGTGGGGATCTCGTTCCAGATGAAGTAATCGCCCCAGTTGAACTTGGCGCCCATGAGGATGCCGGAGGGAAACAGGAACATGTTGACCACCGAGTGCTCGAAGGTCATCGCGAAGAACACCATGATGGGCATCCACATCGCGATCACCTTGCCGGGCACCGACGTGGAGATCATCGCGCCGACGACGCCGGTCGACACCATCCAGTTGCAGAGCATGCCGCGGATGAACAGCGTGAGCATGCCGGCCGCGCCGTGCTCCTTGTAGCCAAGGGTCCGGCTCTCACCGATGTGCGCGATCATCTGGCCCACCGCGTTCGGCTCCTGGGAGAAGGCGAAGGTGTAGGTGACGGCCATGAGCACGGCCACCGTGAATGCACCGGCGAAGTTGCCGCAGAACACCAGGCCCCAGTTGCGCAATACGCCGCCGACCGTCACGCCCGGGCGTTTGTCGAGCAGCGCCAGCGGCGCGAGCACGAACACGCCGGTGACCAGGTCGAAGCCGAGTAGGTAGAGAATGCAGAAGCCTACGGGGAAGAGGATGGCGCCGACGATCGGGTAACCGGTCTGCTGGGTCACCATTACCGCGAACGCCGCGGCCAGGCACAGGATCGCGCCCGCCATGAACGCACGGATGAGCGTATCGCGGGTGGACATGAAGATCTTCGATTCGCCCGCGTCCACCATCTTGGTGACGAACTCGGCGGGGGCCAGGTATGACATTCGCTCGACCTCTCGGTAGATAGCGCTCCGGATGGGCGCCGCTCACAGAGCGAAAGCAATTGATGTGCCAGGGCCATCGCGGTGCATTCCACGCAGCCGGGCGGCCGGAATCGGTGCGTTGCACCGAAACGCGGCATGGGGGTACGCGCGCGTCGTCAAGTCGGTGCAGCGTGCGCACGGAAATTGACCGTGCACGCGGCAGAACTGGCGCGATTCGCGCACGCCGTGGTCCGCAACTTGCATCACGCGTCCGGGTTCGTAACCGAGAGAGCACGTGATCAACCGAGATTTCTTGAAAGCCGGGCATCTGCCGACCTTGCTGTCGGCGTTCTTCTACTTCGACATGAGCTTCATGGTCTGGGTGCTGCTGGGAGCGCTGGCCGTGCAGATGTCGGCGGACCTGGGCCTGAGCCCGGCGCAGAAGGGTTTCATGGTGGCGCTGCCGGTTCTCTCGGGTGCGCTGCTGCGCGTGGTGTTCGGCGTGCTCGTCGATCGTCTGCGCCCGAGGATGGCCGGCATCATCGGCCAGCTCGTCGTCATCGCGGGCCTGACCACCGCGTGGATGATCGGCATCGACAGTTACGAAGGCGCACTCGCGCTCGGCGTGGTGCTGGGCGTCGCGGGCGCGTCGTTCGCGGTCGCACTGCCGCTCGCCTCGCGCTGGTATCCGCCGCAGTACCAGGGCGTCGCGCTCGGCATCGCCGGCGCGGGCAACTCCGGCACGGTATTCGCGTCGCTGCTCGCGCCCGGACTCGCCGCGGCCTGGGGCTGGAACGCGGTGTTGGGCTTCGCCGTGATTCCGCTGACGCTCGCCTTCATCGTCTATCTGTTCGCGGCCAAGGATGCGCCGGCCGCGCCACCCCCGAAGCGCATGCGCGAGTATCTCGCGGTGCTGCGCACCAGCGACGCGTGGTCCTTCATGGCTTTCTACGCCGTGACTTTCGGTGGCTTCGTCGGCCTGGCTTCGTCGCTCGCGATCTACTTCAACACCGACTACGGCCTCACGGCCGTGCACGCCGGCTATTTCACCGCGGCCTGCGTGTTCTGCGGTTCGATGATCCGTCCCATCGGCGGCGCGCTCGCGGATCGCATCGGTGGCATCCGCACGTTGAGCCTCATGTACGCGATCGCCGCCGTGGCGCTGGTCGCCGTGAGCTTCCATCCGCAGAGTGTCTACGTCGCGCTCGCGCTGTTCGCCGTCGCGATGCTGGCTTTCGGTATGGGCAATGGCTCGGTCTTCCAGCTGGTACCGCAGCGCTTCCGGCAGGAGATCGGCGTCATGACCGGGCTCGTCGGCATGACGGGTGGAGTGGGCGGTTTCTTCCTGGCCTCGAGCCTCGGGCTCGCCAAGCAACAGACGGGCAGTTACCAGCTCGGGCTCCTGCTGTTCGCATCGCTGGCCGTGCTCGCGCTGGTCGGGCTCACGAGCATCAAGCAGCGCTGGCGCAGGACCTGGGGCGCGGTCGAAGTTGCCGGCGCGCGGGTGTAGCGCGCGGGAAAGCTTCATACTGGGTGAATGTCCTTGTCCCCTGCCCTTCACGACTGGAACCTCAAAGGCAAGCGCATCGCGGTACCCGAGATGCGCGAGCTCGAGATTTTCAGCGGCCTGCTCGAACGCCGTGGCGCCGAGGTGTTGCGCTGCCCGCTCGTCACGATCTACGACACGCCGCACAGCGCGGCCGTTCTTGCGTTCGCCGTCAAGGTGGCCGAGGGCGGGTTCGACGACTTCATCCTGATCACGGGCGAGGGCCTCACGCGGATACTCTCGTGCATCGAGAAGTACGACCCGACGCTGCAGGAGCGCTTCGTCGCGGGGCTCGCGAAGATGCGCACGATCACGCGCGGACCCAAGCCGGGCCGCGTGTTGCGGCAGCTCGGCCTGCGGCCGAACGTCGAAGCCCCGGCGCCCACTACGCCGGGCGTCATCGAAGCGTTGAAGCCTCTCGAGCTGCGCGGTCGCCGCGTGGCACTGCAGCTCTATGGCAATGATCCGAACATGTTGCTGCAGACTTTCCTCAAGGAGCGCGGCGCGGAGCTCTCCACCGTTGCGCCGTACGTCTATGGAAACGCCGCGGACGCCGCCACCGTCACCGCGCTGCTCGAACGCATGGCCAATGGCGAGGTCGATGCCATCGCTTTCACGAGCAAGCTGCAGATCGAGCGCCTGGTCGCCGAACAACCAGCGGCGCTCGTGAAGCGGGCGCTCACCAACACCAAGATCGCGGCCGTGGGACCCATCGTGGCCGAAGCCATCCGCGGCTTCGGGTTCGAGGTGTCGTCGAGTCCCGAGCACTCGTGGTTCATGAAGCCGCTCGTGGTCGCGCTGAGCGAGGCGCTCGGAGCCAAGCGCGACAAGGACCATTCCGGGCTGGCCTGAGGCCTTTTCCAGTAGACTCGCGCGCATGCCAGCGCCGACGATCCACGATGCCATCGCGCATTTCCAGAACGGACGATTGCAGGAGTCGGAATCCATCTACCTGCTGCTGCTGCAGCGGCAGCCCGACGACGTCAATGCCCTGCACTTCTTCGGGGTACTGCGCGCGAAGCAGGGCCGGCGTGACGAGGCGGTGCAGCTCATCAAGCGCTCGCTGAGCCTGTCACCGCGCAACCCGGACGCGTGGAACAACCTCGGCAACGTGCTCCTGGCCGGCAATGACACGAAGGGCGCGGAGCTCGCCTACACCAACGCCACCAACCAGAAGCCCGAATACGCGGAAGCCTGGTACAACCTCGCGAACCTGCTGCGCCAGGCGCGCCGGCGTGATGAAGCGGCGCGGTGCTATCAGAAGGTGCTCGCGCTGAATCCGCGGTTTGCGGGCGCGTACGAAAACATCGCGCTGCTGTTCCTGCGGATCGGGCGGCCCGATCTCGCCGCCGATACGTATCGCCGTTGGGTCGCAGCCGAGCCGGCGAACGCGATCGCGCGCCACATGGCCGCCGCGTATTCGAACAGCGGCACGCCGCAGCGCGCGGATGATGAATACGTCGCGAAGGTCTTCGACCGCTTCGCCGATACCTTCGAGTCGACGCTTGCCAATCTCAACTATGCCGCGCCGGGACTGCTGGTCGCCGCACTGACGGAGCTGATTCCCTTCGCGGAGCGCAAGCTCGACGTACTCGATGCCGGGTGCGGCACCGGGCTGTGCGGTCCGCTGCTTCGTTCCACCGCGCGCAAGCTCGTGGGCGTGGATCTGTCCGCCGGCATGCTCGCGAAAGCCCGCGAGCGCGGCGTGTACGACGAGCTCGTCGAGGCGGAGCTGGTCACGTTCATGCGGGCGCGACCGCGCAGCTACGACGTGGTGATCTCCGCCGACACGCTGGTGTATTTCGGCGCCCTCGAGGAAGCAATGGGCGCCACGGCGACTGCGTTGAAGCCCGGTGGCGTGCTCGCATTCACACTCGAAGCCCAACCCGTCGGCAGCCCCGAGAAGTTCCGGCTCAATACCAGCGGCCGCTATTCGCACTCCGCCGAGTACGCGCGCGAATGCCTCGAGGCCGCGGGGTTCACGGTGTTGCTGATCGAAGGCGCCGTGCTGCGCCAGGAACGCGGCGCGGATGTACTCGGACACGTGGTGACCGCCCGATCCAGTGGCGCCAGGTAAACCGCTGGGCGGGTCAACTCACCAGAGCTTCCACCATGGCTTCGCGACCGCGGCTTCCTGCTCTTGTGCTGCGACCATCTGCTCGCCGATCTCCTGCATCAATCTCGACTTCGACCGGCTGTAGTCCTTGCGGTCGATGAGCTCGACGGCTTCGATCCGGGCGGTGACCTCGGCGTCGTCGATCTGCCGCAGGCCGAAGGCCTGCATCAACTGCTCGACCTCGTCCATGTAGAACGTGTCTTCGGCGAGTCCGCGCTCTTCGGGCAATCGACCGCCGTCGGTACGCATGTCGCCATCGACGTAATGCACGCTGCGGCGTGACGCGCCCTTTTCGTAGTACTCGAAGCTGGCCGTGCCGCCCGTCGTCTCGATGACGATGGACAGCGCCTTGCCGAAGCGCGCGCTCAACGACGCGAGTGCGCCGCCGTCGGTACAGAGCACGTAACCGCGGTCGAACATCACGGCCCAAGGTCCGTCTTCGTAGAAGAGGTACACCTCCGATCCCGGGTTGTCAGGCCGCCAGTCCCTGCTGGACACGAATTTCTGATTCGCCTCGACCCACTCCCAAAGTTCGTGCTGGCTCGCGAAGCCACTGCGCGTGCGGCCGGGCTCGTGATTGGGCCAGGTGTCGCCGAACACCGCGCGAAGCTCCGCGAGCTTCGCCGGGACCGCCAATATGCCGAAGTGCATTCCCATGTCTGACTACCGTCTCA
>DATLDQ010000010.1:0-10606 GCA_035525785.1 Steroidobacteraceae bacterium | reverse complement strand
GACGAGCTCGGTCAGGTAGTCGCGGAAGAACTTCGAGCCGAGACCGTGACGCGCGATGCAGGCGACCTGGATGTGATGCATGGCGAACACCATGGCGCTCGAAGCGCAGCCCTGCGCCAGCGCCGAGCACATGGCGCCTAGCTGGCGCATGTCGCTGCCCGCGCCACCGAGCTCCGTGGGTACGGAAGCGGAGAGCGCGCGGACCTCCTGGAGGGCGCGGATCGTCTCGATGGGGAAGCGCGCCTGTCGATCGACGTCGTCGGCGTGCTTGGCGGCCACATCGGAGGCGATGGCGCGCACTTGGCTCAAAAGGTCTTTACTCATAATTGTCGTTGCATCCCTTCCTAAGGCCGCGAATTCTAATGCATTTCCGGAACCGTCCGGCACGAAGCAACGTGCTCGGGATCACACTCCGGGCGATCCGGGATCGGGTCGAACCCGGTGCAGGCGAACAGGTTGCGGTAGCAAGCGGGCCGGGATGCTAGCCGAACTTGCAAGCCCCAAGGGTGCATCGGAGGCGTGATCAGTTGGAATTGCGCGCCAGGTCAAAAACGAAACGTCGCAAGGCTCGCCACACCACCAGCGGAATTTCGTGACCGCCGTCAAAGGGCTGCCAGGTAACCTGCGCGCCGCTGTTGCGGTGGAAATCGCGCAATGCCTCGCCCGCGGAGAAGGCGAGGTCGGTGTCCTGCGTGCCGTGACTGACCAGGACGGGAAGCCCGGCGAGCCGCGCGCGCTCCCGCTGCCACTCGTCGAATGCGATGCGCGACGACGACAGCAGGATGAGCCCGGCCGCAGGCTGCCCGGCGCACAGCACCACATCACAGGAGAGCATGCCCCCCTGCGAGAACCCGCCTAACAACAGTGGCAGCTCCGGATGAAGCGCGCGGACCCCGTCGAGGAAACCGCCGAGCGCCTCGCGCGCCGCGGCGCGACCCGGCGGGTTTTCCTGGAACAGATCGCGCGGACCGGCCTGGATCTGTCGCGCGCGTCGCTCCTGGTCGATGGGCCACCAGCAACGCGTGCCCCCGGGCAGGGCGAGCGGGGCGCGCGGAAAATAAAACGTGGCCGGCAGATTCAGCGAATGAGAGAACGGCTCGAGATCCTCCGGCCGCATGTCGTAGCCATGCAGCAGCACCACCTGGGCGCGCGGCGGTGACGATGGGGCGGCGCGCAGCGCGCCGAGAGCGCCCAGGGTGATGGAATCGGCGGGCATCAGGCGAGCGCGGATTTGAGCTTCAGGAAATGCTTCTCGATGAGGTGATACGAGAGCAGGCCTGCGACGAAGCTCAGCAGCACGGCCACGATCGAAGTCACGAGCGGAGCCGCCGAGCCGGCGCCCGCGGCCAACCGCTTCATGTCGTGCCCGAACACGATGAGCAGCGGCAGGTGGAACACGTACATGGCGAAACTGTACCTGCCCACGAGGCGAAGCCAGCGCGTTTCCAGTGCGCGCGGGATCAGGCCCAGCGGCCCGTCGCGCGGCACTCGCGCGATCCCCAACATCACGACAGCGAAAGCCATGGCGAGCAGGGTCTGCCCGGCGATCAGCGTGCCGGGGTCGTAGACGGCGAAGACATGCGTGCTCAGGCCGGCGATCGCGAGCGTCCCGACCACGGCGAGCATGAGCGGGCGGATATGCCGCGACGTCCATTGCATCACCACCGCGTCCTGGCTGAGCACCGCAGCCGCCGCGCCGAGCGCGAGCGCATCCATGCGGCAGTTGGTGAACATGTAGAGCATCTCGGGACGCGCGCCCGCGATCATCATCAGGGTGCGCGAGAGGAGAGCGGCGACCGCCACGGCCACGCAGATCCAGAACAGGCGCGTGCCCGCGGCGAGAAGGACGACGAAGGGCCACACGAGGTAGAACTGCTCCTCGACCGCAAGCGACCAGAAGTGCGAGTAGCCGCTGACTTCATGCCCGAACGGTTGTGCCCAGTTGCTCAGGAAGGTCCAGAGCCAGATCTGGTTCTGATGGCTGGAGAGCGCACCGGCACTGAACGTGACGAGGGCGGGCAGCACCACGAGGCCCGCGAACAGCGTGAGGAAATACAGCGGGAAGATGCGCAACGCGCGCCGGCCATAGAACGACCGCAGGTAGTCATCGGCACCGCGCCGGGCGAGCAGGTTCCGCGTGATCAGGAACCCCGACAGCACGAAGAACAGCTGCACGCCTATCCACCCGGCGTGGGCGAGCAGCGCCACCGGCCACAGCCACCCCGGCGACTGCGAAAACGTGTCGGCGTTGTGCGGGATCACCAGCAGGATGGCGATGCCACGCAGCCCGTCGAGCGCCGGGATGTGCGCCCGATCGCGGAGCTCAGGCGCTCCCGTCATGTCGTGCCAGGTGCGCCATCAGCAGCGCGAGCAGCTGGTCGCGGTTCCAATGGGAAGTGAACGTGTGATCGGCACCCTCGACGATGGAGATGCGCATGTTTCCATTCCGCTGCAACTTGCGGACGATGCGGCCGCCCTGTTCGAGCAGCATCGAATGCCCGGGGTCGCTCGCCGAGAACACGAAGTAGACTTCGGTGCGCTGGCGCGCCACGCGGCGCAGCTCCGAGGCCAGGTCATCCTCGAGGTTCATGCCCACCATGCGCGCCAGGTCGCGTCCCGAGTTCTTCGCTCGCACCATGATCCGCTTGGAGAGCACGCGCCAAGCGTTCTTGAGATCCACGCGTCCACGCAGCAGCTTGAGCCACGACGAGAGGCTCCCGGCGCTGCGCGCGTAGCGCTTCGATTCGGACGTTATCTGGAAGTCGGCATAGTCGAGCGGCATGCCTGGCTTCCAGAAGAACGTGAGCGGGTTGACCACCACCACGCTCCTGAGCGGCAGCCCGGCCACCGCGGCCTTGAGGCCGTGATAGGCGCCGGAGCACAGGCCGATGAGATGCAGACGCGCGCCGGGGTAACGCCGTGCGGCGAACTCCACGGCTTCGCGGATGTCGGTGCGCGCGCTGTCCGCGTAGGGCGAGTTCTCCTTTTCCCCAGGCCTGAGGCCACTGTCGCCGACGCCCGATAGATCGATGCGGATCGCGGGCACACCGCGCGCGGCGCAGCTGCGCGCGATGGTCACGTACACGCGGCTCGGACCGATGTGATGGATGGTGCCGGAGTTGAGCAGCACGACGACGTCGCGCGGCGCGCCGGGGTGTGCGGGCTCGCTCACGATGCCGAACAGCAGGCGTTCCGCATCGAGGTAGGTGGCGGTTTCGCGCAGCAGCGCCTCGCCTTCGACCAATTGGGTGGTGGGCTCGCCCGTGTCTCCGTCGTGGGTCGCGGTCATGACGCCGTCGCGGGCGGTCAGCCACTCGAGCGCGGTCGCGATGGCAATCGTGGGCGGCTTCGCGGCGTGCGCGTCGCGCATCATGTCCACGTAGCCGGTCAGCGGGCGTTGTTCGACCGCGGCGCCGAGCGCGGCCAGCTTCTTCGGCCAGGCGTCACTCGACGACATGTCGTCGCGCTCGAGCACCAGGATGTGCGGCGCCGGCGCGGCCTCGAGCTTGGCGAGGTCGATGGCGCCGAGCGCGGCACGCGTCTCCGCGGTGGTCGTGAAGCCCGCGGCTTCCTGCAATTCAGGGTCGATGTTGAGCTCGGGCGGCGGCGCGCTCTGCTGCCGCGCCAGCGACAGCGCGCGGATCTCGCGCAGGTAGCTGTTCACCTTGATCACCGGCGCGAACGCGATCATCGCGTGCACGTCGCCACGGCCCTGGGCCGCGATGGCCGCGAGGCTCGCGCCCACGCGCACGCCGAACAGGCAGATCTTCTCGACGCCGGTGGTGGCCTTGAGCGTGTCGATGGCGGCGGTGATGCTGCGCAGCCAGTGTGCGACTCGGTCACCGTCGAGTGCATGCCCCGCGGAATCCCCGGTACCGTCGTAGTCGAAACGCAGCGCGGGAAAACCTTGCGCCGCGGCGCTCTCGGCAACGCGCCGGTAGGTGCGGTGCGTGCAGATGGCTTCATAGCCCGAGGGGCTGCACAACACCACGCCGACGTTGCGCTGCGGATACGCGGCCGGATGCAGCCAGCCGAACAGCGGACGTTGGCCGGATCCGAAGTAGAGAGGGCGCGCGGCGGCGGCGCTCATGCGCCGGGCTCGATCGTCACCGGCGATGAACCGTTGAGCGCTTCCACCTGGCCGCGCAGTCCGCGCGGCGTCACGCCCGGCCGCGGCGAGAGGCGCAGCACGCGCACCATGCCCGGCGGCAGGTGGAAGTACTGGTCGTCGCAGATGAAGCCGTCGGCCTGCACGCTCACCCAGCGCGCGAACCCGCGCGACTTGAGCCGGAGCTCGTAGCCTTCGCCGCTCGGCGTGGCCACGGCCTGCAGACCGAGGTCACGGGTTTCACGTACCGCGAGGCCCGCCGGGAAATGCGTCGCGAAGGCGAAGGGTGGCTGGTCCGCGCGTTCGAGCGTCGCCAGGGCCACGTCGTACGAGGGTGGGCCGAAGCGGTATGCCCACGACAGGTCGTGGAAGCTGTCGAACAGCTCGCCGGCCGGAATCTCCGCGGCGCCGCGCGCGTCCACACGGATGTCGCGGCGACCCTGCGCAACCACGGCTTCGCCGCCGCGGTACATCGTGAGCGTGAGCGTGGCGTCGAGCGGCGCGGGCGAGTCGTTCACCACGTGCAGGGCCAGGCCGTTGTTGCCCTCGTCGCTGATCGCCAGCATCTGCGGCTGGAGCACGCGCCGCAGCGCATGCCACGCGGACTTCGGCTCGCCCAATGCGTCGATGACGCCCCATCCCGCGCCTTCCCACAGATCGCGCAGGAACCATACCAGCGCGCCGTTGCAGGAAGAGCCCGCGCGTCGCCATTCACTGAAGGCGGACGCCATGACTTCGCCCGTGACCACGCGCGAGAACCGCAGGTAACGGTCGTGATCCGCATAGCGCAGTTGCAGCGGATCGACGTCGAACAAGGTCTTGAGGTAGAAATCGCGGACGTCGTCGAAATCCCAGCCGGCGCCCAGGTCGCGCGGTGCGCGCAGCTTCCAGTCGGGGTGGTGGACCCGCAGCGCTAGGCCGCCCGGCATGGCCGCGATGGTCGCGTCCTCGGGCACGTTGGCGAAGCCCAGCGTCTCGGTGGCAAATCGTACGCCGGACCGGCGCGCATCCTCGGGCGGACGTAGATAGGCGCCCACGCCGTAGTACGAGGTGGTGCCCTGGCTGGGCTGATGCGGAAAGGAGCCGCCATGCGCGCTCGAAGGCCAGTAGGGCACGCGGCTGTCGAGCTCGGCGAGCAACGCGGGGATGACGTCATGGAACAGGGCCGGCTGCCAGCGGTCGCGCGGCGCGCCCCACATCGCGGCCTGCTGTTCTACTTCGCTGTTGCCGCAGATCACCGCCACCGACGCATGCGGCAGCAGGCGATCCATCTGTTGCGTGAGCTCGGTGCGCACGCCGTCGACGAAGGCCGTGTCGGTGTCGGGGTAGTCCATGTTGGCGAACATCAGGTCCTGCCAGACCAGGATGCCGTACTCGTCGCAGAGCTCGAGGAACTCATCGCTCTCGTAGACCATGGTGCCGCCGATGCGCAGCATGTTCATGCCCGCGGCGCGCACCTCGGACAGCACGTGCGCGTACTCGTCGCGCGAGGCGGCGAGGGTGACCACGTCGAGTGGAGTCCAGCAGGCGCCGCGGCAGAAGACGCGCACGCCATTGACGCGCAATTCGAAGCCACCGCCCTCGCGGTCGACCTCGACCGAACGAAAACCCAGGGGCGCGAGCTGCATGGCGGACGTACGCCGGCCGGCGGTGGTTTCGAGATCCACTTCGAGTCGCGCGTCGTAGAGCGCGGGCTCGCCATGCGTGTGCGGCCACCAGAGCGAGGGTGATGCAATTTCGAGGCGCGCCGCGGCACGGTGGTCGTCGCCCAGGCTGACGGACGCCGCGTGCACCTGACCGCCGCGCTCGAGTACCAGGCGCGCGCCCGTGATCCTGCCCGCGCACGGTGAAAGGGTCGCGGCCAGGTCGACCCGCCCGACGCCATCGACGACCGAAGTGCGCAGCCGCAGGCCGGAGAGCTGCAAATCGCGTCGTCGCTCGAGCCAGACGTCGCGCCACGGGCCCACGGCGGCGGCCGGCGGCGACCACCCCGGCGTGCGGCCTAACAACGTGGTGCGGAACCAGCGGATCTGCTGATTCTCGATCATCGGGGCTTTCCAGCGGGGTCGCGGGCGCTTGGCCTTGAGTGCGGTGTCGAGCGCGCGGCAACGGATCACCAGCTCGTTACGCTCGAGGAGCGCGGGCAGATGCACCTCGTGAGCGACGAACATGTTGTCGCTGGCCAGGATCGGCGCGCCGTTGAGCCAGACTTCGGCGAGGGTGGCCAGGCCATCGAAGCGCAGCACCAGGCTTTCGCCGGGTGCCGGCGCCGTGGCAGCGAACTGGCAGCGGAACCACCAGTCGTCGGCGTCGAAGCGGCGCGTGGCGTCGCCGCGCGGTGTTGCGCTGGAAGACGCGAGTGACCAGCGGCCCAGCTCGCGCAGGCTCGCTGCAGCCGTGGTGGGTACCCCGGTGGGCAGCCACTGGGCGGCGCCCAGACCTGCAGGCGAAGTGGCGCTATCGGCCGGCGTCGAACAGAACTCCCACGCGGACGACAGCGGCTCGCAGTGGTGAGCATCGACCCCGCGAAGGATTCCGCGCATGGAAGGAAAGGACGCCGATCAGGCGGCTTTCAGTTCGCCGACCGCCGCATGAATCGACGCGATGGTGTTGAACACGTTGCGCTTCAGCATGTGGTCGGGAAATTCGACGTCGAATTCGCCTTCGAGCGCGAGCATGACGTTGACACTGGCGTGCGAAGTCATGCCAGCCTGGTAGAGGTCGGCCTCGGCGGCAAGGGCGTCGACGTCGCGGCTCAGGCGGCCGTGCTCCTTGAGGATCGAACGGATTTTTTCCAGGTCTGGATTGCTCATATTTGATTGGTTCTACTGGCGAATTCGGCGCGTATTGTGCGTAAGCCCCATAGGCGACTCAAGGCGGAGTTTCAGGCTGGCACGAGCTGTTGCGAGGTGCGTCACACCCGTTCGAGGCGGTTGACTGGTGTTAATCGCTATCGACCGGGGTCAGGAGCAGCGGCAGGCCCGGATCGGTATCGCGGATGATGGTACGCAGGGCGCGTTTCAATACGTGTTTCTCGACAGGGTCGAGATTACGTTCAGCGTCCGCTTCGGCCGCCTTGGCGGCCGACACTAGTTCGATGACGACGGCACGCCCCTTGTCGGTGAGCGCGGCACGAGCCTGCGGGTCGTGCGCGCCACTGAGTCGCACCAGGTCGGCAGCCGCGAGTCCTGCCAGCATGTTGTAGGTGACGCGCTTGCCCGTGTTGGCCAGCATGCGGTCGAGCTCCGCCAGCGTGCGCTGATCCGAAACGCCGAGCAGGCTGAGCACGAACCACTGATCCTCGCTGAGACCCTGTCGCTCGAGCTCACGGCGGATGCCGAGGAACAGCTGGTGGTGCGCCTGGCCAAGCAGGTAGACGAGGAAGTCGCGGCTGAAGCTGCTGGTCGGCTCCGGATTGGAGTCGACGATTTCTTCCTTCGCCTTGTTCACCGCCATCGCGTACTTGCCCGCATGGAACACCAGCGGCCGGCTGTCGGAATGATCGAAGGTCTCGACGCGGCCGACGAAGATGACGTGGTCACCGCCTTCGTACTGGAATTCCGTACGGCACTGGAAGCGCGCGGAGTACTGGCGCAGCAACGGCATGTCGCCGAGTCCGCGCTCGATTTCCAACCCCGCGAACTTGTCCGTGCCGGGTCGCGAGAAGCGCGCGGAGATCTCTTCCTGGTCCGCGGCCAGCACGTGGACCGAGAAGTATCCGGCGTCCACAAAAATGGGCAGCGCGCGCGAAGCCTTGGCCAGGCTCCACAGCACCATGGGCGGGTCGAGCGAGACCGAGTTGAAGCTGTTTGCCGTGAGGCCGATGTCCGCGCCTTCCACCGACCGGGTCGTCACCACCGTCACGCCGGTGGCGAAGGCGCCGAGGGCATTGCGGAAGGAGCGGATCTCTTCGGGCTTGATGGATGTCATGGGCGGCGCCAGTGTATTGAAGCATCGGATGCGGTCAATGCCGGACACGGTCGACCGATCCACCCGCGCGGGAGAGCCCCGCGCGGGAGAGCCCCGCGTGGACGCTGCGCTCCTGGGTGCTAACGACCCTTGAAGTCTTCTGGCGTCAGCTGGTGCCGCGACAGCAGCTTGTAGAAGTCCGTGCGATTGCGCTTGGCCAGGCGCGCGGCCTGGCTGACGTTGCCGCCGGTGATCTGCAGGATCTGCGATAGATAGGAGCGCGTGAATTCGTCGCGCGCCTCGTCGAAGGAGGGCAGTTTGCTCTGCGTGCCGCCCAGCGACTGCTGCACCAGTTCCACCGGGATGATGGGCGTCTGGGACAGCGCGACGTTCTGCCGCACCACGTTGGCCAGCTGGCGGATGTTGCCCGGCCAGTCCGCGGTAGCCAGCAGCTCGACGGCCTCGGGCGCGTAGATCTTGCGCACGCCGCTCTCGTTGCTGATCTGCGCCAGAAAGTGCGAGACCAGCAGCGGGATGTCCTCGCGGCGGCGGTTCAGCGGCGGCATCTCGATGTGCACGACGTTGAGCCGGTAGTACAGGTCTTCGCGAAACTGGCCGCTCATCATCAGCTGCTGCAGGTCGCGATGCGTCGCTGAGATGACGCGCACATTGACCGGTATCGCATCGGTCGCGCCGATGGGGCGGATGTTGTTCTCCTGCAGCACGCGCAGCAGCTTCACCTGCAGGCGCATCGGCATGTCGCCGATCTCGTCGAGCAGCAGCGTGCCACCGTCGGCCGACTGGAACAGGCCGGCGTGATCACGCACCGCGCCCGTGAACGAGCCCTTCATGTGTCCGAACAGCTCGCTCTCGAGCAGGTTCTCGGCCATGGCCGAGCAGTTGATGGCGACGAAAGGCTTGGCGCGGCGCGGACTCGCGTTGTGGATCGCGCGGGCCAGCAGCTCCTTGCCCGTGCCCGATTCACCCGTGATCAGCACGCGTGCATCGGTCCCGGCCACCATGTGGGCCTGGGAAAGTTTTTCTTCGACGAGCGAGGAGCGCGTGACGATCTCTGCGCGCCAGTCCTCGTCCGAATCCATGAAGCCCGAGATGCGCAGGGCCTTCTGCACCTGATCGAGCAGCTCCTGCTTGTCCACGGGCTTCGTGAGGAAGCCGAAGGCGCCGAGCTGCGTGGCATGTACGGCGTCGGGAATGGTGCCGTGAGCGGTGAGGATGATCACCTTGAGGCCGGGGTATCGCGACTGCAGTTCTTTCAGCAGACCGATGCCGTCCATCTGGTCCATGCGCAGGTCGGTGATCACCAGCTCGGGGCGGAAGCGGCTGGTCGCGGCCAGCGCCAGTGCCGCACTCTCCACGGCCTCGACCTCGTAGTTCTCCGCGCGCAGTCGGATGGTCAGCAGGCGGAGCAGGCCCGGGTCATCGTCGACGACCAGGATGCGCGCCTTGCGCTTGGGATTGTGGGGTGTGGCGAGTTGCATGGCGGCTAGCATCGGAACCTCTACGGCTTCCGTCCCTCGGTTGGCTGCTGCGGTCGCTTGTTGCTGGAGCCCTCGATGTTGGCGATGGCATCCAGCTTGGCCTGTGCGTCCGCGAGCGCCCGCTTGAGACGGGTATTCTCGTCGCTCTCGGTAGTCAGGCGCTTGGTGAGTTGCGCGATACGTTCGTTCGCGGCGCGCTCATTGCCCGTTTGCAGACGCCGCACATCCGCCTGGAGGGATTGCTGACGTTCGACCTGCTGCAGCTGCAGGAACGCGAGAGCGCGCTCCGCAGGCAGCAGAGTCTCAGGGCTGGCGAGCACTTCGCGCAAAAGTCGCTGCGCGACGACAGGGTCGGAGCCGGCGTGGCCAGGCGTGGACAGCACCATGGCATAACGCAGCACTTTGCTAGGCGCCGGCGCCGCGTGGTAGTCGTTGCCGACGGTGGCCAGCACCTCGGCCTGCTCCGCGGGGGTGCCGCGGGCGACCTTGAGGCAGGTATCGAGGTAGTTGGCGATCAGTGTGGATTCGGTGGCGTCGCGGTCGATGGACGGCAGCACCTGCGAATCCCGGCTGCGCTTCACCGGCAGCGCGCCGCAGCCGGCGACGAGCGAGGCCGACAAGACGGCGAGCAATACGGCCAGGGGAGTGGGCTTATGCCGCATGCGCCTGCCCGAGCGGCTTGGTCACCGACAGCACCGGCATGCGGATGCGGAAGTGCGCACCCGGATACTCGCCATCGGCGATTTCGATCGTGCCGCCGTGCGCATTCACGAATTCGAGCACGACGGACAGCCCGATGCCCGTGCCCTTGACCTGGACGCCGGCCGGCGGCCGGCCCGTATAGAAGGCTTCGAACACGCGCGCGCGTTCCTCGGCGGGAATGCCCGTGCCCATGTCGGCGACGTCGATCACGAGCTGGGTGTCCTGTTTCGCGGCATGTAGATAGACGGTGCCGCCCTTGGGCGAGTACTTGATGGCATTCGAGAGCAGATTTTCGATGATGAGGCGAACCTTGCCGCGATCGGCCCGCAGCATCAAGTCGTCCACCTTCACCTCGAGCCGGACGCGCTGGGAGACTACCGTAAGCTGC
>DATLDQ010000009.1:0-11427 GCA_035525785.1 Steroidobacteraceae bacterium | reverse complement strand
TGAACCATGCCCCAGCCATCGGCCATGCAGACCAGCGTGGCATTGACTTCGGATCGTTCCAACCCATTCCACCCGGAGGTGATGTTTTTGCCCATAGATCAGAATTATGATGTGTTACCCATCCTTGATTAATGTTATAATTTGTTTTTGCAGTTATTGCGCCATTCACCGCTAACTCTTTCATGAAGTCAAACAAGGGCTGGTGGCATTCAGAAAGATTTGTATTCTCTGCCGGCCAGTAATTCATTTCGGTGTTGATGTTGATCGTGTACTTCGAGCCCCAGGGGGCCGCGAGCTTGTCGTTCCACAGGCCCTGAAGGTTCGCAGGCTGGGTGCCCGGTCGCGAGCAACAGATGAGCAGGTAGCGCGCGTACTGGAAGTACAGCGCGGCCAGCGCGGGATCATCGCTTCTCTGCGATTCACGGATGCGCTGATCGGTCGGCGCCAGAGTGCCGGCAGTGTCGCCGAGGTACAGCGACACTCGACCGAACAGCCGCTGATGCGCCGCGACGTGCGCGCCCAGCAGCTGCGCCTGGTGCTTCGCCGCGGCGGCCCCGATCACCGCGCGCGTGAGCGCCGTCGGGTCACCCGACACATCATCGAAGCGACGGTAGTTGGTCGCCATGGCGAGCACGATGAGCGCCGAGTCCGCGTCCCTGACCACTAACGCGCCGTCATCCGCGGAGACCGCGCCGTTGGTCGTGATACGCGCGCGCGCCTCATAACGGAGCGCGGCCGGCAATCCGTTCTGCGACGTATTCGCGCCGCGAAGCACGAGGTCGCTGCCGTCCAAGATCACGTCGCCTGGCATGGGTGTCCCGAAGGCCGCGCGGAAGTGCAGCGCGCCGGGCCGGTCGGCGGTGAGCCGGATGACGATGACCTGGTCCACGGCCGACGCGAAGTACTCACGCCGGAAGGTCACGCCGTTCTGCCTGTATTCCACGGACGCGATGGCGCTCTCGAGATCGAGATCACGGCGATACTCTTCCGCGAACGAAGACGGCGCGAAAGACAACAGGAGATCGCCCACCGTCTGGAACGACGGCATGCGCTGGGGGCGCCCCATCAGTTTTTCGTCGGCGAGGTTCTGCGCGGCCGCGTAGTCGCCCGCGTTGATGAGCTCACGCACGCGCGGCAATGCCGCCAGCGCTTCCGGGCTCGACGGGTCGTAAGGCCCACCACCGTACAGCGTGTCCTCGTTGAGCTGCAGGCGTTCGGTCGCGACGCCGCCGAAGATCATGGCGCCGAGACGGCCATTGCCGATGGGCAGCGCCTCGGTCCATTGCTCCGCGGGTTGTTTGTACCAGAGCGTGAGCGGATTCGCGGGTGCGGTCGTACCCGCCGCGAGCAGCCGACCGGGCAGCACGCCGGCCGCGGCGGCGCCGAAAGCGGCGCCCGTCTTGAGCGCCGTCCGGCGCGAGATCTTGCTCATTCGCTACACCCTCCGTGAGAACCGCAGTTTAGAGCTTGGCATCGCTCCCTACATCCGATCGGTGCGGTTATTACCTTCGAGGGAGACGCGACGAGGACGCGCGGTGGCACAATGTCGGCCCTTCACCGCATCTGCTCAGGAGTCAGCCGCATGGGTGAATTCACCACGCTCATGGCTCGCGATGGCCACGAGTTCAACGCCTGGCTGACAGCGCCTTCCCAGGGCAGCGCCGTGCGCGGCGCGGTGGTCATCGGGCAGGAGATCTTCGGGGTGAACCGTCACATCCGCCGCGTCGCGGACGACTACGCGGCGCAGGGCTACGTGACCATCGCCCCCTGTCTCTATGACCGCGTTCGACGCGGCATCGAGCTCGGCTACTCCGAGCCGGAAGTGCAGGAAGGCCGTGGCTATCGCCTGCAGATCCCGAAGGAAAAAACGCTGCTCGACCTCACCGCTTGCATCAATGTCGTCCGCCATTCCGGTCGCGTGGCGATGGTCGGCTATTGCTGGGGCGGCACGCTCGCGTACCTCGCGGCCTGCGAGTTGCCGGTGGCCTGCGCGGTTTCGTACTACGGCGGGCAGATCAAGGAGCACCTGCAAAAATCGCCGAAGCGCCCTGCGATGTACCACTTCGGCGAAAAGGATCCCCATATACCGGTGAGCGACATCGACAGGATTCGCGCCGCGGACCCGAATGGGATATTCCACCTGTATCCCGCCGACCACGGTTTCAATTGCGAGGATCGCGCCACGTACGACGCGGCGAGCTCTGCACTCGCGCGCGAACGCACGCTGGGCTTCCTCGCCGAAAAGCTGGAGAGCAAATGATCGAGCTGCAGGATCGCTCCCTCTTCAAGGAGCAGGGTTACATCAACGGCGCATGGGCCGCGGCGGATTCCGGCCAGACCACCGGCATCCTGAACCCCGCCAATGGCGAGCGGCTCGGCGCCGTACCCCAGATGGGCGCCGCCGAAACGCGCCGCGCCATCGAAGCCGCGCACGCGGCGATGCCTGCCTGGTCGAAGAAGACCGCCGGCGAGCGTGCGCGCATCATGCGCAAGTGGTTCGATCTCATGCTGGCGAATCAGCAGGATCTCGCCGTGATCATGACTGCCGAACAAGGCAAGCCCCTGGCGGAGTCGAAGGGCGAGATCGCCTACGCCGCCGCATTCATCGAGTGGTTCGCCGAGGAGGCCAAGCGCGTCTACGGCGACGTGATCCCGGGGCACCAGGCCGACAAACGCATCCTGGTGCTGCGCCAGCCCATCGGCGTAGTGGCCGCGATCACGCCGTGGAATTTCCCGGCGGCGATGATCACGCGCAAGGCGGGCCCGGCCATCGCGGCGGGTTGTCCCATCGTCGTGAAGCCCGCGCCGCAGACGCCGTTCTCCGCGCTCGCCATGGCCGAGCTCGCGGCTCGCGCCGGCATCCCGCCCGGGGTGTTCAACGTGGTCACCGGCGACGCCGTCGCCATCGGCGGCGAGTTCACCGGCAACGACAAGGTCCGCAAGCTCTCGTTCACCGGCTCGACGCCGGTGGGCAAACTACTCATGTCCCAGTGCGCGGGCACGGTCAAGAAAGTGGCGCTGGAGCTCGGCGGCAACGCGCCGTTCATCGTGCTCGACGATGCGGATCTCGACGCCGCGGTGGCCGGCGCCATCGCCAGCAAGTATCGCAACACCGGCCAGACCTGCGTCTGCGCCAACCGCCTCATCGTGCAGTCGAAGGTGTACGACGCCTTCGCGGGGAAGCTGACCGAGGCCGTGAAGAAGCTGCGCGTGGGCGACGGACTCAAAGGCGAGACCGACCAGGGCCCGCTCATCGATGCCAAGGCGCTGGCCAAGGTCGAGGCACACGTCGCCGACGCGCAGGCGAAGGGCGCGAAGGTGATCACGGGCGGCAGGCGACATGCGCTGGGCGGTACGTTCTACGAACCCACCGTGCTCACCGACGTGTCGACGGCCATGATCCTCGCGCGCGAGGAAACCTTTGGCCCCGTGGCGCCGTTGTTCCGCGTCGACACCGACGAGGAAGCGATCCGTCTCGCCAATGACACCGAGTTCGGACTCGCGGCTTACCTGTACACGCGCGACCTCGCGCGCTCCTGGCGGGTCACCGAGGCGCTGGAGTACGGCATCGTCGGGCTCAACACCGGCCTGATCAGCACCGAGGTGGCGCCGTTCGGCGGTGTCAAGGAAAGCGGTATCGGTCGCGAAGGTTCGAAGTACGGCATCCTCGAATTCACCGAGCTCAAGTACGTCTGCGTGGGCGGTATCTGACTTAGCGAGCCGGGATTGTTCGAGTACACTCGCGGCCGGTGCTAGGGAAGTTCCACGAAATCAGCGTCGAGACTGCGGACATCGCGGAGTCGGTCGCCTTCTATGAGCGTCTCGGCTTCGGTCACTGCGGCACCACGGATACCTGGCCGCATCCCTATGGCGTCATGACCGACGGCAAGCTGTTCGTCGGCTTGCACCAGTTCAAGTTTCCCTCCCCCGTGATCACTTACGTGCATCCCGGGGTCGCGCAGCACTCGCATGTCCTCGAGAAGCAGGGTGTCGAGATCGCATGGAAACGCACCGGCGACGAATCGTTCAACGAATTCGGTTTCCTCGACCCTTCCGGTCAGCCGGTGCGTGTGCAGGAAGCGCCCACGCATTTCTCGAGCAACGCCGAGCATGGTGATACCTCGCTGTGCGGCGACTTTGCCGAATACAGCATGGCCTCGGCCGACTTCGCGGCCATGCGCCAGTTCTGGGAGCCGCTCGGCTTCGTTGCGCTCGATGAATCCGACGAACCCTACGTGCGCATGTCCATGACCAGCGACCACGTCGACCTGGCCGTGCATCGGCCACGCACTCTCGATCAGTCCATGCTCGTATTCGCCGCGCCCGACATGGGCGAGCGCATCGAGCGTCTCAAGACCTTGGGCGTGGCTTTCGCCGAGGACCTGCCACGTGGCCTCGATCCGCGTCAGAGTGCGCTGCTGCGTGCCCCCGAAGGCACGGCGCTGCTCCTCACTACCCTGGTCGACTAGCGGCCGCGAGACGCAGACCGAACAGGAACACGACCCCGTTCACGGCGGCCAGCAGGAAAAACGGCCCGCCCTTCGACACCGAGTCATAGAGCCACCCGCCGAAAGCATTGGTGAACAGGATGGCGGCCGACGCGCAGACGCCGGCGAGTCCGAACACCGCGCCGCGCACGTCCCGTGGCGCCTCCTGCCCCAGCAAGGTCTGGCCGGCGATGATGGCCGCGATCTGGCCCGTTCCCAGCAGCACCGCGACCACGGTGAGCAAAAGATCCTGTGTCGGGTCATCGATGAAGCCACAGAGCGCATACGCCGCCGCCGCGAGCGCCATGGCCGCAATCCCGACGCGCAGACGGTCGACGCGATCGAGGAGCGCGCCCACGATGAGGGCGGTTAGGAGCCCCGCCACCATTGCCGCCACGAACGGCCAGCGCGCCCGCGCGGCCGCGTCGGCCATGCCGAGACCTCTGTCGAGCCAGGCCTGCTGCAGGCGCAACGACAGGAAGGTGCCGAGCACCACGCGGTCGCCGAACGAACCGAACTGCAGTAGATAGGCGAACCAGATGCGCCGGTTGCCACGGGCGGCGGACAGCCCCTCGGCGACGATGCGCCGTAGCGGCAGCGCACCGGCCGACGCGCTCGGCGTCCCGCGACGGAGCCCCACGAACACCACCAGCGCCGAGATCATGCAAAGCACGGCGGCGAGCCACAGCGTGAGCGTTCCCGCGCGCAGCTCGCCGTATCCGGCATCCTGCAGCCACTTCGGCAGGCGGCCCAGCGCCAGCACGAGCACGGCGGCGCCGAGCCCCTGGAAGAACCCAGCCGTTCCCACCATGCGGCCGCGCGAGGATTCCGCGGGCGTGTCGGCCAGCACCGTGCCCAGCATGGTGCCTACCGCGGCAACGCCCACCGAGAAGAAGAGCGCGCAGCCGGTGAGCTGCGGAACGGTGCGCGCCAGCGGGTACAACAGGAAGCCGGCCCCCAGCCAGAGAAAGCCGGTGGCATAGACCGATCTCCGGCCGATCTTGTCGGCCAGCGCGCCGCAGGGCGCGACCAGCGCCAGGGCCACGAGCTCGTTGGCGAAGTTGAGCGCCGACACCGTGCGCCCCTGCAGAGACTCGGGTAGCCGCAGGTTCACGTTGAGCAGCCAGGCCTGGAAGTAGCTGATGAACGCGAACAGGCCGACGGTGAAGAAAGCCGCATATAGATAGGTGAGCGCATGCCCCGGTGCGACGCCCGGGGCCAGGCGGATTCCGGCGAATCGGCGCACGGGCTGCGAGTCCGCATGCTGCCCCGGGACTGGGCTGGCCTGGTTCATCACCGCATCATGCCATCGCGCCCAACCGAGCCGGGCGCGCGTCGCCCGGGTAGGCGCGCGGTGGAGAATGTGGTGATAATCGGCGCCATCACCGCCACGCCGCGGTATCCAGAAAAATACGGAGTCTTCCCATGACGCGATTCCTGACGGCAGCCGCCTCGGCGCTGCTGGTGCTCATCTGTTCCGCCGCGCATGCCGACGAAGGCATGTGGACCTTCCACGGCTTCCCCTTCGACAAGGCGAACTCGGCGCTCAAGACCCGGCTCGACCAGGCCTGGCTCGACCGGGTGCGCACGTCCACCGTGCGTCTCAGCAATTGCACGGGCTCGTTCATCTCGGGCAGCGGCCTCATCCTCACCAACCACCACTGCGTCGAGGCCTGCCTCGCCGAGCTGTCGTCGAAGGAAAAGAGCCTGGTGGAAGAAGGCTTCCTCGCCGCCCGGCCCGCCGACGAGAAAAAGTGCCAGACACAAATCGCTGACGTGCTGGTGAACATGGACGACGTCACCGCCAAGATCTCCGCCGCCATCGCCGGCAAGGATGAGAAGGCGGCGAACGAGGCGCGCAAGGCGACGCTGACGCAGCTCGAGTCCGAGTGCGAGGAGGCGAGCAAGGGCGCGCGCAAGTGCCAGGCCGTCACGCTGTACGAAGGTGGCCAGTACTGGATGTATCAGTACCAGCGCTACACGGACGTGCGCATCGTCTTCGCGCCGGAGGCGGACATCGCGGCGTTCGGCGGCGACCCCGACAACTTCCAGTTCCCGCGCTGGTGCCTGGACATGGGCATCCTGCGCATCTACGACGCCAAGGGCGCGCCCGTGAAGACGCCTAACCACCTGAAGGTGAACTTCGCGGGTCCGTCGGTGGGCGAGCCGGTGTTCGTCTCCGGTCATCCCGGCTCGACGGACCGCCTGCTCACCGTGGCGGAGCTCGAAGCGCAGCGCAATTACGAGCTGCCGAACTGGCTGTTGCGCTATTCGGAGCTGCGCGGCCGCTACATCCAGTTCGCGTCGGAGAACCCGACCAACGCGCGCATCACCGCTGATCAGCTCAACGGCATCGAGAACAGCATCAAGGTGCGCCGCAAGCAGCTCGACGCGTTGCACGAGGATGCGCTGTTCGCGCGCAAGCAGGCCGAGGAAGACAACCTCAAGAAGCAGGTGGCCGCGAACGCCTCGCTGCGTGCTTCCATCGGGGACCCCTGGGGCGACATCGCGCGTGCGAACGCGGCGAAAGAGGGTCTGTACCTGCCCGTCACGTTCATCGAGAACGGCGCGGGATTCCAGGGCCGTCTCATGGGCTACGCGCGCAACCTGGTGCGCGGAGCGGAAGAACGCACCAAGCCGAACTCGGAGCGCTTCCGCGAATTCACGGACGCGGCACTGAAGCGCATCGAGCAGCAGCTCGGCGCCAGCGTGCCCAACTACCCTGAGCTGGAGACGCTGCGCATGACGTTCGGTCTCGAGCGCATGCGCGAGTGGCTGGGCCCCGATCACCCGCTGGTGCGGCAGTTGCTGGCCAAGGAGTCGCCGGCCGAGGTCGCGAAGCGCGTGATCGGCGGTACCAAGCTCGGCGACCCGGCCGTGCGCATGGCGCTGTGGAATGGCGGCGCCGCGGCCATCGCGGCTTCCGACGATCCGATGATCCAGCTGGCGCGCACCATGGAGCCCGAAGCGCGCAAGCTGCGCAAGCAGTACGAGGATCTTGTCGAAGCGCCGATGGAACTGGCTTCCGAGAAGATCGCCAGGGCGCGCTTCGCGGTGCTCGGCACCAGCGTTTATCCGGATGCGACGTTCACGCTGCGTCTCAACTGGGGCACGGTCGGCGCGTGGGTCGAGAACGGCGCGCCGGTGAATCCGTTCACGCGTCTGTCGCGACTGTTCGAACGCGCGACCGGCGCCGAGCCGTTCAGGATTCCGGACAGCTGGCTCAAGGTGAAGGACAAGCTGGACATGAACACGCCTTTCAACCTCGCCACGAACAACGACATCGTTGGCGGCAACTCGGGTAGCCCGTTGATCAACGCGAAGGGTGAGCTCGTGGGCTTGCTGTTCGACGGCAACATCCACTCGATCTCGGGTTCGTACTGGTTCGACACGGAGAAGAACCGGTCGGTGGCCGTGCACCCGGCGATCATCAAGGAAGCCCTCTCGAAGGTATATGGCGCGACCGGGCTGCTGACGGAGTTGTCGAAGTAACGGAACTGGCTGCCGGGGACAGACTTCAGGTCTGTCCCCGCACATGCGCACCTAGCGTGCGGAGATCTCGAAGCGGATCTTCATCTCATCGAGCACGACCAACGTCCCCATGGCGACGCTGAACGGCTTCAAACCCAGGTCGGATTGCTTCAACGCGAACTCGCCGCGCGCGATCAGCGCGTCGTCCTTGCGCTCGAGCTGCACCGGCACGCGGACGCTGCGCAATTGGTCCTTGAGTGAAATCTCGACACCCACGTCGAATCCCTCGCCCGCCGCCGCCACGTCCGTGGTCCGCAGCCGTATCGCCGGATAGTTAGCGCCATCCAGCAGCGCCTCCGACAGCAGGTTCTTGCGCGTGCCATCGCGCGCGCCCTGCGGGACATTGGGCGGGAAGTCGCTGCCCGCGCTCTCGCGCATCGCCGGCTCATCGACGGTGAGCTCGTTGACCGGCACGCGGATCTCGAAGCGCGTAGCCACCGGATCCTCGGTAACGTGCACCTCACCCTCCAGGTGGTGGGACGCAATGACATGGTTGTGCCCGAGCCGCGCCATGGCACCGCCGCGATAAACCAGGATCTGGAGCAGGGACTCTCCGGGCACCACCTTGTATTCCCGGGCGCCCACGGGGATCGCGGGTTGTTCGGCCAGGGGTCCGGGGGCCGGCGCGGAAGCCGGGGGCCTTGTCTGGCAACCCCAGAGACCCAATGAAAGCAGCCCCGCCAATATCGAGCGCCTCGGGAACCGGCTGCCACTCGCTGACATACTCATTCGTGTGCCTCTGTCTGGTAGCTTAATGACATGACCTTCCGCAATACCACCCGCTCATGGGGCGTGATTTCCAAGTCGCTGCACTGGCTCATCGTTCTTCTCATCATCATGCAATGGGTCATCATGCAGCGCGCCGAGGCGCTGCCGATGGGCAGCGACAAGATCTTCGCGATCGGCATGCACAAGTCCTTCGGCATGACCGTGTTCGCGCTCGCCATCATCCGGTTAGTGTGGCGATGGGCGAATCCCGTTCCCACGCTCGACGGACTGGCGAAGAACTGGGAGCGCATGCTCGCCGGCCTGTCGCATCTCCTGCTCTACGGGTTGATCCTCGCGATGCCGCTCACGGGCTGGCTCATGTCGTCGGCGCGCAACTTCCCCGTGAGCTGGTTCGGCATTTTCACGCTCCCCGATCTGGTTGCGCCCGACAAGGCGCTGTACGAGCGCATGAACGACCTGCACCACGCGCTGTTCGCGGCGCTGGTCATTGTCGCGCTGCTGCACATCGCGGGTGCGCTCAAACACCAGTTCATCGACAGGAACGAAGTGCTGAGGCGCATGCTGCCCTTCGGCGGCGTCAAGTGAGGTCACATGGCTAACTATCTTGCCCGCATCGCGCTCGGCGTGTTGCTCACCGCGGGTTCCCTGGCAGCCGAACCCGTGAAACCCGCGACGCCCGCGGCGTCCGGCGCCACGAAATACACCCAGGCGAATTCCGGCAGCAGCCTGGCTTTCACGTTCAGCCAGCTCGGCGCCGAGAACACCGGCAGGTTCAAGACCTTCGCCACCGAGCTGACCTATGACGAGGCCAATCCCGCGCAGGGCTCGCTGCTGGTGCGCGTGATGATCGACTCGATCGACACGCAGGACGGCGAACGCGACGGTACGCTCAAGGGCGCCGACCTGTTCGATGCCAAGGCCTACCCCGCCGCCACTTTCGTCGCGAAGTCGCTGGCGCGCTCCGCCGGCGGCCTCGAGGCCGTGGGCAAGCTCACCATCCGCGGCGTCGCCAGGGATCTCCGGCTGCCGCTCACGCTCACGCCCACCGCGAACGGGCTCGAACTGTCCGGCCAGGTGTCCATCAAACGCCTGGACTACGGCGTCGGCCAGGGCGAATGGAAATCCACGGAGTCGGTCGGCGACGACGTGAAGGTGCAGTACAAGGTCGCACTGGTGAGGGTCGCGAAGTAGATGGTCGCGATTTCCACCATGCGTCGCGTCTGGATGATGGCGTCGCTCGCCGTCGCGCTGCTGTCTTTCTACCCCGCGTGGGTCGGACGGACGAGCTGGTGGCTGCCCGGGCTCGCCATCACTTTCTTCCTGATATTTTTGCTCGAGCCCCTGCTGTTAACCTGGGAACTGCGCAAGAGCGGCGACCTGCTGCAGATCACCGACGAGGGCGTTTTGCGCCGGGTCGCGCGCGGCCAGAATGAATATGTACGCTGGGACGATCTGCGCGAAGTCTCGGTGGTCGTGACGCATACCAATGGCGTGCCCGAGGAATATTTCTACGTGCTGGCCGGCTCGGGCAAGTCCGGCGTGCTGGTGAGCCAGGCGCTGGCGGCGCGACACGACCTGCTCTCGCACCTCGCCAAACTACCCGGTTTCGACCACCGCGGCATGGCCGAGGCGATGAACGCGCCCGGCACGCACCGCTTCGTGCTCTGGCGTGCCCGCACCTTCACGGGCGAGGCTACGATCGTGCCGATGAACCGGCTCGACCCGCCTTCCCGCACACTTCATTGACAGCACCGCCTGCCCTCGACCAGCGGGCCGATCAGAAGGGCGAGCCATCCTTGCGCGTGAAGCGGACGGCGGCGCCGTGACCGTGAAAATGCAGGTCCACGTCGGAGTAGTAAGCAGTGTCGCGCGGATCGCGATTGCTCACCTCGAGATACACCGCGGGCTGGCTGCCGCGATTGATGAGCTGATGCCCATCGCCATGCGTGACGTCGGCCGCGACCGGGAAACCCGCGCACATGCCGGCCGCGAGCACCTGTTCCCCCGCATCCGTGCGCAGCACCACCTCCCCGCTCAGCACATAGATGAATTCCTCTTCGTGCGTGTGCCAATGACGCATGGACGATTCCTTGCCCGGCGGCAACACCGTGTGGTTGATGCCAATGGTCTTGAGCCCGAGTGCGTCGCCCAACGCGCGCTTCTCGCGCGGCAGGACGCGCGAACGATACGGCTCGGGATATCCGGACGACGTGCGCGGCGCGAGCGACATCGGTTCCAGGGCGGGCTTCTTCAGGCTCATGTGCATTGACCCTCGTGTTTGCGGATGAGAGTGTAGCCGGATGCCACAGTTGTTCGATGATGTCGGAGAAATCGTGGACGAGGCGCTGCGGCGCGTGGGTAACAAGGTGGTGCTGGCGCTGCCGCTCGGCATTGGCAAACCCAACCTCATCGCCAACGAGTTCTTCCGGCGCGCGCGCGCCGACGAGAACCTCGATCTCACGATCTTCACCGCGCTGAGCCTGCGCAAACCCACGGGCGGCAGCGACCTCGAGAAGCGCTTCCTCGAGCCGCTGGTCGAGCGCATCTTCGGCAACTACCCCGATCTCGACTATCTCGCGGCCGTCCGTGCCGACCGGCTGCCCGCCAACGTGCGCGTCATCGAGTTCTTCTTCGAGCCGGGGTCGCTGCTGAATTCGGCACAGGCCCAGGGGCACTACCT
>DATLDQ010000001.1:0-87518 GCA_035525785.1 Steroidobacteraceae bacterium | reverse complement strand
ATCGAATACAGCGACGTGCGCGCCGCGATGTACAGCGTTCGCCGATCCGCGCCGCCAAACGCCAGGCTCCCGGGCCGCTCTGGAATTTCGAGGACGCCCACCGGCTTTCCGTTGCGGTCGTAGATCCAGACCTCACTACCGGCGATGTACACGTTGCCGGAAGCATCCGTGACAACCGCCGTGCCGCCACGCTCGGCGAAGACCGTACTGCTGAGCTTGCCATCCGCCTCGAGTGTCACGCGGTACGTTCGGCCATCATCCTCGCTCGTCAGGTAGTGAGACGTGCCCGATACGAACGGCGCCAGTTGCGAGCTCTGCAGGTTGGGCCGCCACGTACCACCGGCCATGATCGCCGTGTGGGTGCCGGGCGCGTAGTAATAGCCGCGGTGCTCGTTCGACACGGCGCTCACGATCGCGGTGTTGCTTCGCGGCCGGTAGACGTAGCCGCGGCGTTCCATCATGTCCTGCATCACGGAGAGCTGGTTGTGCAGGCCAACCGGCAGGAGCAGCGTCGTCTGCGGCAAGGCTTCAGCCGTTTCCGCCACGGGCTCGGCAGGGCCTTGTGTGGTGGAGCTCAAGTGATAGACGACGCGTTCATTGGCTATCGCCAGCAGGTGGTCCGGTGCGACGAAGCCGAGCACCTGCGGCTGGCCGCGGATTTCCGCCAGCACCTCGGCGGTCCGATTCGCATCGTTCCAGCGGTAGATCTTTCCTTTTGCCGCATCGGTGAAGAAGGCGGTGCCGGCGTCGTCGATCGTCAGGCCCGAAGCGTTGCTGAAACCACTTTTCAGCAGCTGCAGCGTCGAGTGACCGAACAACGATACGGGCGAAGACGAGGCGACTCGTGGCTTCGAACCCGCATTCACCATGAAGCGTGTGAAGAAATGCGGACGCACGACGGCGCCATTGGCCTCGTTGTAGATGGCGTTGTCGAAGGCGAGCCGCGTCTGGCTGAACACTTTCAAGTTTTCGAAGGCGATTCCGTCGGAGCGCCGCGTGAGGATCGCATAGGTCTTGGGCAGCACATTGCGAGATACGCGATACAGGTAGGTGTTGGCGAACAGCAGTTCCCGGGAGTCTTCGATATCCAGCGCATACGCGTTGGCGCCGGCGGGGTTCTCCTCCTCGGTCTGGAACGCATACATCTCCCAATTGCGCACACCGTGGAACTCCGCCTCCACCCGCAGGTGATGCTCGACCGACATCTGGTAGATCTTCCCGGGCGTGTCGGTGTTCTCCACGCGAAGTCCGATCCTCGCATTCGAGCCGTGTGGCCAGTTGTTGCGGAAGATGCCGCCGCCGCCGTTGGTGACGAGCAAATCCGCCGCGGCCGGCGAAAACCCGAAGTTAGGCCGGACGGGCGACGCGCCCGCGGCAGGCGGTGTGGTTGGTCGACGGAAGCTGAACCCGCGAAAGCCGGAGCCGAAGAACCGCTGCCCTGGAAAAGACACGTCGTCCAGCAACGAATTCTTGCCGGCCATCCAGATGACTCCGGCTGCGCGCGGATTGGAGTTGCCCGTCGTGATGGCGAGCGCGCGCACGATGTTCCGGCCGTCCTTGGGCGCGACGATGATTCCCACGGGCGCGCCCTCGCCGCCAAAGGCGGGTGAACCATCGATCAGTGAAACCTGGGTCGTGCCCGGGTTGAGACCGATCAACACCGTATCGGGCTTGAGCGCGAGCGTTCGGCTCACGCGGTACGTACCGCTCGGAAAGAACAGCACCGCATGTTTGTCGATGGCTGCGAGCAAAGCCTCGGTGTCATCCGTTTGGCCGTCACCCCGGGCACCCAACGAACGGACATTCACCCATTGATCCATGGCAGGGGCTGCCGGGATGTCCGTTGCGAGCGGCTGTGCCGGTTGGGCAAGCGCCCGTGCCATGTGTTTCGTCGCGATACCGTTTTCGCGGCCATCCGCGCCGATCATCAGCCCCTGCGTAAAACGATCCACCACGTAATGGCGGCCGGGTGCCTGCAGAGATTTCTCGCCCACCGAAAAATGCGGCACATCACTGCAGGCAATGTTGACCAGTGTCACCGCGGAGTGTGCATTGCGCGCATTGCCCGCCACGAAAGCGGCATCGCGGATGTTCCGCATCGAGAGATCACGGCCGTACAGCTGCTCCACTTCTCCGGGTGCGATCTGCAGGGCCACCGGCATGTTCGCGAAGCTCACGCGGATCAGCGTGAAACCGGCTTCCTGCGTTTTGATCGCGGCCGCACGCTGGCCTTCGAAACTCGAATCCATCAACAGGAATTGCCACACCGGCGCGGTGCGCTTGGTGATGATGCCGTATTCCCCGCCCTCGACATGGATGTCGCTCGCCTGGTTGCCGATGTCCTCCACCGCGGCGCGCGCGGTTCCGATCCTAAAATCCATGTGCGTGAGTTCGCTGTGCTGCGCGACGTGGAAGCGCACCGCAATTGCCGCCGGGTTTCCATCCTGCACTTCGAAATCGATGTTGCTCATGCCACTGAAGAAGGTGAATTCGGTGGCATCGACAACAGGTGCACCGGGATCCGGCCGGTTGTCAGCGAAGTGGACCATGTAGCGGCCGGCGCCTTCCTGAAATCCCGGCGTGTCCTTGGCAAGCACGAAGACAGGTCGCGTCGCCCCGTAGCCGAGCAGACGAATGCCCTGCCAGACGTAGACCGTCTTGCTCAGGCGATAGCGACCCTCGGGAATCAGCAGTACGCCGGCGCCCGTGGTCTCCTGCACCCGATCGATGGCCCGCTGAAGCGCGTCGGAATCATCACCGGCGCCGTCGGCGTGCGCGCCGAATGCCTCCCGGCTGAAATCCACGGCCTGCGGATCGTCCGGGCGAACCGGGTAGAACGATGCGGCGTGAACGGTACCCGACCAGAACACAGCGGCCGCGAAGAATGCTGTCAATGAAAGGCAGGAGCGAAGGAGAGGTTTCACGAACAAAGTGGTTCCAGATGAAGTGGCACGGGGAAAGCCTCGACCCGCGCGAGGATATCAAGGAGTACGCGCGTCGTCCGTCGGTCAAGGCGTACACTACCGACGCAACAACAACGATAACGCCGGCTGCATCAGGGAGAACTGGGTGGAAGCGATTTCGCGCGTGGCCTTTGGCCTGTTCGGCCTCGCGGTGCTCGTCAGCATCGCCTGGCTGGCCTCTAACAACAAGCGCCGTGTCGACTGGAAACTCGTCGCCACCGGCGTGACCCTGCAGATCGCCTTCGCCGCGCTCGTGCTGCTCGTGCCAGGCGGCAAGGACGTGTTCGACGCGATCGGCCGTGGCTTCGTGCAGGTGCTGAGCTTCGTCAACGAAGGCAGCAAGTTCATCTTCGGCAGCCTGATGGACCAGAACACCTTCGGCTTCATCTTCGCCTGCCAGGTGTTGCCGACCATCATCTTCTTCGCGGCGCTGATGGGCGTGCTCTACCACCTCAACGTCATGCAGACCGTGGTGCGCGCCATGGCCTGGGTCATCACCAAGGTCATGCGCGTCTCGGGCGCCGAGACCACGAGCGTTTGCGCGAGTGTATTCATCGGGCAGACCGAGGCGCCCCTGACCGTGCGCCCGTACATCCCGAAGATGACCGAGTCGGAGCTGATTACGATGATGATCGGTGGCATGGCCCACATCGCCGGCGGTGTGCTGGCGGCGTACGTCGGCATGCTGGGCGGGAGCGATCCGGTGCAACAGGCGTTCTACGCCAAGCACCTGCTGGCCGCGTCGATCATGGCCGCGCCGGCGACGCTGGTGATCGCCAAGATCCTCATCCCCGAAACCGGCGATCCGCTCACTCGCGGTACGGTGAAGATGCATGTCGAGAAGACCACGGCCAACGTCATCGACGCGGCGGCGTCCGGCGCCGGCGACGGCCTGCGGCTCGCGCTCAACATTGGCGCGATGCTGCTGGCTTTCATCGCGCTGATCGCGCTCCTCAACTGGCCGCTGACCTGGCTCGGGGAAGTGACGGGGCTCGCGGCCGCCATTGGCAAGCCCACCGACCTCGCCACCATCTTCGGTTACATCCTCGCGCCGCTCGCCTGGGTGATCGGCGTACCGTGGGAAGACGCAAGCACGGTCGGCAGCCTCATCGGGCAGAAGATCGTCATCAACGAATTCGTGGCGTACCTGCACCTGGCCGACATCGTCAATGGCAAGGTCGCTGGCGTCTCGCTGACCGACCAGGGAAGGCTGATCGCGACCTACGCGCTCTGCGGGTTCGCGAACTTCAGTTCCATCGCCATTCAGATCGGCGGCATCGGCGGTCTCGCGCCCGAGCGGCGCCACGATCTCGCACGCTTCGGCCTGCGCGCCGTGCTCGGCGGTTCGATCGCGACATTCATGACCGCGACGATTGCCGGTGTGCTGACCTGGTTCGGCAGTTGAGCCCTGGTTCGCAGTCGGGCCCAGGTTCCCAGTTGGGCCCCGGTTCGCAATTGGGCTAGGCGGCGCTGTTCGCGGCCGCGAGCTGCGGAAACTGGTCCGTATGTGTGAGGCTGCGATTGCGGCCGGCGTTCTTCGCGCGATACATCACCTTGTCCGCGCACTGGATCAACGTCTCGATGTTGTCGCCGGAGAGCGGGCCGCTCATCAACCCGATGCTCACCGTGAGGCGGATGGAGTCCCCGTGGTGGCTCAGCGGCGTCCGCTCGATGACCTGCCGGATCTGCTCGGCCACCTTCCATGCCGCGGCTTCGTCAGTGGCGGGCAGCAGCGCGGCGAACTCTTCGCCGCCGAGGCGGCCAAAGACATCGCCATCGCGCAGGCACGCATTCACCTGCGTCGCGACGTGACGGATCGCGGCATCCCCGGCCTGGTGCCCGTGCGCATCGTTGATGAGCTTGAAGTGGTCTATGTCGAGCACCAGCACCGACGCCGGCTGCGGCTGATCGCGATGTCGGCGGGCCACCTGCTGCGCGCATTCGAGGAAGTGGCGGCGATTGGCGATGCCGGTCAACGAGTCCGTCTGCGCCTGGATCCTGAAGCGCCGGCGCGAGCGCCACAGCGTGTATGCGAGGAGCCCGAGGCTCAGCGCGATGACGGCGGCCAGCAATAGATAGAGCCGCGAGGCTTCCTGCTGCCGCTGCTGGGCGTCGAGCTTCAGCCGCTGGATCTGCACCTGGTTCTCGAGCAGCTGCGTTTCGTACTTCTGGATGCGGGTGTCATGGCGCCGGGCATGGTCGAGCGTGTTGTTCCTCAGGAAATCCCACTGCCGCTTCTGCTGCGCGCGATACAGCGCATACAGCCCCTGCATGGCCTGCAGGGTGTGCTTGCCGCCGTATTGCCGCAGGGCCTGCACGAACTGCTTCTGGTCCGCGTCGAGTGATTCGAAGCCCGGCAACCCGGCGACGGCAGCCGACTCGCGAAGTGCGGCGTCGATGTCGCCGTGAAGGAAGTAGGCGGCGGTGAGCTGGGCGCGGTTCGCGGCGATGAAGGCCGACTCATCGGTGTGCCGTTCCTCGTCGCGCGCCTGCTCGAACAGCTTGACGGCGCGGGGCAGGTCGTTGCGCGTCAGCGCGACCAGCCCGGAGTCGAGCGCCGCGAAGAAGCGGAAGTCCGGGTACTGCGGCGCGGCGTCTGCGAGCGCGAACAGCTGCTTGCCGTGCTGCTCGGCCTTGTCGAGATCGCCCATGCTGACCGCATTGATCAGCAGGTTGTGCAACTGCGTGTCCATGCTGGGCAGTGCGTCGATGGATTTCCACTGGTCGTACGCGAGCTTCGAATATTCGTACGCCTGCGTGTACAGCTGGTTCTTGCGATACAGGATGGTGGTGGCGTTGTAGATCAGGCCGCGTTCCTCCGGCCGCAGCTTCATGGCTTCGGCCAGCGTCAGGGCTTCGTTGAGCAGGGCCAGGCCCTGCGGGAAGCGCGCCGCCGTATCCGAATAGCAGAAGGACAGCGCCGTGAGGTACTTGGGCAGCTTGCCGCGCGTATCGAGCTTGCGCGTCAGCGCGACCGCCTTCTCGCGATCGGGGCAGTACACCGCGGTGTTGTTGGTGCGGATGTACTTGATGTACGCGCGCTCGTAGTAAGCATCGGCCAGGGCTTGCGTCGACTGCGGCGAGGCATCGAGCATCGCGATGACCTTGTTGAAGGATTGGTCCGCGCTGTCGATGTCGCGCAGGATGTCCTCCTGGATGAGCCCCTGCACCACGAGATAGCGCCCCTGGTCGGCGCTGGAAAGTCGGTCGAAGTCGGGCGCGAGCTGCTTCCACAGGGCCTGCGCCGCGACTTCGTCTTGGTTGACGACGGCCGCCTCCAGCTGCGCCAGCGAATCGACGGGAGATGCCGCTTCCGCCACGACCATGGGCGACAGGGCGACGAGCATGAGCACGAAACGCGGGTACGACGACACCTTGGGCTGCATGATCCGACTCTCCCTTTTGGCTCATCACGCGTCAGTCCTTTGACATCGGTTCACGCGCGCACGCCGGCGCGTAGATAGTAGCAAACAACCATGGTCGTTGGCCGATCGTCGCTGCGTTGCGTATGCTTGCTGCATCACGAGGAACTCCGATTGGCTTCATCGAAGTCGCTGCCGGGCCAGCGGCCCTTTCGCACTCGAACCGACAGCGAACTCGCGAGCGAGTTCGAGGCTGCGCTCGCCGCGGGCGACGGCTTCATCGGCGCGCACTGCATCCACGAGCGCTGGATGCGTGGCGACTTCGGGGCCCGGATCGAAGCGGCGCTCGATCGGCTGTGGAAGCGAGCCGGGCCATCGATTCCCGACTGGCTGCCGATGCGCTACGTGAGCTGGCTGCAAACCGCGTATGAGATCGCCGCTCGCTTCGACGCGACCGGACGCGGACGTTCGAACATCTATCTCGTACTGCTGGACTATTCGGACCGCCGCGGCGATGACCACGGCGTGTACGTCGGCATGAGCCGCTATTCACCGTCGCAGCGTTTCGACCAGCACAAGGCCGGCATTCGCGCCGCAGGCAGTGTGCTCAAGCGCGGCATCGAAGTACTCACGGGTCCGACGCTGCACCTGCAGCGCATCAAGCGCGCCGATGCGGCGCGCATCGAGGCCGCGCTGGCGGCGGCGCTCGCGGATGCCGGCATCCACGTCGAGGGCGGGCACTAGCGCGACGCGCGCTCGTGCACCGCCAGGAGACACCGGGCCCTCACTTCACCCGCAACGCGAACTCGATCGCCGCGCACACTGCGGCAACCTGGGCCGCATTGCATTGCTCGGCTGTAGCGCGGGGGCTGTCGGGATACACCTCGGTGGTGGTGGTGTATCGCGCACCGGTGATGCCCGCGCACAGGCCGAGCTCGGTCAGCGCGTACTCGATGACGCCCGGCGCCACCACTGGCGAGCCGATGATCTCGTTCCGGTCGTCCGCGGGCGCGATGTGCGTGACCCGGGCCACCGCCGCGACGATGGCGCGCTGGAACTCGGGCTGCGGATTGGCAGAGTCGTCGACACAGTAGAAGCCGTCGGGCACCAGGCCGGGCGCGAACGGCTTGCCGTCGCGCGCCGCGAGCGCGGGCCGAAACTCGCTTTCGTCGGAATCGGTGGTCTCGTGCAGGTCGACGTGCACGCGGAATCGCCCGCGCAATGGCGCGACCAGTCTCAACAGCGCCGCCGATTCGGCGACGGTGCTTCCTTCCTTGAAGGAGCGGTTCGGATCGACGGCGTGCGCATTCCAGCGATGAATGCGCTCGTAGGCCCAGGGGCTGACGCAAGGCACCACGAGCAGGTTGACTGGATAATCCTCGGCGCGCTGCTCGAGGAACTGCAGCGCGCCATGCACGCCGCTGGTTTCGTAGCCATGCACCCCACCCGTGACCAGCACCCAGGGGCAGTCGTCATGCACCTCGCGGCTGCGCAGCGCGAGCAGTCGATAGTGGTCCGGCGGGTAGTCGATCTCGCCGTACTGCCGCACGTCGAACCGCGTCGCGAGTCGCTCGATGCGATTCACGACGTCGTCGGCATAGCTGCGCAGCTTGCGCTGCCGCGCGAGCCAGTCCGCGCGTTCGCGCGCGCCCCAGGCAACGCCCGGTGTGCCGACGGGATAGCGGAGTGGCGCGGTCATCGCTGGCGCCCGGCTAGTGCGAGGTCCTGCGCACGAAGTCGGACACCGTGTCGTGCAGTCCCTTCAACGCCGGTTCGTTGAGGTACACCATGTGGCCGGACGGGAAGAATTTATGCTCGATGTTCGCGCGCACGGCCTCGGGTACGGGCAGGTGCTCCATCTCGTACACGCCTTCGAAGTAGGGCGTGGCGAGGTCGAAGTAGCCGCCGGTGTTCAGCACCTTGAGATTGGGGTTCTGCTTCATGACCGTCGCGAGGTCGAGCATGACGTTGGTGGTCTGACCCGTGAACGGCATCGGCATGCCGGGCGCCTGGTGCGCCATGTCCCAGGCCGGGAAGACGGGCGCGAAGATCCTGAAGCCGTCTTCCGCGGGGAACTTGAGCGTCGACCGCGCGTAGTCGTTCCAGGCAGCCACGTAGGCCGAACCGACCGAGGTGATCATCGGGTCGTACTGCGCTTCCTTGCTCAGCAAGTCGAGGGCGGGGCCCGTGAAGCGCGTGTCGATCCGCCCGGTAGTGAGGCCGCCCGGCAGTTGCAGCTGCTGCGAGAACTGGCCGCCGCTGATGCGCAGGTCCGACTTGAGGATGTAATCGACCGGGATGCCGAGATAGCCCGAGAGCTGCTCGGCGATCTTCTGGCGCGTGGCGCCGTCGAGGCGTCCTCCCTGCTGCAGGGCGGCGGCATAGTCGCTGAGCGCGAACTTCTCCACTTGGCGAAGGAAGGGGTCGAGATCGGCGGGACGCGTGCCGGGCAGCCGGTTGTGGTACCAGGCCGTCGCGGCCATGGTTGGCAGTGCCGTCACGTACGCGGTGTCGACGCCGGGGTTGAAGTACGGACTATCTACCGAGAGATCGAAATTGAGGATGGTCGACAGCAGGATCACGCCGTTCAGATCGATGCTGAAGCTGCTCGCCAGTTCGTTGGCCAGCACGGCCGAGCGCGTGGTGCCATAGCTCTCGCCGAACAGGTACTTCGGGGAATTCCAGCGGCCATACTTGTTCAGGAACTGCTGGATGAACCGGGCGAAAGCGTGCGAGTCGTTGTCCACGCCCCAGAAAGCGCGCTCCTTGTCCTTGCCGGCGATGCGCGAGAACCCGGCGCCCGGCGCGTCGATGAACACCAGGTCCGCGACATCGAGCAGCGAGTACGCGTTGTTGATCACCGGATACGGCGCGGGCGGGGTGTGCCCGTCTTCGTGCACCACGACGCGGCGCGGACCGAAGGCGCCCATGTGCAGCCACAATGTGGCCGAGCCCGGACCGCCGTTGTAGATGAACATCAGCGGACGGGACCCGCCGCCCTTCTTGCCGCCATCCTTGACGAAATAGGCCGTGTAGAAAATCGAAGCCTCGGGCGGCAGACCCTCCTTGTCCTTCTCCGGATTCGGCGCGGCGGCCTGCTCGCGCCAGGCGACGTCGTCCCAACCCGGGCCGTGAACCACCAAGGTGCCCGCGACGGCCTGGTAAGCCACGGGCTTGCCCCCGATGGTGGCCGACCCGGTGCTGGAAACCTCGGAGGCGTGGAAAATGCGATCCGGGCCGTTGATCTTCACGGGCTCCGCGGCATTGGCTTCGTCCGCGGCGAAACCGGGGCGTGCCAGCAAGGACATCGCGGTGGAAACCAGTAGGGCCATCAGCGCGCGCCGGTCGGACATCGTTCTCTCCACGAATTTCGATGGGCGCCAAAATGCAGGGACCCGCACGGGTTGGCAAGAGCGTTTGCTGTCAACCGTTGCGCGCGTGCGGCAGTCCATTCCGGTGAGGGACACACCGGAAACCGGCGGCGATCGTTGGCTGTGCCGAACGAATGCGGGGTGCCGCGCTACCTCTCGCGGCGTTCCTGCTCTTCCAGTTCGCGGTTGCGTTGTTTTGCCCGCTCGAGCACTTCCGGCGACGCCATGGGCTGCCGCCAGTTGCTGAGCAGGCGCATCAGGCCACCGACGAGGACCGTCGCAACGATGATCAATGCGATGACGAACTTGGTCATGCGCCGACTCTAGTGCGTAATCGTGGCGCCCGCAGCGAGCATCTTTGGCGCCGGGTGTAGGCCGTCGCCGCCACTGATGGCGCTCCTCGCGGCCGGAGCTACACTCGCCCGATGATGCGGACCACGAAAATCGCCGGCGACTCCGTGCCCGTGCTCGGCCAGGGCACCTGGCAGATGGGTGACCGGCCGGCGAAACGCCAGCAGGAGATCTCGGCGTTGCAGCTGGGCATCGATCTCGGCTCGACCCTGATCGACACCGCCGAGCTGTACGGCGATGGCGCGTCGGAAGAGCTGGTGGCCGAGGCCATCGTGGGGCGCCGCGACCGGGTGTTCCTGGTGAGCAAGGTGCTGCCCGGCAATGCGTCGAGTCGCAAGAAAATCGTGGCCGCCTGCGAGGCCAGCCTGCGGAGGCTGCGCGTCGAACGCCTCGATCTCTATCTACTGCACTGGCGCTCCGGCGAGGACCTGCCGGTGACGGTCGCCACGTTCAACGAGCTGGCCGAGGCCGGCAAGATCCGGCACTGGGGCGTGAGCAACTTCGACCGCGATGACATCGAAGAGCTGCGCGCCATTCCGGGCGGCAGCGGTGTAGCCTGCAACCAGGTGCTGTACAACGTCTCGCGGCGAGGTACCGAGTTCGATCTGCTGCCCGCGGCGCGCGCGCAGGGCATGAACATCATGGCGTACACGCCCATCGAGCAAGGCCGCATCCTCGGCAACGCCGCGCTCGCACAGGTGGCAAAGCGGCACGACGCCACGCCCGTGCAGATCGCGCTCGCCTGGACGATTCGCGCCCCTGGCGTGGTCGCGATTCCTCGTGCCAGCTCGCCCGAGCACGTGCGCGAGAACCAGGGCGCGCTGCGCGTCGAGCTTACGTCCGAGGATCTCGCGGACATCGACCGCGCTTTTCCGCCGCCGAACAAGAAGCGCGCGCTCGAGATGATCTGAATCGCGGAGTCGCGATGGTTCAACCGCCGATGGTGACCTTCACCGATGTGGCCGAATATTTCGCGGGCCCGTGGTACACGACTTCGATGTTGTTGCCGTCGGGGTCGGTCACGAACGCGCCGTAGTAGCCGGGATGATAGGGGCGTTCACCCGGCGCGCCGTTGTCGCGCCCGCCCGCGGCGATGGCTGCCTCGTGAAAGCGATCGACGGTGTCGCGATCCAGGCCCTGGAACGCCAGATGGACGCGCCCGGTCAGCGCACCTTGCGCGGCCTTGCTTTCCTGGTTCGAGATGAACAACTCGTCGGCCCAGATGTGGTCCTCGGCTTCGCCGCCCAACGGGATCTTCAGCACGTCGAACACCGCTTTGTAGAAGCGTTTGCTCGCCGCGAGATCCTTCACCACGAGCTGGATGTGATCGATGAGCCGGCCGCGATGCAGTTCCATGTGGTGCCTCGTTGTTGTTTGTTGCCGGGAAGCTAGCACCGCGCTGCGGTGTCCCGGTGTCAGACAGTGAGCTGTTGCTATACATAGCAGCGCAATGTATAACGCTGCTCCGTATGATCTTGAACAAGGACCTGGTCGCCGCGTCGGCCACGCCGCTGGTGCTCGCCATCCTCGCGGAAGGCGACAGCTACGGTTACGCCATCATCAAGCGCGTCGCCGATCTGTCCGGCGGTGAATGGCAGTGGACCGACGGCATGCTCTATCCAGTGCTGCATCGTCTCGAGCGCCAGAAGCTCGTGGCGGCCAAATGGGGACAGTCCGAGATCGGCCGCAAGCGCAAGTACTACCGCATCACCAAGGACGGCCTCGCTCAGCTCGAGCTGCAGCGCCAGCAATGGCGCGTGGTCGATCGCACCCTGCACGGCATCTGGTCACAGGCCATGGCATGAACCCTTCCGCCGTTGACGCGACCCTCGAAGGGCAGATCTCGCAGTGGCGTGAATACCTGCGCCGGCGCGCAGCCATCCATGGTTCGGATGTCGCGGAGCTCGAAGACCACCTGCGCAGCCAGGTGGCGACGCTCATGGAAAGCGGGCTGGCCGAAGACGAAGCGTTCCTGGTGGCGGTCAAGCGCATGGGCAATCTCGATGCGCTGTCGCGCGAGTTTGCGCGCGAGCACTCGGAGCGCTTGTGGAAGCAGCTGGTCATGGCGCCGGCCGACGACGACCGGTCGCAAAGCTGGCATCGCGACGCACTCGTGGCATTCCTGCTGGCCCTGGCGGCGGCGATCGCGGTGAAAACGCCGGCCGTGTTCGGCCTGCACATCGATCACGACGCGCCGTTCTACGCGCGCAACGCGAGCCTGTTCGTGTTCCCGCTGCTCACTGTGTATTTCGCCTGGAAACGGCGGCTCGATTTCATCACCGGGACGTGGCTGGCGCTCGGCTTCGCGGCCGGTGCGCTGTTCGTCAACGTCTATCCATTCGCGCCGCGCAGCGATACGCAGGGACTGTCCGCGTTGCACCTGCCCATCGCGCTGTGGCTCCTCGTCGGCTTCGCCTACGTGGGCGGACCCTGGTTCGCGAGCGAGCGGCGCATGGATTTCGTGAGGTTCTCGGGCGAACAGTTCATCTACTACGTGTTGATTGCGCTCGGCGGCGGTGTGCTCACCGCGTTCACGCTGATGATCTTCGAAGCCATCCACGTGCGCGCCGAGTGGTTCGTCGGTCTCTGGCTGGTTCCCTGCGGCGCGGCGGCCGGTGTAGTCGTCGCGGCGTGGCTCGTGGAAGCCAAGCAAAGCGTCATCGAGAGCATGGCGCCCGTGCTCACGCGATTGTTCACGCCGCTCTTCACGCTGGTGTTGCTGGTTTTCATCGTGGCCATGCTGTGGACCGGCAAACCCATCGATGTCGGGCGCGATGTGCTCATCGGCTTCGACCTGCTGCTGGCATTGGTGGTCGCGCTCGTGCTGTACGCGGCTTCATCGCGCGACCGCCAGGCGCCGCCCAACCTGTTCGACGGCCTGCAGCTGCTGTTGATAGGCAGCGCGATCGTCGTGGACGCGCTGGCGCTGATTGCCATCGCCGCCCGCATCTCGGAGCTCGGCTTCACTCCGAACCGCGTTGCCGCGCTCGGCGAGAATCTGCTGCTGCTCGCCAATCTCGCCGGCGCCGCGTGGTTCTACGCTCGATTCCTGTGCGGCCGCGCAGACTTCGGGGCTCTCGAGCGCTGGCTGATCGCCTACTTGCCGGTCTATTGCCTCTGGGCCGCGTTCGTCGTCGTGGGCTTCCCGCCGATGTTCGATTTCGGTTAGGGCGCATTCCGGCTGACGCTACACTGGACACCCTTCGATGAGGTGCCCGTGAAAAGCCTGCTTCCTGCGCTCGCCGCACTCCTCGTGCTCGCGTCCTGTTCGCGCTCCGAACCTGACCTCTCCACGCAGCCGTCACCGACCAGCGAATCCACCGGGCCTGCCGCGGCGCCCGTGAAGCCGGCGGAACAGCCCGTGCTCCCGGCCGATCTGCACGAGCATCTGGTCCGCGCTGATTCTCCGGTGCTCGGCAGCGCCACGGCGCCGGTCACGATCGTCGAATTCCTGGACCCGGCCTGCGAAGGCTGTCGCGCTTTCGCACCCGTGGTCAGGCAGATCCAGTTCCTGTATCCCGACGATGTGCGCGTCGTAGTGCGCCTCGCGGATTTTCATCCCGGTTCCGAGGAGGCGATTCGCATCCTTTTGGCCGCGCAGCGCCAGCATCGCTTCGAGGAAGTCCTGACGGCCTTGTTCGACCGCCAGGAGGAGTGGGCCTCGCATCATTCACCCGATGTCGATGCCGCCTGGCAGATCGCGGCTGCCGCGGGCCTGGACGTGAAAGCGGCGCGCAGCGTTGCCGAGTCCTCGGAAATCACCGGCCGTTTGCGCGAAGAAGGCGAGGACATCATGGCCCTCAAGGTCGCGCGCACGCCCACGTTCTACGTGAACGGCAAGCTGCTCGAGGATTTCGGCGCAGAACAGCTCATGAGCCTGGTGAAGACCGAGGTCGAGGCCGGCAAGACCGGCAGCTGACCCACGGGGGTTTACTCGAAGAACAGCGGTCCGTCGCCGAACACGCGGAACCACTTGGTGATGATCACCTTGTGTCCGCGTGTCACGGGCTCGCCCGAATGCTCGGTGTTGCGGTTGGGTGAGCCATCCTCGTTGAGGTTGTTCCACAGCAGCGCCATGCCGAGCTTGGGCTGTATCACCTGGTTGAGCTGCGGAAAACGCGTCGCGCCGCCTTCCATGCCTTCATTGAGATACACCATGAAAGTCCAGGTGCGGTTGCCGCGGATGCCGGCGAATTTCTGATAGACGTTGGTGTCCGGCTCGAAGAAATCGTTGTGCGTCTTGAACTGCTGGCCCACGTCGTAGCGCTGCGCCTGTATGCCCTCGGAGTAGCTGGGGCGGATGCCGATCGTGCGGCAGATCTTGTCGTCGATGCCGGTGGCCACCGGGCTTTTCATGTGGCAAAGATCGGCGGTGGTGCTGGTGCGGAATGCGGAGTCCGAGCTCGCATAAGCGAGCGTCGACGGACGCAGATGATGTGAGCCCAGCGCGACCAGGCGGGCGCATTCCGCGGGGCTCAGGAAATCATCGAGGGTGTACATCTGCGCGAGGTCGGTCGCGACCTTGCGCAGCTTGGCGGGTGCCCGGCGCAGCAGCGGTGGATTCGACACGCCTTGCTCGAGCGAGTTGCCGCGCGGCCGCACCGTTTCGATGGCCGTGAGTATCGCCCGGTCCGAATAGCCGAGCCCGCGCAGCCATTCGACGCTCTCCGCCATGTCCGTGGCCAGGCGCATGCGATCGCGCAGTGCATCGAGCAGCTTCGGACTCAGCTGCCTTTCTCCGGTCGAGGCGGGTTCGTTCAGCGTGGAATTCATGGCGCCTGATGTATCACAGCGCCGCGAGCCGGCGCCATCAGGCTGCGCCACAAGAGAAAAAGGCGCGCCGGTCAGGGACCGGCGCGCCTCACGATCAGCGGGCTTGGCAGGGGGAACTAGCTGATCGGTATCCTTGACCGGTATTCGCCGGGCCCCTCAGTTGCGCCAGTTCATGCCGATCTGCCAGCGTGCGCCGCCATATGTGAACTGCTCGAGGGTGGGGGCCCCGTCGGCGTAGACATTGTTGGGCTGGGTGCTCCGGAAGGTCGCTTCGCGCGTGACGTTGCGTCCCGTGAGGAAGACATTCCAGTGCTCGTCGAACTGGTAGCTCATCTTCAGATCGTAGAACCCCGTGGCCTCGCGGTAGTTGGTGCCGCCGGGGTTGTAGGGCGTGCGGATCGTCTGGCCCGGGCACTGCACGAACGAGGTCGGGTAATTGTTGATGGCGTTCGAGCAGGACGAGATGAAATCGAAGAACTCCGATTGACCCTGGTATGACACGCGAGCATTGAACTTGCCGTCGTCGTACCACACGGCGAAGTTCTTGAAGTACGAGCGCTGGCCCTGCGGCGGGTTGAAATCCCCGGTCATCAGGTCACGCGATGTCGCGAAGTTCTCGTAATCCAGCTCGGAGTAGTTTGCATCCACGCCGGTATGCCGGAGGATCCAGGGCAGGAACGTGAACGCGACCTTCGCGCTGTACTCCATGCCCAGCTGGGTCCCCGAAGGGCCATTGACGAAGGAGGGATAGGTGAAGTCGAAGTCCGAGAACGGCTGACCGGTCACGGGGTCGACCGCGTCCTCGTTGCCCCCGAACAGGTTGCCGGCGGGTAGATTGGCGTTGATCGGAGCACCCACGAACACCTTGTTGCGGTAGTGGCCGACGGAGAACATCAGATCCTGAGTGGGATACCACTCGAGGGAGATGTTGTGGTTGTCGGCCTTGTACGGCTTGAGGGCCGGGTTGCCCACGCGTCCCGAACAGGTATTGGTAAGGTCGCCCGCGCCGTTGACGTCGGCATCGTTGCGTTCGTCGATGGTGCAGGTACCCGACGGCAGCATCGCGGCCGGTGCCGGGCGTGACATCACGCGGCCCTGGTAGTAGCGGAGCACCAGTTCCTCGGGCAGCACCCACAGATTGAGATTCAGGGCCGGCAGCCAGTCCTTGGTGTCGCCTTCGAGCGAGGTATTGAGCGCGACGGTCGTGGTGACGACCGCGCCGGGGTTGGTGACAGGGTTGTAAGCCGGCGTCACCGCGGTGTGCGCCAGGGTCATGAAGCCGGTGGAGTTCGCCTTGGTGACCACCAGACGGTTGCCGATATTGCCGTTGAGGTACATGTCCCATGGCAGCTTCTGTTCGAAGTCGAACATGAAGTAGACGGCATTGGTCACTTCGTTGAAAGCGAAGTGCTGCTGCTCATAGACACTGCCGTCATTCGCCGTGCAGGTCTTCATGCAGTGCAGGTCGAAGACCTGGTCGGGAATGCCAGCGGCGATGACATTCGGATTGATGTACGGCCAACGGGTCATGACATCGCCCTTGTCCGGGTAGTCGCCGAGGAAGGGATAGTCCTTGACATAGAGTCCGCTCGATATGAGCGCAGCGAGGTCCGTGGGTGTGAAAGTCATCGTGCCGAACAGCGAGTTGTTCAGATTGGCGACGGGGCTGTTGTTGGTTCCGACGGTGGTCCCGGGGACGAAGCCGTACTGGCAGGGCTGCGTGGAAGTCGCCGTCGGCATACACGAGCGATAGTTGACGGTGAGGTTTTCGGTGGGTACGACAATGGGCGCCACGTAGCCGGCCGCGCCTACGTTGCCGGTGCCCGGGCGCACGGTGTAACCGCCGCCGCCCCAACCGTTGCCGGTGTGATCGCGGCGCTGAAAGCCCGCCTGGATGTTACTCACGAACGGGAGCTGCTCCGCCACATCCCACTTGAAGTCCAGCTTGCCCTGTCTCTCGTTGTCGTCGGACATCTGCGGGCGCCAGGTGAGCGTGAAGTTGTTGCCCCACTGTGCCGCCTGGGCGGCCGTATAAGCTGGCGAGCCCGCCTGCACGGTCGACGCGTTGGACACGCCCCGCGCGATGACGGGATTCAGATTCGCGTAGGGCAGGTTCGCCAGATCGAGCCCATCGGGCAGATCGTAAGACCAGATTCCCGATGGCGTGATGTGGGCATCCACGCCGCCATAGGTGAAGTTCACGGCGGTGCGAAGCTGCGCGCGCTCCCAGGTTGAGCCGGAATCGCCATACAACAGATCGGCCCGGAAATTTTCCCGTTCGAACTTGAGGCCGGTCTGCCAGTTCCAGGTCTTGACGTTGGTGTTGTAGCTGATGGCATCGATGTTCGCGTTGCCGTCGTTCAGGTGGAACGAGGTGACATGATGGCTGTCGTCGACCACGACATTGCTCATGTTGCTAGCCACGCCGCAGCCCGTCGTCGTCTGGGTCAGCCCTGCGCCGGTGACGGTAGGATCCCCGCACAGTCCCGTGGAATTGAAGGTGTACCCGAGCCCGGTATTCACCGTACGCGGGGTGATCAACGCATTTGAATCCGCGGCAACCGTGCCCTGCACGAAACTGCCCGCCTGGTTGTAGCCGGGACTGCCGAGATTGAGCGTGTTGTCGATGCTGGACGCATGGCGATTGGCCTGCTGATACGCGGCATAGACGACCAGGTCGTCCGTCACCTGGTAGTCCACACGGAATTGCGCCGCGACCCTTTCCTCTGAGGTGAGCTTCGGGAATGCGCGAATCAGCGAAGGCGCGTAATCGTTCCATTGATTCAAGCAGCTCTGCAGACCGTTGGTCTGCTCCAGCTGCGCCGCGGTGCGGTTTTGCGCCGCGGTCTGACCGGAAGCCGCGACCGAGCCCAGGACATTGTCGCCCGCCGGAATGCCGTTCAATTGCGCGGTGGTCAGCGCGGGAAATGCCGCGCGGCAAGCTGCCGGCGACGCCGCGGCTGCGGACTGGCTCAGGATATCGATGGGCGACAGCGACGAATATACCGGCACGCCGCCGGGACCGAACACACGGAAATTACCGGCCGTCGCGGTCGGGTCCACGATGCTCGGATCGTAGGTGAATGTCTTGTCCGGCGATTGATCGAAATCGGCGTTCCGAAAGGGTCCCGCATTCCCCGAGGTCTGCGGTTGTTCACCGTCCGAGATGGTTTCGAATTCCGAATAGTTGACGTTGCCGGTGACGCCGAGGCGACCATCCATGAAGCTGCGGCCGAAAATCGCCGCGACACTCGGGGTGATTTCCTCCGAGATGGAATTCATCTGTCCATCGGCGGAAATCTGGAAGAAGGGCTCGTCGAAATCGAGACCGTTGCGCGTTTCGATGTGTACCGTTCCGCCGAGCGACCCTTCCGTCATGGCCGCGGTCGTGCCCTTGATGACGTCGATGTTCTTGATCATGGCGGCGGGCAATTCGCGCAGATCCGCCGCACGGCCGCCCAGGCCAGCGCCAGTGCCACCCGAGAGCGCGCCATTGGAGTTGAGAACCGTCATGCCGTCGATCTCGACGCGGGTGAGGTCACCGCCGTTGCCGCGCACCGATATTCCCCGGCCTTCACCATCCTCGCCGCGGTCCAGCGCGATGCCCGCCACACGGGAAATTGCTTCGTTCACGTTCTGATCGGGGAAGCTGCCGATATCCTCGGCGGAGATGGAATCCGTGGCCGTCGCGGCCTGCTTCTTGCGCTCGATGGAGCTGCGCTGTGACGCGCGCGTACCCACGACGACGACTTCGGTGATCTCGGTCGACGATGGCGCGGGTGCGGATTTTTCGGATGCCGAAGCCGGCTTGCTTGCCGGCTCACTCTCGCCCGACGCCTGGGCGTACGCCGTGTTCGCTGCAACACTGATGGCCAGTGTCGCGAGACCGTTGACGAGATGGAATTGACCGAACTTCCGCGAACGCGATGAATACCGCATGTCTTGCGCCTCCCCCGAGTGCAATCTCTTGCGCGCTTCTGTCTTTATGGCGGGGCACGGCCAAACGCGAGACCGCGATCCGCATGCCGCTGGCACGGCGAAAATTTTTCTTCGATCTGTCCGCGGTGGGTGCGCCGCCGCGAAATCCCTGGTTCGAACTACGATTACTTATGATCGTATTTGATTGCTTTTGATCTTCACTCTCCATGAAACCGGTGTCAACAGCTATAGCTGATTGGAATCGAGGCCCTTCATTTTGAATATCGCTCATGTAGCGCCATGACGCTGACGGCGCTCAGCTTCGTGCTGCTCGCGGCGGTCTGCCATGCGAGCTGGAATCTTTCGGCCAAGACCGCCGCGGATTCGCGGCACTTCGTGTTCCTTTATTCGGCAGGATCGGTGCTGATCTACGGGCCGATCGTGGTCGTGATCGTGGCGCTCGAACGGCCGCACTTCGACGCGCGTCACTGGCTGGCGCTCGCGGGTACCTCCGTTCTGCATCTGCTGTACTCGCTCAGCCTGCAGCGCGGTTACCGCGACTCGGACCTGTCGGTGGTCTATCCCATCGCCCGCGGCACCGGGCCGCTGCTGTCCTTCATCGGCGCCGGCGTGTTGTTAGGCGAGACTCCGACCACGCAGTCGGTGATCGGCGTGGTGCTGATCGTCGCGGGCATATTGCTGGTCGCAGGGCTCATCGGGCAGCACCGGCGCGCCCCCGTGGTGGGCGTGTTCTGGGGGCTTGCCACGGGCGTGTTCATCGCGATGTACACGCTGAACGATGGCTACGCGGTGAAGATGCTGATGGTCTCGCCGTTCCTCATCGACTTCACGGGCAACGGGTTCCGGATGCTCGTGTTGGCGCCGCGTGCGTGGGTCGATCGAAAGGGCGTGGCGCGCGAGGCGCGCGAATACCGCAAGGCGGTCCTCACCGTGAGCTTTCTGGGTCCGCTCGGCTACATCCTGGTGCTGTTCGCGATGCGGTTCGCGCCTGTCAGCCACGTGGCGCCGGCGCGTGAACTATCGACGCTCGTGGGTGCGTGGTTCGGATCGCGGCTGTTGCGCGAGGAGTCGGGCCCGCTGCGCATGGCTGGCGCCGCGCTCATCGTCGCGGGCGTGGTGAGTATCGGCCTGTCTTCCTGAAGTTCCAGCGGAAGGGTGGCAGCGGCGGTGGTGGCCTGGCGTTCTTCAGGCCTGCCCGCGACGGGAACCGGAAGCTCGCGTCGTCGCGCGTCACCCCCAGCTTTTGCCTGAGGCGGTCCGCATCGAATGGCGCGCGCACCTTGATGTCGTTGTCGAAATAGCAGTAGACGTCGCGCGAGCGGCGGCGGCGCGGAGCCTTGTCGCTGGCGCGGCGTCCGTCTTCGAGTTGCGTGCCATCCGCCCAGGCACGGATGCGCTCGGCCCAGCGATCGAGGGCCGCATCGGTATAGCCGCTGGCGTACAGCTCCTTGTCCCCGTGCAGCCGCAGGTACATGAAATCCGCGGTCACGTCCTCGAGCAGCGGCCACTTCCCGGCGGTGTCCGCCACCACCAGCGCGACACCGTGACGCCGCAGCTGCGCGACGAATTCGGGTGTGGCGAAGGTCTCGTGGCGCACCTCCATGGCGTGCCGCAGCGGCCGCGACGCATCGATGCGCAGGCACGACCGGCCATGCATGCGCTGGTCGCGGCGCCTCGCCAGGCGCAACGCATCACTCGTGTCGCGCGGCAGCAGCGTCAGAAAGGCTTCCATCAACGTCGGGTCGTAGCGCATGAAAGGCGGTAGCTGCCAGAGGATGGGCCCGAGCTTCGCGCCGAGATTGAACACGCCGGACGCGAAGAAGTTGGCCAGCGGCTTCAACACGTTGCGCAGGCGGAGGATGTGCGTGACGTAGCGCGGGCCTTTCACGCTGAACACGAAGCCCTCGGGCGTCGCGTCACGCCAGGCGGCGTAACTCGACGGGCTCTGCAGAGAATAGAAAGACCCGTTGATCTCGATGCTCCGGAACGCACGCGAGGCGAATTCCAGCTCGCGGTGCTGCGCCAGGTCGGGTGGATAGAACACGCCACGCCAGGGTTCGTATCGCCAGCCGGAGATGCCGATGCGCAGCTCTCTCGAAGACGGGCTCATCGCGTTGCGCTCATTGTGTCGCCTGGTTCGCGTCCGCCCCTGCGCGTCCGCGCTCGATGAGGCCGACTATCTCTTCGGGGTCCGCAGGCTTCACGAGGTGAACGTCGAACCCCGCGGCGTGGGTTCGCTCGCGGTCGGCGTGCTGTCCCCAGCCAGTGAGCGCGACGATGAGCGGCTCCTCGCCGCCGGGCATGGCACGGATGCGCCGCGCGGCTTCGAGACCATCGATGCGCGGCATGCCGAGATCGAGCAGGATCGCGTCCGGATGATGCGAGTGCGCTTGTTCGACGGCTTCGGCACCGTCGTTGGCCACCCACACCTGGTGACCCTGCATGCGCAGCATCTCGGCGAGCGTGCTCACTGCGTCCGCATTGTCGTCGGCGACGACGACGCGTTTCGGCCTGGCCTGTGGCGACACTTCATCCGCGGGTGCCGGCTTGCCGAGCGGTGCGTCACGCAGCAACGGCAGCTGCACGGTGAAGGTGCTGCCGCGTCCGGTTCCCGCGCTCGTGGCCTCGACGCTTCCACCGTGCAACGACACCAGGCTGCGCACCAGGGAGAGCCCTATACCGAGCCCACCCGCGTGCAGCGGCTGATGCGCGCGCACCTGCGAGAACAGCTGGAAAACCCGCCCCGTCTCCGAAGGTGGGATGCCGATGCCGTTGTCCGTCACCTGCACGACCACGTCGCCCCCTTGGCGCCTGATGAGCACGCGGATGTCGCCGCCGGGGTCGGTGTATTTGCAGGCGTTCGACAGCAGGTTCGTGAACACCTGCATGAGCCGGTGTGAATCCCCGAGTACGTACAGGTGGGCCGCGTCCCCTTCGATGGTCAGCTGGTGCTGGCGGCCCTCGACGCAGACGCGCGCGGCTTCGATGCTTCCTGCGATCACGTTGCTCAGCAGGAGCGGCTCGCGATGCAGCTCCATCTTGCCGGAGCTGATGCGGCCCACGTCCAGGAGATCGTCGACCAGGCGCACCAGGTGCGACAACTGCCGATCCATCATGTCCAGGGTTCGTTGCAGCGTTGGCTCGGCGACACATCGCCGGGCGATCTGCAGCCCATTGCGCAGCGGCGCGAGGGGGTTGCGCAATTCATGCGCCAGGGTGGCCAGGAACTCATCCTTGCGGCGATCGGCCGCGCGCAGCGCCTGGTCGGTCTCCACTCTTTCCGTGATGTCCGAGATGAGCATGGCCACCTGGTTTTGCCCCGCGGCGCCGACGCGGAAAGCGAACACGTTGAACCAGCGCCCGAGCGATCGCGCGTGCTCGACGAAACGTGATTGCTCACCCGTGCGCGCCACCCGGCCGTAGCTGTCGAACCAGTGCTGTTCGTGCAGCGGCACGAGCGCACGCATCCACTTGCCCGTCGCATTGGTGAGCCCCGTCTGGTGCTCGAACGCAGGATTGGTCTCGAGAAAGCGGTAGTCCGCCGCCTTGCCCTCCTCGTCGAAGGCGACTTCGATGACGCAAAAGCCTTCGTCGATGCAATTGAACAGCGTGCGGTAGCGGGCGTCGCTCGCGCGCCGGGCGGCCTGCTCCTGCTGCCGCTTGGCCTGTGACGCGAGCACACGCGCAGTGGTATCGACGACGACGCAGAAGAATCCGCGGATGGCCCCATCGACGTCGCGCAAGGGCGTGAAGGACAGCGAGTACCAGCTCGTGGCGTGGCCCGCGCGGCCCGGCAAGGGCAGCGCCCGATCCTCCAGGTACTGCGCTTCGCCCCGAAGAGTGGCGCTGCTCAGTGGTTCGAGTTCGGTCCACGACTCGGCGAACAGCTGGCGGAAGGGCATGCCGAGCGCGTTCGGATGCGTGCTGCCGAGCATGTTCGCCGCGGCATCGTTGTAAATCGTGACGAGCTTGTCGCCCCACGCGATGAACGCCGCGTGGCGCGTGTCGAGCATGAGGTCGATGCCGGCGCGCAACGCTTGCGGCCACTCGGCGGGCGCGCCGAGCGAGGCGGACCACTCGCGCGCGCGGATGCGCTGCGCCATATCTGCCGCCATCGTTGGCATATTTGCCGTCATTCCGCGCGCCTCCTTGAGGAAGCCTAGCGCGGCTGCGGAATCGCCCTTGTAGGATCATTACCCGGACGCTGTCTCACCGGGCGATCCGAAGTAGTTAGCGATGCCCGCAGGTGCGGGAAGAATCAGCCGACGCGATCGGTAGCCCGGCGCCCGGTGAGCTCGGCGAGCGCGCTGCGCAGCTCGCGGATGCGCGGTGGCTTGCCCAGCAGGCGGTCGACCTGCGGAGGCCGGTCCTGGTCGCTGACCACGTGCTGGCCCCAGCCGGTGAGCAGGATGATCGGCGTGCCGGGAGACATGGCCCGCACGCTCGCGACCACCTGGCGGCCGTCCACGTACGGCATGCCGAGATCGGTGATGACGATGTCGAACACCTTGCCGGCGCGCTGCGCGTCGCGGAAGGCATCGATGCCGGCCTGCCCACCGTTCGTGGTCGTGACCTTGTGGCCTTCGTCCTGCAACGCGCTACGCAGGGACTCGATCAATGCAGGGTCATCGTCGATGAGCAGTATGCGCAGGGCGCGTGACGCGAACAGCGGCAATGCGTGTCGGCCTGTGCTCGCGACCTGCGAGGTGCCGCTGCGGAAGGTGAGACGGACGGCGGTACCCTTGTCGATCACGCTGTCGATGTCGAGACCCGCGCTGTGTCGCTTGGCCATGCCGTAGACCATCGCAAGACCCAGGCCGGTGCCGCGATCGCCCTTGGTGGTGAAGAAGGGTTCGAGGCAGCGGCGACGCGTGTCCTCGTCCATGCCTACGCCGGTGTCGGTTACTTCGAGTTGCACCGCCGATTCGGCGCCTTGCGGACCGGGCAATGCGACGTTGCGCGTACGGATCGCGATGCGGCCACCCTGCGGCAGCGCATCCACGGCGTTGAAGACGAGATTGGTCAGCGCATCGCGAATCTCGTTCTCGGCGCCGCGAATGGTCGCGAGGTCCGCGGCGAGCTCGGGCAGGAGCTCGATCATCACGCCGCGCCGCTGCGCGAGGTCGTTCCAGCGCGCGCGCGTGAGATCGATGACCTGCTGGATCAGCGGGTTCAGCTCGACGTCCGCGAGCTGCAGCTCCTTCTCGCGCGGCCGGTAGAACTCGCGCATGCGGCCCACCGTCTGCGCCACGTCGTCGATGGCGCGCTGGATGGTCGTGAGATAGCCGCGTGCCTTGTCACTGAGCGGTTCGCGCTCGAGCAGCGCCTCGGTATACAGCGAGATGGGCGAGATCGCGTTGTTGATGTCGTGTGCGATACCGCTCGCCATCTGGCCGAGCGCCCGCAGCCGCTCCTGCTGGATGAGAGCCTGCTGCGCCTGGCGCAGGGCCTCGTTGCTCTGCTCTAGCTCGCGCGTGCGCACTTGCACGCGCGACTCGAGCTCGTGCGTGAGCTGCTGCAGCTCCCGGTTGGTCTCGTGCAGCGTGTCGCGCGTGTTGCTGAGCTCGCGGTTGCGCTGGATGGCGGCTTCGTAGGTGGACAGGAGCAGGTTGAGTATCTGCAGCCGGTCCGCGGTGATGAAATGTTTCTGGCCGCTGAACACGATCTCGAGGCCCATGCCTGGCTGGTCGCTCTGGCGCATCTGGCTGTTGACCAGCACGAACTGGATGCGGCGGACCAGGTGCTCGGCGTCGTAGGGCTTGAGCACGAAATTGTCGGCGCGGCATTCGAGGCCGCGGATCACGTCCTGCGGATCCGCGAGCGTCGTCACCAGGATCACGGGCACGTCTTCGAGCGTGGGGTCGTTCTTGATGCTCGAGCACAGGTCGTAGCCGTTCATCTCCGGCATGATGACGTCGCTGACCACGAGACGCGGTTTCTCGCGTCGCGCCATCTCCAGCGCCAGGCGTCCGTTCGCCGCGCTCACCACCTCGAAGCCCTGGTCCTCGAGGATGTGCGCGAGTTGCTGGGCCTGCGTCGGGCTGTCCTCGGCGATGAGCACACGCCTCGGGGACTGCGTTTGCGATGCGCTCATGTCTCGACACCTCCAACCTGTGGAATCTTTCGCGTGAGCTCGGTCAGCAGCGCCGCCGCGATGCGATCCGCGGGCAGTACCTGCATGGCGGCGCCGATCTCGATGGCGGCGCCCGGCATGCCGTGCACCACGGACGTCTCGCGGTCCTGTGCGATGGTCAGCGCGCCGCGATCGCGCATTCTCTTCAGCTCGTCGGCGCCGTCGCGCCCCATGCCCGTGAGCAGCACGCCCACCGCGTTGCCGCCGATGTTCTCGGCCAGAGATCGGAACAGGAACGATACCGACGGCCGCAGCCCGCCATCCGGCGGGTCGCGCGACAGCACCAGGCGGCCGACGGCGGTGACGCCGAGATGAAAGTCGTCGGGCGCGATGTACACGTGGCCCGGGGATGTGATTGCGCCGTGCGCGGCCACGTGCACGTGCAGGCCGGTAGTTTGATTGAGCCACTCCACCATGCCGGACAGGAATCCGCGCGCGATGTGCTGGACGATGAGTACCGGTGCTGGAAAATCCCGGGGCAACGCCGACAGGATGCTCTGCAGGATGGGCGGCCCGCCGGTCGAAGCACCGATGCCGACGATACGCGGCGCGCTCGACCTTGCGGGCGGCGTCGGCACGGGCGCCGGAGCGCGCGCGCCGGCAAGCCGCGGCTTCGGCCAGCGCCTCACCACCTTCACCTCCGCCATGAGTCGCACCGTCTGCTGCAGGTTCTGCACCGCGGTGTCGAAACGTGGATCGTCATAGCCAGCGGGCTTCTCGACGCAGGCGACGGCGCCGGCTTCCATGGAGCGGAACGCGACTTGCAGCTCGTGCGGATCCGCCGTTGCAGTGCAGATCACGATGGGCAGCGGATGGGTCTCCATGATCCGCCGCGTGGTCTCGAACCCGTCGATGCGCGGCATGTGGATGTCCATGAGCACGACGTCGGGCCGCGAAGTGCTGCCTTCGAGGAAGTCGATGGCCGCCTGGCCATCGTTCACCGTGGCGAGCACCTGGATGCGCGGGTCGAGTCCGAGCACGTGATTCAGCAGCAGGCGCATGCTCGGCGAATCGTCGACTATCAACACGGTGACGGGCGCGCCGACGCGTTTCATGCCAGCCGCCGCAGTGCTTCGAGCAGGTTGCTCTGGTCGAGATCGCCCTTGACCAGGTAGGCGTTGGCGCCGACTTCGATGCCGCGCTCGCGGTCCTCACGCGAAGCGAGGGCGGTGACCAGCACCACGGGTAGTTCGGCGAGCTGACGGTCCGCGCGGACGCGCGCGGTGAGATCGAAGCCATTGAGCCGCGGCATCTCCACGTCGGAGACCAGTACATCGAAGTCTTCCGAGCGCAGCAGCGTGAAGGCCTCGAGGCCATCGACCGCCGTCTTCACGAAATAGCCCGCCGATTCCAGGATCCCCTTGAGCAGCATGCGCGACGTGATGGAGTCCTCGGCAACCAGCACGCGCGTGGTTGTCACGCTCGCGGACAGGGTGGCGGGCGGATTGGCGGCCGCCGCGCGCCGCAGGGGCGCCCGGCGCGCAGACTTGATGAGGTCGGCGACGTCGAGGATGGGCGCCACCTGGCCCGACCCGAGCACGGTCGCGCCGGCGATGTTGCGGATCTTCTCGAGCGGCTTGCGCAGCCGCTTCACCAGCACTTCGCGCTCGTCCAGCACCGCGTCGACGACGAAGGCGATGCGTTCGTTGCCCGAGCCCAGGATCAGCGCGGGTCGCGCGGAGTCGTTGGACGCCGGGCCCGCGGGCAGTTCGAGCACGTCGGCGAGATGCGCGAGTGCGAGCGCACGGCCGTTGTGCGCGATCGTCTCGCGGCCTTCGACGGTCTGCACGTCGGACGCGCGGAATCGCGTGACCCGCTCGACCTGCGCCGTGGGGACCGCAAAGGTGCGGCCGCCGCTTTCGACCAGCACGCCGCGGAAGGTGGTCAGCGTCAGTGGCAGCACCATGCGCAGCGTGGTACCCGCGCCGCCACGGCTTTCGACCGAGACCTTGCCGCCGAGCTTTTCGGCCTTCTCGCGCACGATCGCCAGGCCCAGGCCGCGGCCCGAGAGCTGCGTGATCATCGGGCTGGTGGACAAGTCCGTTTCGAAGATGAGCCCACTCGCGGCTTCATCGTCCAGCGACTGTGCCGCCATCGCGCTGATGAGTCCACGAGACACGGCCTCGCCGCGCACGCGTGCGACGTCGACGCCCGCGCCATCGTCGCTCACCAGGATCTCGACCTGGTTGCCGTTCACGCGCGACACCGCGATCAGGATGGCGGCACGCGCGGGCTTGCCCGCCGCGGCGCGCGCGGCGGGTGATTCGATGCCGTGATCGAGACTGTTGCGCAGCAGGTGCACCAGCGGATCCTTCATCTCCTCGAGAATGCGCTTGTCGACACAGGTTTCTTCACCGCGGATCGTGAGTTCCGCGTCTTTGCCGAGCTCGCGCGCCAGGTCGCGGACCACCTTGCGCAGGAGAGGGGCCAGTGTGCCCACCGGCAGCATGAGCATTTTCTTGGAATTCGCCAGCAGATCGTCGACGAGTTTCGCGACATTGAGCCGGTCCTGTTCCGCCGCCCGGCGCAAAGCGGCCACTCGCGACTCGAAGGCCCGCAGCCATTCCTGATTCCATTCCAGGAACTCGATCAGCGAGCCATTGGCGCGTCGCAGCGCGCTCGCCTCGGGTTGCACCCGCGACCAGTGCTCGCGCCAGCTCTCGAACAGGGGCGCGAGCTCCTCGAGGTCTTCGCTGCGTTGGGCAGCGGCGATCTTGGCGGTGAGCAGCTCCTCGGCTTCGAGCAGCCGGTCATCGAGCGCGCGCACGCTGACGCGCACCGTATCGCCCTCCGCCGACATCGGGGTGGATGCCGCGGGTAGGGGAGCGCGCAGATCGCTTTCCATCGCCGGCGCGGCGGGCTGCGCGGTCGGCGGCGGCGCCCCCAGTGCCTCGTGCATGCGATCGAGTGACACGCGCGCGCTCTCGAGCGTGGCCGGGGTGGGCGAGCTCACGCCGCGCTTCCACGACGAGAACAGGGTCTCCAGCGACTGGCAGAGGTTCTCGACGTCGGCAAAGTCGGCGGCGCGTGCGGCGCCCTTGAGGCTATGCGCGGCGCGGAAGATGGTTTCGATGAGCGGCGCGCGCGCCTGCGCGTCGGCGGCGCCGGCCAGTCTATCCACTCCCTCCGCCATGGCCTGCAGGTGTTCCGCGGCCTCGACGCGAAAGGTCGCGCGCAGCTGGCGCATGAAGTCTTCTTTGCCGGCCATCGTTACATCGCGTAGTTGTCGACCAGCCGCTTGAGCCTCTGGCCCAGCTCGCTCAGGTTGCGCGCCGCGGTCTCGAGCTGCCGCGCACTCGCGACGTTCTGCGTGCTGGCCTGCTTGATGCTCTCCATCGCGCCCGCGACCTGGTCCATGCCGACGAGCTGCTGCTGGCTCGACGCGGCGATCTGCGTCGCGGCCTGCGCAGCCTCCGAGACGCTGCCCGACAGCGACTGGATCGACTCGCCCGCGAGCTCGGTGTGCCGGCTGCCGGCTTCGACGGCCTTGTTGCCCTGTTCGGTGGCCATGACCGCAGCTGTCGTGGCCTTCTGGATGTCGCTCAGGATGGTGCGCACGCGATCGGTCGCCTGGCGGGATTGCTCCGCGAGGCTCTTCACTTCCTGTGCGACCACGCTGAAGCCCTTGCCCTGTTCGCCCGCCTTGGCCGCCTCGATGGCGGCATTCACGGCGAGCAGATTCGATTGCGCCGCGAGATCCTCCACGGAGGCGATGATCTGACCGATGGCCTGCGACTGCTCGGAAAGCCGCATCATGCTCGCGCCGATGGCGTCCATCTGCGCGCGGATGCGGACCATGCCGGCGGCTGCATCCTCCGCCGACTTGCGGCCGGTGGTGGTCACCTGCATCGCGCGTTGCGCGGTATCGGAGACACCGCGGGCCTTCTGGCTCGCCACCTGCGCGGTCTGTCGGATTTCCTCGACGGTCGTCGTGGTTTGGCTCACCGCGGCCGCCGATTCGCTCGCGCCCGATGCCAGTTGCGACGTGGACGCGACGATCTGGCTGGCCGCGCTGCCGAGCACCGCGGCCCCCTCGACCATGCCGCCGATCTGGGCGCGCAGGTTTGCCGACATCTTGACGAACGCATGACCCACCACGTCGTTGGGGGACAGCGGCGTCACGCTGGCGCGCAGGTCGCCGGCGGCGATCTGTTCGGCGGCGGCGGCCATGGAGCGCAGTGACTGCATCATGCGTTCGAACGAGCGCGCCAAGGCGCCGAGCTCATCCTCGCGTCCGCCGAGGTCCACATTCGCGCCAAGATCACCGACGGTGATGCGGTCGGCGGCGATCGTCAATGCGCGCAGCGGCGAGGACACGTTGCGCGTGATCAGGAAGCCGATGATGGTCGCGAGAATGACGCCGAGAACGGTGCACGCGGATATCGTGGTCGCCGCCGTGGCCGCAGCCTGGTTGGCGGTCAGCGCGCGCTGGCCCAGCAATTTCTCTTCGGTCGCCGTGATCGCTGCAATCATCGCGCGGATATCGTCCATCGCCTTCTTCCCATGGCCCGCGATGACGACCTCCTGGGCGGCGGAGAAGTCGCGTGCCTGGCGTGCCTCCATGCCTTCTTCCAGCACCCTGACCCGCGCGGTGATGAGCGAGGCCAACGTCTGCACGCGCGCACTTTGCGCGGGATTGTCGTTGACTAGCTCGGCGAGCCGCAGACGCTGGGTCTCCACCTCGGTGACGCCGCTTCTGAACGGTTCGAGGTATTCCGCATCGCCCGTGATGATGAAGCCACGTTCACTGCCTTCGATCGACTGCAGCGACGACAGGAGTCGCGACACGGTCGTGAGCACCTCGTGTGTGTGGGTCACCCAGGCAGCGTCTTCGGTCGAGGTCTCGACATTTCTCCAGGCAACAAGGCTCACCATGAGAAAAATCGCCAGCGTCGCCGCGAATCCGGCGGCGATCTTGGTTCCGACATTCCACTTCATTCGTTCTCTCCGTCGTTCACGACGATTCTCGGATCTGACAACAGCCGCGCGAGATCGAGCACCACCAGTCGGTCCTCGCTCACGCCCCTGAGATATTCCGCCGCGATGGCCGACAACGTCGGCAGCGGCGGCGACAGCGCCGCGGGCGAAAGCGTGCGCACACCCGTGACCACGTCGGCGAGCAGGCCGATCTCGAAATCGCCGCCATTCACCACCACGATGCGATGCAGATCGGTCAAGCCCTGTTCGGGCAACCCGAAGAATTTCTTCAGGTCGTAGACCGGCAGGATGCGGCCACGCAGGTTGACGATGCCGCGGACGAAGGGCGGCGTGCCCGGAAGCGGCGTGAGCTCACGCAACACGTGCACCTCGGAGACGAGACGTGTTTCAACCGCATAGCGTTCGGCCGCCAGCCTGAATTCCAGCAGCTCCAGCGTATCCGTGGGGGGCGCGGAGGCCTCCGGGCGCGCGAGCCGCGTCGCGCGTTCGCGCAGGATGCGCGTGACGTCCCCATCCACGCTCACGTATCCATCCCCAGCGAAACGATGATCTCGCGCAGCCGCCCGGCAGTGAGCCCTGCCGACTCCGGCAGCGTCGAGTCGGCAGGCAGGCCTGCGAGGAGCCGCGCGGCATTCGCGAAGTGGCGCCGGGCTTCCGCCACGCGCGCCTCGGCCCGCGCGTGATTGCCCAGCGCGAAATGCGCCAGTGTGAATTCGGGTTGTAGATAGACCGCGCATTGCAACGCCGCACGCGACTGCGCGCGATCACCCAGCTCCTGCAGCACCATCGCATGCAGGTAGTGAGCGGCAGCGTCGAGCTTGTCCGCGGCGATCCAGCGCACGCTGACCCGCAGGGCTTCGTCGAGCACGCCCTGGTTGGCGAGCGCGCGCGTCAACATGCCGAGCGCACGCAGCTTCACGTCTCCGTCGGCCGGCACGGACAATACCGGGCGCAACCTGTCGGCGGCGTCGGCGTACTCGCCGCGCGCAAAAGCGTCTTCGGCGGCCGCGAGCTCGGCCACGAAGTCGACGCGCGCGGCGGGCGGCCCGGCTGGGTGCAGTGGCAGCGACAGCATTTCGGAGGCCTGCAGGTCGCTGAGCGACGCCGAAAGCGGTAAGGGCAGGGCGTCCGCCGAAAGGAATGCGGGCTCGGCTGTTCGCGCCACGTCATTCGGTTCGCGCTTGCGATACAGAACGCTGCCCGGGAAATTGACGGCGGTGAATCCGCCGAACAGCGCCTGCGAACATTCGCTGGGGCTCACGATGAGCCAGCCGTCATCGACCAGCGCCTGGCGCAGGTTGCCGATCAGGCGGCGCGCATGGTTGGGCGTGAAGTAGATGAGCAGGTTGCGGCACAGGATCAGATCCATCGCATGGGTGTCATTGTTCAATGACGGAAAGGCGTCCTGCGCGAGGTTGAGCTCGCCGAAAGTCACCATGGCGCGCAGCTCGGCACGCACGCGGTGGCGGCGATCGCCCACGGGGCTGAAGAACCGCTCGCGCAGATCGCCGGGGCAATCGCGGAACGACCACTCGCCATAGATGCCGGCCTCGGCCTTGCGCAATGAATGTGGATTGAGGTCCGTGCCCAGGATTCTGATGTTCCAGTCGCGCCAGTCCGGCAGCACCTGCTGCACCAGCATGGCCAGCGAGTACGCTTCCTCGCCGGTGCTGCAGGCCGCGCTCCAGAGTCTCAGCCGCCGATCGCCGGCGCGCTTGCGGTGTATCAGCAGCGGCAGCACGTGCGAGGCCAGCGCGTTGAAGCTCGGGCGCTCGCGGAAGAAATAGGTCTCGCCGATCGTGAGGTGCCGCGCGAGCTTGCGCAGCTCCTCGCGCGACGGCGGCGATGCCAGCAGCCAGTTCGCGCAGTCGTCGCCGTCGCGGCAGCCGAATTCCGGCGCGGCCTCGCCCAACGCGCGCTTGAGGTCGGCGCGCCGCTCGGGGGGGAAGTGAAGACCGGTGCGCGCGGCGATCAGCTCGCTGACCTGATTCCAGCGTGGGCCGCTCAGGGCGTCGGCGAGCATCGCACCTCCGCGCTCAGCGCCAGATCCACGGCTGCATCTTCGTCCGGGGACAGGAAGCTCTCGAGATCCTGGATCAGGACCAGGCCGTCCGGGGTCGACAGCACCCCGCGCAGGTGCCGCAGCCCGGGCGCGAGCGCGGTCGTGCTCTCGATGAGAGGGGCATCGATGATGCCGAGTGCCCGGTCGACCACGAGCGCCAGCGGCCGGCGCAGCGTGCTCGCGATGATGATCTGGTCGTCGAGCCGCATCGGGCGCTGCGGCAGGCCCAGCCGGTGGCGCGGGTCGTAGACGGGCATGACGGTGCCACCGATGTCGAGCGCGCCGGCCACCACGTCCGGCGCCAGCGGCAGCGGCGTGATTTCCGCGGCGCGTACGATGCGGGAGACGTTTTCGAGCGGCAGGGCGTAGCGCTGCGCATCCAGCGCGAAGCTCACCCAGCGCGGGGCGGCGAGCGTACGTACCGCGGCATTCATGCACGCGGCTCCGGAATCGAGAGGACATTGTTAGCCGGGCAGGGCCACAAGCAAGCCGAGCGCATCGACACCTCCGTCTTTAACACACGTTAGTAGTTCGATAGGCTTTAATCACTAGGGCGTTCCCCCATACGTACGTACCGCAATGAGCCGACTGAACGACACCGACTTCATGCGACGAGCTCTGAATGCCGCGCGCGATGCAGAAGCCGCGGGGGAAGTGCCGGTGGGTGCGGTGCTGGTGCGCGGGGACTCTGTCATATCGTCGGGCGCCAACCGCCCGATCTCGGGCTGCGACCCCACGGCGCACGCTGAAATCGAAGCGCTGCGCGCCGGGGCCAGGGCCCTCGGGTCGTATAGATTGAGTGGCACCACGCTGTACGTGACGCTCGAACCGTGCGTGATGTGCGCGTCGGCCATCGTGCATGCACGCGTCTCGCGCGTGGTGTTCGGCGCCTGGGACCCGAAAGCGGGCGCGGCGGGCAGCACGACCAACGTATTCACCATGCCAGCCATGAATCACAGGGTCGACGTGTTCGGGGGCGTGCTGCTCGAGGAATGTTCGCAACTGCTGAGCGCATTCTTCGCGTCGCGTCGGAAAGAGCTGACATAGCGGAAGAGTGCGCTTCCATGCGTCTGTGTTAGCGTCCCGGACCCCCGCCCCGGCGCCCCGCTCACTGGAGCTCCTATGAAACTCAGACCACGCAACCTCATCGCCACTTCCCTGGCTGCCGTCGCCATCTCGGCACTGATCGCGCCGGCCGGCGCCGCTCCGGCGAAATACACCATCGATTCGGACCACACCCACCCGAGTTTCGAAGCCGATCATTTCGGAGGCATGTCGGTGTGGCGCGGCAAGTTCAACAAGTCCTCGGGCAGCGTCGTCCTCGATCGCGAGGGGAAGAGCGGCACCGTGGATGTCACCATCGACCTCGCTTCGGTGGACACCGGTCACGACAAGCTCAACGAGCACCTCAGGAGCGCGGAATTCTTCGATGTCGCGAAATTCCCGACGGCCAACTACAAAGGCAGGTTCTCCGGCTTCAAGGAGGGCGTGCCCACCGAAGTACAGGGTGAGCTCACACTGCATGGCGTGACCAAGCCCGTCGTGCTGACCATCCGGTCGTTCAAGTGCATGGCGCACCCGATGAAAAAGGTCGAGTTCTGCGGCGCCGACGCGGAGGCGACCATCAACCGCGAGGATTTCGGCGTGAGCTTCGGCCAGCAGATGGGATTCAAGATGGAGACCAAGCTGGCCATACAGGTCGAGGCGAACCTGGCCAAATGAGCCGGGGCGGAGTGAACAGGAAAATGAGGAAATCGCCAATGAAGATGAAGTCGGGTTTGGGTGTGCTCGCGTTGCTCGCGCTGACGGTTTCGGCGGCCATGGCCAAGGACGGCGAGGCGCTGTTCGACGGCAGGACTCTCAAAGGCTGGAAGCAGCTCGGCGGTGCGGCGGACTACAAGGTGATCGATGGCGCCATCGTCGGTTCTTCCAAGCCGGGCGTGCCCAACAGCTTCCTGGTCACCGAAAAGACCTACGGTGACTTCATCCTCGAATTTGACGTTCGCCAGGACGTGGGCCCCGCGAACTCCGGCGTGCAGTTCCGCAGCCTTTCGACGCCGGACTTCGAGAACGGGCGCGTGCACGGCTACCAGACCGACATCGACCCGAGTCCGCGTCAGTGGAGCGGGAGCATTTACGAAGAAGCGCAGCGCGGCTGGTTCTACACCAACGACATGAATCCGCCATCCAAGGCGCTGTACAAGTTCGGGCAGTGGAACCACTACCGCGTCGAAGCCATTGGCCCGCGCATGCGGGTCTGGATCAATGACGGCGCCGTGTGCGACGTCATCGACGACGTCACCAAGGAAGGGTTCTTCGGCCTCCAGGTGCACTCCATCAACAGCGCCGAGGAACAAGGCCGCACGGTGAGCTGGCGCAACCTCAACGTGCAGACGAAGAAGCTCAAGCCGCGCCCCAGCATGGGCATCTTCATCCGCAACAACATCCCCAACGATCTCGATGCCGATGAAGCCGCACAGGGTTGGCGTCTGCTCTGGGACGGCAAGACCGCCAAGGGCTGGCGCAGTGCGCGCGGCGAGGGCTTCCCTGACAAGGGCTGGTCGATGCAGAACGGCGAGCTCGCGGTCGTCGCGAAAGGCGGGGGCGGCGACATCATGACCGCCGAGGAGTTCGGCGCGTTCGAGCTGCAGATGGAGTTCAAGGTGAGCGCGGGCGCCAACAGCGGCATCTTCTATCTACTGACCTCGCCGCACGACCCTGCCAGTGGCGCGCCCAACGGGCTCGAATACCAGATCCTCGACGACGAGCGCCATCCCGATGCCAAGCTCGGCATCGAGGGCAATCGCACGCTGGCGTCGCTGTACGACATCTATCCGCGCGCCAAGCTCATGACCAACGTGGGCATCGCGCCCAAGGTGGACGTGTGGCAGCACGCGCGCATCGTCGCGCGCGCCGATGGCAGCGTGGAACACTGGCTGAATGGCGTGAAGGTGCTGGAGTTCCAGCGCGGTTCGAATGACTACCGTGCGCACGTGGCGGCGGGCAAGTTCAAGAACACGCCCGGGTTCGGCGAGGCGAAGAGGGGGCACATCCTGCTGCAGGATCATGGTGACGCCGTGTCGTTCCGGTCGATAAAGATCCGGCCGCTCTAGGCGAATCGTGTAGAGGCCGGGCAGGCCGGCCCGGCTATTCCTTCGCGACCATGTTTTCGGGGATCGCGTTTACCAGGATCGCCGCGAACTGCGAGACGCGCTCGACGAACTGCAGGGTCTCGCGGCCGTTGGCATAGCCGCGCTTCACGCGCTGATGCCACACCGGGTCGGAGAGCCTGTGCAGGTTGGCGCGCACGTCGGACCAGCGGTCCGGATTCTTCTTGCGCATCTGCGTGATGATGCGCGCGTCCTCGAGATGGCCGATGCCGATGTTGTACGCGGCCATCGCGAGCCAGGTGCGGTCCGGGTCGTGGATGCGCTTCGGTATCCGCTCCTTCATATATTGGAGGTAGCGGGCACCGCCCAGGATGTTCTCGTCGAAGGCGAACACGTTCTTCACGCCCATCTTCGTCGCGGTGATGGGCATGAGCATCATGACGCCCTGCGCGCCACGGGGTGACACGGCCGTGGCCCGCCACTTCGATTCCTGGTATCCGAGCGCCGCCAGCAGGCGCCAATCGAGGCCGGTCTCCCGGCCCGCAGCCTCGAACCAGGGGCGCAGCGGAGGCAGGCGGTTTTCGATGTGTACGTGGAGATCGGCGGCCAGCCGACGCGGCAGCCGGGCCCGCGGTGCCGGTCTGTCGGGGTCAGCCGCTCTCGGTGGCGCCTTGGGCGCGCCAGCGGCAGCGGGTTTCGCGCTTTCGGCGGCCCGGGCGGCCAGCGACGAACCCAGGGAAGCACCGAGAGTGGCAAGGGCCAGAGCCACAAAGCCTCTCCGGTCGGTCAAATTTTTCCGCCCCTTGGCTTTGGTCATCGCTCGGCTAGAATACGCGCCCCGCGTGGGACGGCCCTAGTTTTCCAGGTGTCGTTTCGAAGGTTCTCGCGCGGAGAGGTACCGAAGCGGTCATAACGGCGCCGACTCGAAATCGGATGGTCGGGTAATTCCGGCACGTGAGTTCGAATCTCACCCTCTCCGCCATTTCTATTCCCACCCACATCGCGGGTGAGATTTGAACTCACGTGCATGGACAAGCGAGTTCGACGGGTTTGCAGAGCAAACCCGGACACACTCGCTCCCGCGAATCTTGTCCCGAGTTCACGAGGGACGAGCGGCCGTCCCCGGTCGCGAGCAATCTCACCCTCGTGGCCCACTGCTAGCTTGGATCTGTTTTCCACTGGCTCTCCACGCGCCGTTCGTTTCAGCTTCACCCGGCGCTCGTTAGCCTGTCGACCCCGCGTCCCCATTCCGCGACTCGTTCGTCAGCTTTCAACATTCACGGTGGACACCTCTTCCCGCGACTCGCGTCTCACTTGGTTCTTAACTTCTTCTCGATGTATTCGCGCTCCCTCCCGTTCTCACAAAGAGTTAGCGCGGCTTTGTAGGCTGATTCCGACTCCGCCAATCTACCTGCTCGCGCCAGGAGCTCCGCCCGCACTGCATGCCACAGGTGGTACCGCTGCAATTGCAGCTCGTCCACCAGCATCAGTGCCTTAACCGGCCCTTCGAGTTCCGCGACGGCCACCGCGCGATTGAGCGCGACCACCGGATTCGGCGTCAACGCCATCAATTGGTCGTAAAGCGCCAGTATCTGCCGCCAGTCCGTATCCCGCGCCTCGCGCGCGTCGCTGTGCACCGCATTGATCGCGGCCTGCAGCTGGTAGGGCCCGGGGCGATTGCGGGCGAGGCAGGCGCGAACCAGCGCCTGACCTTCATCGATGCGCGCACGGTCCCAGCGTTTGCGGTCCTGGTCGGCGAGCCGCACGAAGGCGCCGTCGGCGTCGCTGCGCGCGTCGCGGCGGGCATCCGTGAGCAGCATCAGCGCCAGGAGCCCTGCGACTTCCTCGTCGTCGGGCAGCAGGTCGCGCAAGAGCCGTCCGAGGCGCAGCGCTTCGTCGATGAGCTCGCCGCGCTGCAACTCCTCACCCGACGTCGCGCTGTAGCCCTCGTTGAAAATGAGATAGACCGCGGCAAGTACGCTGCCCAGTCGCAGCGGCAGCTCGGCGGCGTCGGGCACGCGATAGGGAATGCCCGTCGCGTGGATCTTCGCCTTCGCGCGCGAGATGCGTTGGGCCATGGTCGGCTCGGGCACGAGGAAGGCGCGTGCGATTTCGGCGGTCGTGAGTCCCGCCAGCAGGCGCAGCGTGAGCGCGAGCTGGCTTTCGACCGACAGGGCCGGATGACAGCACGTGAAGATCAGCCGCAGCCTCTCGTCGGGTACTTCGTGTTCCTGCTCGGTCACGCTTTCCAGCATTTCCATGGCGGCCTGCTGGCGCTCATCGCGCGTCGCTTCGCGCCGCAACCGGTCGATGGCGCGGTTGCGCGCGGTGACGATGATCCAGCCAGCGGGTGAGGGTGGAACGCCGCTCACGGGCCAGCGCTCCACGGCGGTCGCGAAGGCGTCCTGCACGGCCTCCTCGGCCAGCGAAATGTCGCCGAGCTGGCGCACGAGTACGGCCACGGCTCGGCCGTACTCGCGGCGAAATACCTGCTCTATGCTTTCCGTCAATGGTCTTCCATGAAGGGACGGACCTCGATGGGCACACCGATGGCCCGCGCGAGCTTGCGCCCCCAGTCGAGAGCCGCGTCGAGATCGGGCGCCTTGAGGATGGTGATGCCGCCAATCTGTTCCTTGCTCTCGATGAAGGGTCCATCGGTGGTGACGATGCCGCCGGCCTGCTGGCGAAGCACCGTGGCCGTGTTGGCAGGATGCAGACCGCCGCTGAACACCCACGCGCCGGCCGACTGCATGTCGCGTTGGATGGCATGCACGTCGCGCATGATCCGCTGCAGGGCATCGGTTGGGGGCGGCGTCCCGCCGGCGGGGTAACAAACGCTGAGCAGATACTGTTTCATGATGATTGCCTCCTGCCCCTATACGAATGGCGCGAGCCCGTTTCGACGCGTCCCACGGACTGTCGGCCTTCGACTATGCGCATCCACGGTCGGCCGCAACTTAAGCCGCCGCATGCGCGGTTGCTAGCGTGTCCGCGACGGATCGACGAACACCCAAGGAGAGTCACATGGAACGGGAACAGGCACAGCACACGCGCGAGAAGAAAGGGGGCAGCAATCCCGGAACCTTCTCGCCCGATGACGACGAGGCCCAGGAAGCGGACATCACCCGCGCGAGCCAGCAGGGCAACGAGGGCGAGCAGCAGGCCCAGGGCCAGGACGAGCAGCTGGAGGACGAAGACGCGGACCAGGACGACGACACCGACGACACCGACGACGACGAGACCGATGAGGTCGACGAGGAAGAAGACAAGGACGCGGGTTTGCCGTGAAGCCGAAGGCGGTCGCCGCGAGGGCGCGGCGACCGCCCGATCAGGCGGCGTCAGACGACTGCGAAGAACCGCCCTCGGCTTCGCGCGCGGCAGTCTCGTAATTGTGCGCGAACGTCTCGACGAAAATGTGCGGCAAGGCGCCTGGCTGCATTTCGCACAGGCTGCGGTAGAAGTCGCCGTACAGTTCCCAGTTGCCCATGGTCTTGCGCCGGGCGCTGCGCTCGAAGCGGGTCGCGAGATCGCGCGGATCCAGGCGCCCCACGAAGTCGACGAACGCGGCGCGCATGGCCTGAAGCGTCGCTTCTTCGTGGGTGCGTGAGCCGGCGAACGATTCGCGCAGCCACTGCACGGCATCGAAGCGGCGGCTGTCGTGCGCCTTCAGCAGTTCCTGGATGAGCTCTTCGACGCTGTGACGATCCAGCGAAGGGAGCAGGTCCCCCGGCGCTTTCTCGTAGGTCACACGCAACTTGTTCCGCTGCGACTGCTGGCTGCGATTGCTTTCCTTGAGACCGAGCAGCGATTCGCGCAGCAGTTGCCCGGCCAGGTGCAGCATGCGGGCATGCGCATCGACCGGGAGCGTTTCGAGCCCGATGCCCGCGCCGCGACAAAAAGCCTGCAGGCCCGGAGTATTGTTCGGCGGTGGGCTCGCCGCGACGGACGGCTCGAACACAGGAGGCGGCGGGGCCACGGGCCCGGGGGCGGGTGGGGGAAGTTGCGACGCCTTCTCGCGCTGGGTCTTCTCCGCTCCGCGCGCCAGCCGCGCGATGCGGCGGGCCACGGCTTCGGAATCCACGTCGAGCTCGGGGTTGGTCGCAGGCTCGCGTGGTACATCCTGTGTCTGCATCAGCGCGCGCGTGCGCGAAGACACGGCCTGGCCGAAGGCATTCACGGGCTTGAGTTCATCGCTCGAGAGGTCGTTGCTGGCCTCGAGCAGGTTCTCGAGACGCAATGAAGCGCCCAGGTCCTTGGGCGGCGGCACGCGCTTGCGGCGCGTGCTGGTGGAACCGGTGGCGTACAGGGCGCTGTCGTCCAGCGTGAACTCGGTCGCCGAATCGATCTGCACCTGGACGTGGTACTCGCCGATGCGGATGACATCGCCGGACCTGAGCTCGTGCGGATTCTGGCCGCCGAGAGGACGGTCGTTGTCGTTGATGAACGTGCCGTTGCTGCTGGTGTCCTGCAGCAGGTAGCGACCCTTGTGGAACACGATGCGCGCATGGCGTCCGGAGACATAGCGCATGTCGTCGGGCAACACCCAGTCGTTCTCGGCCGAGCGTCCAATGCTTCCGCCCGAGACTCCAAATACGAAAGTGCTCTTGTCGCCCAACCGGTGGCGATGTTCACTGATGACGCGCAACCTGAGCGCCATTGACTGCCCTCTGGACCCTAGCTTCCCGCTGTCCATACGTGTATGAAGGGGCAGGTTAATGCACCCCTACTCCCATCGATGGCATCCAGTCACATTTTCAAGATTATGTTCGTGAACCAGGGCAAGGTTTACGAGATCTACGCCCGCAAAGTGGGCCAGGGTCGCTTGTTCGGGTTCATCGAAGTCGAAGAGCTCGTCTTCGGGGAACGCTCCACCGTGGTCCTCGACCCGGGCGAGGAACGCATCAAGTCCGAGTTCACCGGGGTCAAGTGCACCATGCTGCCCATGCACAGCATCCTGCGCATCGACGAAGTGAAGAAGCAGGGCGTCAGCAAGATCAGCGCGCTCGAGAGCGGCAACAACGTCGCGCAGTTCCCGATGTCGCTGTACCAGCCTTCGGGCAGCGAGCCGGGCCCCAAGAAGTAAGCGACCGGGGTTCGCGCTTCTCCACGGGCCAGGCGCAGCATGCGCCCGGCGCCGTATCCTGCCAAACTACTTCGGTTCCCCGTTCCTCGAGAAAGAAATCGCTCATGCGCGCCGCATGATGTGAAACCGCGCGCGTATTCCCCGTGACTCAACTGCTGCACGCATCGCAGCGTGCTGAAGGGGAATACATGCACTGGCTCCTGGCGCGACAGATCCGTCCATTCATCAAGCTCGCCGCGGTGGCGAGTCTCCTGCTGAATCTCGCGCTGCTCGCGCCCGCCCTGTACATGCTGCAGGTATTCGATCGCGTGTTCGCAAGCGGCAGCATCGAGACGCTGGTGATGCTGGCCATCCCCGTCGGCGCGCTGCTGGCGCTCGCCTACTGCATGGACGCCGCGCGCTCGCGCGCGCTGGCCGCCGCGGGCCGGCGGCTGGAGAGCTGCCTCGCTCCCGAGGCGCTGGCCTCGCAACTCGACCAGCGCGCCGCCGGCCGGCCGGATCCGGAGCGTGGCGACGCGCTGCGCGACGTCGCGCAACTGCGGCGGCTGCTCGCGGGTCCCGGGGTCGTGGCGTTGTTCGATGCGCCCTGGGTGCCACTCTATCTACTGACCATCGCCGCCATGCACCCGTTGCTCGGCGGCATCGCGCTCACGGGCGCGCTGGCGCTCTTCGGGCTGGGCATGTTCACCGAATACGCCACGCGCCGCCATGCCGAGCGCGCCATCGATACGGGCCGCGCCACGCAGCGGCACGCCGAGGCGCTGCTGCGCAATTCGGAAGTGGTGGTCGCCATGGGTATGACCGGCGCGGCCGTCGCCCAGTGGCAGGGGCGTTGCGACGAACAACATCGCACTCAGGAATCGCTCGCCGCGGCGAGCGCTCGGCTTGGTGCGCTGGCACGAGTCGCCCGCCAGCTGCTGCAGGTGATCGCGCTCGGCTTCGGCGCCTGGCTGGTCATCGGCCGGCAGGCTTCACCCGGCATCATGATCGCGGCGACCATCCTGCTCGGCCGTGCGTTGCAGCCCGTCGAGCTGCTGATTGGCGGCTGGAAATCGATGATCGAGGCGCGCGGCGCCTGGGGCCGCCTCGCAGAGCGCAAGCTGCGAGATCGTCCGCAGCGCCTCTCGCTGCCCGCGCCCATGGGCAGGCTCGAAGTCGAGCGCCTGAGCTTCGCGTTCGCGCCGCAGGGTGTCGCCCAAGGCGCGCCGCTGCTGCGCAACCTGTGCTTCACGGTCTTCCCCGGCGAAAGTCTCGGCATCGTGGGGCCCAGCGCCGCGGGCAAAACCACGCTGCTGCGCTTGCTGCTCGGCGTGCGCACGGCGCAAAGCGGAACGGTGCGGCTCGATGGCTCCGACATCGCCCGCTGGGATCGCGAGCAGTTGGGCCGCGCCATCGGCTATCTGCCTCAGAACGTCGAACTGTTCGCGGGCAGCGTCGCAGCCAACATCGCGCGCCTGCAGGAGCCGGACCCGGAAGCCGTGATCCGCGCCGCGCAGCTCGCGCAGGCGCATGAGCTGATCTTGCGGCTGTCCGAAGGCTACGACACCGAGATCGGAGAAGGCGGCTGCTTGCTGTCGGGCGGACAGCGGCAACGCATTGCGCTCGCGCGCGCACTCTATGGTGAACCGCGGCTGCTGGTGCTCGACGAGCCCAACGCCAACCTGGACGAGGAGGGCGACGACGCGCTGGCCGCCGCGCTGGCGACACTCAAGGCGCGCGGCATCACCGTGGTGGTGGTGAGTCACCGGCGCCGCCTGATCTCGCAGCTCGATCGCATCGCCATCTTGCGCAACGGCAAGCTCGAAGCCTTCGGCCCTTCGAGCCTCGTGCTCGGCAAGCTGGGCCAGGCAATGAACGATGGCAGCAAGGTCGTTCCGTTCACCGCGCCCACGCAGGTGTCGGCATGAACGCCAACGCCAGTTTCACCAGCCTGCTGGAGGCGCCGGCGGAGCGCATGAAGAATCGCGGCACCGTGTGGCTGCCGCTGGTCAGCGTCACCGCGCTCATCATGCTGTGGGCTTCGCTGGCACCGATATCCGGCGCCGTCATCGCCGGCGCGCGCATCAAGGTGGAGCTCGAACGCAAGACCGTCCAGCACCGCGAAGGCGGCATCGTGCGCGAGATCAAGGTGCGCAACGGTCAGAAGGTGCGCGTCGGCGATGTGCTCCTGATCGTCGACGACGTGCGCAGCGATGCCGAGCTGTCGCTGCTCGAAGACCAGTTGTGCGCTGAGCGGGTGCGCAATGCGCGCGTGAACGCCGAGACCACGCTGGCGAAGGATTTCAGCGTCGACCCGGCGTTGGCCGCCGAATCGCGCGCCGCCGGGCACCTCGCGCGTGAACGCGCGCAATTCACCGCGCGCCGGCGGACGCTCGACGAGCAGCTCTCGGCGCTGCAGCTACAGATGGGCGCCGCCGCTGCGCAGACTTCGGCGCTCGAGGGGCAGATCGAATCGCTGCGCGAGTCCAGCAGGCTCGCGGGCGAGGAACTGAAGCTGAACGAAAAGCTCGTTGCCGACGGCTACATCGCTCGCGCGAGGCTGCTGCCGCTGCAACGCGCCGACGCCGAAGGCCGCAGCCGCCTCGGCGAGGCGCGTGGCGAGCAGGCGCTGGCGCGACAGCGATCCGCCGAACTGCAGGCGCGCATGGCGGACGCGCGCAATCGCTATCAGCAGGCGGCGACCGAGGAGCTCAAGCTGTCCTCCGGCCGGCTGCGCGAGATCGAGGAGCGTCTGCGCCCGTCCAAGGACCAGGTGGATCGCCTGTCCATCCGCTCACCCGTCGACGGCGTGGTGATGGGATTGCGTGTCACCGCGCCGGGCGAGGTGCTCGCGGCCGGCGCGCCGATTCTCGACGTCGTGCCGAGCAACGAGATGCTCGTGGTCGAGGCCCGCATCCGCCCTCAGGACATCAGCCACGTGCACGCCAATTCGCTCGCGAAGGTGCGGCTAGCAGCCTATGACGCGCGCTCGACGCCCATGCTCGCGGGTCGCGTCACGTTCGTCTCGCCGGACCGCGTCACCAACGCGGAAACCGGCGAGTCCTGGTTCGCGGCCACGGTGGAGGTGGACGCCGCCGCGCTCGAGCACCACCCGGAGATCCAGCTCAAGGCGGGCATGCCGGCCGAGCTGTTCGTCACCACCTCCGATCGCACCCTGTTCGAGTACCTGGTGAGCCCAATCACGGCATTCACCAATCGCGCCATGCGCGAAACCTGACCCTCTATCTATTTCACGGAGACCGTTCTCATGAGCATCACTGGCGTATCAACTCCCGGCGGATTGTCCGTCTTCGGCGATTCACTCGACAACGACGTCGAGGTCAGCCGTGACGTGGCGGGCGCAATCCTCGTCAATGACGGCGCGGTGGCCGTGGTCGGCGGCACGCCCACCGTGGCCAACACGACGCTCACGCAGGTGTTCGGCCAGGGGGGCGACGACGTCATCAGGCTCGACGAGGCCAACGGCGCGCTTCCTCAGGCCAACCTGTTCGGCGGCGAAGGCAACGACGTCCTCGTCGGCGGTTCGGGCAACGACCAGCTCTTCGGACAGGCCGGCAACGATACCTTGCAGGGCAAGGGCGGCGACGACCTTCTCTTCGGTGGCGATGGCAACGACACGCTTACCGGTGGCGACGGCGACGACCAGATGTTCGGACAGTCGGGTGACGATCGCATGATCTGGAACCCGGGCGACGACAGCGATCTCATGGAAGGCGGCGAGGGCACCGACGTCGCCGAGATGAACGGCGGCGCCGGTAGTGAGACCTTCACGATCACGGCGAATGGCACGCGCGTGCGGTTCGACCGCATCGATCCGGCGCCGTTTTCCGTGGACATCGGCACCACCGAAAGACTCGTGGTCAACGCCGGCGCCGGCAACGACAACATCTCCGCGACCGGCAACCTTGCCAGCCTGATCTCCGTGATCATCGACGGTGGCGCGGGTGACGACCGCATCCTCGGCACGAACGGCAACGACCTGCTGATCGGTGGCGACGGCAATGATTTCATCGACGGCCAGCAGGGCGCAGACACCGCCTTGTTAGGCGCGGGCGACGACATCTTCCAATGGGATCCGGGCGACGGCAGCGACGTCGTCGACGGCCAGGACGGCACGGATACGATGCTGTTCAACGGCGCGAACATCGCCGAGAACTTCGACCTGTCAGCCAACGGCGGCCGCGCGCTGTTCACGCGCAACGTCGGCAACATCGTCATGGATCTCAACCACATCGAGCGCGTGGATCTCGTGGCCTTGAGCGGCGTGGACAATGTCACGGTCAACGACCTCACCGCGACGGCGGTGCGCGAGGTGTCAGTCGACCTCGCCGAAGGCACGGCGGCCGCGGACAGCGTGATCCTCCAGGGCCGCGCGACCGCCACGGACTTCACATTCGCCAATCGCGGCGCGACGCTCGTGGCAACGGGCCTTGGCGCCGAAGTACAGGTCGTGAACGCGGGCGCGGAAGACGCCGTGGTCGCCAATGGCGTCGCCGGCGCCACCGATCACGTCATCGTGGCGGGTGATGCGGAGGCGCAGGCATTCCACCTCACGGCCAATGGCGCCGACCTGCTGGTGAATGGCCTCGCCGCCACCGTGGCGGTGCGAAACGCCGCCGATGTCGACGACCGCGTGACCATCAACGGTGGCGCCGGCGACGACACCTTCGACGCATCGGGCAACATCGCGCCGCTGGCGCACGTGGTCCTCGATGGCGGCGCTGGCAACGACCGCATTCTCGGCACCAATGGCAACGACGTACTCATCGGCGGTGAAGGCAACGATTTCATCGACGGCCAGCAGGGCGCGGACACCGCGCTCATGGGCGCCGGGGATGACATCTTCCAGTGGGACCCGGGCGACGGCAGCGACGTGGTCGAAGGTGGTGACGGCAAGGATGCGATGCTGTTCAACGGCGCGAACATCGCCGAGAACTTCGCTCTCTCCGCCAATGGCGGGCGGGCGCTGTTCACGCGCAATGTCGGCAACATCACGATGGACCTGAATGACGTCGAGCACGTGGACGTGCTGGCGTTGAGCGGCGCCGACAACCTCACGGTCAATGATCTTACCGGCACGGACGTGCGCGAAGTCGCGGTCAATCTCGCCGAAACCACGGCGGCCGCCGACGCGGTGATCCTGCAGGGCCGCGCCACGGGCACTGATTTCACGTTCGCCAATCGCGGCGCCACGCTGCTCGCCACGGGCCTCGGCGCCGACGTGCAGGTGCTCAACGCGGGAGCGGAAGACCTGGTGGTCGCCGCTGGCGTCACGGGTGCCGACGACGATGTGCTGGTGACGGGCGGTGCCGACGCGGATGCCTTCCACCTCACAGTGAGTGGCAGCGACGTGCTGGTGAACGGCCTCGGCACCACGGTGGCCGTGCGCAACACCACCGACGCCGTCGACAGCCTCACGGTCACCGGCGATGCCGGCAATGATACCTTCGATGCCGCCGGCAACCTCGCGCAGCTCGTGAAACTCACGTTCGACGGCGGCGCGGGTGACGACCGTATCCTCGGCGGCAACGGTGCCGACACGCTGATCGGCGGCTCGGGCAACGATTTCATCGACGGCCAGCAGGGCGCGGACATCGTGGATCTCGGCGCGGGCAACGATACGTTCCAGTGGGATCCGGGCGATGGCAGCGACGTCATCGATGGCGGCTCGGGCTTCGACACGCACGTGTTCAACGGTTCCGCGGTGTCCGAGCATTTCGCGCTCACTGCCAACGGCAACCGGGCCACGCTGACGCGCGACGTGGGCAATATCGTCATGGACCAGGACAATGTGGAGCGCGTGCAGCTCGCGACCCTCGCGGGCAACGACCACGTGCAGATCGGCGACCTGCGCGGGACCGACGTTCGCGAAGTGTTCGTGGACCTGGGTGGCGCCGCCGGCGCGACCGCAGGTGACGGAGCCGTCGACGCCGTGCTGGTCTCGGGCAGCTCGTTGTCGGAGGTCATCAGGGTATCGTCGTCCGCGGATGACCTGCGGGTCTCCGGGCTCACGGCGCAGACCCGGCTCGCCAATCTCGATGCCCTGGATTCGGTGACGATCGACGGTGGTGCCGGCAGGGACGTCATCGATGCCACTGGCGCCGATGGATCCGCGGCGCGCATCGTGCTGTCGGGTGGCGCCGGCAACGACGTACTGATCGCAGGCCGCGGCGGCATGCATCTGTCCGGCGGCGCCGGCAACGACCTGCTGATCGGCGGCTATGGCAATGACGTGCTCGAGGCCGGTACCGGTCACGACGTCCTGCGAGGCGGGGCCGGTGACGACTTGTTCCGCGGCGACGACGACTACACCGTGCTCGACTTCCATGCCGGGACGAAGTCGAACGACCGCATCGACGTCAGCGGTCTGGCGGGCCTCGACGACTTCGGCGACGTCATGGCGCATGCGCACAACACGCGATTCGGCGTGGTGCTCGACTTCGGCGCCGACGAGATCACCTTGTTAGGTGTGCACGTGTCCCAGCTGACGGCCGCTGACTTCGTGATCTGAGGGATTCGATCCGGCCGCCCGGGCGATGCCGCTGGCGTCGCCCGGGCCCTGTCGCCGGACGGCACTGGCGTGTGATTTCCGGGCAAATCCCGTCTGGAATACCCGTCTGGGAATGGAAAAACCGGCCATGCGGCGCCACGAGTCCGGTAGAATCCGCGCCCTCCCATGATCGAGCTCCCAGGCGCCCTCGCAGTATCCGATTTCCGCATCGCCAAGCTGCGCCCGGCATTGGAAGCCCTCCGGCCCGGGCTCGGCGCAATCAGCGCCCGGTTCGTCCATTTCGTCGATGTTTCGCGCGCCCTGGATGCGAATGAGCAGCAGCTCCTCGAACGCCTGCTGACCTACGGTCCGCGCGAGCCTGAAGGCGGCACCGCCCCGGCGAACCCCGGTAAGAATGAGATCGTCGTCGTGCCACGCTTCGGCACCATCTCCCCGTGGTCGAGCAAAGCCACCGACATCGCGCATGTCTGCGGACTCGAGGCAGTGCTGCGCATCGAACGGGGCATCGAGTGGACGCTCGCGACGCCGACGCGACTGACCCCGGAAGAACTGCGTGCGCTCGCGGCACCGTTGTTCGATCGCATGACCGAGACCGTGCTGCTGTCACGCGCCGACGCGGAGCAGCTGTTCGCGCACGAGGCCACGCGGCCGTTGCGCACCGTCTCGCTCGCCGCGGGCCGCGACGCGCTGGTCGAGGCCAACGCCGATCTCGGCCTCGCGCTCTCCGACGACGAGATCGACTACCTGGTGGAGAATTTCGCGGCGTTGAAGCGCGACCCCACCGACGTCGAGCTCATGATGTTCGCGCAGGCGAACTCCGAGCATTGCCGGCACAAGATCTTCAACGCGGACTGGATCATCGACGGGCAGACGCAGCCCAAATCGCTGTTCGCCATGATTCGCAACACGCACGCGAGGAACCCGAAGGGCGTGCTCAGCGCGTATCGCGACAACGCGGCCGTCATCGAAGGTCCGCTGGGCAAGCGCTATTTCCCCAATCCCGAGACTGATGTCTACGGCGCGATCGACGAGCCCATCGATATCCTCATGAAGGTGGAGACTCACAACCATCCGACCGCGATCTCGCCTTTCCCCGGCGCGGCGACGGGTTCAGGTGGCGAGATCCGCGATGAGGGTGCGACGGGACGCGGCGCGAAGCCCAAGGCGGGCCTCACCGGATTTTCCGTGTCGCACCTGCGCATTCCGGGCGCGGAGCAGCCGTGGGAAAAGACGATCGGCAAACCCGATCGCATCGTCTCCGCGCTCGACATCATGATCGAGGGGCCGATCGGCGGCGCCGCGTTCAACAACGAGTTCGGCCGCCCGAACATCGCGGGTTACTTCAGAACCTTCGAGCAGCAGGCGGCAGGCGATGTGCCCAACCGCATGCGCGGCTATCACAAGCCCATCATGATCGCCGGTGGCCTCGGCAACGTGCGCCGCAAGCACGTCGAGAAGAGCGAGATTCCGCCGGGCGCGAAGATCGTGGTGCTGGGTGGCCCGGCCATGCTCATCGGCCTGGGTGGTGGAGCGGCGTCGTCGGTGAACAGCGGCGCCTCGAGCGCCGACCTCGATTTCGCCTCCGTGCAGCGTGGCAATCCCGAGATCCAGCGCCGCGCGCAGGAAGTCATCGACCGTTGCTCGGCGCGCTGGAACCAGAATCCGGTCCTGCTCGTGCACGACGTGGGTGCGGGTGGCTTGTCGAATGCGGTGCCCGAGGCCGTGGCGCACACGCCTGGACGTGGCGCCGTCATCGACCTGCATGCGATTCCGAACGACGAGCCCGGGATGTCGCCCATGGAGTTGTGGTGCAACGAATCGCAGGAGCGTTACGTGCTCTGCGTCGACGCCGCGAAGCTCGCCGATTTCTCGGCAATCTGCGAACGCGAGCGTTGTCCGTACGCGGTGATCGGCGAGATCAACGACACCGGCGTGCTGGTCCTCGAGGACAAGAAGAACGGCACGCGTCCCGTGGACCTGCCGCTCGAAGTGCTGTTGGGCAAGGCACCGAAGATGCTGCGCGACGTCAAGAAGGTCGCACCGCTGCAGGTCCCGTTCGCGGCCGACAAGCTCGACCTGCGCGACGCTGCCTACCGGTTGCTGCGTTTCCCCACGGTCGCGGACAAGACCTTCCTCATCTCGATCGGCGACCGCAGCGTGGGCGGGATGATCAGCCGCGACCAGATGGTCGGCCCGTGGCAGGTGCCGGTCGCGGACGTGGCGGTGACCCTGTCCGACTACTTCGGGCACACCGGCGAAGCCATGGCCATGGGCGAACGAACGCCCGTGGCCGTGCTGGACGCGCCCGCGTCCGGCCGTCTCGCGGTGGGCGAGGCGTTGACCAATATCCTGGCGGCCGACATCGGTTCGCTGTCGGACGTGCGCCTCTCCGCAAACTGGATGGCCGCGTGCGGCGAGCCCGGCGAAGACGCGGCGCTCTACGCCACCGTGCACACCGTCGGCGAGGAGCTTTGCCCGGCGCTCGGCATCGCGATTCCGGTGGGCAAGGACTCGCTGTCGATGAAAACGGTGTGGTCGGACGGCGCCACGAAGAAATCGGTGGTCGCGCCGGTGTCGCTCATCGTCTCCGCCTTCGCGCCCGTCGCCGACGCGCGCAGAACCTGGACGCCGCAGCTGCGCACCGATCTTGGCGCCAATGTCCTGCTGCTCGTCGACCTGGGCCGTGGCGCGAACCGGCTGGGCGGATCGTCGCTCGCGCAGGTGTACGGTGAGCTGGGCTCGACGCCCGCCGATCTCGCCGACCCCAAACTACTCACCGGGCTCGCGGCCGCGCTGGCCGAAGCGCGCGCGCAGAACCTGGTGCTGGCGTATCACGACCGCTCCGACGGCGGGGTGTTCGCCACGCTCGCCGAGATGGCGTTCGCCGGCCATTGCGGCATCGAGGCCAAACTACCGCCCGGCGCGAACGGCGCGGCCGGCGCGCTGTTCAGCGAGGAGCTCGGCGTCGTGCTGCAGGCCCGCAACGAGCACGCCGCGGCGCTGCATTCGATATTCGTGCGGCATGGCCTCGGCGATTGCACCCATGCCATTGGTTCCGCGACGCGCGACATGCGCGTGCGCGTGTCCGCGGCCGACCAGCGCATCGACGAGAGCTGGGAAGATCTGCGCCGTGCCTGGTCCGAGGTTTCCTTCCGCATGCGCGAGCTGCGCGACGAACCGGGCTGCGCGCGCGAGGAATTCGCCGCCGCCTGCGACACGGGCGCGCCCGGCATCAACGTGGCACTCACTTTCGACCCGGATGAGGACGTCTCCGCGCCGTTCATCCACGTGGCGCGTCCCAAGGTGGCGATCCTGCGCGAGCAGGGCGTGAACAGCCAGGTGGAGATGGCCGCGGTGATGGAGCGCGTGGGCTTCGAATCCCATGACGTGCACATGACCGACGTGCTCTCCGGCCGCGTGAAGCTGCGCGATTTCAAGGGGCTGGTGGCGTGCGGCGGTTTCTCGTATGGCGACGTGCTGGGTGCGGGCGAGGGTTGGGCCAAGTCCATCCTGTATCACGCGGCGACGCGCGCCGAGTTCCAGGCGTATCTCGACCGGCAGGACACGTTCACGCTGGGTGTGTGCAACGGCTGCCAGATGTTCGCGGCGCTCAAGGAAATCGTGCCGGGCGCGGCGAACTGGCCGCGCTTCGTGCGCAACCGGGGCGAGCAGTTCGAAGGGCGCTTCTCGCTGGTCGAGCTGCAGGGTTCGCCGTCGATCTTCTTCGCCGGCATGGACGGCTCGATGCTGCCCATTGCCGTTGCGCACGGCGAGGGGCGCGCAGAGTTCGCCAACGAAGCGCATGCGCGCGCATTCACGGCCAGCGGGCTGGTCTCCGCGCGCTACATCGAAGGCAATCGCAAGGTCGCGACTACCTACCCGGCGAACCCCAATGGCTCACCGTTCGGTATCGCGGCCATCACGAACGAGGATGGCCGCGTCACGCTGACCATGCCGCACCCGGAGCGTTCGTTCCGCTACGCGCAGAATTCGTGGCGACCGGATGGTGCCGGCGAATACAGCGGGTGGTACCGCATGTTCGCGAACGCGCGCAGATGGGTGGGGTGAAGGATAGGAAAAGGGGACAGATCTATTTTTTGCAGACAAAAATAGATCTGTCCCCTTTTCCTATCCTTCAGTCCCCGCGCGCGGCGACGCGCGATGCCTGTTCCTGGACGAAGAACCGCCGCACCTTCATCGCGTGCTGCAGCCGGCCCTTGCGTACGTACGCCTGGTACAGGAAGTCCTTCATCACCTCGAGCAGCACCACCGCCTGATAGGTGTTGATGAACGGCAGATCGACCACCGGGTCGGCGCTGCCCGCGAAGATGATGCGCATCACCACGCCGAAGGTGTCTTCCTCGATGTCCGCCATCTCGCGCACGTCGCTCAGCGAATCGAACAGGCGCAGCTTGGTGGAATTGCCGAGGTCGGCGAACGTCACCGCGGCCGCGCGCCGGCACATCGACGCGAACGCCTGGAACTGGTTGTGCGAATAGCAGACCAGCGCCTCGCGGAAGAACGTCTCCACGTCCTCGGGCACGTAGTTGAACGCGAATTTCTCGATCGGGCGTTCGACGTCGAAGGCTTGCGGCGCGAGCTCGACGCGATTGCTCGCGAACGCGCGCGTCGCGAAGCGCAGGAACACCGGGGCGTTGCACGCGTGGCAACGCAGGACCGCGCCCATGGAGCGCGGCTTCTGCAGCAGCAGCTCGTCGAACGTTGGCAGAGCCTGCGGACTCATGCGCGAGAACGCGTGGCAGTGCGGGCAGTTCCGCGCGGTCTCGCGTTCGTCGCCGAAGTGCATCGCGCCCGTCGAGTCGATGAAGACGTGCATCCCGAGTCCTTCGCGCCCGGATCGCCGTCCTAGGATCAGCGGGTGAGTGGTTTGTACTTGATCCGATGCGGCTGGGTTGCTTCTTCGCCTTTGCGCCGCTTCAGGTCTTCCATGTAGTCCTGGAAGTTGCCCTCGAACCATACGACTTCCGAGTTGCCTTCGAAAGCCAGAATGTGGGTGGCGATGCGATCCAGGAACCAGCGATCGTGCGATATGACAACTGCGCAGCCCGGATAGGCCAGCAGGGCCTCTTCCAGCGCGCGCAGGGTTTCGACGTCGAGGTCGTTGGTGGGTTCGTCGAGCATCAGTACGTTGCCGCCGGACTTCAGCACCTTGGCGAGGTGCACGCGGTTGCGCTCGCCGCCCGACAGCTCGCCGATGATCTGCTGCTGACCCGTGCCTTTGAAGTTGAAGCGCCCGACATAACCACGCGAGGGCGTCTCGTAATTGCCCACCTTGATCATGTCGAGGCCGCCGGAGATTTCCTGCCAGACGGTGTTCTTGTCGTTGAGCGACTGACGTGATTGATCGACGTAAGCCAGCTTCACCGAAGGGCCCATGCGCAGTTCGCCGGAGTCCGGCTTCTCGAGTCCGGACATCATGCGAAACAGCGTGGTCTTGCCGGCGCCGTTCGGCCCGATGATGCCGACGATGCCGCCGGCCGGCAGGTTGAAATTCAGATTGTCGATGAGCAGCCGATCGCCGTACGACTTGCGCAGGTTGGTCGCCTGAATGACCACGTCGCCCAGACGCTCGCCCGGCGGGATGTAGATTTCGTTGGTCTCGTTGCGTTCCTGGAATTCGCGCGAAGCGAGTTCTTCATAACGCGCGACGCGCGCCTTGTTCTTGGCACGGCGGCCTTTGGGGCTGGTGCGTACCCATTCGAGTTCCGTCGCGAGTTGCTTGCGCAGGCCCTCGTTGGTGCGCTCCTCCGCGGCAAGTCGCGCGCCTTTCTGCTCGAGCCAGGTGGTGTAGTTGCCCTCGTAGGGAATGCCGTGGCCGCGGTCCAGTTCGAGGATCCACTCGGCGACGTTGTCGAGGAAGTAGCGGTCGTGGGTGACGGCGATGACGGTGGAGGGATAGGCCTCGAGATATTTTTCCAGCCAGGAGATCGACTCGGCGTCGAGATGGTTGGTGGGCTCGTCGAGCAGCAGCATGTCGGGCGCGGACAGCAGCAGACGGCACAGCGCCACGCGGCGCTTCTCGCCACCCGAAAGCTTGTTGATGATCGCGTCCCAGGGCGGAAGGCGCAGCGCATCCGCGGCGATCTCGAGTTTGCGTTCGAGTTCCCAGCCGCCGACGGCGTCGATGGCGTCCTGCAGTGATGCCTGCTCTTCGAGCAGCTTGTTCATCTCATCCGGATCCAGCTCGGGATCGGCAAACTTGTCGCTGATCTCGTTGAAACGCGCCACCTGCGCGAAAGCTCCGCCCAGGCCCTCCATCACTACCGAGCGCACGTCCTTGTCAGGATCGAGCTCGGGCTCCTGTGGCAGGTAACCCACCTTGATGCCGGACTGCGCGCGCGCCTCGCCTTCGTAGTTGGTGTCGATGCCGCCCATGATCTTGAGCAGCGTGGACTTGCCCGAGCCGTTGAGGCCTAACACGCCGATCTTGGCGCCAGGGAAGAAGGAGAGGCTGATGTCGCGCAGGATGACGCGCTTGGGTGGCACAACCTTGCCAACCCGGTTCATCGTGTAGATGTATTGGGCCATGTGTCCGTGCAAATGGGGTCGAAAGGGCGCGGAATTCTACATCCAGCCGCCATTGCCCTGTGCTACGTTTCCGCGCGCCCCGGGTTGGTTACCGCACCGGGCGACACAAAAATGAGGGAGAGGGCAATGAAGGAGAGGGGCTCTGTCCGCTGAAGCTTCCGTTCTGCTCGTGGCCGGCGAACGCCTGGCGCGTTACGGGTTCGGTGACGGCCATCCCTTCGGGCCCGATCGCCATGCCGCCTTCCTCGCGGAGTTCGCCAAGCGTGGTCTCGATCGGCGCGTGCGCATCGCCGAGACGCGCGCCGCCACGCGCGACGAATTGCAATCTTTTCATACGCCGCGCTACCTCGACTTCGTCGCGGAACGCTCGCGCACGGGCGAGGGCTATCTCGATGCCGGCGACACGCCGGCATGGCGCGGCGTCTATGAGGCGGCGGCGGACGTGGTGGGTGCGACGCTGTTCGCCGCCGACGAGATCATGGCGGGGCGGGCGCGCCGGGCATTCGTACCCATCGCCGGTCTGCATCATGCGCAGCGCGATGGCGCCGCCGGCTTCTGCGTGTTCAACGACTGCGGGGTCGCGGCCGAAATGCTTCGCCGCAACCACGGCTTGAAGCGCATTGCTTACGTGGATATCGACGCGCACCACGGCGACGGCATGTACTACGGTTTCGAGAGCGACCCGGGGCTCATCTTCGCGGACATTCACGAGGACGGGCGCTATCTCTATCCCGGCACGGGCGCGGCAGAAGAGGCTGGCACCGGCGCGGGCTCCGGCAGCAAGCTCAACATCCCGGTGCCGCCCGGCGCAAACGACGCCGTGTTCGCGGAAGTCTGGCCCCAGGTACTGGCCCATGTCCGCAAGCACGAGCCCGAGTTCATCCTGCTCCAGGCCGGCGCGGACAGCGTCGAAGGCGACCCCATCACGCACATGCGGTTCTCTCCCGCCACGCACGAGCGCGCCGCGCGCGATCTTTCGGCGCTGGCGGAAGAGCTTGGCCATGGCCGCGTTCTCGGAACCGGCGGCGGCGGCTACAACCGCATCAACCTCGCCCAGGCATGGGCCGGGGTGGTGCAGGGCTTGCTCGGTGTCAGGTTTGAAAGTGAAGAAAAGCCGCGTCGCGGCTAATCCCCGGGATTGGTAGGGGTTTTTTCGCGGCTTTTCCCCACTTTCCTCACGCGGCACCTTACAATTCGCGGCCCCCCGGATTCACCCGCGAGGCCCAATCCATGTTTCGAACCGCGATGACCATCGGTGGCTTTGACCCCGAGCTCGAGACCGCCCTCAAGAACGAGCGCCAGCGCCAGGAAGATCACATCGAGCTGATCGCCTCGGAGAACTACGCGAGCCCTCGTGTGCTCGAGGCGCAGGGCTCGGTACTCACCAACAAGTACGCCGAAGGCTATCCGGGCAAGCGCTACTACGGGGGCTGCGAGTTCGTCGACATCGCCGAGCAGCTGGCCATCGACCGCGCCAAGAAGCTGTTCGGCGCGGACTACGCCAACGTGCAGCCGCACTCGGGTTCGCAGGCGAACGCCGCCGCCTATCTCGCGCTGATCAACCCGGGTGACACCATCCTCGGCATGAGCCTCGATCACGGCGGCCATCTCACGCACGGCGCCAAGGTCAACTTCTCCGGCAAGCTGTTTCGCGCGGTGCAATACGGCATCCGTCCGGACACGGGCGAGATCGACTACGACGCGCTGGCCGCGCAGGCGCTGGCCGAGAAGCCGAAGATGGTCGTCGCCGGCTTCTCCGCCTATTCGCGCTTCCTCGATTTCAAGAAGTTCCGCGAGATCGCCGACTCGGTGGGCGCCTATCTGTTCGTCGACATGGCGCACGTCGCCGGCCTCGTGGCAGCGGGTGAATATCCGAACCCCGTGCCGTACGCCGACGTGGTCACCACCACCACGCACAAGACTCTGCGCGGTCCGCGCGGCGGCCTGATCCTGGCGCGCGCCAACGACGCCATCACCAAGAAGCTCAACTCGCTGGTGTTCCCCGGAACGCAGGGCGGCCCGCTGATGCACGTCATCGCGGCCAAGGCGGTGGCCTTCCTGGAAGCGCTGCAGCCCGAGTTCAAGGACTACCAGAAGCAGGTGGTCGTGAACGCGCGCGCCATGGCGGCGCGGCTGCAGAAGCGCAACTACAAGATCGTCTGCGGCGGCACCGACAACCATCTCTTCCTGCTCGACCTCTCCGACAAGGACATCACCGGCAAGGATGCGGACGCGGCGCTCGGCAAGGCGCACATCACGGTGAACAAGAACGCGGTGCCCAACGACCCGCGCCCGCCGATGGTCACCAGCGGCATCCGCATCGGCACCCCAGCCGGCACCACGCGCGGCTTCAAGCAGGCGGAGTTCGAGCAGATCGCCGACTGGATCGCCGACGTGCTCGATGCGAATGGCAGCGACGCGGCAATCGAGAAGGCGCGCGCGGCGGCGTCCGAGCTCTGCCGGCGTTACCCGGTGTATGGTCCCTGATGGCACGGCCCTCCATAGCGGGGGCCGGCCGGACGTGTAGCTAGGCGGGCCATGTACTGTCCCTTCTGCGCGCATCCGGAAACCAAGGTGAACGACTCGCGTCTGGCGGCCGAGGGCGCGCAGATCCGCCGTCGCCGCGAGTGCCTGCAATGTGGTGAGCGGTTCACCACGTTCGAAACCGCGGAGCTGGTCATGCCCATGGTCATCAAGAGCGACCAGCGGCGCGTGCCTTTCGATGAGGGCAAGCTGCGCAACGGTCTTACCAAGGCGCTCGAAAAGCGCCCAGTGAGCGGTGAGTCCATCGAAGACGCGGTCGGCCACATCACGCGCAAGCTGCGCGGGCTCGGCGAGCGCGAAGTCACGTCGCGGCAGATCGGCGAGATCGTCATGGACGAGCTGCACAAGCTCGATGAAGTGGCCTACGTGCGTTACGCCTCCGTGTACCGCCAGTTCCAGGACGTGGAGGCTTTCCGCGAGGAGATCGACCGTCTACATCATCGCCGCGGCCGGATACCCAGCGAGGACCAGCTCGAGCTGCTGCCCGGCGACACGCCGAAGTCGCGCCAGGCGAAAGACAAGGGCAAGGCGGGGGCATGAAGTTCAGCGCCTTCGATGAAACCGCCATGCGCCGCGCGCTGGAGCTCGCCCAGCGCGGTCTGTACAGCACGCACCCGAATCCGCGCGTGGGCGCGGTGCTCGTGCGCGACGAAGAGATCGTGGGCGAGGGCTGGCACGAACGTGCGGGTGAGCCGCACGCCGAACCCATCGCGATCCGTGCCGCGGGTGAGCGCGCGCGTGGGTCCACGGCGTTCGTCACGCTCGAACCCTGCTGCCACCACGGCCGAACCCCGCCTTGCGTGGACGTGCTGCTCGCGGCCGGGGTGCGCCGCGTCGTGTTCGCCATCGCCGACCCGAACCCACGCGTGAACGGCGGCGGGGCCAAGCTACTGCGCGAGGCGGGTGTGACGGTCGAGTCCGGGCTGCTCGCGAAGGAGGCGGGCGATCTCAACGCCGGCTTCCTGCTGCGCATGCGCGAGAAGCGTCCGTTCGTGCGATTGAAGTCCGCGGCCAGCCTCGACGGCCGCACGGCCCTGGCGAACGGTGAGAGCCAGTGGATCACCGGTGAGGAAGCGCGCGCGGACGTGCAGCACTGGCGCGCGCTCAGTTCGGCGGTGCTGACCAGCGCCGACACGGTGCTCGCGGATGACCCGCGCCTCGACGTGCGCATCGAGTCGTCGCGACAACCGCTGCGCGTGCTGCTCGATCGCCGCCGCCGCGTGAAGAAGTCAGCGCGCATCTTTGCGCCGCCGGGCGAGGTGCTGGTGTTCACCGGCGCGGCGCCGGGGAAGAAGCCGCCGGCCGGCGCGACCGATGCGGTGCGCGTCGAGCCGATCCGCACGTTGCGCGCGCACCTCGATCTCAAACGCGTATTTGCGCGACTCGCCGAGCTCGAGATCAACGAAGTGCTGGTGGAAGCCGGTCCGCGACTCTCAGGCGCGCTGTTGTCCGCGGGCCTCGTGGACGAGTGGTTGCTGTACGTGGCGCCGCGCCTTCTCGGTCCGCACGCGAGGCCTCTCGCGAAGCTCGCGCGCCTGACCAAGCTCGCGGCCGCGCCCGGGTTCGATCTGCTGGATTCGAAACACATCGGTGCGGACTTGCGCCTGCGACTGCGTCCGCGTGCCGGCAAGGAAGGATGAGGAGCATGTTCACGGGCATCGTCCAGGAGATCGGCACGGTGGCGAGCGTCGAGCTGCGCGCCGGAGCGGAAGGCGCGCGCGACGTACGCCTCGAGATCGCGTACGCGGGCATCGCCGCCGACCGGCTCAATCTCGGCGACAGCATCTGCGTCGATGGCGTCTGCCTCACGGTCGCCGAGCGGCGCGCCTCGGCCTTCGTTGCCGATGTGTCCGCCGAGACGCTCAGCGTGACGACGCTCGCTGGCCGACGGGCCGGAGCTCGCGTGAACCTGGAACCCGCCTTGCGCGCCGGCGACAGTCTCGGCGGCCACTGGGTCTCGGGTCATGTCGACGGCATCGCAGAGGTGCTGTCGACGGTCGCAGACGCGCGGTCGCTGCGCGTGGAGCTGTCAGCGCCGCAGGAACTCGCGCGCTACATCGCGCGCAAGGGCTCGGTGACGCTCGATGGCGTGAGTCTCACCGTGAATGCGGTGGCAGGCCCGCGTTTTTCCATCAACCTGATCCCGCATACGCTCGAAGTCACCACGTTGGGTGGGCTCGAACGCGGCTCGCGCCTCAATCTCGAGATCGACCTGCTGGCGCGTTACGTCGAACGGCTGAACACAGAAATAAAATGAAACCGCTGAACAGCATCGAAGAAATACTCGCCGACATCGCCGCCGGCCGCATGGTCGTGATCATGGACGACGAGGATCGCGAGAACGAAGGCGACCTGCTCATGGCCGCGCAGAAGGTGAGCGCCGCGGACATCAACTTCATGGCGCGTTTCGGTCGCGGGCTCATCTGCCTGACACTGACCGCGGACCGCTGCCGCCAGCTGCGCCTGCCGCTCATGGTGAGCGAGACGCACCGCGAGCATCGCACCAACTTCACGCTCTCCATCGAAGCGGCGGAGGGCGTGACCACCGGCATCTCCGCGCACGACCGCGCTCACACCGTGCTCACGGCGGTGGCGCCCGAGGCGCGTCCCGAAGACCTGCGACAGCCCGGGCACATCTTCCCGGTGATGGCGCAACCGGGCGGTGTGCTGACTCGCGCGGGTCATACCGAAGCCGGTTGCGACCTGGCGCGCCTCGCGGGGCTCGATCCATCCTCGGTGATCGTCGAGATCATGAACGACGACGGCACCATGGCGCGGCGCCCCGATCTCGAAGCTTTCGCGGAGAAGCACGGCATCAAGATCGGCACGATCGCCGACCTGATCCGCTACCGCCTGAAGCAGGAGCGTTCGGTCGAACGCATCGCCGAGCAGGACGTGCAGACGGAATTCGGCGCGTTCCGCCTCATCGCCTACGAGGATCATGTCCACAAGGACGTGCACCTCGCGCTGGTGCGCGGCGATCTCGGCGCGGTCAACTCGCCGCTGGTACGCGTGCATCCCATCGATACGTTGAGCGACATCGTCGGGCTGCGCGAGCCCGGCCGCACGTGGACGCTGCGCGATGCCATGAAGCGCATCGCCGAGGTGGGTGCCGGCGTGGTGATCGTCTTGCGCGATCACAGTTCGCCGCGCGAGCTCGCCGACGCGGTGGCGGCCCTGAACCAGAAGACGGCACAGAACGTCGCATCGAAGCCTGCATTGCACGCGCCGCCACAGGTGTTGCGCACCTATGGCATTGGCGCGCAGATACTCAAGGATCTCGGTGTGACGCGCATGCAGGTGCTGTCTGCGCCCAAACAATTGCAGGGCATATCGGCCTTCGGCCTCGAGATCACGGGATACGTGGCCGAGTAGGCCGGTATACTTCGCGCCCTCATGACCGGTTCCATTTCCAGTGTTCGCTCCGATGCCAGCCGCCGCCGCGTGGTGCTCATCGCCGCGCGCTTCAATGCTGCGCTGGTCGACCAGCTCATCGCAGGCGCCCGCCAGGCCTGGCGCGATCACGGGGGCGACGATTCGCGCCTGCTGGTCGAACGAGTGCCGGGCGCCTTCGAGCTGCCGCTCGCGGCCAAGATGTTCGCGGCGAGTGGCGGCGTCGATGCCGTCGTCGCGCTGGGCTGCGTGATTCGCGGCGACACGCCACACTTCGATTACGTCGCCGGTGAGTGCGCGCGCGGCCTCATGGACGCCGGGCTGTCCACGGGCGTGCCGGTGATCTTCGGCGTGCTGACCACCGAGAACCAGGCGCAGGCCGAGGAGCGCGCCGACGTCGCGCGCATGAACAAGGGACGCGAGTCACTCGAGGCGGCACTCGAGATGATCCAGCTGCTGTCGCCCGCTCTGCCGCCGCGCGCGGGTTCTTCGTCGAACAAGCCGCGCGGTGCGGGCAAGCGGAAGGTGCGCAGGTGAGTCCCGGTATCAGTCCCGCCTCGGCCCGCCGCGCCGTGGCGCGCAAGCTTGCCATGCAGGCGCTGTATCGCTGGCAGCTCAATTCGGCGCCCTGGCAGGACGTCGTCAGCGAATTCGCCGCGGACGAAGACATGCGCAAGGCCGACCGCGGTTACTTCAACCAGATGGTCACCGAAGTCTGCACGCACAGCGAGGCGCTCGACACCGCGCTCGCCACGTGGATGGACCGCAAGCCCACCGAGCTCGATCCGGTGGAGCGCGCGGTGCTCTGGGTCGGCGCGCACGAGCTGCGCTCGGCCCCCGACGTGCCATACCGCGTGGTGATCAACGAGGCCGTGGGTCTCGCCAAGCGGTTCGGCGCCACCGACAGCCACAAGTTCGTGAACGCGGTGCTGGACACCGCGGCCAAGCAGTTGCGGCCGCACGAGCACTAGCCAGGCGCTCGCGCGCCACTCCTGCGGCGTCCGAGCGGCGCCGTCCTTCGAGAGATCCACATGGCCGCGGGTGAATTCGAACTCATCACGAGGTATTTCTCCCGCGTCGGCGCCGAGCGCACCGACGTGCGCATCGGTGTGGGTGACGATGGCGCGGTGGTGATGCCGCCATCCTCGCGAGAGCTGGTCGTGGTCACCGACTCCTTGCTCGAGGGCGTGCACTTCCCGCCGGGCTCGCCCGCCGCTTCCATCGGTCACCGGGCATTCGCCGTGAATCTCTCGGACATCGCCGCCATGGGCGCCGAACCGGCCTGGGCAGTGCTGGCGCTCACCTTGCCCAAGGCGGATGAAGCGTGGCTGGCGCAGTTCTCGCGCGCGGCTGGAGACCTGTGCCGCAAACACGGCGTCGCGTTGATAGGCGGCGACACCACGCGTGGGCCGCTGAGCATCACGGTGACCATGGTGGGCATCGTTCCCATCGGCGTCGCGCTCGAACGCAAGGGCGGACAGCCGGGTGACGCCGTATTCGTCTCGGGCTCGCCCGGAGATTCGGCGGCAGGCCTTGCACTCGAGCAAGGCCGGCTGCACGTCCCCGACGCCATGTCGGCCCAGATACTGCGCGACCGCTTCCTGTTCCCGACGCCGCGATGCGACATCGGTGTGGCACTGCGAGGCCTCGCCAGCGCCTGCATCGACGTCTCGGATGGCCTGGGCGGCGACCTCGAGAAGCTCTGCGCCGCCAGCGGCTGCGGCGCGGAACTCGACGCCGCGGCGTTGCCGGTGTCCGAATCGTTGTTGGGCGCCGTGGGCCGCGAAGCGGCGCGGGAGTACGCGCTCACGGGTGGTGAGGACTACGAATTGCTGTTCGCCGTCCCGCTCGCGAGACTCGGCGCCATGACGAATGCCGTCGCGCGCGGGCTGGGTCCGGTCACGCGCATCGGCAGCCTGGTGGCCGGAAAGGGCGTGCGGGTTTTCGCCCGGGGAGGTGTGATGCAGTTCTCGGGGTCCGGTTTCGACCACTTCGCCACGTAGGCATTCGCCGTTACCTCGCGGCTCGCCGGTGATCCCTTGAAGCGGGTCACATCCGTTGCGGGCACGCGGCCTTATTCTGCCGTTCGTCATGCCGTTGCAAGCCACCACGATCGGTACGGGTACCGGGACCGAAGCGCAGGCGCAGAAGATCCTGGAGAGCCGCGTTCCGGATCGCATCGGTAAATATGTAATCATCAACGAGGTAGGCCGCGGGTCCACCGGCACGGTCTATCTATCGCACGACGCCTATTACGGCCGCGACGTCGCCATCAAGGTCTACAACATGGACCAGGATGCGAGCGACGAACGCGCCAAGATCGCGCGCAAGATGTTCCTGTCGGAAGCCCACATGGTGGGCATGCTGCAGCACCCGCACATCCTGCCCATCTACGACGCCGGCGAAGAGAACGGCCGCTGCTACATCGTCACCGAGCACGTGCACGGCGCGCGCACGCTCTCGTCGTACTGCCGCCCTGACAACCTCCTGCGCGTCGACGACGTGGTGGAGATCATGTTCAAGTGCGCGAAGGCGCTGCACTACGCCCATACGCGTGGGGTCATCCACCGGGATATCAAACCGTCGAACATCATGCTCACGCAGGATTCCGACGTGCGCATCATCGACTTCGGCATCGCGCTGATCGCGGACTCCGAGATCTCGCGCATCGAGGGCATCGCCGGGTCGCCCTCGTACATGTCGCCCGAGCAGGTGCAGAGCCTCGAGCTCACGCACCACTCCGACCTGTATTCTCTGGGCGCGGTGATGTACGAGCTGCTCACGGGTATCCGGCCGTTCCGCGCCGGCAACCTCGTGAAGCTGCTGCACCAGATCGTGTACGCCACGCCGCCGCCGATCCACACGCAGCGCAAGGACGTCCCCGAGGATCTCGAGGAGATCATCGCCACGGCGATGATGAAGGCGCCGGACAAGCGCCAGAAGTCAGGCGCCGATTTCGCGGCCGAGCTCACGCGCGTGCACCAGCGCCTGCGCGAGCAGAATGCCCGCGTCGACCAGCAGGAACAATTCAACGTACTGCGCCGTCTGCGCTTCTTCCACGACTTTTCACACGCCGAGATCTGGGAGGTGCTGCGCGCCAGCAGCATGACCGACTACCCGGCGGGCGAGGAGATCGTGAAAGAGGGCGAAATGGACGACCGCTTCTACATCCTCGTCAACGGCAAGTGCACCGTGGAGCGCCACGGCAAGGCGCTGGGATCCATGGATTCCGGCGACTGCTTCGGCGAGACCAGTTATGTGCGCGGCGCGCGTCGAACGGCGACCATCAAGGCGGAAACCGCCGTGACCGTGCTGCGCGTGAGCTCGACGCTGCTCGAGCAGGTGTCGGCCGCGTGCCAGCTGCGGTTCAACCGCGTGTTCCTCAAGGCGCTGGTGTCGCGCCTGCAGGGCAACGATCAGCCACTCGAGTAGTTGCGACCGAAAAAGGGGACAGATCTATTTTCGGCTGCCGAAAATAGATCTGTCCCCTTTTTCTCAGAAGCTGAACTGCGTGCGCAGCACGAAGGCGTCCAGGTCCTGGCCGATCTCGGCGCCGATGGGCGGCGTCGCGACGCCGGCTCCGAATGGCGCGGTGTTGCCGGGGCCCGCGGGATTCAGGCGATTCACGTCGATCATCAGGTAGTCGAGCAGGAACTTGATGTTCGCGTTCACATACCAGTTGATGCCCAGCGCCAGGACGTCCTGCTCGCCACCGCGGATGGCGCTGGCCACCGGCGCAAGACCCGCATCACCCTCGTTGAAATTCAGATCGGCGTGGCTGAAGCGCGCCGCGAGCTCGAAGGCGCCCCAGCCGCCGTCATGCGCGAAGGGAGCCTTCGGGCGTGGATTCTGGAATGAGCCGGTCGCGGCGTTGTAGCGGCGCGTTTCGCCGGTGATCAGCCAGCTGCCCTGCAGGTAGTAGCCGCCGAAAGAGGGATCGTCGAGCGTCGCGTCGCGGCGGTCCACGTCGAACCAGAAGTTCTCGGCCTGAACGTAGAAGCTCCTCCAGTTGGCGCCGACTTCGACGCCGTAGGCGCTGGCATGTGCCGCGTCGATCGAGCCGGTGTCGATGAGGCGCAAGCCGTCGACACGCACCTCGGGTCGATCGCGGAAGCGCAGTGGATGGCGCGGTGGCGAAGCCGAGGAGCCCTGGTCCGCGGGGGAGAATACATAGGTGGCGTTCGCGCCCAGGTGCACGTTGAAGTCGTCGCTGGTCGCGACCAGCCCACCGACGCGGCCGACGGCCGCCAACTGGCTGTCGAACATCTCGGCGTCATTGACGGTGCGCGTCGTGAGGTTCAGCGCGCTCATCCAGCGCTTGCCGCCGCTGCGCACACCGAAGCCGAGCCGGCCGTCGGCGCCCCCCAGCGCGCGCGACAGTTCGGCGGCGCTCGCGCGCTCGACGAACACCTGGTCGTCCGGCGTGGTGCTGTCGTCCATGTTGGACGGCGGCGAGAACGCGCCGACCTGGAATGCGAAGGGCGCGAAACCCGTGTACGAAATCCAGGCGTCATTGATGCGCGCCGGGCCTTCGGTGCCGCTGCCGGCAAACTCGAACAGCAGCCGGTAGTTCCAGTTGCTGTTGAACACGCCATCGACGCCGAAGCGCGCGCGGCGGAAGCTGAAGCCATCGGAGAAATCGCGCGCCGCATTGTTCTCGCGGCCGCCGCCGACCGAGCCGCGGCGGAAATCGGCGGCCAGAGGGCCCTCGGCGGATTCGCCGTATATCGCGCCATCCATCTGCGCGATCGCGCGCACGGACATCGATGACTTGCCATCCGCCGATGTGAAGGTCGGGCGACCGTTGTTGAAGGCGAGCTTCGGCACATCGGGGGCGGCGGCAACCTGTGCCGGCGCTGACTGTGCCGGCGCGTCAGCCGGTGCCTGAAGTTTTTTCGTGAGTTCTTCGAGCTTCGCCTGCTGCTCGGCCAGCAGCCTCGCTTGCGCCTGCATCTGCGCGCGCAGCGCTTCGATCTCCGCCTTGAGCGCGGCGTCTTCGGCGAATGCAGGAGTCACCGCCAGGCCGAGCGCCAGGGCGATTGCCGCACGCAGTGAGGTCGACATCTTCATTTCCTGGGCTCCCTGAAACCGTGCTTTTTCCAAACGATCGTGGCCTCGCTGCTTCCCAGGTACGCCAGGTACGACACCGCGGGCTGCCGCGCGGACGCGGTGGCGGCCGCTGGATAAGTAATCGGCGGATGGCTGTCATCGGGGAAACTGTCGAGCACGCGGATTCTCTTCTCGATCCGTGCATCAGTCGAATAAACAATGCCTATCGGGGCCTCACCGCGCGCCACGTAGGTGAGGGCGGAGCGCACGTTCTCGGCGCGAACCAGCCGGTCCGCGACCTGCTCCCAGACTCCCAGGTTTGTTAGCGCCGCGCGTGCGTAGCGGCCGGCAGGCACGGTGTCCGGATCCGCGATCGCGAGCCGCCCGCCGGCCAGCGCGTCGGCCAGTCTGAAGCCGGGTACGATCTCGATCTTCGTGCGGCTGTCCGCCGGCGCGATCAGCACCAGGCCGTTGCCCACGAGGTCGCGCCGCGAAGCGGCGTCGATGAGCTTCCGGGTCGCGAGGTAGTCCATCCATTCCTGGTCCGCGGACACGAACACGTCGGCGGCAGCGCCTGCCTCGATCTGACGCGCCAGTACCGAGCTCGCCGCGAACGATAGTTTGACCGGCACGTGGGAGGACTTCTCCCAGACCGCCGACAGCTCACCCACGACATCCGAGAGGGACGCGGCCGCGAACACCAGCAGCCCGGGCTCTTCATGCTCTTGTGCGTGAGCCGGGGGCGACAGCAGCACGGCGAGGACCGCCAACCCGGCGAGCGCGCGCGCGAGCGACTGGAGTCGCAACCCGGATCTCCCTGGGCATCGAACTACCCGAAGCCTCGTCAAAAGGCGCCGCCAAGCAGATAACGCGCGGAAAATTCGATCTTGGTCTCCGTGGCGAGGGGCGCCTCGGCGAGCAACGCCGCGCGCGCCGGCACGTCGCTCTTCACGCGGAGCCATTCGAGCGCGAATCGCCACGGGCCGCCCCGGTCCCAGGAATACGCCACCGTCCAGGCGTTGCCATCTTCGCTGCCGGGCAGACTACCGTCGTCCTGGAATTCCACTGCGAACCGGTCGTAACGCAGCGCCAGCATGTGCGGGCCCTGGCGCTTCGCGAGCAGCGCCGATTGCGAGTCGTAGGACCACTTGAGCCAGAAGCCGCCGGGTGCGATGAAGGTGTCGCCGTCCAGCGCCTGAACGAGCGCCGTCCAGCCGTTGCCGGTTTCGATGCGCAGACCCGCGGCATCGAATTTTGTGAGCCACGCGAAGTCGCGCAACGAAGCATCGAACACCCTGGGGTCGGCGCGGTTGTCGTAGTGCAGGACCTCGAGGATCGCGCGATCGAGGTAACGTGCCTGCGCGCCGACGTAGTACCCGGGCCGATCGTCGATCTCGGCGAACAACTCCTTCTTCGCGAGAGCCGGGTCGGGCTGCCACGCACCCGCGCGACCAAACAGCGTGGTCTGCCGGTCGTGCATCGCCCAGCCATGTGCCGCGATCTGCGTGCCGGCCGGATCGTTCCACCCCAACAGCGCGGCCGTCATCTGCAGGTCGAAGGAATGGCCGAGCCGCGTGCCCAACCAGTCGACCCGGCCTTCGAGGCCGACGGTGCGCAGCTCCTCGCCTATCCAGGTGCCGATCGCCGACGGCGTAATGGTGTACGGCGTCTCCCACCCCGACGCGCGACTCTCGAGGGACATCGGTGGATAGAAGGCGCCGAGACGCACGCGCGACTTGAAGCCGCCGCGTGGATAGGGGCGGTACTCGAGGTAGGCCTCGGTGAGATCGATGGGGTTCTTGTCGTCGCCATCCCAGACCGAGGCTTCGGCGTGCGCCGTGAACACTTCGCCGATGGGCTGGTCGATCGCAAGACGCAAGCGGCCGAGCTGGACGCCCTGGTGGTCCTCGTCGAAGCGCAGCTTGCCGAGCCCGTTGTCGAGAAACGATTCGCGACCATCGGAGCTCACCGCCCGCAGGTCGAGCGCCAGCTGCCAGTCCGCGGCGCGCGCCGCGGGCGCGAGCGCCGCCGCCGCGATCAGCAGCCACGTGTGGCGCTTCAGTAGTCCCATGAGTGCGGGCGTCCGGTCAGGGGCGCCGGCCGGAGGCTGCGCGAAAGGCGGATCTCGGTGGCGCCGTTGGCGGCTTCCGCGGTGATCTCGCTGGCCACCTCGTGACCTTCGTTGATCAGCGGATGCCAGACGCGCACGCGATAGCGCCCGGGCGGCAGGTTGTTCGTGGTCCATCGCCCGTCGGCGCCGGTTCGGCCGAAGTGCGCGGCGCTCGTGACCAAGATGTAGGCGACCATGTTGTCGTGGATGTTGCAGCCGAGCGTGACCACGCCCGGCTGGTCGAACACCACGGGTGGATAGGGCTTGCCCCGATACAGCGGCAGCTGGAAGGACCGGGCACCCGAAAACGAATACACCTGGTGACTGACGGCGTCGCTGTTGGGGAACTGCACCGTGGAATGGACGGGGATTACCAGCACGTCCGGCACGAACGCGAGATCGACCTGGTCCATGATCGCCGCGATGGGTGGCGCGGCCCGCGCGTTCGCAGCTTCGGATTCGATCGTGACCACCGCGCCGGCCAGCGGCCGAGAATCACGTTGCCGGGTGGTGATCGTGAAATCGCCGGCGGCGGCCCACGTGCTGCAAAGGAGCGCGGACAGGGCTGGCGCGGCGCACCAGCGGCGGCGGGGCCCGGTCTGCGAAAACTTTGCCTTCGGCATCTGGCTCCCGGACGGCAGCGCGGCGCCCCTGGAAAACTATTCGTCCGTGTCCTTGTCGCGCTCGATCAAAGCATACGCGGAGTGGTTGTGGATCGACTCGAAATTTTCCGATTCCACGACATAGGCCGCGATCCTCGGTTCATCGTTGAGCCGCACCGCCACGTCACGCACCATGTCCTCGACGAACTTCGGGTTGTCGTAGGCGCGTTCGGTGACGTATTTTTCGTCGGGTCGCTTGAGGATGCCATAGAGCTCGCAGGACGCTTCGCTCTCGGCGATCTCGATGAGCTCCTCTATCCACATGTGCTCGCGCAGCTTCGCGGTGATCGTCACGTGCGAACGCTGGTTGTGCGCGCCACGCTCGGAGATCTTCTTCGAGCAGGGGCACAGGCTGGTGACCGGCACGATGACCTTCACCCACATCTCGGTCTGGCCGTCGACGCGCTCGCCATGCAGGCTGCATTGATAGTCGAGGTAGCTTTCGACACCCGACACCGGCGCCTTCTTCATCACGAAAAAGGGGAAGCTCATCTCGATGTGGCCGGAGTCGGCCTCGAGTCGATCGGTCATTTCCGCCAGCAGCACGCCGAAAGACTCCACGGAGATCTCGCGCTCGCGGTGCAGGATTTCCACGAACCGCGACATGTGCGTGCCCTTGAAGTTGTGCGGCAGGTTCACGTACATGTTGAAGTTGGCCACGGTGTGCTGTTCGCCCGCGGAACGATCCTTCACCTTCACCGGGTGGTTGATGTCGCGGATGCCGACCTTGTTGATCGGGATCTGGCGGGTGTCGGCGCGGCTCTGCACGTCCTCGACGGACAGCACCTGGGCCTTGGGAGCAACGGAACTCATTGGCAGACCTGGATGTGGAAAAGCGCGCACAGTTTGCGGGCTTTGGCGTCGGGTTCAACCCCTCATTGGGGAGAAGGCGGGGAAATTGGGCGGCGGTGCGCGCGTTTCTCGCGGGCCGCGGCGCTTATGTACCGGCGGCCAGCATTTTCGCAGCCGGCAGATGCTCCCACCAGCGGCGCACCGCGGACTCGAGGCTGGGCAGGTCGAGCTCCGCCAGCGCCAGGCAATCCTCGCGCGAGCCGTGTTCGACGAAGCGGTCGGGGATGCCCAGGGTCAGCGAGGGCAGGGTGCGTCCGCAGTTCGCAAGCAGCTCCAGTACCGCGGAACCCGCGCCACCCGCGACTGCATTCTCTTCGATGGTCACGAGCCCGGTGTGCGTCTCGGCGAATCGCAATACCAGTTCTTCGTCGAGCGGCTTGATGAACCGCATGTTCACTACGGTGGCGTTGAGCTTCTCGCCGATGATTTCCGCGGGGCGCACCATCGCGCCGAACGCGAGGATGAGCAGGCCCGAGGACCCCATGCGCCGGACGTGCGCCTTGCCCACGGGCAGTGCGGTCATCTCCGCGACGATGGGTGTGCCCGGACCCTGCCCGCGCGGATAACGCACGGCCGACGGACCTTCGATAGTCGTCGCGGTATAGAGCATCTGCCGGCACTCGTTTTCGTCGGCGGGCGCCATCACCGTCATGTTGGGTATGCAACGCAGGAACGAGTAGTCGTAGCTGCCCTGGTGAGTGGCGCCATCGCCGCCGACCAGCCCGGCGCGATCGAGCGCGAACACCACCGGCAGGTTCTGCAAGGCCACGTCATGGATGAGCTGGTCGTAGGCGCGCTGCAGGAATGTCGAGTAGATGGCGACCACGGGCCGCAGGCCCTCGCAGGCGAGGCCTGCCGCAAACGTCACCGCATGCTGCTCGGCGATCGCCACGTCGAAATAGCGCTGCGGAAATTTCTTCGAGTACTCGACCAGGCCCGAGCCTTCGCGCATGGCGGGCGTGATGCCGACGATGCGCTCGTCGCGCGCGGCCATGTCGCAGAGCCACTGGCCGAACACCTGCGAGTAGCTGGGACCGGTGGCCTTTTCCTTGAAGATGGTGCCGCTGACGTGATCGAACGGGCCCGGCCCATGCCACTTGATCGGGTCCTTCTCGGCGGGCTCGTATCCCTTGCCCTTCCGCGTGGCGACGTGCAGCAGCTGCGGACCCTTGAGGTTGCGCATGTTGCGCAACGTGGTCACCAGCTCCTTGATGTCGTGGCCGTTCATCGGCCCGATGTAGTTGAAGCCCAGCTCCTCGAAGATGGTGCCGGGCAGGACCATGCCCTTCATCATCTCCTCGGACCGGCGCGCCAGCTCCCACATGGTGGGCATCTGCTTGAGCATCTTCTTGCCGCCGGAGCGCAGCGTCGAATACATGCGGCCCGAGAGCACCTTGGCAAAGTAGTTCGACAGCGCGCCGACGTTCTCGGAAATCGACATGTCGTTGTCGTTGAGCACGGTGAGGAGGTTGGTCTTGCGGGAACCCGCGTTCAGCAATGCCTCCCACGCCATGCCACCGGTGATCGCGCCGTCGCCGATGATGGCCACGACCTTGCGGTCTTCTTTCTTCTGCTCCGCGGCCACCGCCATGCCGAGGGCGGCGCTGATCGACGTGCTGGAATGGCCGACACCGAAAGTGTCGTACTCGCTCTCGGTGCGCGTGGGGAAGGGCGCGAGGCCGCCACCCTGCTTGATCGAGTCGAGGCGGTCGCGGCGGCCCGTGAGCACCTTGTGCGGATATGCCTGGTGGCCCACGTCCCAGACCAGCCGGTCATTCGGCGTATCGAATACGTAGTGGAGCGCGACGGTCAGCTCGACCGTGCCGAGCCCGGCAGCGAAGTGTCCGCCGCGCGTGGCCACGGTGCGGATCAGGTAATTGCGGAGCTGAGCGCAGACCTCGCCGAGCTCGCTCTCAGGATGGGCTCGCAGATCGGCAGGTGTATTGATGGAGCGCAGCAGCGCGAAGTCGGCCGTGGACATTGCGGCGCAAGTGTACACGCGTGTCCTGCGGACTACTCACGCGGGACGGCCGGGGATCGCATTCCTCCCCATTGATCACCGCGCCGCCACGATCCGTCCTAATTGATGCGCGCCACCAGGAAATTGGCAAATTCGCCCAGATGCTCGAACCTGGGCCCCAGCGGCGCGAGCGCCGCCTTGGCGCCGTCTCGTCGGGCCAGCGCCTGGGCGCGCGCCTGGTCCATGCCCAGTACGGAGGGGTAGGTCGGCTTGATCCGGTCCGCGTCGGCGCCGGCACGCTTGCCGAGCGACTGCGTCGTTCCCTCGACGTCCAGGATGTCGTCCTGGATCTGGAACGCGAGCCCGATTTCCGCGCCGAACGCTGCCAGCGCCGCACGCTCCGGACCGCTTTGAACACCGGCAGAAATAGCACCGAGGAGCACGCTAGCCTGGATCAGCGCGCCGGTTTTCTGGCGATGCATGCGTTCGAGGGCGGCTTCATCGAGCTTTTGCTTGACCGATTCGAGGTCGATGGCCTGGCCTCCGGCCATGCCGCGCGTGCCGATCGCATCGGCCAGGACGCGCAGCATCTCGAGGCGTGCCGAGGCGCTCAGCCCGCCCGGCGCCTGGGCCAGCACCTCGAAGGCGCGCGCCTGCAACGCGTCACCGACCAGGATCGCAGTGGCCTCGTCGAAGGCGCGATGACAGGTGGGACGGCCGCGGCGCAGGTCATCGTTGTCCATCGCCGGCAGATCGTCGTGCACCAGGCTGTAGACGTGGATCAGCTCGACGGCCGCCGCCGCAGCATCCAGTTGATCGAGAGAGGCGCCGAGCGCTTCGCCCGTGGCGTACACGAGCACCGGGCGCACGCGCTTGCCGCCGCCCAGCGTGCTGTAGCGCATGGCCTCGAGCAGCCGCGGCGTCTCGGCGCCGTCGATCTCGAGGGTGCGCGCGAGCACGGCTTCTATGCGCTGCTGGTAGAGCGGCACGCGCTCGGCGAGGAAGCGGGGCGCGTTCATGCGCAGCGCTTCAGCGCCCGGTGTCATCCGCGTCATCCGCGTCCTCGTCCTCGCTGCCGTCGTCGAATGACTCGACGCTCTCTTCCCCGTTCTTCGACAGCAGCACTTCGACTTTCTGTTGCGCAGTGCGCAGCGCGGTTTGACATTGGCGCGTGAGAGCGACGCCGCGTTCGAAAGTCTTGAGCGCATCCTCGAGTGGCACGTCGCCTTGTTCGAGTTTCTGGACGAGGGCTTCGAGCTCGCTCAGCGATCGCTCGAAGTCGGGAAGCTTTTCAGGTTTGGTTTTCACGCGCGCGACTTTAAACGATACGAATGGATGGCGATCTTCAATGACCTTTTCGATTGACGTTGCCTCGCGCGCAGTCGTAGAGTCGCGCGCACTTAGAACAATTCTAATTGAGAGCAATTCTCGATACCTAAGGAGAGAGCCGTGAACCTCAAAGGCAGCAAGACCGAGAAGAATCTGAAGGACGCGTTCGCTGGCGAGTCGCAGGCGAATCGTCGTTATCTGTATTTCGCAGCCAAGGCCGACGTCGAAGGCTACAACGATGTGTCGACCGTGTTCCGTTCCACCGCCGAAGGCGAGACGGGCCACGCGCACGGCCATCTCGAATATCTCGAAGCGGTGGGCGACCCGGCGACGGGCCTGCCGATCGGCGAGACCAAGAACAATCTCAAGGCGGCGATCGCCGGCGAGACCCACGAGTACAGCGACATGTACCCGGGCATGGCCAAGCAAGCGCGCGAAGAAGGCTTCGCGGAAATCGCCGACTGGTTCGAGACGCTGGCGAAGGCCGAGCGTTCGCACGCGAACCGTTTCCAGAAGGCGCTCGATTCCATCTGAGCGCGGCGCCGACGCTGTGAGCTCAGGAGCCACCACTTCCGGAGAAGCAGCCGGGGGAAAGACCGGAGAGACGGGAATCCGCGAGGGCAGCCTGCAGGCGCCCTCGCGTCATCCGCTCGACTGGCGCAGCGCGCAGTTCACGGACGAGGCGGCGCTCGAAAAAGAACTCGAGCGCGTCTTCGACATCTGTCATGGCTGTCGCCGCTGCTTCAGCCTCTGCAATTCGTTCCCCACCTTGTTCGATGCCATCGACGCGAGCGAGACGCTCGAACTCGATGGCGTGGACAAGAAGGTCTACTGGGACGTCGTGGACCATTGTTACCTCTGCGACATGTGCTTCATGACCAAGTGTCCCTACGTTCCGCCGCATCCGTGGAACGTCGACTTCCCTCACCTGATGCTGCGCGCCAAGCACGTGCAGCACCAGAAGGGCGAGCACACGTTCCGCGACAAACTACTGTCGAACACGCGCGCACTCGGCAGCATTGCCGGCATCCCGGTGGTCGCGGGAGTGGTCAACGCGGTGAACGGCACGAAGGCGGGACGTGCGCTGCTGGAGTCGGCGCTCGGCGTCGACCGGACCGCGCCGATCCCGAAATTCCATTCGAAGACCGGTAGCTCGCGCGCCCGCAAGGTGGCGAGCGACGGGAAGGTGGAACCGCAAGGGAGGGCCGCGGGCCCGACCACCGGCAAGGTGGCACTGTTCGTCACCTGTTACGGCGACCGCAATGAGCCGCACCTGCCCGAAGACCTGACGGCCGTGTTCGAACACAACGGCATTCCCGTCAAGGTCGTCGGCAAGGAGAAGTGCTGCGGCATGCCCAAGCTCGAGCTCGGCGACCTCGAGACCGTCGAGAAGTACAAGAACTTCAACGTCCCCGCGCTCAAAAAGCTCGTCGATGAAGGCTACGACATCGTCGCACCCATTCCATCCTGCGTGCTGATGTTCAAGCAGGAGCTGCCGCTGATGTTCCCGGGCGACGCCGACGTCCAGGCCGTCAAGGCGCGCATCTTCGACCCGTTCGAATACCTCATGCACCGGCACAAGGCCGGCCTGCTGCGCACCGACTTCAAGGAAAAGCTCGGCAAGGTGAGTTACCACGTGCCGTGCCACCTGCGCGTGCAGAACATCGGTCTCAAGACGCGCGACGTACTGCGTCTCGTGCCCGATACCACCGTGGAAGTGATCGAGCGCTGCTCCGGCCACAACGGCACGTATGCGGTGAAAAAGGAATACCGCGCGGCCTCGGTCAAGATCGGCCGACCGGTCATGAACAAAGTGCAGGCGGCGAACCCCGATCACTATTCGAGCGACTGCCCGATGGCCGGTCACCAGATACAGAGCGGGCTTACTACCGGCGAGGGTGGCGCGGCGCCGCGCGAAGCCGAACATCCACTGACTCTGATCCGCAAGGCCTATGGCATCTGATCCACTCGCCCGGCTCGCGCCCGCCGATCTCATGTCGCTCGAGCGTTATTCGCGCGAACGACCGGAGTTCCGCGCGCGCGTCATCGCGCACAAGAAGAATCGCCAGCTCAACGTCGGCCCGCACACGAGGTGGCTCTTCGAGGACCGCCTCACCGTGCAATACCAGGTGCAGGAAATGCTCCGCACCGAGCGCATCTTCGAAGCCGAGGGAATCGCCGAGGAGCTCGAAGCCTACAACCCGCTGATACCCGATGGACGCAACTGGAAGGCCACGCTGCTCATCGAGTTTCCCGATCCGGAAATCCGCAAGACGCAGCTCGAGAAACTGCGGGGCGTCGAAGACCGCTGCTTCATCCAGGTGGCAGGTTGTGAGCGCCTGTTCGCGATCGCCGATGAAGATCTCGAGAGGGAGAACGAGACCAAGACGTCGGCCGTTCACTTCCTGCGTTTCGAGCTCAGCGACGACATGGCTCGTGCGTTGAAAGACGGCGCTTCACTGAGCGTGGGCGTGGATCATCCGCATTACCAGCATGTCATCGCCGCGGTGGGCGAAAACGTCAGGTCGGCGCTGCTCGCCGACCTGAGCTGAGTCGACGCATCAGGAAAGCTTCGGCGGATCGTCTTTTTCCTGCTTCCAGATCACCGCGGCGTAGATGAGGTTGGCGAGGCCCAACACCGCGAGCACCAGCATGAACATGGCGCCTTCCCGCCCGCCGGCTTCGTCCACGGCGAAATACAGCACGATTCCACCGAACAACATCATCAGGCCGTTGCGCATGGCGCGAGGCCACAGATAGCGGGGTACGAGCTTCGGCTTCGCGCCGAGGTCACCCACCATACCGGGCGGCAGCGCCGGCGGCTCAACGCCTTTCTCGAGCGCCAGCATGCGCTCGCGGTGAATCCGGTCGATGAGCTCGAGCTTTCGCTTGTGCTCTGACCAGATGGCCAGGGCGCCGATGCCGATGCCCAACGTGATGGCCACGATGGGGATGAAGGTGCCAATAACTGCCGGATCCATAATCGATTTCTCCAGGTAATCGTTGCGAACGACCTTGATACCGGCCAGCCGTTGATCCGGTTGCAAGAGCGGTTGCCCCCTGCCCATGCAACCCGTTATACGGCTGCGCAGTATCTAGCATGTGCAGGCAGCGTTAAAAATGAGTCAGGGCGTGCCGCCCCCGTCGGCAGCCATGGAACGGGATGCCGATCTCCTCGAGGCCTTGCGGTCCGGGGATCGTCGGGCCGTGCTGGAAGGGCTCATGGACCGCTATCGGCAGAAGGTCCTGCACCTGGCGTTTTCCATCCTGCGGGACCACGCCTTGGCGGAGGACATGTCGCAGACCGTTTTCGTCAAGGCGTGGCAGGCGCTGCCCAGGTTCGATGGGCGTGCCGCGCTTTCGACGTGGCTCTACACCATCACGCGCAATACCTGTCTCACCGCGGTGGAAAAAGAACGCCGCATAGTGCCGCTCGAGGATTTCGCCGAAGTCGCCGATGACGACGGTGACCCCATGCTCTTCGGGCGCGATGCCGCCGGTCTGGAAACGCCCGGGCAGGCGGCGGCGGAGTACGACGTGGCCAAGCTGCTGGAGCGGCTGCCGGAACCCTATCGGCGCGTGGTGGTCCTGTTTTATCTCGAAGATCGCAGCTGTGAGGAAGTCGGCGCGCTGTTATCGATGCCCACGGGTACAGTGAAAGCGCTGCTGCATCGCGGACGAAAGAGACTCGCCGCCCTGGCGGGCGAGTCGGAGGCTGAATCATGAGTGACACGAAACGGATCGAAGCGCGGCTCGAGCAGTCGCTGCAAAACCAGGTGAAGCTGTCGCGTCTCGACCGCAGTTTCGATGCGGCCGTCTGGGCGCGCATCGAGGCGGAAGAGGCAAAGGGCGTCGTGGCCGCCGCGGAGGCTGTTCCCTCTCGCGCGGTGCGCGCGTCCCGCTGGCTCGCGATCTCCAACTCCATCGGCATCGCGGTGACGCTCGGCGTTGCGCTCTATTTCGCGTATGGCGCCTTCGCGGACATGCAGCAGCCGGTGAACATCGGCTTCGACTTTCGGATGCCGGTGATAGCCGACGACACCCTGCAGCGGGTCATCGCGGTGCTGGGCCAGCTGCTGGGAGTGGCGGCCGTCCTCTTCGGTCTGAGCTTCACGTCGATCGGGCGTCGACTGCGCACGTCGTTTTCCTGAGCCGCATTTTCGGGGCGATCCGGGTCTTTTCCCGCGGCTGTCGGGGATTTGCCGCTCGCTCGCCCCACGTTCGCTGCTAAAATCCGCGCCGCGTTTTTCTGCAGCGGACCAGAATGTCCTACACCGCATCCGATATCGAAGTCCTTTCCGGTCTCGAGCCCGTGCGTCGCCGCCCGGGCATGTACACCGATACCAGCCGACCCAACCACCTTGCGCATGAAGTCGTCGACAACTCGGTCGACGAAGCTCTCGCGGGCCACGCCAAGGAAATCAACGTCACGCTGCACAAGGACAACTCGGTGTCCGTAGCCGACGATGGCCGCGGCATGCCGGTGGACATCCATCCCAAGGAGAAGGTGAGCGGCGTCGAGCTGATCCTCACGCGCCTGCACGCGGGCGGAAAGTTCAGCGACAAGAACTACGAGGTTTCGGGCGGCCTGCACGGCGTCGGCGTGTCGGTCGTGAATGCGCTGTCCAAGCAGCTCGAGTGCTGGATCAAGCGCAATGGCAAGGAATACAACATCGGCTTCAAGGACGGCAAAGTCTCCTCGAAGCTCGAAGTGGTGGGCAGCGTCGGCCAGCGCAACACCGGCACCACGGTTCGCTTCTGGCCCGACCCCAAGTTCTTCGACAGCGACAAGTTCTCCGTCCCGCAGCTCAAGCACAACCTCAAGGCCAAGGCCGTGTTGTGCCCCGGCCTCAAGATCACCTTCGAGAACGAGGCGACCAAGGAGAAGGACGAGTGGTTCTTCACTGGTGATCTCGCTGCCTATCTCAAGGACGAAGTGGGCAAGGAAGACGTGCTGCCCGCGGAGCCCATCTTTGCCCGGAACGACAACGTGAAGGTCAACGCGGTCGAGTACGCGCTGGTGTGGACGCCGAACGCCGATCGCATCGTCGGCGAGAGCTACGTCAATCTCATTCCCACCGCGGAAGGCGGCACGCATACCAACGGCCTGCGCGCCGGCGTCGCCGGCGCGGTGCGCGAGTTCTGCGAGTTCCGCAATCTCGTGCCGCGTGGTCTCAAGCTCACGGCCGAGGATGTGTTCCTCAAAGCCTGCTTCGTACTCTCGATCAAGATCCAGGAGCCGCAGTTCGCGGGCCAGATGAAGGAGCGGCTCGCCACGCGCGATGCCGCTGCGCTGGTCGAGGGCTTCGTGCACGACTCGCTGTCACTGTGGCTCAACCAGCATCCGGATGCGGGCGAGCGCATCGCGCAGTTCGCCATCGAGAATGCGCAGGAGCGGACCAAGGCCGCGCAGCAGGTCAAGCGCAAGCGCGTGACCGCGGGTCCCGCGCTGCCCGGGAAACTCGCCGACTGCACGAACCAGGACCCGAAGCACTCCGAGCTGTTCCTCGTCGAAGGTGATTCGGCTGGCGGGTCCGCCAAACAGGCGCGCGACCGCGAGACCCAGGCCATCATGCCGCTGCGTGGCAAGATCCTGAACACCTGGGAAGTGTCGGTGGGCGAGATCAACGGCTCGCAGGAGGTGCACGACATCTCGGTGGCCATGGGCATCGATCCCGGCACCAGCGACCTGTCGGGCCTGCGCTATCACAAGATCTGCATCCTCGCGGATGCCGACTCCGACGGGCTGCACATTGCCACCTTGTTGTGCGCGCTGTTCCTGCGGCACTTCCGGCCGCTGGTCGCCAATGGTCACGTGTTCGTCGCGATGCCGCCGCTGTATCGCATCGACGCCGGCAAGAACGTGTACTACGCGCTCGACGACGCCGAGCGTGACTCGCTGCTCAAGAAGCTCGAGGGCGACCCCAAGATCAAGGCGAAGCCGTACGTGCAGCGTTTCAAGGGCCTGGGCGAGATGAACCCCTCGCAGCTGCGCGAGACCACCATGGACCCGCGCACGCGCCGCCTGGTGCAGCTCACCATCGAGGCCAAGGACGAGAGCGACAGCATCATGGACATGATGCTCGCTAAGAAACGAGCCTCCGACCGCCGCGAATGGCTGGAAGAGAAGGGCAATCTCGCCGACGTGATTCCCTAAGGGAAGTAAATGCAAGACGAAATGAACTTCGAAGGCGTGGAGAAACAACCGCTCCGCACCTTCACGGAAAAGGCGTATCTCGATTATTCGATGTACGTGATCCTGGATCGCGCGCTGCCGTCGCTGTCCGACGGCTTGAAGCCCGTGCAGCGTCGCATCACCTACGCCATGAGCGAGCTGGGCCTGTCGGCCGGCCAGAAGCACAAGAAGAGCGCGCGCACCGTCGGTGACGTGATCGGCAAGTTCCATCCGCACGGTGACAGCGCCTGCTACGAAGCCATGGTGCTCATGGCGCAGGACTTCAGCTATCGCTATCCGATCGTCGATGGGCAGGGCAACTGGGGATCGATCGACGACCCGAAGTCCTTCGCGGCGATGCGTTACACCGAGAGCAAGCTCACGCGGTACGCGGAAGTGTTGCTCGCCGAACTATCCGACGGCACGGTCGATTGGCAGCCGAACTTCGACGGTTCGCTCGACGAGCCGGCGTTCCTGCCGGCGCGCCTGCCGAACGTGTTGCTCAACGGCACGCAGGGCATCGCGGTCGGCATGTCCACCGACATCCCGCCGCACAACCTGCGCGAAGTGGCCCAGGCCTGCATCCATCTGCTGGATGAGCCCGAGGCGATGACGCGCACGTTGATGAAATACGTGAAAGGCCCGGATCTGCCCACGGGCGGCGAGATCATCACGCCGCGCTCCGAGCTGCTCGACATCTACAACACGGGCAACGGCAGCTTCAAGGCGCGTGCCGTGTACGAGATGGACGAGGACGAGGGCGTCATCGTCATCAACGAGCTGCCGTACCAGGTCTCGGGCAACAAGATCATCGAGCAGATCGCCGCGCAAATGCGCGAGAAGAAGCTGCCCATGGTCGACGACATCCGTGACGAGTCCGACCACGAAGAGCGCATCCGCATCGTCATCGAGCCCAAGAAGAAGGCCGATGTGGGCCAGCTCATGGCGCACCTGTTCGCGACCACGGATCTCGAGCGCAACTATCGCGTGAACCTCAACGTGATCACGCTCGAGGGCAAGCCCAAGGTCATGGGCCTGCGCGACATGCTCAACGAGTGGCTGGTGTTCCGCACGCAGACGGTCACGCGCCGGCTGCAGTACCGCCTCGACAAGGTCGACAAGCGGCTGCACATACTCGATGGCCTGCTCGCCGCGTACCTGAACCTCGACGAGGTGATCCGCATCATCCGCCGCGAGGACGAGCCCAAGCCCGTGCTCATGAAGCGGTTCAAGCTGTCGGAGATCCAGGCCGAGGCCATCCTCGAGACCAAGCTGCGCCATCTGGCGAAGCTCGAAGAAATGAAGATCCGCGACGAGCAGAAGAAGCTCGCCGAGGAGAAGGAAGAGCTCGAGTCGACGCTCAAGTCCAAGGCGAAGCTCAAGAAGCTCATCGCGTCGGAAATCGAATCCGATGCCGAGAAGTACGGCGACGACCGGCGCACCAAGATCGTCGAACGTGAAGCCGCGGTCGCTATCGACGAATCGCAGCTCGTGGCCAATGAACCCGCGACGATCATTCTCTCGAAGGGCGGCTTCGTGCGCTCGGGCAAGGGTCACGAGATCGATGCGCGCACGCTGCAATACAAGTCGGGCGACGAGTACCAGCACGCTGCCAAGGGACGAAGCATCCAGCAGGCCGTATTCCTCGATTCGACCGGGCGCGCCTACAGCCTGGTGGCGCACTCGTTGCCATCGGCGCGCGGGCTCGGTGAGCCCATGTCATCGCGCGTGGATCCGCCCGATGGCGCCAAGTGGCGCGGCGTGATGATCGGTGAGCCCGAAGATCTGTGGCTGGTCGCGAGCGACGCTGGCTACGGATTCACGGTGCGCCTCAAGGAAGCCTATGCCAGCAAGAAGGCCGGCAAGACCTTGTTGAACCTGCCCGACGGCGCACTGGTATTGCCGCCGGCGCCGGTGCCCGGCGACGACGCGCTGGTCGCGGTGACCTCGAAGGATGGCAAACTACTGGTCTTCCCGGTCAAGGACGTCCCCGAGTTGCCGCGCGGCAAGGGCAACAAGTTGTTCGACATTCCGTCGAAGAAGTTCGCCGATCGCGAGGATTACCTCACCGGCCTGGCCGTCGTGCCGAAGGACAAAGGGCTCATCATCCGCTCCGGCGATCGCAGGATGACGATCGAGTGGAGAGATCTGAAGGATTATCGCGGGCAACGCGCGCAGCGCGGCTCCGTTCTGCCGCGCGGCTGGCGCACGGTCGATTCACTCGAGACCGAGTGACGAACCGCGGTGCCGGTCAACCGCGAAAGGTTGTCCGGCACCCCTTCATCGATCAACGCGTGGCGACGACCACGGCGGCGGTAGCCATCGCCACTCCCGAGCCGCGGTTCAGCTTGCGCACGGCGCTTGGCGTGGTGAACATCCGGCGCGCCTTCGCGGCCAGCACCACGTAAGCGCCGAGCACCAGTGGCAGCAACAGGCAGATCGCGGCCGAGATCTCGAGGAAGCTCGCCACCGTGAGCGTCGTGAGGTCGACCACGGTGGGCAGCAGCGCCAGGAAAAACAGGATGGCCTTCGGGTTCGCGAGCGTGAGCATCAGGCTCGCGACGAAGGCGCGCCAGCCATGCTGGCGGTCGTCACCCTTGACCTCGACGCGCTCCGCGGGCGCGGTCCATAGCCGGTACGCGAGGTAGAGAAGATAGGCCACGCCGGCCCACTTGATGCCGATGAACAGCCAGGCGGCGGCCTTGGCCAGCGCTGCGAGGCCCGTCGCGGCGATCGAGAACCACACCATGTCGCCGACCACGAAGCCCGCGATGAACGCTGGCGCGCCTTTCATGCCATGCGCCAGCGAGCGCGCGACGATGGCCGCGATACCGGGGCCGGGCGTCGCGACCGCCAGCGTGTAGACCGCGCAGAACGTCAGGAGCCCGTAGACGCTCACTGGCCACCGAACTTGTAGTTGATCGTGAGGTAGACCGCGCGCCCCATCGAGTCGAACCAGGATACGTCGTAGTACGGATACGATGCATACGTCGGATCCTTGACCGGCTGCTTGTCCGCGAGGTTGTCGACGGTGAGCCGCGCGCTCGCGTCCTCGTTGAACTCGTATTCCACCGATGCGTTCATGAGGATGCTCGCCGGGATGAAACCGTCCTCGCCCCAGTTCGCCAGCCGGTCGAGACGCTGCGCATGCAACGTCGCGCTCCAGGGCCCGGAGTCGAGCGTCACGCTCGCGCTGGCCTTGCTGCGCGGAATCACGAAGCCCGAGTCCGGGCGGAACTGATCGATGATCGGGTCGCCGACGTATTGCTGCGACTCGTGGTTGAACACCTTGGTATAGCCGGCAATGAAGGTGAGCGACGAACCACCGATGGGCTGCTCGTAGCGCACCGCGAAATCCACGCCATCGGTGCTCTCGTTGGCGATGTTGATCGGGTTCACGCGCACGCTCGCGATCTCACCTTCGGACACCGACCCCACCGGGTAGCGAGTCACGCGTGCGATCGCGTCGATGCAGGTCGGCGAGGTGACGTCCACGGCGGTGCCATTCTGCGTTTCACCGAGGCGGCAATCCGCCTCATCGCGCAGCACATTGTCGACGCGCAGGTTCTGCACCTGGGCATCGAGCTTCACATCGAAGTAGTCGAGCGAGACCATGAAATGCTCGGACGGCGACCAGACCACGCCCGCGCCCCACGAGGTGCTGGTCTCCGGCTCGAGATCGCGGTTGCCGCTGCGGACGGCGATGATGTCGAGGTCCGAGAAGTCGCAGTCGGAGATCTCATCGTCGGGCTGTTCGGTGCGGCACAGGTAATAGTCGTTGCCGCCGGATTCCACCTGCCCCGAGCCCGCGAACACGTAGTGCAGATCGGGCGCGCGGAAGCCGGTGCCGTAATAGGCGCGCACCAGCAGCGAATCGAGTGGCGTGAACTCGAGACCGAAGTTGTACGTGAATTTGCCGACGTCGTTTCCGGCGAAGTGGTAGTTGTCGTAGCGCCCCGCCGTGCTGAGCTCGAGCTGCTCCGCGACCGGGATCCGGAACTCGTAGCTGCCGCTCCAGCGATTGCGCGAGCCATGGCCGTCCTGGTCCTTCCAGCTGAAGTAGTAGTAGCCGAGCGCGAGAGGATCGGGATTCAGCTCGTAGGCCTGGTTGCCCGCTTCGACATTCGCCGCGAAGCCCACGCCACCCGCCGGTAGTTCGAACAGCTCGGCGTTGGTCAGCGTGAAGGAGGCATAGTCGTTGCGCGCTTCCGGGTGATACACGGTGCGCGCCGAGATCGAGTCGTATTCCGCGCGCGTGAGCGGTGTGTACAGGCGCGCGGGGTCGGCGTCGAACGATGCGAGACCGTCCACTTCGCCGGTCTGCTCGCCGAGGAAGAGCTCGTTCGCCGCGGCGGCAACGATCTGCGGCCAGCTCACCTTCACCTCGTATTGGCTGTGGTTGAGGTAGGCCTCGTAGCGCCACTCCTCGCCCAATGAGCCCTTGATGCCGGGCGTGATCGTGATCGTGGTCTGGTCGTTCTGGATCATGCCGCGCTCGAGGCCGCCCATCTCCTCGGGCGTGAACTGGCGATACCAGTTGTCGAGATCGCCGACCTGGTCGTTGAAGAACGTGCCTTCCTCGTTGCCGTTCTCGTCCATGTAGTTCCAGGACTGCACGTCCTTGAACGTCTTGACCTTGCTGGTGCCGATCAGCACGTCGGCGAACAACGTGGTGGTTTCACCCAGTTCGTAGCTGAGGGACGCGAAGCCGGTCGCGCCGCGGCGCGAATTCAGGATGGTGCCGAAGCCGATCGACTGCTCGCTGCCGCAGAAATGACCGGGACCCCAATCATCGAGGTCGTCGTCGAACGGACCCCAGCCGGGACGCGTGCCCCAGCCGATCGTGCCGTTGTTGAGATCCGACAGCGAGTCGCAGGTGGCCTGGCCCGGATCGATGTACACCTCGTCGTTGGGCTCGATGCGCAGGAAGTCGCGGCGCGCGATCGGTTCGTCGGTCGTCGGGTTGTCGGCGGTCGAGTCCTGGATGCTCCGGTCGAATGCCCACAACGGTCGCTGGTCGAGCAGCTCCACGCCGAACACCGCGTGGAATTTTTCGCGCGACAGCCCGGCGGATATCGACAGCCGGTGCGAATCGCCGCCGCCATCGGCGGTCGGCGTGCCGTAGCGATAGCTGACGTCGATGCCCTCGACATCCTTCTTCAGCACGAAGTTCACGACGCCGGCGATGGCGTCGGAGCCGTAGATCGCCGACGCGCTGCCCGACAGCACCTCGACCTTGTCGATCATGCCGACCGGGATGTTGGAAATGTCGGTGAAGTTGCTGAGTCCGTCGAGCGGCAGCGGGAAGTCGGCGATGCGACGGCCGTTGACCAGCACCAGCGAATGGTTCGCGCCGAGGCCGCGCAGATCCACCTGTTCCGCGCCGGGCGTGAAGTCCGAGCCGCTGAACGACTGCTGGCTCTGGGTGGCGCCTGCATTTTGCGTCAGCGCCTTCAGCAGGTCGGGTACGTTGGTCAGTCCCGAGTTCTCGATCTGGCGTGCGTCGATCACCGTGACAGGCGCCGGACCTTCCTCTTTGACGCGAGGAATGCGCGAGCCGATGACCACCACCTCTTCCAGCGGCGCGTTGGCGTCCTGGGCCGCTGCCGTGCCGCTGATGATCGCCGCGATCGCGGCTCCGAGAGCGCTGAGCCCCGTCTTCATGTCCGTCTCCCCGATCCGTTTGTCCCCGTCCGATTCTAGGGGGCGGAAGGTTTTTTGTGTAAAGCTCCGCCGCGAAGTATCACGCGGAAGGTGAAGCGATGACGACGCAGGCGCGCCGATTGGGGTTTCTCGCAGGACTGGTATGGCTCGCGTCCTTCGCATCTGCCACCTGGGCCGCCGCGAAGGTCGCGCCCTACGATTACTACTCGGCCGGCGATCTCGATGCGCCGCATCCCGCGGTCACATCGGCCGGCCTGATGCTTCTCGGCGGCGGCGACTGGCCCGTGCCGGCATTCCGCTGGTTCGTCGAACGCATGGGTGGCGGGCACCTCGTGATGCTGCGTGCCTCGGGCTCCGACGACCTCCAGCAGGACTTCCTCAAGGAGATCGGCGGCGCGGCCTCCGTGCAGACACTGGTGTTCCACTCGCGCGATGCGGCGAGCGATGCGCGCGTGCTCGACATCATCCGCAAGGCGGACGGCATCTTCATCGGCGGCGGCGACCAGGCGAATTACGTGCGCTATTTCCGTGGCACGCCGCTCAACGAGTTGCTCGATCGACATGTGCGAGCCGGCAAGCCCGTCGGTGGCACGAGCGCGGGTCTCGCCATCCTGGGCGCTTACAGCTATGGCGCCATGGACAACGGCAGCCTCCTGTCGAAGGATGCGCTGAAGGATCCGCTCGGCAGCGGCGTCACGCTGGTGCGCGATTTCCTGCACATGCCGCTGCTCGGCAACGTGATCACCGACAGCCACTTCGCGATCCGCGAGCGCTTCGGACGGTTGCTCGTGTTCGTCGGGCGACTGGCCACGGAGGAGAAGGACCCGTCGATCACCGGGCTCGGCATCGATGAGAAAGCCGCGCTGTGCGTCGAGCCCGACGGCAAGGGGCGCGTGTATTCCAATGGTCGTGGCTTCGCCTGGCTGGTGCGGCCGATGCGGGCGCCCGACGTGCTCAAGCGCGGCCCTTTCAACTTCCGCGCGGTGCCGGTGGTGGGCATCGGCGAGGAGAGCCGCGTCGACTTGCGCGATTTTTCGGTGACCGATCCGTCGTTCTCGCTGACCGTGAATGTGGTCGACGGCAGGTTCGACGACGCGTCGTGGTCCGCGCTCAAGGCCGCGGCGCAGACGCCGCCGCCCGTGCACGTGGCCGACAAGAGCTGGGCGCTGGCAATCCACGGCGGCGCCGGTGTGATCGAGCGTGGCGATCTCAAACCAGGTCAGGAAGCGGCGTATCGAGCGTCGTTGAATGCGGCGCTCGCGGCCGGGGAGAAGATCCTGCGTCGCGGCGGCACCAGTCTCGATGCCGTCGAGGCGACGATTCGCGTGCTCGAGGACGATCCGCTCTTCAATGCGGGCAAGGGCGCAGTGTTCACCGCCGACGGCCGCAACGAGCTCGATGCTTCGCTCATGGATGGGGAAACGCGCCGCGCGGGCGCCGTGGCCGGCGTCACGCGCACGAAGAATCCCATCAGCCTCGCGCGCGCAGTCATGGAGAAATCGCCACACGTCATGCTCGCGCGCGAGGGCGCCGACCAGTTCTCGGCGGAGCAGGGGCTCGAACAGGTGGATCCGTCTTACTTCCGCACCGAGCAGCGCTGGCAGCAGCTGCTCGACTGGCGGCGCGACAACGCCAAACTACTCGATGCCACGCATTCGCGCGGCACCGTGGGAGCGGTGGCCCTCGACGTCCAGGGTCATCTCGCGGCCGGCACGTCGACGGGTGGCATGACGGGCAAGCGCTGGGGCCGCATCGGCGACTCGCCCGTGATCGGCGCCGGAACCTACGCGAACGCCGGCTGCGCCGTGTCGGCCACCGGCTCGGGCGAGTACTTCATCCGCGCGAGCGCCGCGCGTCAGATCTGCGACCGCGTGGATTGGCTCAAAGCCGGGGTGCAGGCCGCGGCGGAAGCCACCATCGCCGACATCGGCGCGCTCGGTGGGGACGGTGGCGTCATCGCGATGGACGCGCAGGGGCACGTCGGCTTCGCCATGAATTCGAGCGGCATGTATCGCGGCTGGGTGACGAGCTCGGCGCCCGCCGGAACCGCCATCTATTCAGACGAGAGAGGCCCGGTGCGATAGCGCCGGGTCGAAGGACGGAAGCCCCGTAGTTAGCGGGTGCCGGGGCGGGACGGCGCGGCCGGCGGTGCGAGAGTGCGGATGGTTTGCGTGTCGGTGATGGTCACTTCTTCGGGCGCGTTCACGAAATAGCCCTGGATGAATTGCACGCCCAGCTGCCACAGCACCGCCATGGTGTTGGCGTCCTCGACGCGCTCGGCGATGGTCTCGATCTTGAGCTTGCCCGCGTGCTCGACCAGCTTCTTCACCATGGTCTGAGTCTCGTGGTTGCCGGCCAGATCCTGCACCAGCGCGCCGTCTATCTTGATGAAGTCGAGCGGTATCGCGCCCAGGAGCTTGATCGGGTCGCGGCCGGAGCCGAAGCGCTCGAGCGCGAGGCGGAAGCCCATCTTCTTGAGCTGGACGAGCTGCGCCAACGCGGCATTCATGTACTGCTCGGCGATGCTTTCCGTGATCTGGAAGCAAAGTCGCGCGGGCGTGTGCGTGCCCGTCGCGAGCTGGGTCTTGAGCCACTCGGCGAACGTGACGTCGAGAACGCTGTCGCGCGACAGGCGCACGAACAGGCACCCGGGCTTCGACTTGGCGGCGAACGACAGCGAGGCGCCAACCACCCAGCGATCGATGTTCTTGAGCAAGTCGTTGCGTTCGGCCGCGGCCATGAACTCGGCCGGCAATACTTCCTTGCCCTGGTGGTCGAGCATGCGGACCAGCACGTCGAACATGTTCGGATCTTCGCCCTGCAGACTCGCGACCGGCTGTTGAACCAGGCGGAAGCGGTTTTCCATGAGTGCCGACTTGATGTGCTTCACCCAGATCTTGTCGTAGGCCTGCACGCGCGTGTCGGTGTCGGCCTTGTCGAGGTGGTAGATCTGGTTGCCGCCTTGAGAGCGCGCGCGCTTCACGGCTTCGACGACATCAGCCACCACCACGTCGATACCCGCGCCGGCGGCCGGCACCGCGGTCAGGCCGATGGAGCAGCTCGAGTGCACGGAGCGTTGCCCGACACTCGAGACATTCTCGCTGAACCGTCCCAGCACCGCCTCGGCCCAGGCTTCGACGTCGTGCGAGTTGCCGCGCTCGATGAGCGCGAGGAACGATACGCCGGCGAATCGCCCCGCGATGTCATTCGGCCCGAGGTAGGACTTCAGCAGCGTCGCGTACTCGGCCAGCAGCTGTTCGCTGGCGCGCGCGCCCACGTCCTTCTCGAGCTCGGCGAACTTGTCGGGGCGGATCAGTGCCATGTAGCGGACGCCGGCCGCGGGCGGCGCCGCGATGCGCGTGCCGATCGCGTCGAGCAGCGGCCGGCGCAGCAGCAGGCCGGTGGTGATGTCGCGCTTGACCGCGTCGGTGAGATCGGTAGTTAGCTGCTTCTCGTCGCGCTTCTTCGCCGGCACCATGATGCGGACGCAGGGTTCGTTGTCGTACTCGCCCGGTGTCAGCACGAGGTCGAGCAGCAGGTGCGTGCCGTCGGCCAGCAGGCCGTTCACCTTGAGCGGATGATCGCTCCAGCGGCCCTGGCCACAGGCCACGAGCGCGCCCTTGAGCGCGGCGTGCGAGCGTTCTTCGAACAGGTCCATGAGCGGTTGCCCGACCACCGCCGTGTCGTCGCCGTAGCCGAACAGCTCGAGCCAGGTCGGGTTGGCATCGACGACGATGCCCTCCTGCACCTGCAGGATGGCGTCATTGGAACGCTGCAGCACGGTCTGGAGTTGGCGCCGGTAGTCGCTGGCCGATTGCAGCGTGGTGTTCAGTGCCCGTTCCAGCCGGAACGAGCGCAGCTCGCGTGCGACCACGGACTGAACCCGGTCGCTGGCCGACAGCGAGATGACATCACGCGCGCCCAGGCGCATGCCGACGGCAATGTCGTTTTCGGAGATCTGCGGTCGCACGACCAGCATGGGCACCTGCGGTGCGAGCTGGTCGCGCACCGTGGCGGCCTGCTTGGCATCCGCCTCGCTCACATAGGCGCAGATCAGCAGCTCCGGGTTCAGCTGCTCGAGCGCTTCGCCCAGGTCGCGCACGGCCGGGATCCACGTGCAGTGCACGGGCTCACCCGCCTTGCGCATCAGGCTGTTGATGAATTCCGATGGTTCTCGCTGCGGCGAGAATACGATGAGCGGTACGGCAGGATTGTCCGTCAAGCGATTCCCCGGGCGGGGTGCGTCATGCACCCCTCTCCGAACACAAAGACAAGCGGGCCGAAGTTTAGCACCGCCCCCCGGGTCCTCCGGCCGAGAGCCCGCTCACACTTGGCCCGCCGGATGCTCGTATGGCAGCGGCAGGGGCGGATCGGTATCATGCGCGGTCTTTTTTGCGGGCCCCCAAGGCCCGCCCCAAAGCCCAAAATACTCGGGCAAACCCGGAAAACCCATGTCCAGTTACTCAATGAACGAAATCCGCGGCGGCATGAAACTACTGATCGATGGCGATCCGTATGCCGTGATCGACAACGAATACGTGAAGCCGGGCAAGGGCCAGGCCTTCAACCGCGTCCGCGTTCGCAACCTGCGCACGGGCCGCACCGTGGAGAAGACCTATCGCTCGAGCGAGTCCA
>DATLDQ010000148.1:0-8513 GCA_035525785.1 Steroidobacteraceae bacterium | reverse complement strand
AAGAAGATCGCCGACATCATCGGCGTCATCGACGAGATCGCTTTCCAGACCAATCTTCTGGCGCTCAACGCCGCGGTCGAAGCCGCGCGCGCGGGCGAGCAGGGCCGCGGCTTCGCCGTGGTGGCCACCGAGGTGCGCAACCTCGCGGGCCGCTCCGCGACTGCGGCGAAGGAGATCAAGGCGCTCATCGTCGACAGCGTCGCGCGCGTCGAGGAGGGCAGCAAGCTGGTCGATGAATCCGGTCGCACGCTCGAAGAGATCGTCAATGCGGTGAAGAAGGTGACCGACATCGTCGCCGAAATCGCCGCAGCGTCGCGCGAGCAGTCGAGCGGCATCGAGCAGGTCAACAAGGCCATCATGCAGATGGACACCACGACGCAGCAGAATGCGGCTCTCGTGGAAGAGGCCGCCGCGGCGAGCCAGGCCATCGTCGAGCAGACGCATTCGCTCTCGGCCATGGTGGCGCGCTATCGCATCACGGACGGCGCCGGTCATCGAACGGACACCGAACACGAATCGGCTTCGGAGGCCGCCTGATGAATGCACAACCCGCCATGGCAACGCAGTCGCATGAACAGGCCGATGTCGCCTCGTTTGCGCAATTCCTCACCTTCGTCTGCGCGGGCGAGGAGTATGGCGTCGCCATCCTCTGTGTGCAGGAGATCAAGGGCTGGGACGGCGTCACGCGCGTGCCCTACGCGCCCATCTACCTGCTCGGTGTCATGAACCTGCGCGGCGTCATCGTGCCGGTCATCGACCTGCGCACGCGCTTCGGCCTGCCGGCGCGCGCGCCGGACAGCTCGAGCGTCGTGATCGTCGTGCGCGTGCACACCGACAATGGCGAGAAGACCGCGGGTATCGTCGTCGACGCGGTGTCCGAGGTGTACAGCGTTTCGCCCGAGAACATCAAGCCGACGCCCGAGCTCGGCGCCACGGCCGACCGCGCCTGCGTGCAGAATCTCGCGAGCATCGACGAGAAGATGGTCATGCTGCTCGACATCGACCGGCTCGTGGCCTCGTGCATCGCGGCGCCGGAGGCGGCGGGTTCGCGCTGATGCAGAATCCCACCACCTCGGTGACGGCGATGCTGTCCGGCGACTTCCAGCTGTCGCAGGCGGAGTTCGACCGCATCCGCGAGCTGGTGCGCGAGCACACGGGCATTGCGTTGTCCGAGAGCAAGCGTCAGCTGGTGTACGGCCGCCTGTCGCGCCGGCTGCGTGCGCTCAAGCTCGCGAGCTTCTCCGAGTACATCGATCTGCTCGAGAAGGGCGAGGCCGTGGAGCTGGAAGAGTTCACGAACGCCGTGACCACCAATCTCACCTCGTTCTTCCGCGAGCCGCATCACTTCGAATTCCTGGGCACCGAAATGTTGCCCGGGGCCATCAAGCGCAACGCCGGTCTGCGCCGCCTGCGCATTTGGTGCTGCGCGGCCTCGACGGGCGAGGAGCCATATTCCATCGCGATGGTGCTGCGCGAGGCGCAGGAGAAGCTGCATGGCTGGGACGTCAAGCTCCTGGCCACCGATCTCGACTCGAACGTGCTGGCGCATGGCGACCGTGGCGTCTACGGCCGCGACCGCTTCACCGGCATGGCCGCCAAGCGCGTGTCACGCTTCTTCGAGGAAGTGCAGGACGGCCCGGGTTCGAATGGCGATGGGCAGAAGCTCAGCGCCGTCGACGAGCTCCGCCAGCTCATTACGTTCAAGCAGCTGAACCTCATGCACGAGTGGCCGATGAAGGGGCCCTTCGACGCCATCTTCTGCCGCAACGTGATCATCTATTTCGACAAGGAAACGCAACGCGCGTTGTTCGAGCGCATGGCGACGTTGCAGCGCCCCGGCGATTTCCTGTTCCTCGGACACTCCGAGAGCCTGTATCGCGTCAGCGACAAGTACGAGCTCATCGGCCGCACCATCTATCGCCGATTGCCGGACTGACACCATGGCCAAGAAAATCAAAGTCCTCGTGATCGACGATTCGGCGCTGGTGCGTCAGATCCTCGTCGAGATACTGAAGGGCGCGCATGATATCGAAGTGGTGGGCACCGCCAGCGATCCGCTGGTGGCGCGTGAACGCATCAAGGAAACCAACCCCGACGTTCTCACGCTGGACGTGGAGATGCCGCGCATGGACGGCATCACCTTCCTCGCGAACCTCATGCGCCTGCGGCCGATGCCGGTGGTCATGGTGTCGTCGCTCACCGAGCGCGGCGCCGAGACCACGTTGAAGGCGCTCGAGCTCGGGGCCGTGGACTTCGTATCAAAGCCCAAGGTGGACGTGGCGGGGACGCTTGCCGACTTCAGCGAGGAGATCCTCACCAAGATCCGCACAGCCGCCGGCGCGCGCGTGGTCGCGCGCAGCTCGCCGGCCAATGTGAGCGTGGTGCCGCCGAAGCACACGGCGGATGCCATCCTGCCTGCGGCGGGCAATGCCGCGCCGCCGTCACGGCGCATGCTGCGTACCACCGACCGCATCATCGCCGTCGGCGCCTCCACCGGCGGCACCGAGGCGATCCGCGAATTCCTCATCGGCTTGCCGGCCGACAGCCCGGCCATCGTGATCGCGCAGCACATTCCGGCGGCGTTCAGTGCGCCGTTCACGCGACGCATGGACTCGCTGTGCGCGCTGTCGGTGTGCGAGCCGCATGACGGTCAGCTGATCATGCCCGGCCACGTGTACATCGCACCGGGTGGCAAGCACCTGCTGGTCGAACGCGATGGCGCGCGTTATCGCTGCCGTCTCAACGACGGCCCGCCGGTCAACCGCCATTGCCCGAGCGTCGATGTGCTGTTTCGCTCGGTGGCGCAGAACGTCGGTCCCAACGCCGTGGGCGTGATCCTCACCGGCATGGGTGATGACGGCGCGCGAGGTCTGAAAGAGATGCGTGACGCGGGTGCGCCCACGATCGCGCAGGACGAGGCGAGCAGCGTGGTCTGGGGCATGCCCGGAGCCGCGGTGAAACTGGGAGCGGTCGAGGAAATCCTGCCGCTCAACAAGGTGGCTGAGGCGGTGATGCGCCTCGCCGAGACCGCGGGTGCTCAAGCCGTGGCCGCCACGAATTGAAAATGGAGAGAGACGAATGACCCGAATGATCATGACCGTGGATGACTCCACGTCGATGCGGCAGATGGTGAAAGCCACGCTGCAGTCGGCGGGGTATGGTGTGGTGGAAGCCTCCGACGGGCAGGAAGCACTCGACTACGCGCGCGAGAACACCGTCGACCTGGTGATTTCCGACGTGAACATGCCCCGCATGGATGGGATAACCCTGGTCCACGAGCTGCGCACGCTGGCTACCTACCGCCTCACGCCGCTGCTCCTGCTGACCACCGAGTCGAGCCAGGAGAAGAAGATGGAAGGCAAGCGCGCGGGCGCGACGGGGTGGATCGTCAAGCCCTTCAACCCGACGCAGTTGCTGGCCACCCTGCAGAAGCTGCTTTGATCGCCTAGAAAACTCATGGACGAATGCCACTCCAATCAATCGCCATCCGTGCCGCTTGCCGCGGTGCTCGAGCTCGTCGCCATGCAGCTCGAAGTGGCCATGCAGAACGCGGCCGCGCAGGCCGAGCGTCTGTCCGGCTCGGTGGCGGCCTTCACGATCATCGGTGCGCGCATGCGCGCGACCAATGACCCGAAGCTCGCGGAGTTCGCGCAATCCATCGAGGAGGAAGCGGCGCGCGCCATGATGGCCATGCAGTTCCACGACCAGCTTGCGCAGCGAGTGACCCACGTGCGCGACGCGCTGGGCGACCTGCACGATGAGCTGCTCGCCGGCAACACGCCGGACTGGAACGAGCTCGTGGCCAAGATGCGGGCTCACTACACCATGGAAGACGAGCGACGCCTGTTCGACCTCGTGATGTGGGCGTTTCCGGACGCGACCGGCAAACGCGACGAAGAAGCGCTGCAAAGCAGCGTGGAGTTGTTCTGACAATGATCCACAAGAAAGCCGCCGGCAGCACGGAACGCACCGGCAAGCATCGCAAACTCGGGCGCGTCGCGCCCAATGACGCGCAGCCGGCGCCGGCACTGCCGCAGTTCGAGCACATATCCCGCTACTGGGATTCCGAACACGAGTGCTTCGCCGCGCGTCTGTTGCCCGGCGAGTACTACGTCACGCGCCACGCCGAGAACATCGCCACGGTGCTCGGCTCCTGCGTCTCGGCCTGCATCCGCGATGCGCGGCTCGGCTACGGCGGCATGAACCATTTCATGCTGCCGCTCGACGGCTCGCAGGGGCAGAGCGTCTGGGGCTCGGCCACCAGCGCCGCGACGCGCTACGGCAACGTGGCCATGGAAAGACTCATCAACGACATCCTCAAGCTCGGCGGCAAGCGCGAGCATCTCGAGATCAAGCTGGTGGGCGGCGGCCGCGTGCTGGCCGAGATGACCACCGACATCGGCGCACGCAACATCGACTTCGTCCGCCGCTACGTGGCCGAGGAAGGCTTCAAGGTGCTCGGCGAGGATCTCGGCGACATCTTCCCGCGCCGCGTGGTGTATTTCCCGCAGACCGGGCGCATCCGCGTGCGCAAGCTTTCGTCCGGACGCGACGAGACGCTGGCAGCGCGCGAGCGCCAATACCTGCAACAGCTCGACACCAAGCCGGTGGAGAACGAGGTCGAGCTCTTCTGAGCGAGGACGTCATGGCGAACGCAATTGCAAATGCAGCCACCCTTGTAGCCACCCTGGGCGCCGCGCCGCCCAACAGCGCTCAGCTGGCCGACGCGGTCGATCAGTTCACGCGCAGCCTCACGCAGGAGCTCGCAAGCGATGCGCTCGAGCTGCCGAGCTTTCCCGACATCGCCATGCGCGTACGCAAGGCGTTGGGCAATCCCGACGTCGCGCTCGACGACGTGGTGCGCATGGTCAGTGCCGAGCCGTCCCTGGCCGTACGGCTGCTGCAGCTCGCCAATTCCGTCGCGCTGAATCCCTCCGGCCAGCGCATCACCGCGCTGCGCATGGCCGTCGCCCGCATCGGTTTCAGCCTGGCGTGCAGCGCGACCATCGCCTTCGCCATGTCGCAGATGCGCCGCGCCGAAGCCTGGCGCGGGCTCGAATCGCGCTTCCGCGAATTATGGGAGGAGAGCGCGAGCCTAGCGGCCGTGAGCCATGCCGTGGCCAAGCGCGTGCGCGGTGTGAACGCCGACCAGGCGCTGTTCGCCGGCATGCTCAATGCCGTGGGCAAGCTGTTCGTGCTGACCCGGCTCAGCCGGTTCCCGGTGCTGCTGGACTCGCCAAGCCACTCCGCCGAGCTGCAGCGTGCGTGGTATCCGCACGTGGCGCGCAACATCCTGGGCCGGTGGGAGCTGCCGCCCGACATCGTCGCGGCGGCCAGCGATTTCGAGAGCGCCATCCAGTCGCGCTGGGGAGACGCCGATCTGCGCGACGTGCTGTTCGCGGCGCGCTACATCGGCAGCTTGCCGGCTACATCGCCTACTCCCGATCCGGCGGTCTTCTCCACCCCGCCATTCCAGCGGCTCGGCCTGGACCCGGCCCTGTGCGGTGAGGTGCTGGCCATCTCCGCCACTGAAATCGCCTCACTACGGGCTGCGCTGGTCGATTGAGCTCTTTACATATCCTCGGATCGTTGCCACTCCGGCAAAACCACGGTCGCCCCCAGTGCCGGGCTCACATTCGGGTGGTGGAGGTTCAATACTCCGTCCGGGCGTCCGATAACCGTAATCATGAGCTTTGATTTCGTTTCAGTGGCGGGTGGTTCGGACCCCGCGAAGGCGGCAGCCCGGGCCGCGGAAGCCGCGCGCCTGGTCCAGGCGCTGACGCTGGAACTGGCGAGCGAGAAGATAGACCTGCCGAGCTTCCCGGAAGTGGCCGCGCGCGCCCGCAAGGCGCTCGCCAACGAATTCGTCGAGATCGAAGACGTGGTGCGCATCATCAGCGCCGAGCCGGCGCTGGCCGCGCGCCTCCTGCAGCTCGCCAACTCCGCGGCACTCAATTCCAGCGGACGGCGCATCGCCGACCTGCGCCAGGCGCTGTCGCGCATCGGCTTCAACATGGCGCGCAGCGCGACGATCGCCTTCGCCATGTCGCAGCTGCGTCGCGCGGAAGCGTACAAGGGCCTCGAGCAACCGCTCGACGAGCTCTGGCAGAGCTCGGCGCACATCGCCGCGGTGAGCCACGTGGTGGCCAAACGCTTCACGCGCGTGAACTCGGATACGGCGCTGCTCGCCGGGCTGCTGGGCGGCATCGGCAAGCTCTACATATTGACGCGCGCGGTGCGCTTCCCCACGGTGCTCGCCGACGCATCGGTCTATCAACGCATCGTCGCCGAACTGCACGGTCGTGTCGCGCAGGCCATCCTGCGCAATTGGGAGATCGCCGAAGAGGTGGTCGAGGCCGTGCTTGCCTGCGAAAACCATGATCGCGAGCACGGAGGCGCCACGGATCTCACCGACGTGCTCACGGTCGGCCGTTCGCTGGCCGCGCTCGGGCCGAGCCCGGTTGCCGAACAGATGCTGTTCCTGGGCATCCCGGCGGCGCGTCGCATGAAGCTTGACGCCGCGGCTTGCGTCGCCGCGCTCAAGGAATCGCACGACGAGATCGTCTCGCTGCGTTCGGCGCTCGGAGATTGAGCTCACCCATGAACGAAGTCAGCGCCACCTCCACCGTCGAGATGCGGGCCCTGCCCAACACCGTGGTGTTCGGCTTCGTGAAGTCGCTGGCCGTGGAGCTCTCAAAAGGCCACATCGAGCTGCCTTCGGTGCCCGAAGTGGTCATCAAGCTGCAGCGCACGCTCGCCGACGAGAACGTCAGCAACGAGACCGTGGTGCTCGTGGTGGGCGCGGAACCCATGCTGGCCGGGAAGCTCATGAACATGGCCAACTCCGCGGCGCTCAACACGTCCGGCCGCAGGATCGCCGACCTGCGCACCGCCGTGGCGCGCGTGGGTTTCAACATCGTCCGTTCGGCCGCGCTCACGTTCGCCGTCGAGCAGCTGCGCAAGGTCGAGGAATTCCAGCACCTGCGCGTGCCGCTCGACGCGCTGTGGAAGAACAGCGTACAGATCGCCGCGCTGTGCCACGTGCTCGCGCGCCGCTTCACTTCGCTGAACGGCGACGCGGCGTTGCTCGCGGGGCTCATGCACAACGTCGGCCGCATCTACATCATGACGCGCGCCAGCGCGAACCCGGCCCTGATGGCCGATCGCCTGACCTACAACTCCATGGTGCGCGACTGGCACGCCAACGTGAGCAAGGCCGTGCTCGAGAACTGGCGCGTCGCCGAAGAGATCGTCGAGGCGGTCACGGGCTATGAAGACCTGGATCGCGAAGCGCGCGGCCCGGTGACGCTCACCGATGTGCTCTCGCTGGCCGTGCTGCTCGACGAAAAGAGCAAGCAGCTGGCGCCCGAGCCGGATGACAGGTTTCTCAAGGGACTGAAACGCCTGCAGTTGCAGCCAGGCGATTGCAGCAGTGTGCTGGACGAGTCGGCGGAAGACATCGCCGCGCTCAAGGCCGCCCTCGGCGGCTAAGGAGAATTGACATGCCAGCCATGGCGTTAGGGACGACCACGATCGAAAACATCGTCGCGCACGACGCGGCCGCGCTCGAGAAGGACCTCGCGTCCATCCGGTCGAGTGCGGAGCTCACGTTGCCCGGCGTGCCACAGATCGTCACGCGACTGCAGCAGATGCTCAGCGACCCGGAGACGGGCATCCCGCAGCTCATCCCGGTGATCAACTACGAACCCATCCTCGTCGGCCGCGTGCTGCAGATGGCCAACTCCGCGGCGTTGAACCCGACGCGCAAGCCGGTGACGGATGTGCGCTCGGGCATCACGCGCGTGGGGTTCGACCTGCTGCGCTCGGCCACGCTGGCCTATGCGATGCGCCAGCTGTCGCAGGCCCATTCGGTCAAGGACATACGCCCGCATCTGGAAGCACTCTGGGAACGCAGCGCCTGGACGGCCGCCGTCTCCTTCGTGATCGCGCGCAAGTTCACGCGCGTCAACCGCGACGTCGCGTTCCTCGGCGGCCTGATGCACGGCGTGGGCAAACTGTTCGTGCTGACGCGTGCGGCGCACTATCCATTCGTGCTCAGGGACCGGTAGAAGTACGCCGGCATCCTGCGCAAGTGGCATGCCCACTTCGCCAGGGCTATCCTCAACGGCTGGCGCATCAACGCCGAGGTCATCGAAGCCGTCGTGCAGTACGAGAACCTCAACCGTGAAGTGGTCGGCGCCGAGCCCGACCTCACCGACATCCTGGCCACGAGCTATCTCGTGGTCGGCCACACGGGCCGCATGCAGGACCTGTCGATGACGGTGGAGAAGATAGCCGCGTTCTCACGCCTGCGGCTGGACATCATGGCGGTGGAAGAGACGCTGGAGCAGTCTCGCGAAGAAATCGAAGACTTGCGACTGGCCCTGCGCTAGTCGACGTCTTCCGCTCGCGTGTTCTCCCGCCTCGCCAAGATAGCGCTGCTCGCGGCCCTCTATCTCCTGGCGGGCAAGCTCGGCCTGACCCTGGCGGTGCCGCCGGGCTATGCCACCGTG
>DATLDQ010000134.1:0-41179 GCA_035525785.1 Steroidobacteraceae bacterium | reverse complement strand
CGAACGCGGCCATGATGGCCTCGTCACCCGACAGGCCCTGGTCGTGCGCGCGCTTGAGGCAGGCGAGCACGCGCTTGTAGTCCTTCGGAATGACGCGCAGGAATTTCGGCAGCTTCGTCGGCCAGGCCGCGAGGATGCCCTTCGCGTGCTCGGAACCCGTGGCGGCCACGTGCTTCTCGATCAGCGCGCGCAGCTCATCCGCTTCCGCCGGATCCTCGACGCGGCCGATTTCGACCATCTGCGCGTTGATGCGATCCGTGGCCGAGCCATTGCCATCGAGCTCGGACTCGTCGAGAAGATAGGCGATGCCGCCCGACATGCCCGCCGCGAAGTTGCGGCCCGTCGGGCCCAGCACCACGACGCGGCCACCCGTCATGTATTCGCAGCCGTGGTCGCCCACGGCTTCGACGACGGTGTCGACGCCGGAGTTGCGCACCGCGAAGCGTTCGCCCGCCATGCCGCGCACGTAGACCTCGCCCTTCGTCGCGCCGTACAACGCGACATTGCCGATGATCATGTTCTTCTCGGACGGGAAGGTGGCCTTCGCCGAGGGGAAGATGGCGATCTTGCCGCCCGAGAGGCCCTTGCCGAAATAGTCGTTGGCGTCGCCTTCGAGCGTGAAGGTCATGCCGTTCGGCATGAACGCGCCGAAGCTCTGGCCCGCGGAACCCTTGAAACGGATCTGGATGGTGTCGTCGGGCAGGCCCTTGGCACCGTGCTTCTTCGTGACCTCGCTACCGGTGATGGTACCCACCACGCGATTGACGTTGCGCACGTCGAGCTCGGCCGTGACTTTCTCGCCGCGCTCGATGGCGGGCTTGCACAGTTCCAGCAGCTTCTGCACGTCCAGCGACTTCTCGAGGCCGTGATCCTGCGAGATGGTCGCGAAGCGGCCGACCTCGGGGCCGGAGTCCGGCGCGTACAGGATGTTGCTGAAGTCGAAGCCGCGCGCCTTCCAGTGGTCGATGGCGGCCCTGGGCTCGAGCATGTCGACGCGGCCGACCATGTCCTCGATCTTGCGGAAGCCCAGCTGCGCCATGATCTCGCGCAGGTGCTGCGCGATGAACTTCATGAAGTTCACGGCATGCTCGGGCTTGCCCGCGAAGCGCTCGCGCAGGCGCGGATCCTGGGTGGCCACACCCGCCGGGCAGGTGTTGAGGTGGCACACGCGCATCATGATGCAACCCACGGCGACCAGCGGCGCGGTGGCGAAGCCGAACTCCTCCGCGCCCAACAACGCGGCGATGGCGACGTCGCGGCCGGTCTTCAGCTGGCCGTCGGTCTCGACAACGATGCGCGAACGCAGATTGTTGATGACCAGAGTCTGGTGCGTCTCGGCGAGGCCGAGCTCCCAAGGCAGGCCTGCGTGCATCGTCGAAGTGACCGGCGATGCGCCCGTGCCACCGTCGTGGCCCGAGATCAGCACGACGTCGGCGTGCGCCTTGGCGACACCGGCGGCGATCGTGCCGACGCCGACTTCGGCGACCAGCTTCACGCTGATGCGCGCCGCGCGATTGGCGTTCTTGAGATCGTGGATGAGTTCCGCGAGATCCTCGATCGAATAGATATCGTGATGCGGCGGGGGCGAGATGAGGCCCACGCCCGCGGTGGTGTGCCGCGTCTTCGCGATCCACGGGTACACCTTGGTGCCGGGCAGCTGGCCGCCTTCGCCGGGCTTGGCACCCTGCGCCATCTTGATCTGCAGTTCTCTCGCGTTGACGAGATAGTTGGACGTGACACCGAAGCGGCCGCTCGCGACTTGTTTGATGGCCGAGTTCTTCGAGTCGCCATTCTCCATCGGGACGTAGCGATCCGGATCCTCGCCGCCTTCACCGGTGTTCGACTTGCCGCCCACGCGGTTCATCGCGATGGCCAGCGTCTCGTGCGCTTCCTTGGAGATGGAGCCGTAGCTCATGGCGCCCGTCTTGAAGCGCTTCATGATGCTCTCGACGGACTCGACCTCGTCGATCGGAATCGACTCGCCCTGCTTGAAGTCGAGCAGGCCGCGCAGCGTCGAGAGGTTCTTCGCGCGATCGTCGATGAGGTCCGCGTAGCTCTTGTACGTGGCGTACGAACCGGTGCGCACCGACTTCTGCAGGCGGTGGATGGACTCTGGGTTGAATAGGTGAAACTCTCCGTCGCTACGCCACTGGTACTGGCCGCCCGAAGGCAGCACGGTCTCGGTGGACTTGCGCTCGGCGAACGCCGCCTGGTGACGCATGAGTACTTCACGCGCGATCACGTCGAGACCCACGCCACCCACGCGCGAGGCGGTACCCGCGAAGTATTCGTCGATGACGTCCTGGCGCAGGCCCACGGCCTCGAACACCTGGGCGCCGTGGTAGCTCTGCACCGCGGAGATGCCCATCTTGGACATCACCTTCACCACGCCCTTGACCGCGGCCTTCGCGAAATTCTTGCAGGCCAGCTTGTAGTCGACGTTGGGCAGCAGCTCTTCGCGGATCATGCCGTCGATGGTCTCGAAGGCCACGTACGGATTGATGACCGAGCAGCCATAGCCGATGAGCAGCGCGAAGTGATGCACCTCGCGCGCGTCGCCGGTCTCGAGCGCCAGCGAGCACTTCATGCGCAGGCCCTGGCGGATCAGGAAGTGATGCAGGCCCGACACAGCCAATAGCGAAGGAATCGGCGCGTAGTCCTTGTTCACGCCGCGATCCGAAAGGATGAGGACGTTGACCTCGTCCTCCTCGATCATGCGCTTGGCTTCGGCGCGGATGTCTTCCATCGCCTGCACGAGGCCGTCTTCACCCCGGTCGGCGCGGAACAGCGCGCGCAGCGTGCCCACCTTGAGGCCGGGCAGCGACAGGCGGCGCACCTTGGCGAACTCCTCGTTGGTGAGCACCGGGCCGTGCAGCTCGAGGCGGCGGCAGTCGCCGGGCCGCGGATCGAGCAGGTTGCCCTCACTACCCAGCCACACGTCGCTCGACGTGATGATCTCCTCGCGGATGCAATCGATGGGCGGGTTGGTCACCTGCGCGAACAGCTGCTTGAAGTAGTCATACAGCTGGCGCGACTTGCTCGACAAGGCCGCGAGCGGCGTGTCGTTGCCCATGGAACCCACGGCTTCGACGCCGTCGCGCGCCATCGGCGCCATGAGGATGCGCTGGTCTTCGAACGTGTAGCCGAATGCGAGCTGGCGCTTGGCCAGGGCTTCGGGTTCCGGCGCGGGCTGCTCCGGCACGGCGGGCAGATCCTTTAGATGCACCAGGTACTGCTTGAGCCACTCCGCATACGGGCGCTCGTTGATGATCTGCTGCTTGATCTCTTCGTCTTCGACGATGCGGCCCTGCTCCGTGTCCACGAGGAACATGCGGCCCGGCTGCAGCCGGCCCTTGCGCACGATGTCCTCGGGCGGGAATTCGAGCACGCCCGCTTCGGACGCCATGACGCAGACGTCGTCCTTGGTGACGTAGTAGCGGCCCGGGCGCAGACCGTTGCGGTCGAGCACCGAACCGATGCGCTTGCCGTCGGTGAAGCAGATGTCGGCCGGGCCGTCCCACGGCTCCATCAAACTACTGTGGTACTGGTAGAAGGCCTTGCGCGCCGGGTCCATGGTGGCGTGCTTGGACCACGGCTCGGGGATCATCATCATGACCGCGTGCGGCATCGAGCGGCCCGAGAGCACCATGAGCTCGAGCACGTTGTCGAACATCGAGGAGTCCGAACCGTTCGGGTTCACGATGGGCGGGATCTTCTTGATGTCGTCGCCGAACAGCGGCGACTCGAACAGCGCCTCGCGCGCGCGCATCCAGTTGATGTTGCCGCGCAGCGTGTTGATCTCGCCGTTGTGCGCGATGCAGCGGTACGGGTGCGCGCGGTCCCAGCTCGGGAAGGTGTTGGTGCTGAAGCGCGAGTGCACGAGCGCGATGGCGGATTCCATCAGCGGGTTCTGCAGGTCGAGGAAGTACGCATCGAGCTGCATGGTCGTCAGCATGCCCTTGTACACCAGGGTCTTGTGCGACAGCGAGACGACGTACCAGTACTCGGCGCCCCCGATGGTGGACACGCGGATCTCGTTGTACGCGCGCTTGCGGATCACGTAGAGCTTGCGCTCGAACTCGTTCTCGTCGAGCGTCTCGGCGCCGCGGCCGATGAACACCTGGCGCACGAACGGCTCGGCAGCTTTGGCCGTCTCGCCCAGCATGGAGTTGTCGACCGGCACCGTGCGCGCACCTAGATAGACCTGGCCTTCGGCCTGCACCACGCGCGCGAAGACCTCCTCGATCTTGCGGCGCTGCGTCGCGTTGCGCGGCATGAAGATGTTGCCGGCGGCGTACATGCCCGGCTCGGGCAGGTTGATGCGCGCATCCTTCTTCGCGACCTTCTTGAGGAAGGCATGCGGCATCTGCAGCAGGATGCCCGCGCCGTCACCCGTATTGACCTCGGCGCCGCTGGCGCCGCGATGGTCGAGATTCTTGAGTACCTGGATGCCTTGTTTGACGATGGCGTTCGATTTACGGCCCTTGATGTCCACGACGAAGCCGACGCCGCAGGCGTCATGTTCGAACTGGGGGTCATAGAGGCCCTGCTTCGCGGGCGGGCCCAATCGAATCGCGGTCATCTGTGCTTCCTCCAAACGCAAAACGCGCAGGGCGCAACTTCCCCGCGCTATGGGCAACGCGCCCATAACTTTCACTTTTTCAAATGGTTACATCTGGAGGGCGCTGCCTGTGGGGCGCGCTGTGCAATCAGATATATATGAGTCCGATCATACAGACGGAGGCTCATCGGTCAACGGCTTATTCGCCCGCGACACCAGCCAACCGTGACCGAACACCGCGGCGAGAACGATAAGCACTCCCAGGAAGAACAGCCCGTTGAGCTCGCGCGCCTCCCCGAGGAAGAGCACGGCCAGCAAGATCGCATACACCGGCTCCAGGTTGATGGCGAGCTGCGTGGTGAACGCCGACAGATGTCGCAGCGTGCCGAGCGAGACAACGAATGGGATCAGCGTGCAGAAAACCGCGAGCACGACCAGCCAGGCAGTGTCCTGCGCGGATGGCAGGACAAAGGACTGGCCAGCGGAAGCCATGAACGGGCTGACGGCCGTGAGCAGGAGGAAGCCCGCGCCGAGCTCGATCCAGGTGACCGACATCGCATCGTGAGGTTTGAGCAGGCGCTTGTTGAGCAAGTTGAACACCGCGGCCAGTGCGGCCGAGGCCACCCCCACCCAGAAGCCGAGATGCATGTCGCCCGGCAGTCCGCCCACCACGAGCGCCACGCCCGGGATCACCAGGACTCCGAGCAGGAGATTATGTCGTTCGAAGCGCGCGCCGGTGATCCAGGGCTCGGTCAGCGCGACGACCACCGGCGCCAGCGCCATGGTCGTGGCCGCGACCGAAGCATTCGCCAGCTTCACCGACGCGTAGAAGCACAGCCAGTGCACGGCGATGACGCAGCCCACGCCGGCATAGGCGAACGCATCGCCGGCGCTCATCCGCCGCGCCGCGCGCCACACGCGCGGGAAGCACGCCAGCGCCAGCGTGACTAACAACATGCGCCACCAGACGAGGTGCGTGGCGGTCAGCGTGATCAGCCGGCCGAAGATCGCCGTGAAGCCCCAGAGCAGCACGCAGACGTGCAGCTGGAGCAAAGCGCGGTCGTGTTCTTTCATCGGCGGCCGATTAGATAGACGCGGGCGCCGCCGCCGCTTAGTCTAGCGTCGATGCAGGGTGAAGAACGCCGTTCGCTGCTCATGACGGGGATGTCGCTCGGCGAGCTCCTGCTGGTGACCCTCTTGATCGGTGCGATCCTCACCGAGGCCCTGAGCGGCATGCAAGCCGCCATGAGGCACATCGCGCAGGTCGAGGTGTTCAGCCTGGTCGCGGCCGACAAGGTGCACTGGGTGGAGACCTGGGCCAGCGACGGCTTCCAGCCGCCGGAGACCACCGCGACGTTCCATTCATCCACCGAAGGAAAATACGTCTCGTCCTTCGCTGCCGATACGGGCGATGGTACGGCGAACTTCGTGTTCACCGCCGAAACCGGGCTGGAGGGCGAGTCGCTGACGTTTCGCCCCGCCTTTCCCGAGGGCTCGCAGCACATCGTCATCTGGGTCTGCGGACTCGCTCCCGTGCCGACGGGCTTCGTCGCCCGCGGCGCGAACCAGACCACGCTCGCACCCGCCGATCTACTCTCGAGCTGCCGTGCACCCATTTCATGAGCTGAGTACATGAGCCGCAATTCCCTCGCCGCCGATCGTGATGTGCGCGACTTCGTCGGACACCAGCTGGCGCTCGAAATCGCAGCCGGCACGCCCGCGAAATCCGCGGCCGAGAATATCCGCGGCGCCCTGCCGCAGGAATTTCACTGGGCAGTCGACGAGGCCTTGCGGGTGTTGGGCGGTGAATCGCCGCCGTCATCCTGGCCCCAGCTCGGCAACGTGCTCGCCACGGCGCGAGCCAACGGCATCGACGTGGAGCGCACGTTCTCGGCCTACGAGCGCTCGGTGGAGCAGGCTCGCGGCCGCTACGCGGGCGTGTTCACCGGTGCGATGAGCCTGGGAATGTACCTCGTGATGCTCACGATCCTCTTCCTCATCGTGATCGGCGTGTATTCGATCTTCGTGCTGCCGGCTTTCCAGACGATGTTCGAGCAATTCGGCGCGCCCCTCCCGGCGTTCACCTCGGTGATGATCGGCAACATCGCGGTGCTCGCGCCGATGCTGGCGCTGCTGGTGCTGGCGCTCCTGTCGTATCTCGTCGGGCTCGCGCGCCTCAGGCAGCGCATGCAGCAGATGCAGCCGGTGTCACCGGGCATCACGTGGGTGCCGGGCCTCGGAAGCTGGGCGCGTGCGCACGACGCGGCGTTGTGGATGCGCTTCTACGCGCTGTTCCTCGACTCGGGCGCGCCGGAGAACGTCGCGGGACACGCGGCGGCGCAGCTCGCCGGGTCACCCACGCGCGACCGCCGCCCGCGGCTCCTCGAAAGTGCCGCGAAGCTCGGGCACCTGCGAGCCGAGCTCACGCGCATGCTCGATGCCGACGAGCGCGAGGCGGCCGCGGGTTTCGAGCGCGCGCGCAACACCACGGTGCTGGTACTGCGTCTCTATATCTATCTGCTGCTGTCCGGGTACGTGCTTGCCATGTACCTGCCTATCTTCAAGCTGGGTGCGGTCGTATGAAACAGAAAGGCTTCACGTTGATCGAGCTCATGATCGTCGTCGCGATCATCGGCATCCTCGCATCCATCGCCATCCCGGCGTACCAGGACTACACGATCCGCGCGCAGGTAGTGGAGGCGTTCAGCCTGGCCAGCGAGATCAAGGGCTCTGTGCAGGAATTCCGCAAGGATCGCGGCCGGATGCCGCGCAACAACCGTGAAGCGGGCGTGCCCGAGCCGGACAAGCTCATCGGCAACTACGTGACCAGCATCCAGGTGGAAGACGGCTCGCTGCACATCAAGATGGGCAACCACGCCAACAAGATGATCACCGACCACGTGATCACGCTGCAGCCCCTGGTGGTTACGGGGAGCCCGGCAAGCCCGATGTCGTGGCGCTGTGGCCTGCGCGGGATTCCTCCCGGCATGGAAGGCGCGGGCGTCAATCACACCGACATCGACAACAAGTTCTTGCCAACCTCCTGTCGCAGCGAGTGAGTGGTGCGAGCATGAAGGTTGCGCGCCAACGGCAAGCCGAAGAAAAAGAAATGGGCCCGAGCTACTTTTTCTGGCCGGTGAGCTGATCGAGCAGCGAGTGGCCGGCCTTCTTCACGGGTTGCGCCGGCACGGGGCCTTTGGGTGCCGGCCGACTCGCCTGCGGCGTGTTGAGGTTGCCGCGGTTGTACGGGTCGCTGCCAGTCGCTGGATTGCGCTTGAACGGGTCACCGGTCTGCGGACGATGCTGGTTGTACGGGTCGTCACCGCCACGCTGCTCGCGTGCCGGTACTTCCATGGCTTTGAGCGAGGTCTGCGTCTGCTCGATGGACAGACCGGTCACGTCCAGCTTGCGCATGACGTTGGTGGCGCTGAGCGCGGCCGTTTCGCCGGCGGCGGCGGCCCAATCCCACACGGCCATGCCGCGTTCGTCGTGGCGAACGCGGCCGGCGGGCTCGGGTTGCGCCCACGCCGACTTCGGCGCGGGAGCGTCGGGCTTGCCTTGCGTGGGACGAACTACCCCGCTCAGGTGATCGTCCAGCGCCTTGTCCGCCGCTTCCGCGCGCCGAACCTTCAGTGACTTGAGACGCATGGTGGTGGTCTCGATGCTGAAGTCCAGCTCATCGGGCAAGGTCGGGGCTTCGCGGCCGCCGGTTTGCAGGGGTGGTTTGCGGTAGTCGGGCATCTCGTTTTCTGACGCGGTTCCTGAAAGGGTTCCTTCGCTCTCAGACAGTCAACGGCTCCGATGAGTCCGCATTAAACCTCAAATGGTGACGGTGATCACAGCCCCGGGGGTGGAGCCGGCGGGTGTCGGCGAATTGCGGCGTTCACCTTAATGCGGTGCGCCGGGAGTTGGAGCGGGCGGCAACTGATTGCCGCTCACTCGAGAATTTTGTCTGCCCGTGCAATGCGCCAGGCGCCGCTCTCCTTGCGGAATTCGACGCTGAGCGTGGCCTGCTCGCCAGCGGGAAGCGAGGTCACGTCGATGGTCGCGCGGCCGAGGCCATCCACCGGGAATTGCAGGTCCTGCACGCTCACGCGCAGCTCCACCTTCGGATGCGAGAGGAAGTAACCGCGCAGAAAATTCTCGAGCTGCGCGCGATCGAAGCCCTGCGCGTCGGTGTAGTCGGAGGCGACAACCGCGATGACGTCGCTGGCGTCGCGCGCTTCTGCGGCGTTCTCCGCGGTGACGATGAGCTCGCGCACCTGTTCGTCGTCGCTCGCGCGCGTTCCACATGCGGCGAGGAAAAAGACAGCGACGATTCCCGTGAATAATTTCATGGCCATTCCTATTGCAGTGGAAGTCTTCAAGCCCTATTGTTCGCGCGCGTTGCGGGGTTGGGAACCGGTCGTGACGTCCAGAAATGGTGCTCCGGACCCAGTTGGAGGTGGACTACTTTAATGAAGAAATCCGAGCGGTCTGTTTCTGAACCTGGACCCCGTCTTCATACCGTCAATCTTTATCTCGAGAAGAATTTCCCCGATTTCTTCGCCGAAGCCCGTTTCCACGTTGGAAACGACGATTACTTTCTGTACGCCCGCTTCGGCAAATACCTCGCCAGCTCGATCGAGCACCGGCGATTCAAGTCCGACAAGATCTCCCGCGGTTTCACCGTGCTGAACAAGCTCGCCCGCAAGGCGGAGCGTGACCCGCAGGTGCGCCACATCCTCGTGAGCGGCTCGCTGGAAGAAATCGTCGACGAGCCGAAGGCCCGCGAAATGGCGAACAAGCGCCTGTCGCCGGTGGCGCGCTCGTACCTCGAAGGGCTCTGCGAGTAAGAAGAGTGGCACCGCTCAGGCGGCTGGCACGACTTGAGGCTTCGCACGCCACAACCCGCCAGCCTTCCACGCGTTGAACGCCCAACGCAGCCAGCGCACCAGCGCGAACGCCATCCACAGCGCCCAGGCGAAGAACAACCCGCGGTAGACCCACATGGGCACCGAGATCAGCGTCGGACCCTCGATGGCGCCGCGCGACTGGTCGATGAACCAGCTGTACATGTCCCAGCCGCCGTAGCTCGCCTCGACGTGCATGTCGGGTTCGGCGAGCAGGCCATTGCGGATGCCGGAGAACACCAGCGTCAGGATGGTCACGAAGGTGAATAGCGCGAGCACGATCTGCACGGTGTTGTAGCGCCAACGCGGAAATTGGGCCGACGGTTGCCAGCCATCGCGCCAGCGCATCGTGATCAGCCACGCCGCGGTGAGCGCGAACACGAACCACGACTGCGTCGAAAGACCGAGGCCGAGCAGCAGCCACTCGTGGAATCGCAGCGGCGAGCGCGTCCAGCGCCCCAGGAACCAGGCGACCGCGATGAACACCGCGAGCTCGCCCCAGTAGAGCACCGCGGGTCCAAATCCCGGCCCCCACGCCGCCAGCACCCAGCGTGAATCGCCGAGTCGCATGCGCAGCTGCAGATTGCTGGCCGGCGTACCGAGATCGATGGGCGATGGCCGCGTGCGGAAACCCACGTCGCGGCTTTCATCCCAGCTGATCTGGAACGCGTGGGTGCCCGGCGCCAGCGACAGCGGCAATTCGCCCTTCTCGGGGCGCAGCTGCTGCGGCTGTCCATCGAACGTGACCGCGGTGACGCGCGCCTCCGGCGGCAACTTGATCACGTGGCGCCCGCCCTGGGTGCTGCGATAGGTGAATTGCAGCTGCGTGGTCGTCATCCGGTTGCCGACCTGCGTGGTCTGGCTCAGCGAATCCACGGCGAGGGTCGTGCCCTTCACGCCCACGGGGCGCGTCACCTTGAGCACCAGCTTCTCACCCGGTCGCGGCACGTAACGGAACATCCAGTTGGCGCCGTTCACATTGTCGGGCAGCACGGGCGCGAAGCCCTCGAACTCGACGTTCCACTGCGGATTCACCAGGAAATTCCACACCTCGGTGCGCGCAGCGCCCTCGGGCAGCGAGATCTCGAGCGTATCCGCGCGCGCCAGGCCCGAAACCCACGAGAGCGAGTTCTGGCCGGCGTTCAAGCCGATGATGGCGGCCTCGTTGTTGCGCACTTTCACTTCGGGCGTGAGCACCGACTCGCCCGTCACCAGGGGAATTTCCACCGACATCGCGGCGCGTTGCGGCGCCACGCGCACGACCGTGGTGTTCAGCGTCCAGTCGAGATCGAGATTGAACAAGCGGTGCACTTTCACGAACGCGGGGAATTCCGCGCCGGCTTCGAGAGAGCCTTCGACGCCGGCACCGCCGTTGCCCGCGGCGCCGCGTTCGCGCGCGAGCTCGAGCGAGCCGGAAACCAGGCGTCCTTCGTTGACGCCGGTCGCCGTCCAGCCATGCGCGCTCACCTCGATGACACGCGGCGGCTGCGGGAATGCGAGCTGCACGGACTCGGCCGAGGCCAGCCGCCCGACGAGGCGCACGGTGTGCGCGCCCGGCGTCATCGGCACCCAGAGCGTGCCTTCGGCGGCACGGGAGATGGCCAGGGTGCCGCGGGAATCCACGGTGACTTCGTCGAGCTGCCAGCGATCGCTGGCATTCGGCATGGCGACGACCACGCTCGCGAGCGCGCTCACCTGCAAGGTGACTTCGAGGCGCTCGCCTGCGACGACCACACGTCCAGCGGTGATCTCGGAGCAGCTGGGTGCGCAGGCGGGCGCGGCGGTGAGCCGCGTCTTGAGCTCTTCGAGCACGTTCCGGTCCGGCGCATCGGGTGCTGCCGCGCGCGCGGGGGTGCCCGTGAACAATGTCGCGGCGAGCAACGCGGGGGCGAGCAGGCCGGGCAGCGCGGTGGCGGCTGCCTTCGGCAACCCGGGAAGTCGCAGATTCTTGCCGAAGCTCAAAAGCGCCAGCCACGTGAACAGCGTCACGAGGCCGATCACGCCGGCGAGACGCCAGAAGAACATCACCACGGGTCCCACGTAGATGAAGCGGACCGTGTCCTCCTTCGTCACCGGACCGCTCCACGAATAGGGATAGGCATTGAAGCGCCACGCCGGGATACCCGGGCCCGCCTGCAGCACCGTGCCCGCGGCATAGCGTTGCATGACCATCCGGCTGTTGAGCGCGAACGAGTCGGAGGATTTCTGGATGCTCTGCGCGGCGTTGCGATCGGGGAGAGAACCGATGTCCTCCGCGCTGATGCTGTCGATGACACTCGCCGGCGCTTCGACGCGCGCAGCGGCGTCCGCCGGCATCGACATTTCCATCATGGGCGAGTTCTGCGACTGGGGTATCGCGACCTGCGCCATGGGTGCGGGCTCCTGCGCTTCGATGCCGAAGTCCTGCAGGGGCACCGTGGGCGCCTGATCGGCAGTGAGCTGCGGATACAACGCGTAGCGCACCTGCAGCCACACGAATGGCAGCAGCGCGAGACCGAGCGCGACGAAGCTCAGCGTACGGTAAACGCCGGCGAATCGGCGGAAGCGCCCCTCCGGCGCCGACCTTGCGATTGCGAGCGCGGCGAGCAGGTTGCCCCAAAGCCAGACGTACTCCGGCATCTCCTGGTAGGTGAGCACCAGCGCGACCGCCGCGATCGCCGCCGGCAGGCGCCCTGCCGCCCAGTAGACGAAGCCGACGATGAGCAGCACGCCGAACACGTCCCAGAGACCCCAGCGCTCCCACCAGGAGCTCGGCGCGCTGTCGGTGCCCATCGCCGCGAGCAGGCGATGCCCGGGCGGTAGATAGACCACGCCAGAGACGTTTTCGAAGCGGCCATCCCAGCCTGTGGCGGGCATCGCGCCGCTGCCCGACGCCTTGCGCGCGACTGTCGTGAGGTTGAGCTGCGGCTGGCGCAGTTCCACGCCGGCGCGGCCATCGGCGCCTTGAGTCACGAGGAGCTGGTCCTCGTTCTGCCGCGCGCTCTGCAAGGCGTACGGCGCCTGCATGTCGAGCCGCCAGTCGCGGCGCATCTGCCCGCCGATGTGATCGACGACGGTGAAACCCGCGTGGTCGAAGTCGAGCCACAGGCTGCGATCCAGCGAGAGCCGGTTGTCGTCGACGTTCGCGAGGCCGCGGCTGCGCTCCTCGACCTGGAGTCTGGCGGCGGCGTCCATGCGGAACGCCGGGTACTGGCGCCATTCGACGGGCACGTTGGCCTGCGCCGGGTCGATGCCATCGGCGCCGGAAGCCGTGGCAACGCGCAGCAGGTCGTTGGCTGCGAAGCTCCAGATTTCTTCCTTGGGCCAGTTGCCGCCGACGGTGTCCGGGCGCGAGAGCGTGCCAGCGACGGTGCCGCCGCGCGCGAGCAGCGTCACGTCGTGGCTGCCGGCCCGCACCTGCACGCGCAGCGTGCCGTCGCGATCCAGGCGCGCGGGCAGATCGCCGGTGAGCGCCACCGGTGTGAACCCCGCCGGCAGCGCGCGGGCGAGCACCTCCTCGCGGGCTTCACCGGCCACGTTGAGCCTGAGACTGGTGACTAGATAGACCGGGATGTCGTCGCGCACCAGGCGGTACACCTGCACTTCCATGGCCGCGGCCTGGGGCGCGCTGCGCCGCTTGCCCAGCCAGATGCCGCCGTCGGGACGCTCGGGCTGCGAGACACGCGCGCCGTCGACGAGCAGGTCGACGATGGCCGTGTCGGGCGGCAGTTCGAGCGACTCGGGGCGCGAGGTCCACTCGAACCGGCCCACGACGGTGAAGCCGCCCGGAGCCAGGCGCAGCGCGGGCCTGCCGCCGTGCGTAACCACGGCCGCCGGCGCGCCATTGAGGCGCACGTCGCGCGGCCAGTGCTCCGCGTCGCCCGGCAGGTAGACCCAACTTTCGGCGAACACCTGCCACCGCTGCGAGAAGGTGCCGCCGCGCGCGTCGACGGCGAGCGACAGGCGTTCGGGCCAGGTGCAGCGGTATTCATCCTCTTCGATGGGCTCGCCGGCAGTGAGATCGGTGGTCATGAACGGGCAGCGGCGGAATTCCTCGCCGTGCAGCACCCACCCCTGCCAGTCGCGCAGGCCCGGTGGCAGCGCGTCCGCTTGCGCGGTCTGTGCCAGGGAAAGCGGCGACCAGGAGAAAGCGAGCGCAATCAGTCCCGTCCGAAGCAGCGCATGCATGGATGTGCCTCCACCCTTTTGTTCGTGTCAGTCTACCAACGGCATAGGACGAGGCATTGGGCTAGCATCCTTGGTTCGACGGCTGGGAATTGCATGGAACGACCACACGACATCCTCGAATACTGGTTCGGCACCGGGCCCTGGACCCCGGAGCGGCTTGCCGAGCGCACGCGGTTCTGGTTCGGTGGCGATGGGGTCGAGGCGCAAGTCGTGCGCGATGCCGACATCCGCACGAGACTCGAACCCCTGCTCGAGCGCGCCGCCCGCGGCGAGTTCGCCGCCTGGGCGTCCAGCCCCAAGCGCCGGCTCGCGCTGCTGCTGCTGTTCGACCAGGTACCGAGGAACATCTACCGCGGCACGGCGGCCGCGTTCGCTTTCGACCGCGAGGCGCTGGCGTTGTCGGCCGAAGGCCTGCAACTCGCGGCCGACGCCGCGCTCGACCCCATCGAGCGCATCTTTTTCTATCTACCGCTCGAGCACGCCGAGTCCCTCGAGGCGCAGGATGCCGCCATCTCGGCTTTCGACCGCCTGGTGGCCGAGGCGCCGCCAGAATTGCGCGACTACTGTGTCTATACCGCGGGCTACGCGAAAAAGCATCGCGACATCATCGTGAAGTTCGGCAGGTTCCCGCACCGGAACACGATGCTCGGCCGGCAGAGCACGCCCGAAGAAGCCGCGTGGCTCGCCGAGTTCGGGAATCCGTTCGGCTAGCGACGCGCCGCGCTCAATCGGCGTTGTCGGGCTCGACGAAACACCAGGCGACTTCGGGGAATCTTGCCTTGATGTTCCGCTCGAGCGAGTTGAGATGCTCGACGGCCTGCTCGATGCTGATGCCCGGCGACATGCGCACCTTCAGCGCCAGCATCACCTGCGGGCCGAGCTGCACCGTGATCGCATTGAGCAAATCATCGATGCCGGTGTTCGCCTGCACTTCTTCGCGGATCTCCGCCTGCAGCTCTTCATCCGCAGAACGCCCGACGATCAACCCCTTGATGCGGATGGCGATGAAAATGGACACGCAGACGAGGATCACGCCGATCGTGATCGAACCCAGCGCGTCGAACATGGTGTTGCCGGTGATCGCCGCGAGACCCACGAACACGAAGGCGATGGCGAGGCCCAGCAGCGCCGCGACATCCTCACCGAGCACCACCACGAGCTCGGCGTTTCGCGTGTGCTTGAGCCAGTGGGCCAGCGACTTGTCCTTGCGCAGCTTGCGGATCTCGCGCAGGCAGCCCATCAGACTGCCGAATTCGAGCAGGATGGAAACGCCGAGCACCGTCAGCGCGATCCACGCCTGGTGCAGCTGTTCGTGCGACGACAGCTTGTGCCAGCCCTCGTAGATGGAGAACAGCCCACCCATCGAGAACAGCAGCAGCGCCACCACGAAGCTCCAGAAGTAGGTGACCTTGCCCTGCCCGAGCGGATATTTCGCGCTCGGAGGCCGCTGCGCCTGCTTCAGGCCGATGAACAGCAGTATCTGGTTGCCGCAGTCGGCGAACGAGTGGATGGCCTCGGCCAGCATGCTGCCCGAGTGCGTGTACAGCGACGCACCGAGCTTGGCGAGCGCGATACCGAGATTGGCGATGAACGCATAGAAGATCGCGCGCGCCGACGATTCGTGTGACATGCGCTACTTGCTGGTCTGCGGAGCGAAGTCCGGATCGGTCAGTTTGAACTCGGTGACCGTGCCGTACTTCGCGACACCCTCGCGGATCTTCGCGGCGTCGCCGATCAGCACCATCACGATCGCATCGGGCCGCGGGAAGGCGTCGGCGGTCACGGCCGCCGTCTCCGCCAGATCCACCTTGAGCAGCGCCGGGCCGTAGCCTTCGATGTAGTCCTTGCCGAGCCCAAAGAACTCGAGATCGGCGAGCGTACCGGCCCAGTGCGCCGCGGTCTCGAGCTGCAGCGGGAACTGGCCGAGCACGTACGAGCGCGCCGACTCGAGCATGTCGGGCGCCAAACTACCGCGCTTGAGCTGTTCGAGCGTCTCGAGCGTGAGGTCCAGCGCCTTCACGGTGTTCTCGGTCTGCGTGAACGAACGGATGGCGAATTCGCCCGGCACACTGCCGCGCGTGAAGCGCGAGGATGCGCCGTACGACAGCCCCGACTTGATGCGCAGCTCGGTGTTGAGGATGGACGTGAAGCGCCCGCCGTACAGCGTGTTGACGAGATCGAGCGCGGGACGACCGCTGTAGCGCCGGTCCACGCCGACGTTGCCCACCCAGAAGTAGGTCTGCACGGAGCCGGGCGCGTCGATGAGCCACACCCGGCGGCCGGCCACTCGCGCGGCGGCGTCGAGCTTGCGCGCGGGCGCGGAGGCCTTGGCCCACTTGCCGAACGCGGCGGTGAGCGCCTGCTTCATCCACGCGGCGTCCAGGTCGCCGGCGAATACCACCGTCGCCTTGTCCGCGCCGAAGTTCTGCGCGTGATAGTTCCTCACGTCGGCGAGCGTGATGGCGGCCAGCGAACGCTCGCTGCCACCCTGCGGGCGACCGTACGGATGCGAGCCGAACAGCGCGGCGCGTCCATAGATGCCGACGATCTGCGAGGGATCTGAATCCTTGGCCGACTTGATGAACTCGATCTCGCGGTCGCGATAGGCCGCGAACTCCTTTTCATCGAAGGCCGGTCGCATGAGTGCGTCGGCGAGCAGCTCGATCATGAGCGCTCGGTCGCGCGCCAGGAACTCGCCGTTGAACGAGATCGCTTCGGCCCCCGCGCCCGCGTTGAACGTGCCGCCCACGCCCTCGAGCGCGTCGGCGAATTCGAACGCGGTGCGCTTGCCGGCGCCACGATCGAGCAGGCCGGCGACCAGCGAGCCAACCCCGGGCTTGCCGGCGGGATCCGCGAGCGATCCGCCGCGCACGAAGCCGCTGAACGCGATCATCGGCACATCTTTCTTCGGCACCAGCACGACGGTCAGGCCATTGGGCAGAACGAAGCGCTGGTTGGCTGGCACCTTCACGCCGACCGGCGCAGCGGCGGCAGCGGCGGCGGGAACGGTGCACATGGCGACGGCGAACATCGCGAAGGTGGACCACACGGCCGCGACGAAACCGGCGCGCTTCATGGCTTCACCGCCGACGTGTTGGCCGGCGCGACGTTGCTGGCCACCGGATTGGTGAGGATGCCAACCGTGCGGCGATTCTTCTGCAACACGAGCTTCGCGGCTTCGAGCACGTCTTCGCGCGTCACTTTCTCGTACAGCGTCGGCGCGTCGAAGAGCTTCTGGAAGTCGCCGTCGAACACTTCGTATTGGCCGAGCAGGCTGGCCTTGCCATCGATGGTGGCGAGCTGCTTCCAGAACGCGGCGGCAAACTGGTTCTTGGCGCGCGCGAGCTCGGCGTCGGTGACCCCCTTGCTGGCGACGTCGTCGAGCGCCGCGTCCAGCGCCTTCTCCACATCGGCCACATTCGCGCCTTCGGGCATCGTGAGCGTGAACCACGTGAGCAGCGGATCGAAGCCTTCGCTGAAATTTCCACCCACTTCGATCGCGAGCTTCTTTTCTTCCACCAGCAGGCGATGCAGCCGCGAGGAGTTGCCCTCGACCAGGATGCTGGTCAGCAGGTTGATGGCGGGGCCTCGCGCGTCGCCGGCGGCCGGTGACTTGTACGCGTAGTACAGCAACGGGGTCGCGGCTTCGCGCTCGACGTACACGCGCTTCTCGCCGAGCTGTTCGGGTTCTTGCGTGCGGACCGGCGGCGGCGGCTCCTGCCGCGGAATGGGCTCGATGTACTTCTTCGCGAGCGCGAAGCCTTCGTCCGCCGTCAGGTCGCCGACCAGCACCAGCGTGCAGTTGTTGGGCGCGTAGTTGGTCTTGTAGAACTTTTGCAGGTCCTCGATCTTCCAGCCCTGGATGTCCGAAGGCCAGCCCACCGTCGGATTCTGGTATGGGTGCGCGACGAATGCGGTGGCCTGCATCTGCTCGTACAGGAAGCCCTGGTTGCTGTCCTCGGTGCGCAGGCGGCGCTCGGAATACACCACGCCGCGTTCGCTCTCCACGACCTTGGGATCGAACGACAGATTCGCGATGCGGTCTGACTCGAGACCGAACACCAGATCGAGCGCGCTGCGCGGGATCCAGTCCTGGTACACCGTGACGTCATCGCTGGTGAAGGCGTTGTTCGACCCGCCCTGCGCCTCCATGAGCTTGTCGAACTCCCCTGGCGCGCGCTTGCTGGTGCCGTTGAACATCATGTGCTCGAAGAAATGCGCGAGGCCGGTGATGCCAGGCACTTCGTTGCGACTGCCGACGCGCACCCAGTTGTAGAGCGCGACGTTCGGGATGTCGTGGTCGGTCCACACGATGACCTTCATGCCATTGGCGAGCGTGGTGGATTTCACCTGGTCGGCACCGGGCACGCGCGGCGCTGCGGGCGGCTTGGTGGTGGCGGCGAACGTGGACGCGGTGGCCAATGAACAAGCGAGCAACAGAGCGCGGGAGACTTTCAGCATGAGGCACCTCGAACGAGGTGCGTAGTCTACGCGGCCAAAAGAAAAACGCCGCGCAAGGGGGAAGACTTGCGCGGCGTCAAGAAGCGAACACCGGGGAAGAGTTGTTCGCAGTCCTGTTGAGGCGTCTCTGTCCGGAGCGCTACCTCGAAACCCTGGCGGCCGACGCGATGGCTGCGATCTGGGCGCGAGCCAGTCGGGCGTCGATGGAGGCGAAGATCACGCTGCCACCGCGACGACGGCGCACCATCATTCCCGCGAGCTGCGCCCGTGTGCTGGACACGCCCTGCGCGTTGGGAAGAATCAGCGTCACTGTCGGATTCGCGTTCACGGGGTATACAAAGCAACCGCTGTGCCAGGGGGACGACATCCGGCAAATCAATGACTTGGCAGAGCCGTCCTACATAAGAGGCCGCACGAGGTGACGCTGCGCGTCACCTTCTGACGCGAGGCTCCTTCAACTGCCGAGCTTCAGTCAGTGGGGAAGGATGGGAACGCAAGGTTTGTTCGCGACCTTGAGTCCGCCGCAGATCGCGCGGGCCTGCGCTTCATCGCGCACTTCGGCTTGCAGCCGGTAGAGGGTCTTGCCCGCCGCGTCGCCCACGACCACGCGCGGTGAAAGTCCATCGAGCGTGCCACCTGCGCTCGCCTTGAGCTTGTTCCACTCTTCGTTGGCGCGCTCGGCCGATGAGAACGCGCCGAGTTGCACGCCGAATCCGCCGGCCTGTGAATTGGCATCGGCCTGCGCGGCGATCTCTGGTGTCGGCACTGACGCGGCTTCGCCTGGAGCGGCGGGAGTGGCAACAGCCGGCGCGCTCGCGGCGCCCGCCCTGAAGCCATCGATGCGCACCTGCGCTTCCTTCGCCCACTTGCCGTTCGGGTACTGCGCGAGGAAGCGCTCGTACGCCTGGGCCGAGTCGGCCGCGGCGGCGGCGCGCCAGTCCTGTTCTTCCGCGAGCTGCTGCAGGCGTTCGCGAGCTGTCGCCACATGGCTACTGTCGGGATGTTCGTCGATGAATTGTTGATAGGACTCGGAAGAGTCGGCCGCCTGTGCCGAGCGCCAGTCACTCTTTTCGCGGCTGCAGCCCGCCAAGGTGAGCAGCGAGACTGCGAAGAGGATCACGAGAGAGCGCGTGTACATGGTTATATTGTAATCACTGGACCGGACCGGAGACGACCATGAGCGAAGAACCCAAGCGCCGACTCGCCGATCGACTGGGCATGTCGCCCACCGTCATCGCCGAGAGCACCACCCTGGTGGGCGACATCGAGACGCGCGGGCCGCTCATGGTGTCCGGTCACGTGCGCGGCAACGGCAAGATCGGCGGCACGCTGAGCGTGAGCAAATCCGCCGACTGGCAGGGAGACATCTCGGCCAAGTCCGCGGTGCTCGCCGGCAGGATCACCGGGCGCATCCACATCGAAGACAAGCTCGAAGTCAGCGCCAGCGCGGTGATCAGCGGCGAGATCACGGCCAAGGTGTTGGCGATCGCCAATGGCGCGCGCATCGAAGGCGAAGTCACGGTCACGAGCGGCAAGGCCATCGTGAAGTTCGAGGAGAAGCGCGTCAGCGCGTGAGCGCGCCGTCAGCCGCAGCCCGACAATCCATTGATCCAGTCAGTCAGGAGCTGCACTCCGACCGTGTCGATCTGGTGACGTGACAGCGGCGGCATCGCGTCCGTGCCCGTCCGGTCCACACGCGCGAGGATGACGGAGCGCGCGGCCGAACCCGGCGCAATCAATCTCGCATTGGTGATGCCGAGGTCGCCGAGCGTCGGCGCGATGTCGCAGGAACTCGTCGCATTCAAGGCCGTGGTGAATCGCAGGTCGATCGCCGTGGGCGCCGGACCGCTCGGCCGATGACAGTTCGCACAGTTGGTGTGCAGCCAGGCTCGCGCGCGCAGTCCGATGGCGGCGCTACCGAAAGGATCGGGGATCACGGGTAGTTGGCCGGGCGCCTGCACGAGTGCGGGTGTCAATACGTCGATGTCGTTGAGAGTGGTGAGCTGATTGGCGGTGCGGCCAGTGGGATAGCCGTAGTCCCCGTTCAGCTGTCCGATCTCGAGACCGAGCGTGCGGCCGGCGGCCGCGGAGTGGCATTGCAGGCATTGCGCCTCGCTCGGGAACTCCCAGGTTTGCCCCGCCACTTGGACGGTTTTTCCGCCGACCACGCGCGTCGCGTCGGTGCCGTTCCATTCATAGGTATACCCGGCCCAGCTGCCATCGTTGTGATGCATGAAGAGGCGCGTCTCGACCAGCGTGTTGCCCAGCGAGAAGTTTTTCACCAGCACGCTGCCGTTCGGGAAATCGAAATCGCTGCTGGGGTTGATCGTGATGCGCTGCCCGTCCGGCAGCGCCAGCCAGCGCGACTTGCTCGCGCCATCCGAAAAGAACGGCGCATTGGGCGCGTATGGGATCAAGCCACTCGCGGGCAGCGTCGGGTTGGCCGCGTTCACGCAGCCCGTGGCCGAGAGCTGCGTGGGAATCTGCCGGCCGCCGCCCGTGCCCTGCACGATTCGATGCAGCGAACCGTTCGCGCCGCCATTGCCGAGGTGCACGATGTACAGCTCGCCGTTCTGGTCCTGACCGAACGACGAGATGGCGAGCCCGGTGGATTGGCCGTTGGTGAGCGTGGCCGTCGGCGCGGTATCGCGCGCGATGTGGAACAGCGCGCCGCCGAAATCGCCGAACACGTAGCGCCCGCTCAACGCCGGGATGGCGCTGCCGCGATAGACGAAGCCGCCGGTAGTGGAGAAGCCCTGCGCGCGGCCGTACTGGGCCACCGGCGCGATCGCGCCCGCGTTGCTACCGCAGGTACCGTTGAAACTGTTGGTGCCCTCGAAACAGCGCCAGCCATAGTTGCCACCGGCGATGACCTTGTCGACTTCCTCGAGCGCGCTCTGGCCTACGTCGTTGAGCCAGAGCTCGCCGCTCACGCGGTCGAAGCTCCAGCGCCAGGGGTTGCGGAAGCCGTAGGCATGGATTTCGGGGCAACTGGCCGCGCCCGTGCCGCCGGTGCACAGGGCGTTCGCGCCGAATGGATTGCCGGCCGGAATGGTGTACGGCGTAGCCTGGCTCGCTGACGACACGTCGATGCGCAGCATCTTGCCGAGCAGTGTAGTTAGGCGCTGCCCGTTGCCGATGGTCCCGTGGGCGTCATTGGCGCCGCCGCCGTCACCGATGCCGATGTACAGCATGCCGTCGGGACCGAAGGCGATGTTGCCGCCGTTGTGATTGCCCTCGGGGTCGTCTACGTTGAGGATCTCGAGTTCGGTGTTCAGCGCCAGCGTATTGCCGCCGTCGGTGCTGCGGAATTCGGCCACGCGGTCCACCAGACCGAGCGTCGCATGTGTGCCGGTGTAGAAAACGTACACGCGCGGCGTCGTGGGCCAGTTCGGATGGAATGCCATGCCGAGAAGGCCCCGTTCATCGTTCGCGGAGCTGGTATCCGAGTTGAGCCGGCTCGAGAGATTGAGGAATTCGCGCGTGGTGGACACGTTGGCGGTGTTGTCGAACACGCGCACCGATCCGGTTTTCTGCACCACGTACCAGCGCGAGTTGTTGCCCGGCTCCTGCAGCATCGCGATGGGCTGCGTGAAATTGAGATTGGGGAACACCCGCTGCACGGCCAGCGACACGGTGTTGCTGGGAGCATCGCCCGCAAGGCAGGTGGAATTGGACGGCCTCGCGTCGAGACCACCATTGACTGCAGTGGCCGGCGGCGTGGTGCCGCTAGCGGACCCCGAGAGCGCGGACTCGTTAGGCGGAGTCGCTCCGTCGAACGCGCGCACCGTGTAGCCGTAGGTGGTGTTGGCCAGCGCGGTGGCATCGGTATAGGTCGTCATGGTCACTGAAGCCAGCGGACTCCCGTTGCCATCGCGATAGACGCGATAGCCCGCGACACCGGTGCCTGCGTCCGTCGACGCCGTCCAGCTCAGCTGAACCTGGGTCGGCGAAAGTGCGGTGGCAGTGACGTTCGCCGGGACGGTGGGCGGCGTCACGTCCGCGGCCGGTGCCGGCGTGTCCGGCGGACCACTGCCACCGGGGCCGCTGCCACTGCAGGCCGTGAGCAACGCGAAGAGGAGCAGACTCGGGCCGGACGCGAAACGCATGCGAGACCTCCGACCGGGGATATCCCGCCGGGTTGTTAGCAGCTCAGCACAACGACGACGCGCCGCCCAGCTGTCAGGGTTCCGCGACAAGCCGGAGCACCTTGCGGTCCATCCAGCTGCTGTCGCCGAAGTTTTCGATGAAGCCGCAGTGCCCGCCATGCGCACTGGTGATGATGTCGAGTCCCGGGACGCGCGCAATTCGTGGCAGATCCTGCGCTTCAATGATGGGATCATCGAGCGTGACGAACACATTGGCCGGCGCCGCCAGCGAGGCCAGACGATCGCCCGTGATGGCGTAGCCCGCGAGGTAGGCGTCCATGCTGGGGAACTCGGTGTGGCTGGCCACCAGCAGGCGCGTCATCTCGCGCAAGTTGCGCACGCGCAGCAGCTCTTCGAAATCGTAGTGCTCGGGCCAGCACAGCTGCTTCTTCGCGAGCGAGCGCGTCCACTTGCGCACGAAGTAACTGTGATACAGCGGGAAGCCACTCTCGAGCGTGCGCATGGTCACCGCCGGGTCGAGCACCGGGCAGATGGCGATCACGCGCTGGATAGGGAGATGCTTCGCCTCGGCATCCGCCGCGACGCGCAACATGAAGTTGCCGCCGAGCGAGAACCCGGCAAGCACCATCGGCAGCTGCGGAAACCGCTTCGCGAGCGCCTGAATGGCACCGACGACTTCCGGCAGCCGGCAGGAGTGGAACAGGTCGCGGTTGAGATGATGCGTAGCACCATGATCGCGCAGGTTGAGCCTCACCACTTCGAAGCCCGCGGCGAACAGCGTCTGCCCCAGCGACATCACGTACGTGGAATCAGTGCTGCCTTCCCAGCCGTGCAGCAGCACGGCCATGCGCTTGCCGGGCTCCCGGCCGCGCTTCGCAGGGCTCGAATGGAAGGCCTGCAGCGTCACGTCGTGGCCGCAGTCGAGCAGCAGCTCTTCACTCGCGGCGATCATCGGCAGCGCGCGGCGGCGCACGCGCGCCGCGCGCCAGCCCAGGCTCGGCACGATGGTCTGCAAATGCCGGCTGCGCAGCCAGCGCGGCGGATGGAACTCGTTGTCGATCGGGAAGCCGGTCACCGGCTCCATTCTATTGTGAAGCGCGGGTTTCCGTGGCGGGCGCAGTCGTGGGCGCGATGCTCGTCGGAGCGGCGGCAGTCGCCGAAGTCGCGACGGGAGTAGCCGAAGTTGCGGCGGGCGCCGAGGGCGTCGCGACTGCCGGAGCCGAGGCCTTCCCCTGTTCGATTGAAATCGGCGCGGTGGCTGGTGAAATCACGGCCGCTCCATTGGGTACGAGCTCGACGCTGCCCGCACTCGCCGCTGCGGCGTCGGGTGCATCGGCGGCCGGCGTCACGGCATTCGGGTCGGCCACTGGCACCGCCTCGATCGTGGGGGCGGGTACGGCAACGGGTCGGGCCCGCAGCGTCTCGAGCTCCGCATAGGCCGCGGTGAGATCGGTATCGAGCGCCGCCAGCTCGCTGCCGCGCTGCCACCACAGCCACGACATGACCGACGCACCGGCCAGTGCGATGACGGCCAGCGTCCAGCCCGTGACCTTCGACCAGGAGCGCTCGACGATGGGCGGCGGATTGTCGACTTCGGGCGTGCGGGGCGCGGGCAACAGCGCGGCCAGGTCACCGTGCAGCCGTTCGGTGTGCGTGTTCATGGCGCCGCCGATGAAGCCGCGCAGTGACGCCAGCTCTTTCTGCAGTGATGCGTCCACGGCCGCGCGGATCTCGAGCGAGAGTTTGGGCAGGAGCTCCCTGAGCGGGTCGGCGGTGCTCACATGCGCGAATCCGGACGGCGCGGCCTCCGCGAGACTCTGATCGACCACCGGCGCAACGATAATCGCCGACTCATTGGCCGGCGCCAGGTCAGGCGCGTTCTGCAGCGCCGAGTAGGTAGTTTGGTCACGGTCGAGTTCGCGGCGATCGGACACGAGGCGCAGTTGGAACAGCATGCGCGTCACGTCGGATTGCTTGATCTGCTTGGGCAACACGCCCTCGGCGCCGAGCGCGCGCGCCTGGCCCAGGTACAGGTCGCCTTCCTGCGAGGTGTACATGAGGATCGGGATCGATGAGGTGCGCGGATTGTTCTTGATGGTCTGCACGGCCTGGAACCCGTCCATGCCCGGCATGAGGTGGTCCATGAAAATCACGTCGGGCTTGTGCCGCGTGAGGTAATCGATGGCGGCTTCGGCGGATTCCGCGGCATCGACCGCGATTTCATGACGCTCGAGGATGCGCGAGAGGAAGGCGCGTGCCGATTTCGAATCGTCCACGACCAGGGCACGCTTGGAAGACATCGACTCCCCTCACTTCTTGTTGGTTTATGGAAAGTGTAGCGTCAACGCATCGCGTCGGTGAGCGTTCTTGCGGTCAAACGTGACAAGAATTCCGACACTGACACGCGCGAGTCGAACTACACGACCTTCGACTGCAGCGACGGTTCGAGTCTGATGTGATCCAGCGCACGGATGACGGAGTTCGCAGTGATGTCACGCGCAAGACGCGTGACCCGGCAACGCATACTCATCGCGTAGACGAGTCCTGCGATAAAGACGTCGGTAAGTGCGTCAAGCAGGTGGAAACCGGCAAGGAGCCATGAGACGGTTTTCCAAGGGGTCTTAGCGCAAGCTGCCCCTGCCGCGAAGACGGGGTCGCGTTGACCCTGATCGTCAGAAGAATTTGCTCCACTCCTGCGCCGCCCTTACGGGCGGCGTATTTATTTCTGGAGCGCGAAACTGCCGCGTGCTGGCGCCTTCTGCGTGTGTCGGGCCCGCACGCGCTCGTAGAACATAACGAGCTTTCGGGCCATGGCGTGCGAAGCCCATGACTGCGCATGCCTGCGCAACTGCTGGCGTTGCGGCGCATCGGCCGCCAACTGCAGTGCCTGCACGACCGCGGCTGCGAAGACGCTCTCTTCTTCCGGTACGACGAACGCTCCGCAACCCGGCGTGAGTATCGACCGCGTGCCGAGCTCCGCCGTGGATACCACGGGCGTGCCCTGTGCCATCGCCTCGAGCAACACCAATCCCTGCGTCTCGGTGCGCGAGGCGAACACGAAGACATCGCCGGCCGCATAGCAATTCGGCAGGTCCGTGCGCCGATCGAGATAGCCGATGAATCGCACGGCATCGCTCAACCCCAGATCACGCGCCTGTCGCGAGAGGCTTTCGCGGGCGGGACCTTCACCCGCGATCACGAACAGCGCATCGGGCCGCTGGTGGCGGACCTCGGCGAACATGCGCAGCAGGAAATCGATGTTCTTCTCGTACGCGACCCGTCCCACGTACAGCAGCAATGGAGCGCGCATCGGCAGGTTGAACTGCTTGCGGAAAGCAGCCCCGGTTCCTTCGTTGAAACTTTCGGCGGGCATTCCGGTCGGCAGCACTTCGATGGGCGTGGTGACGTTGTAGGCCAGCAAGGCCTCGCGCATCGGCGCGCTCGGCGAGATCAGCTCGGCGACATCGCGGCATTGCGACCGTGTGAAGCGTCGCGCCAGCGCGCGGCCGATGGCACGCGGCAGGATCGGCACGTAATGGTGCAGGTAGTCTTCGAAGAACGTGTGGTAGGTAGCCACCACCGGCAGGCCGTGTTCGCGCGCGAAGCGCGCCCCGGCGTAATGGGCGATGAACGGCGTGTGTATGTGCACGAGGTCGACGCGCGACGCCAGTTCGCGATCCAGCCTGGCGCGCAACGGCCCACCTTTGAAACGGCGATCCTCGGGATCCATGGGCACGCTGCCGGAAGGCACGCGGATGATGGAGGCGTCACCGTCGTCTGGCGCGCCGGGATAGGCCGGCGCCACGAGCGTGGTCTCGACGCCGAGCTGCGCGAGATCGGAGCGGAAGGTGCGGATCGAAGTGGAGACGCCGTTGACGCGCGGGAAATACACGTCGGAAATGAACAGGACGCGCATGAAACTCCTGGTCAGGAGGATGGGGTCATCAGGCGAAACAAGCGCCGATCAGTCCGCCCAGGAAGCCGAAGAGAGCGCCCAGCAACGCACCGACCAGGACGTCCGTCGGGTAGTGCAGGCCCAGGACCACGCGCGACGCGGCGATTGCGAGCGCCACCGGCAACAGTACGAACGACAGCTCGGGAAAGGCCGCGCAGGCCTGCCACGTGAAGGCCACGGCGTGCAGCGTGTGACCCGAAGGAAAGCTGTAGCGATCCAGCGGCGCGCCGGCCAGCGAGATGCCGGTGTGGCGGATGAACGGGCGCTCGCGTACGAACGTGCGCTTGAGGAATTTGTAGACCGCGAGCCCCACGGCACCCGTCGCCAGCATGACCGCCGACACGCGCAAACCCTGCGCGCCGTAGAGGAAAGGCAGCGCGAGCATCAGCGCGTACCAGATGATGCCGTCGCCCATGCGGCTGGCAGCCATGAAGAACACGCGGATGGCGGTGTGTTCGACTCCGCGATTCAACCGGCGGCACAACCGGTACTCGGCGTGGTCGAAGCGTGCCAACAGCGATGAACCCAGTGATGAGCCCAGCGATGAACCATTGGTTGCCATGGGGTCAGAAGTGTCTGCCCGGCTCGAGGCAGCACCGTGTCGAAGCCATGAAGCTTTTGTTGCGAGGCGATTGAATTCCCGCAAACAGGGCGCTGGATCGCCTGATGCAGGCGGTTACACTGCGACGACATGAAGTTTTCGCGCTGCTCCGCCCCTCTCTTGTTGATGTGCGGTGCCTGGGTGGCCGGGCCGGCGCAGGCCGTGGATGGCCTCGTGCTCGAGGTGCGCGAGCTCAGCGTGGCGGGCATCCCCGTTCGGGGCGCAAGCGTTCGCCTGGACGTGCTGGACGAGAAGCGGACGCGGCTCACCGTGAGGGCTGCGTCCGCCACCGTGGCCGACCCCGTCGGCACGCTCACGGAACTCTCCCTGATCTGCGATGCACCGGTCATCGCGGAGCCGCGCTATGCCTGCGATGGGGGCCGGCTCACGGGCCGCGGCGGCCCGACCGGCAACGTGAACATGAACGTGGCCGCCGAGTACGACACGAAGAGTGGCATCACCCGCTTTTCCGGAAGCGGTCTCGACGTGGCGGGTACCACGGCGAAGTTCGACGGTCAGCTCGACGAAAAGGGCTGGCGCGTGCAGGGTGCCACCGGGACCGCGACGATCGCGGCGCTACGCAAGTTCGCGGCGCCGTGGTTCCAACTACCCGCGGACATCACCGGCGATGGCAAGGCCGTCGTCGAAGGCGGCGCCAGCGACGAGGGGCGCGGCACGCTCGTCGACGCCACGCTGAAGCTCGATGATGTGGAGCTCACCAACGAGGCGAGCACCATTGTCACCGTCGGCATGGCGGCGACCGCGCGCCTCCGGGCGCGGTTGAACGACGCCGATACCGCACTGACGCTCGACGTCTCCGGCAGCAAGGGCCAGGTGCTGGTGAACCCCGTGCTGCTCGATTTCGGCGTCAATCCGCTGTCGCTGAGTGGCCAGGCCGTGCTCAAGGGCGACACCATGACCATCGCTGGCCTGCATCTGCTGCAGAAGAACCTGGTCGACCTCACCGGCACGGGCAGCGTGAATCTCGGGGGCGAGATTCCCGTCGTGAGCGGCGACTTCAAGCTCAACAACCTCGAATTCCCGGCCGCATACTCGAGCTACATGGCGATCACGCTGGCATCGGTGAGCCTGCTCGCCAACGCGGACACCGCGGGCTCGTTGCATGGCGAATTGTCGGTTCGTGGCAATGCGCCCACCTCGCTGCACATGGTGCCGACCTCGCTGACGTTCCAGGACAAGAAGGACCGCTTCCACCTCGCCAAAATCGACGGCGAGATCTTCTGGACGCCGGCCGGCGTGGAAGCCCCCTATTCGAAGCTCAGCTGGTCCGAGGGCGGCGCTTTCGGGCTGTCGGGCGGCGCGGCCACGATGGAGTTCGTCGCACGCGGACCCAACTTCGCGCTCATGAAGCCCACCAAACTACCGATACTCGACGGCGGCCTCAGCATCGATACGCTGGCGATGGGCAATCTCGGTTCCAGCAACATGGAAGTGACCTTCGAGGGCGAGGTCGAACCCATCAGCATGCCGCGGCTCGCCAAGGTGTTCGGCTGGCCGGAGTTCCAGGGGACGCTCGCGGCGAAGATCCCCGAGGTGAAGCTCAAGGACAACCTGCTCACCATCGGCGGCATCGTCGAGTCGCAGGTCTTCGGCGGCCGCGTCGCCGGCAGCAACATCCGTATCCAGGACCCGCTGGGAAACTACCCGCAGTTCTTCGCGGACGTTCGCGCACGCGATCTCGATCTCGGGCTCGTCACCCGCACGTTCGAGGTGGGCAGCATCACCGGCCGCCTCGAAGCGGATGTGCTCAACCTGAACCTGTACGCGTGGACGCTGGTGTCCTTCGACGCCCGGCTGGCGACGCCCAAGGGCGACAAATCGCGGCATCGCATCAGCGCCAAGGCGGTGAGCAGCCTGTCCAACGTGGGCGGCGGCGGTGGCGGCGTGGTGCAGGCGCTGCAGTCCGGCGTGCTGCGCTTCTTCGACGACTACAGCTACGACAAGCTGGGCATCAGCTGCAAGCTGCGCAATGACGTCTGCGAGATGTCGGGCATCGAGCCTGCGGGCATCGGTTACTACATCGTCAAGGGCGCGGGGCTCCCCCGCATCGACATCATCGGCAATGCCGGGCGTGTGCGCTGGAGCCAGCTGCTGGCGTCGATACCCACGGACACGGACAACGTGACCGTGCAGTGAGTCGATGGACGGGGGCGGTTTTCAGGCCAATAATCGCCGCCACATTTGACGTATGACATGGTTCAGGGCGTATTCATCGACCGCGCCCGATCATGGCATCGTCCGGGCCTCGAGCTTGGAACAAAGGAGTTTTGAATGCGACGCGTATTGCCGCTGAAGATTGCACTGGTGAGCCTGCTGATCGCCGCGTGCGTCACCATCAACGTGTACTTTCCGGCTGCGGCCGCCGATAAGGCCGCGGACCAGGTGATCGACAACATCACCAAGGGCTCCGGCACCACCACCCCGCCGCAGGGGTATCGCGCTCCGGATCGGTCGACGGGCGACGTGCTGCTTGCGGCCATGGGCAACGTGGTGTACGCCATGATTCCCGCAGCCCAGGCGCAAGGCGCGGAGACGCTGGATGTGAGCTCGCCCGCGATCTCGCGCATCACGGCCTCCATGGCCGGGCGCTGGGGAGACCTCGAGAAGTTCTTCGCGAGCGGGGCCATCGGGCTCACCAACAACGGCAACGTCGAAGTGCGCGACCTGAACGCGGTCGCCCTGCCCGACCGCGCCACGGTGAAGCGCCTCGTGTCCGAGGACAACGCCGACCGCGCGCAGCTCTACGGCGAGATCGCCAAGGCCAACAACCACCCCGAGTGGGAGGCCGACGTCCGCAAGAGCTTCGCCCGTCGCTGGGTGGCAAAGGCCGCCAAGGCCGGCTGGTACTACCAGGACGAGGGCGGCGCCTGGAAGCAGAAGTAGTAGTAGTTAGGTGAATGACGGGGCCCGTTCCAGCACCTGGACCGGGCCCCGTTTTCTTTGACGCGCTTGTTCCGCAAGCCCAAGCTGGTGATCGCCCTCGCCGTCGTCGCGGTGTTTCTCGGCGCGATCATCGCGCTGGTGTTCAAGCTGCAGACCATGCTGGCGTTTCCGTACATTCCGCCCTCGGCGCAGATCCCGGCGGCAGTCGACGCCTTCGGGGGCGAAGTCGTCCGGCTCGACGTCGATGGCAAGCGCGTCGAGGCCTGGTTCATGCCGGCCCGCATCGGGGGCGCGGCGCCGCTGATCATGAACGCGCATGGCAATGGCGAGCTCATAGATCAGTGGGCCGAACGAGTCGGTCCATTGCGCGACGCGGGCTATGGCGTGCTGCTGGTCGAGTACCCGGGCTACGGCCGTTCGGAGGGCAAACCTTCGGAGAAGAGCATCACCGATGCGATGGTCGCAGCCTATGACTGGGCCGCCAAGGATCCGCGCGTCGACGCGCAGCGCATCGTGGCGCATGGGCGTTCGATGGGTGGCGGCGCCGCGGGCCAGCTCGCAAAGCGGCGGCTATTGGCCGCGTTGATCCTCGAGTCGAGCTTCGCCAGCCTCGCGGACATGGTGCGTGCGCACGGCGTGCCAGACTTCCTGGTCACCAACCGCTTCGATACGTATGCGGTGTTACGCGAGTACCACGGGCCGGTATTGATCATCCACGGCGTCAATGACGAGGTAATTCCGTTCCTGCACGCGCGCCGCCTCGCATCCGCCGCGCCACGGGCCCGGTTCGTGGAGCTGCCCTGTCATCACAACGATTGCCCGCCACAATGGGAGCTGGTGCTCGGTTTCCTCGCGGAAAACGGCGTATCCAGCAAGCAGGCAACGGGAGATGCTCCATGAAGAAACTGACCGTCCTCTCAACTCTCGCAGCGGCGCTGGCTCTTGCCGGATGCGGCGTCGCGGAAACCGCTGGCGTTGCCGCCGCCGAGGCGGAAAGCGCCGCCGAGCAGATCAAGGAAGGCAAGAAGCTCGAGGAAAAAGTGCGGAACGATATCGCCGAAGCGCAACAGGCTGCGGCCGATGCGCGCGACGCGGTGGATCCATAAAGCAGTTGTTGCAGCCCCTCCCTTGGCGGGCTGCCCCCTTTCCTATTCGCGCATGCCGGTGCCGCGGCTCATGAAGAACAGCGCGACTCCGAACAGCACGGCCGCCGACAGTCCCATGATCGAGAACGCGACGCCGATCTGCACGTCGCTCACACCCAGGAAGCCGTAACGGAAGGCATTCACCATGTGCAGGATGGGGTTGGCGAAAGACAGGTGCCGCGCCCACTCGGGCAGCAGCGAAATGGAATAGAACACGCCACCGAAATAGGTGAGCGGCGTCAGCACGAAGGTGGGAATCCAGTTCACCTGGTCGAAATTCTTGGCGAACTGCGCGTTGATGAAGCCACCCAACGAGAACACCACGGAAGTGAGCACCACGGCGGCGACGATCACGAAAGCGTGATGCACGGGCAGGTGCGTGAAGATCAGGGAAACCGTCGTGACCGCGGCACCGACCATGAGCCCCCGCACCAGACCGCCGCCCACGTAGCCGAGCACGATTACCCAGTTGGGCAGAGGCGCCACGAGCAACTCTTCGACGTGCTTGCCGAACTTGGCGCCGAAGAATGACGACACCACGTTGCCGTACGAATTGGTGATGACCGCCATCATGATCAGGCCGGGCGCGATGTACTGCATGTAGGGCACGCCGTCCATGAGCCCCACGCGCGAGCCGATCAAACTACCGAAGATGACGAAGTACAGCGCGGACGTGACCGCGGAAGGCACGATGGTCTGCGCCCAGATACGGACGATGCGGCCGTACTCGCGGATGATGATGGTCTTGAAACCTACCCAGCGCGCGGCGCCGAGCCCCTTGGGTGAATCCGCCGCGGGATGGCCGGCGTCATTCATGCGCTTTTCACCGCGGGTTTGTTTTCGACCAGCTTCATGAACAGCTCTTCGAGCCGATTGACCTTGTTGCGCATGGAGAGCACGTGGATGCCGAGCGCGGACAGCCTCGCGAATACCTCGTTGAGGCTCTGCTCCTTGGATACTTCGACCTCGAGCGTGTGCTCGTCGACGAGGTTGAACGTGTAACCGGGTACCACCGGCACCGCGGCCACTGCTTCACGCAGGTTGAACACGAAGGTCTCGGCCTGCAGCTTGCGCAGCAGGCTCGACATGCGGTCACGCTCCGCGATGAGCCCGCCGTTGATGATGGCGATGTTGCGGCAGAGTGTCTCCGCTTCCTCGAGGTAGTGAGTGGTGAGGATGATCGTGGTGCCACGCCCGTTGATCTCGCGCAGGAATTCCCACATCGAACGGCGGATCTCGATGTCCACGCCGGCCGTGGGCTCGTCGAGGATCAGCAACCGCGGCTCGTGCACCAGCGCCCGCGCGATCATGAGCCGCCGCTTCATGCCACCCGAGAGACCGCGCGCGATCTTGTTGCGCTTGTCCAATAGCTGCAGCAGCGACAGGTATTTCTCGGCGCGCTCGCGCGCCAGCGAGCGCTCGATGCCATAGAAGCCGGCCTGGTTCACCAGGATGGTCTGCGGTGTCTCGAACTGGTTGAAGTTGATTTCCTGGGGAACGATGCCGATGCAGGCCTTGGCCGCCTCGAGCTCGCGGTCGAGATCGTGCCCGAACACGCTCACGGTGCCCGCGGATTTGTTGACCAGCGAAGTGAGGATGCCGATGAGCGTGGTCTTGCCGGCGCCGTTCGGGCCTAACAAGGCGAAGAAATCACCGGTGTCGACGTCGAGGTCGACGCCCTTGAGGGCCTGGACACCGTTCTTGTAGGTCTTGGTGAGGCCGCGAATCGAAAGTGCGTGCATGGATGCGTAGCTTGAGGCTTCCCGCAGCAGATTACATGGTTCTAAAGGGGGAGCCGCAAGGCGCGGAACTCCGCCTACTTCGGGACCGCCTCGTCCAGCACCACGCGGAAGGTGTCCTGCCAGAAGAGCTGATCCGCGGCGTCGGCGCATCGCCTGGCGGCGTCCTGCAGCGCCTTGGCCGATGCCTTCCACACCTTGGCGTCGACGTATTCGCCCTGTTCCGTGCGATAGGCGGCGTACATCGCCGTGGCGATGCGCGGCATGAACTCGGTGGCGGCGGCGTCATCCGCCTCTTTCCGGATGAGCTCCCACTCCCAGCGGAAGTCCGCGCACTTCATCTTCCGGATGCGCGCCTTTTCCTTCTCGGTGAGCTGCGGGTCCGGTTTGGCGGCGGCGGGTTTGGGCACCGAGCCGGTCGACGGACGCAGCTCGACCTTCATGTCCACCGCGGCGGCAACCGGCTTGCCACTCTCGTCGATGGCGGGTCGGTAACGCGTGTTCTGCAGTACCTTGACCAGCTGGGGCTCGAACCCCTCGTCGGTGGTGTTTTCGAGCACGGTGACCCCGCCGACCTTGCCCGAGTCGTCGACCTGGACCGTGGCGACCAGCTGGCCACCGAGCTTGCGCTGACCGATGTTGATCTTGGCCGTCGAGGCCGCGTTGATCACCTGCGGATCACTGGGCCCGGCCTGCGCGAATGCTGTGACCGGAAGTGCGAAGAGGGCGATCGAGAACACTGCACGCGCAGTTGCAAACATGAAAAACCTGACTCCTTGTGGATCGTGAAAGTTGCGCGCCCCCCCGCGCGACCTTCCGCCGTTCCAGATCGATTGTCCTGGCCGAATCCGTTCGCATTATCAACGCGTTGCGGGCCGATGTCGCCTCCGATGTTGTATCGATCGGCTGCGCCCGGCTCGCACGACGCCGTGCCGTAAGGGACTTCCCGATTCGCGCGGATGATACCGGTGGCATTGCCACCGCCCCGGTAGTTAGGACGCGCGGGCCGTCGGTCGGTCGCGGGTTATGTCGCCTGCGCGGTGAGGCTTTCCGCCGCGAGTCGCTGGACGCCACCGAGCAGCAGCTCATGCAGGCGTCGCTCCGCACCGGAAGTGGCTGCCACCAGGAGCTCGCGCCAGAACACGTGCTGCTGTGGCCAACGGGGGCGAAGCGCGTCGCCATTGCGCTCCGCGGCGGCTTCGAGCGCCGAGAGCGAGCAGGCCGCCAGCGATTCCATGGCCGGCAGGGTCGCGCCGAAGACGAGGCACGCCGCGCGGGGACGGCTGCGCGCCAGGTGCCACCCGTAGACCAGCATGCGTCGCGTGATGGAGCGCGCCGCGGTGGAGTCGAAGTACGCGGGTTCGGTGCCCTGGGGCAGGTCGTTCACGCCGGATGCCCGCAGCTCGAGCCACCTGGGTGAGACGCCGAAGCCCGTATCCAGCAGGCTGAATGGAGCACAGGCGAGCCGGCGGACCGCCGGGGTGGGCAACTCGGCCCAGAGCCCGCGCAGATCGAGCAGCAGCCGGGGCAATGGTCCGGGAGCGGCCGGGTCGCCGGCGCGCAGGGCTAACAGCTCCAGTCCCTCGGCATTGAGCTCGGCCAGGGGCGCCGGATCGACTCCCTGTGAAGGCAACCAGTGCCGGAATTGTTCGCGCTGTCCTTGGCGCACCATCATTTCCATTCCTCCCGAATCACGTGAGATATCTTGCGCCGGCTGGTCTTGAAAGTCATATGGAAATTTGGGAAATTTTTCCCAAATTCTCGACGACCGATAATGGACTATCTACAAAGGACAGGGACCTTCCAAATGAGAATCTCCGACGACCGATACAGCCGCGACCGGCTGCGCCTCGACCTGGCGCTGCGTTTCATCCACCACGAGGCGCGTACGCACACTATTCGTGCGTGGACCGGCCTGACCGACGACCGCATCCGCAAGCTCTACCGCACCTATCTGCATGAGGCGGGTGGCAGCGGGGTGACGCGGCATCGCGGCAAGTCGCCACGGCAGGCGGCCTTTTTCACCCGCTCGCTGCGCATGCGGCGCGAGGCGGCGGTCTTCGCCAGCGTCAGCAGCCTGTTCGGGCTCATTTCGCCACGAGCGGGCAAGGTGGATGCCATCATCGTCGAGCGCCATGTACAGCCGGCGCCCAACGTGGCGCGCGGCGCGCTGCTCTGCGAAGCCTTCGAGGCATACAGCGCGCTGATGGGCGAGTCGCAGATCTCCTTCGAGCATGCCGTGTACCTGCTCGGCGCGCTGCACGCCGGCGACGAGCTGCGCGTGGCTCATTGCCGCGACTGCAACGGTGTGCTGGTCACCGACCGGCTGGCGCTGCGCGTTCCCGTCTGCAATGAGTGTGGTGGGGTGCGCGGGAGCAGCCCGACATACGAGTGCGAAGCGGCCGGGGGGTGACGGGCGGGCCTCACGCGGGTGCGGTACATTGCCCGCGTGAGTACCGATCAGCTCTTCGCGGGTCCTTTCATCGAGCGTCGCGCCGAGTTGCGCGACGATCCCCGATGGCTGGCCGAGGCGCGCGCGGATCCCGAGACACGCTACGTGCTCGCCGCCGGCGCCAACCAGCTGGTGCGCGTGCCGACGGTGGACATCGCGTTGCTGCGCAACGGCGATCCGCTGGTGGACCGCGCCGATGAGACGTCGTTCACCCTGCTAGGCTGGTTCCGGGGGACGCGCACGGTCCTGGTCGAATACGCCGCGGATGCCATGCCTGCCGCCGGCGCTCCACTGCCCGACGCCACCGAATTTCGCGAGCTGCGGCCGCTGGCGCCGCTGCTGCAGGCCGATGCCGCGTCGCTGCTCGCCTATGCGCGGGCGCTCGTGCTGTGGCGGTCGCGGCACCGGTTCTGCGGCGTCTGCGGCGCGCCGAATCTGCGCGCACGCGCCGGTCACGTCATGCGATGCAGCCGCGAGAGCTGCGGCAACGAGACTTTCCCGCGGCTCGATCCCGCCATCATCGTGCTCGTGGCCGATGCGTCGGGCGATCGCGCCCTGCTGGGCCGCCAATCTTCGTGGCCTGCGGGCCGGTACTCCACGATCGCGGGCTTCGTCGAACCGGGTGAGAGCCTCGAAGACGCCGTCATGCGCGAAGTCGACGAAGAGACCGGCGTGCAAGTCGGCGACGTGCGCTACGTCGCCTCGCAGCCGTGGCCTTTTCCTTCTTCGTTGATGCTCGGCTTCACGGCAGTCGCGCGCACGCATGACATCAACCTGCGGGATGGCGAACTGGAGGACGCGCGCTGGTTCACCCGCGCGGAGATCGCGGCCGGACATCCCGCGCTGCCTCCGCCCGGGTCCATTTCGTCCCGGCTCATCGGCGGATGGTTCGGCGAGGGCGGCGGCCCGCCCAGCCGCTGGTGACACCGCCGGGTGCGCGCGTTCTGGTGAGACCCCCATGTGTTTGTTAGTTCTCGCGTGGCGCTGCCATGCACGCTACCGCGCCGTGGTCGCCGCGAATCGCGACGAATTCCACGCGCGACCGGCGGCCGCGCTCGCGCCCTGGACCGACTCGCCCGGGCTCGCCGGCGGCCGTGACCTGCAGGCCGGCGGCGCGTGGTTCGCGATGGACGCCCGGCAGCGCTTCGGCATCGTGACCAACTTTCGCGAGTTCGGGCGACGCCGTGGCAGCGCGCCGTCGCGTGGCGCCCTCATCCCGAGCTTCCTCTCGGGGGAAGCATCGCCCGAAGAAGCCCTGCGGGCGCTCGAGACCGCCGCGCCGGCCTACGCGGGTTTCAATCTGCTTCTCGCCGACCGCGACTCGCTCTGGTACGCGTCGAACCGCGCCGAGCAGTTCGCGCGCGAGCTGCCGCCGGGCATCTACGCCCTGTCCAACGAATTCCTCGATACGCCCTGGCCCAAACTGGTCCGCGTCCGGGCGCGTTTCACGGAACTGCTTTCGTCCGGCGCGGCGGAAGAGCCGGAGTCTCTGACCCGCCAGCTGCTCGACATGCTCGCCGATCGCGAAACGGCGCCGCCCGAGAGCCTGCCGCCCGGAGACCTGCCTGCCGAATGGGCGCGCAAGTTGTCCGCGCCGTTCGTGCTGGATGCGGAATATGGCACCCGGTGCTCGACCATCCTCACCGCGGATGACTTCGGGACGACGCTCGTCGAGCGCCGCTTCGACGCGGCCGGGCGCGTCTCCGGACAAACGGACTATCGTTTCCCTTGCGTCACGGCCGCCCGTCGAAACTGAACATCGGCTGAATAGCGACGCGCGGCTCACCGCGGCGCGGAACCCGCACGCGGGGCCGCGACTCTCATTTAGAATCCCCGGGTTCGCCCTTCCGCGGTGTCATGCCGACCTTGCAGATAAAAACCCGCCAGCGCTTCTTCGCACTCCCGCTGCTGGCGCTGTTGCTGCTCGAGCTCGCGAGCCCGGCGCGGGCGGAGATCAAGGTCGAAGTGCGCGGCGTCAGTGACGACGTGCGGGCCAACATCATGGCCTATCTATCCTTCGAGCGTTACAAGAACTCCGACGATCTGTCGACCGAGTTCGTCGAGCGGCTGCAGGAACGCTGCGAGCGCGAGGTGCGCGACTCGATGCGGCCCTTCGGCTTCTACGAGCCGACGGTGGCCTCGGAGGTGCACAAGGAGAACAACGACTTCCTCGTGTTCATCACGGTGACACCGGGCGCACCCGTGGTGGTCGAGAAGGTCGCGGTCAATGTCACGGGCCCCGGCGCCGACGATGAAAATTTCACGCGCATCACGCATGCGCTGCCGATCAAGGCCGGCGACCGGCTCAGCCACTCCAACTACGAGATGATCAAGGGTGGGCTGCTGCGCGCCGCGTCCACCTACGGCTACCTCGATGCGCGCATGACGCGCAACGAGATGCGCGTCGATCCGCAGACCCGCGTGGCCGACATCTTCATCGACTTCGAGACAGGCGAGCGTTACCGCTTCGGCGAGACCAGCATCGAGCAGAGCGCGATCGACGAGAAACTGGTCAGGCGCTTCCTGCGCTACCAGCCCAACCAGCTGTTCGACGCCACCGAGTTGCTGCGCACCCAGTTCGCGCTCGACGACAGCCAGTATTTCGCCACCGTCGAAGTGCTGCCGCAGGACCGCGATCGCGAGCAGCACGTCGTGCCGGTGGACATCACCGCCGAACCGAACCGCCGCAGTCGTTACCAGTTCGGCGTGGGCTACGGCACGGATACTGAAGCTCGCGGCACGGCCTCGTGGGAAAACCGCCTGGTCAATCGCCACGGCCACCGGTTTCGCACGGAGGTGAAGGCCGCGGCGCTCGAACAATCCGTCGACGCGCGTTACATCGTGCCCGTGGGAGATCCGGCCACGGAGAAGTTCACGCTGCAGCTCACGGGCCTGCACGAACGGCGCGCTGACACGGACAGCCGCGACATCAATTTCGCGCCGAGCTTCACGCACATCCGCGGACCGTACTTCGGGCAGTACTGGCAGCGAGTGACCTACGTCGAAGTGTTGCAGACGGATTCGGAGTTCATCACCTCGGGCCTGCAGGACCGGCAGAGACTGCTGATCCCGGGCATGAGCTTCTCGCTGGTGCCCAGCAAGTATCTCGGCGAGGCGTTGTTCTCGCGCGCGTTGTACGGCGAGGTACGCGGCTCCAACAAGGTGCTGGGCTCGGACTCCGATTTCCTGCAGGTGCGCCTGCAGGCCGAACGCGGCTTCGATCTCGCACCCAAGTGGCACGCGTTCCTGCGTGGGGATCTCGGTGCCACGGCTCTGTCGAAGACCAGCGATCTCGCCGTCTCGCAGCGATTCTTCGCAGGCGGCGACCGCAGTGTGCGCGGCTTCGGTCGTGACGACCTGTCACCCGTGCGGCAGACAGTCGACTCGAAAGGCAACACCGTGCTCGAAAAGACCGGCGGCAAGCATCTGCTGGTCGGATCGGTGGAGCTGGTGCGCGACCTGCCGAAGAATCTCGCCATCGCGGCGTTCGCCGATGCCGGCAACGCGTTCGACCAGTTCGGCGATCCGCTCATGTATTCGGTGGGTCTGGGTTTGCGCCTGCGGCTTCCGGTGGTGTCGGTCGGCATCGACATCGCGCAGGCTCTCACCACGCCTCCCGGCGAGAACGAGCGCCCCGGTCCGCGTTTGCATCTCAACTTCTCGCCGAAGCTCTGATGACGGCGCGGGCCAGAACGAAGAAGTACCTGAAGATCACCGGGCTGGTCTTCGCTTCGCTGCTGGTGGTCGTGATCCTGCTGCTCGCATGGGTCATCCATACCGAGGCCGGCCTGCGCTTCGCCGTGGCGCGACTTCCCGAGAAGATGGGCAAGTCGATGACGCTGAAGATCGGGAAAGTCAGTGGCACGATCGCCGGCGGTTTCAGCGCCGACAACGTGGTCGCCGAACACGAGCTCACGCACGTGCGCATCGTGCACGGCTCCGCGCGTGTGAACTTCTGGCCGCTGCTCGTGGGCCGGATCTCGGTGCGCGACGCGACCGCCGAGCTCGTCGAGATCACCGTCAAGCGACGGATCCGTCCGAAGCCCGTCACGCCCCCGAAATTCCTGCCGCGCTTCCTCAGCATCAGCGCGGAGCACGCCGCCGTGAAGACGCTGATGATCATCACGTCCAATGGCCGGCACGTGCAGTTCGACGACGTGAGCGGCGCCGGCATCATCGGCCACAAGACGATCCGCATCTTCGAGAGCAACGTCATCTACGGGTTCATCCATGCGCGCGCGCTCGGCGTGGTGACCGCGGCAGACCCGATGATGCGGCTCAAGGGCGAGTCGACGGTCCGGATCGTCCTCAAGGGACAACCCGAGTGGCGGGCCGACACGAGCTTCGACGGCGACCTCGGCAAACTACCGGTCATCGCCCAGCTGCAGGTGCCGTTCCGCGCGGACTTCGACGGCACGCTGATGGATCTGTCCAAGGCGTTTTTCTGGAAAGGTCACGCGCAGGTCTTCAACTTCGACCTGCGGGCCTTTGGCGGCGGAAGCGCACTGGGCATCGTCAGCGGTCCGCTCGAGCTCGGCGGCGAGATGAACGATTTCCACGCGCACGGGCCGCTGTCGATCCCGGGTCTCGGCTCCGGGCAGTTCGACGTGGCATTTGCGGGCGACTGGGCGGATGGCCGCGTGAACTCCAGTCATTACGAGCTCCGGCATCGCGCTACCGGCAGCTTCGTCGAGGGCAACGGCACCATCCGGCCCGAGGACGGCGGTCCGCGGCTCGCTCTCTCGGGCAACTGGAGCAAGGTGAACTGGCCGCTGGTCGAGCGCTTCACCGAAGAGCATCCGCTGCTCTTCACGAGCGGTGCAGGTCGCTACACGCTTTCGGGCATCTGGCCGTATGCCCTTACCGCCGATGGCGAACTGCAGATTCCCGACCTCGCGCCGATGTCGCTCGCCATGCGCGGCGCGTTGAACAAGACGCATCTCGCCATCGATCAACTCGATCTCACCGCGTTCGGCGGGCGTGCCCAGCTCACGGGCGAAGCGCGTTGGAACCCCACCGAAAGCTGGACGCTCGAAGGCAAGGTCGCGGGTCTGAACCCCGCCACGCTTCGGCCGGGCTTCGATGGCGCGCTCGACTTCGACATGAAGGCCCGGGGCGCGCCATTCGGCGGCGACGCGGCTCTCGAGTTCGCGTTCAGCAATCTGCGCGGCAAGCTGCGCGGCAACACCGCGACCGGCAGCGGCCGCTTGGCTGTGCGCGGCAACGACTACACCTTCGACAAGGTCCGATTCCGCGCCGGCAACACCAGTCTCGAGATCGACGGACAAGTGGGCGACACTCGCGCGCTCGATCTCGACTTCTCGCTGGACGCGGACAATCTCGCGCTGTTGAAAGCCGGCGCCCGCGGCGAGCTGCACGCGCGCGGCAAACTGGGCGGCACGGCGGAAGCGCCGGTTATCAAGTTCGAAGCCAACGGCACCGACATCGCGCACGACACGCTCAAGGTCGACAAGTTGTCGGCCAACGTCGATCTCGACTGGCGTGGGCAACGCGCCTCGCATGCCGACATCGCAGTCACCCGGCTCACGCTCGATCAACGCGAGTTGACGCAGTTCAACGTGACGCTCGACGGCACCACCTCGTCGCATGGCATCCGGGCGGACGCGCTTGCCGGCAGGACCGCGCTGCACATGTCGGCGAAGGGCGGCTTCGCGGACGGGGTCTGGCGCGGCAGCATCGGCGACCTGTTCATCGACGACACGGCCAATCTGAATCTGCAGCTCGACACGCCGTTCAATGCGATGGTGAGCGCCAAGGCATTCAGAATCGACGCCATGTGCATGCACGGCAAGATGGCCCGGTTGTGCGCGCAAGCGAATGGCGACGCAAATGGCTGGTTGGCGAAAGCCGAGGCGCACAACCTGCCGATCGCGACGCTCACCGCCGGGCTCACGCGCAACGTCGAATACCAGGGGACCATCAACGCCATGGCGACCGCGAGCGCCACTGGCGATGCGCCATTCGTCGGTGACGCGCGCGTCGATCTCGCCGACGCGGCCATCCGTCACAAGCTCGCCAGCGGGCGTACGGATGTCATCACCTTCGGCTCGGGGTTCGTGGCCATGAAGGCCGAGCCCGCGTACCTGTCGGCCGAGCTGCGGCTCGACGCTGCCCAGCGCGGCGTGATCTCGGGCCGCGTGCGCGCCAACCGCAGCAGCGCCGATCTCATGGC
>DATLDQ010000132.1:0-15713 GCA_035525785.1 Steroidobacteraceae bacterium | reverse complement strand
CGCGCAGCACTCGTTCTTTCAGATGCTGCACCAGGGCACGCCGCGCGCGGCGATGGACTTGCTGGTGCCCGCGCGTTCCTCCTGCGGCAACCAGCCGCAGGCCGAGCTCGCCATCGCCAACTGCCTGGCGCAGGCCGACGCCTTCGCTTATGGCTACACCATCGAGCAGGCGACGGCGGAGCTCGTGGCCCGCAAGCTCCCGGCCGAGCGCGCCGAACTCCTCGCGCGCCATAAAGTCCATGCGGGCAATCGTCCGGTCAGCATCGTCGCCTTCGAGCGGCTCGACGCACGTACGCTGGGTACACTGGTGGCGCTGTACGAGCACAAGGTTTTCACCCAGAGCGTGATCTGGGGAATCAATGCCTTCGATCAGTGGGGCGTGGAGCTCGGCAAGAAGATGTGTGAAGAAGTTTTGCCCTTGGTGCGCGATACCGGCACTGCGGCATCGCGACCCCAGTTGAAACCCCTGCTGGACCGTCTGCACGCGTGGCAGCGGTGAAACCGGTGAGCGCGCGCCGCACGGCGCAGCGGTGGGGCCTGTCGATGGCGCTGGCGCTGGTGGCTGCCGCGCCGCTGGCACGTGCCGACGCCGGGTGGTTCGAGTCCGGTGACGTTCAGCTGCGCCTCGACCTGCAGTTGCTCAACGACGCCGAAGTCATCCGCTACCCGGTCAACCAGTGGCCGATACCGCGCGCGGCCATCGCGCACGCGCTCGCCAATTCCAAGGCGCACTACGCCACCAACCGCGCGGTCGCGGCGGCCCTCGAGCGCGTGCGCATGCGGCTGGAGCCGCCGTCGGGGGGCGGCGTGGCGTTCGTCGCGGAAATCCGTGGCGGGCAGGCCGGACTGTGGCGCGACTTCGACACCCTGTCCCGCGACGATGCGGAGGTCACCGCAGGTGCGCGCTACGCCAACGGGCGCTTCGCCGCGAGCCTGCGCGTCACCGGCGCGGCGGATCCCGCCGACGGAGACGAGATTCGCGCCGATGGTTCGCACGTCACGGTGCAACTCGGGAACTGGCTGATGTCGGCGCACACGCTCGATCGCTGGTGGGGGCCGGCCCATGAAGGCGGCCTGATCCTCTCGAACAATGCGCGGCCGATGCCGACGCTCATGGTCGAGCGCGTCGAGGCGCGGCCCGTCGAGTCCCGTTGGCTACACTGGCTCGGCCCGTGGCGCATGAGCTTCGGCATCAGCCAGATGGAAAGCTCGCGCCAGGACATCGACTCGCCGCTGTTCATGGCCTGGCGAGTGGTGGTGATGCCGTTCAAGGACATCGAGGTGGGTGTTTCGCGTACCGCCCAGTTCTGCGGTGACCAGCTGGAGTGCAACCTCGAAGTCTTCGGCAACCTGCTGGTCGGCAACGACAACGTGGGCATCGATGCAACGCCGGAGAACGAGCCCGGCAACCAGATGGCCGGGTTCGACATCCGCTGGAACTCGCCCGTGGGCAACCTGCCGTATGCGATCTACGGCCAGTACATCGGCGAGGACGAGTCGTCCTATCTACCCGCGAAATTCCTGTCGCAGCTCGGACTCGAGACGTGGAAACCGATGGGCGACGGCGGCATGGTGCAGGGCTTCATCGAGTACGCCTCGACCACGTGCTCGGGCAATTCGGGTCGCGGCCCGTACTACGGCTGCGCCTACAACCAGGGTTTGTTCAACGTCGAGGGATACCGCTACAAGGGCCGCACCCTGGGCTATACCTCGGATCGCGATGCCGAGAACTGGGCGATGGGCGCGAGCCTGGTTGCAGCCCGCGGCGCCGTGTGGACCGCGACGGCACGCATCTCGCGCCTGAACCGCGACGACTTCGGCGATACGCTCAACACGGTTGCATCGGTGCCCACCGGCTATCGCGCGCTCGAGCTCGGGTGGAAAGGCAAAGTGCTGGGCGAAAAAGTTTCCGTGGAAGTCGGCGTCGAGGCCATCGAGCCCGCCGGCGGCGAACGAGACACGCAGCCGTACGGATTCATCGGCTGGCGGCACGAATTCCAGCCGTGATCCGCGCGCTGCGCCGGACAACCTGCGCTTGCGTTCTTGCCGTGTTGGCGCTGGCGGCGCACGCCGACCCGTGGCAGAGCCCGGGGGATGAAGGACTGCGCGCCGACATCCAGTTGCTCGCCGATGCCGGCATCCTGCGCGGCCCCATCATCACCTGGCCGTTGTCGTGGCCTGACGTTGCGCGCGACGCGCTGGGCGCGAGCCTCGACGGCCTCGATACCGCGACTGCCGCGGCGCTGTTGCGTGTCCAGCACCGCTCGCGCGATGCATCAGCGCGCGGCTTCGCCGGGGCCGGCATCCGCGTGGCCGGTTCCCGCGAGCCGACCGCGCTGCGCGGGTTCGCCGACACTCCACGCGAGGAGGGCGAAGTCGCGCTGCGCGCGAGCTGGCTCGGCGATCACGTGGCGATCAATCTGCAGGGTTCCTACGTCGCCGACCCGGACGACGGCCAGGAATTGCGCGCCGACGGATCCTACCTCGGCATCAATTTCGGCAACTTCATGCTGTCCGCCGGCCTGATGGAGCGTTGGTGGGGGCCGGGCTGGGACAACAGCATGATCCTGTCGACCAATGCACGTCCCATACCGAGTGTCACGCTCGAACGCAATTACGCCGACCCTTTCGAGAGCCGTTGGCTTTCGTGGATCGGGCCGTGGCGGGCAAGCATCGCGATCGGCCGTGCCGAGTCGAGCGGCGTGCCAGTGCCCGACGCGCGTTTCTTCGCGGCCCGCGTGAACATCAAGCCGCGTCCGTGGCTCGAGCTCGGACTCTCGCGCACCGCGCAGTGGTGCGGCGGCGACCGCCCCTGTGACTGGGATACCTTCGTCGACATGTTCGTCGGCAATGACAATCAGGTGGCCGACGGCACCGCGAGCCTGGACCAGCCGGGCAACCAGATGGCCGGCTACGACCTTCGACTGCGCTCTCCCTGGCGAAAGCTGCCGCTGGCGTTCTATACGCAGTGGATAGGGGAAGACGAGGCCGGGGGGCTGCCCAGCAAGTTCATCGGCCTTTTCGGACTGGAAACCTGGGGCTCGAGCGGGTGGGGCGGCTGGCGCCTGCGAGCCGAGTACGGCGACACCGCGTGCAACTTCACGCGCGAAACGCCCGAATTCAACTGCGCGTACCTGAACCTCGTCTACCCGCAGGGCTATGCCTACCGCGGGCGGGTCATTGGCAGCGCGATGGGCAACGACAGCCGCATGTCCACGGTCGCCGGCCTGCTGACCCGCGCGAACGGCGACGTCCTGTCGGCCACCGTGCGGCGGGTGGAACTCAACCGCGATGGCCACGAGCACGTGCTAAGCAGCGTGCCACTTGACGTCGACAATGTAGAATTGCGCTACTCGAGGGCACTGGGCGCCGGCAGGTTCAGCGTAGGCGTGGGGTACGAACATCCCGCCGTTTCGCCGGCTTCCGGCTCGCGGGTACACGGTTTCGCGGTCTGGCAACAAGGTTTCTGATGCGTAAGGGTTTGTTGATCGTTTGGTGCGTGCTCGCAGGGTTCGCATCGCTGACTGCCGTCGCGCAGATTCCCACGGCCGACCAGCTGGAATTGCTTCGGAGCATGTCCCCGGAGGACCGTGAGGCCCTCATGGAGCAGCTCGGCATCGGCGGCTCGGTCCTCGGCGGCGATAGCTCGACCGGGTCCACCGACCGGGACGGCCGCGGCACCAATCGCGATGACGACGAACTGGGTAACAAAGCCGGCCGCCTGACGGCGCGCGAAGGCCTGCCTCTCGACAAGTCGCTGAAGCCGGAAGACTCGCTCCTCATCGACATCGACTTCAAGAAGGCGATACCCCCCCGCGTGGAGAGCCCCGGGCCGGGCATGCCACCCATCACGATCCCGGGCGAGGAAGCTCCCGAGCTCACGCCCGAAGAGACTATCGAACTGCAGACGCGCATCGACATGGTCCGGGCGCGCAATCCCTATCAGCTGGACCAGTCCGGGCAGCTGCTGCTGCCGGGCTTCGCACCCATCATGCTGGCGGGGCTCAACGAGGAGCAGGCCACGCATCGCCTGTCTGCCATCCCGACCTTGCTCAAGCTCCAGCTGAAGGTCACCAAACTACCGGTGCGCAAGAGCGGCAGCGCCGGGTTGAAGCCCTACGGCTATGAGCTGTTCAAGGACAGCTCCTCCACTTTCGCGCCGGTCACCGACGTGCCAGTGCCGGCCGACTATGTCGTGGGGCCCGGCGACCGCCTCAACGTGCAGCTGTACGGCAGCGAGAACCGCAACCTCAGGCTGGTCGTGGACCGCGACGGCCGCGTGAAATTTCCCGAGCTCGGGCCCATCAACGTGGCCGGCCGCAATTTCCAACAGGTAGCGGCGGAAATCGAGCAGCGCGTCGAGCGGCAGATGATCGGCGTGCGCGCGAGCGTCGGCATGGGCGATACGCGTTCCATCCGGGTGTTCGTCATGGGCGAGGCGAACCGCCCGGGCAGCTACACGATCAGCGGCCTCGCGACCATCACCTCGGCCATCTACGCCGCCGGCGGCGTGCGTCCCATCGGCTCGCTGCGTGACGTGCAGTTGAAGCGCAACGGCACGGTCGTGCGGCGCCTCGACCTCTATGACCTCCTGTTGCGTGGCGACACGTCGGACGACGCCAAGCTGTTGCCCGGCGACGTCATCTTCGTGCCGCCCGTGGTGGCAACGGTTGCCGTCGATGGCGAAGTGCACCGCCCGGCGATCTACGAGATCCGGGGCAACACCAGCATCGCGGACATCGTGCAGCTGGCGGGCGGCCTCACGAGCGAGGCGGATACCGGCCGCGCCGCGCTCATGCGCGTGAACGACCAGCGCGCGCGCGTCGTCGTGAACGTGCCGCTCGAGTCGGCGGAAGGCCGCGGTGAGCTGCTGCGCAATGGTGACTCGCTGCGGGTGCTGCGGCTGCGGCCGACGCTCGACAGCGGCGTGCTCGTCGAAGGCCATGTCTTCAACCCCGCGCCCGTCGCGTGGCACGAGGGCCTGAGACTCACCGACGTCATCGGCGGCGTGGACGAGCTCAAGCCGAACGCCGACCTGAACTACATCCTCGTCCGGCGCGAGTTGCCGCCCGACCGGCGCGTCGTCATGGTGTCCGCCGACCTGGCCGCTGCGCTGCGCGACCCGTCATCGCCAAAGAACCTGGTCCTGATGCCGCGCGACCGGCTCATCGTGTTCGACTCGGAATCCGGCCGCCGCCAGATCCTCGACCCCCTGCTCGACGAGATGCGCCGCCAGGCGCGCATCGACCAGCCCAGCGAGGTGGTGCGCATCGACGGCCGCGTCAAGGATCGCGGCGACTATCCACTCGAGCCGCACATGCGCGTGAGCGACCTGCTGCGTGCCGGTGGCGGCCTCCAGGACGCGGCCTACGGTTCCAAGGCTGAGCTCACGCGTTATCGCCTGGGGGACGAGGCGCGCCAGACGCAGCTCGTGGAAATCGACCTCGCGGCGATCCTGCGTGGCGACGAAAGCGCCGACCTGCTGCTGCAACCCTTCGATTTCCTCAACGTGAAGGAAATCCCGGAGTGGAGCGAACAGGAGCAGGTGACCCTGACCGGCGAAGTGCGTTTCCCCGGCATCTACCCGATCCAGCGCGGCGAGACGCTGCGCTCGGTGCTGAACCGCGCGGGGGGTCTGTCGAACCTCGCCTTCCCGAGCGGTTCGGTGTTCACGCGCGTCGAACTGAAGGAGCGCGAGCAGCTGCAGATCGACCGACTGGCCGAGCGCTTGCAGGGCGACCTCGCCGTGACCGCGCTGCAGGCGGCGGCCGCCAATCAGGCGCAGGCCGGGCAGGCGCTGACGGTAGGTCAGTCGCTGCTGAACGAGCTCAAGACATCGAAGGCAGTCGGGCGCCTGGTCATCGATCTCAACAACGTGCTGGCCGCACCCCTGGGTTCGGCTTCCGACATCGTGCTGCGCGATGGCGACCAGCTCATCATCCCCAAGCAGAAGCAGGAAGTGACGGTCATCGGCGAGGTGCAGAACAACATGTCGCACTTCTATCGCGAGAACCTCGGGCGCGACGATTACATCGGCCTGAGTGGCGGCGTGACACGCAAGGCCGATCGCGGCCGCATCTACGTCGTACGTGCCGATGGCAGCGTGCTGTCCAGCGAGAGCGGCGGCTGGTTCCGCCGCAGCGCCCAGGTCGCGATGCGTCCGGGCGACACCATCGTCGTGCCGCTCGATACCGAACGGATGCCCGCGCTGCCGTTGTGGCAGGCGGTGACCGGCATCCTCTACAACCTGGCTATCGCGGCTGCCGCGGTCAATTCGTTCTGACGGCCCCATGATCGAAGTGGATAGCCCAAGAGTCCCGCCCGCACCGCCCAGCAGCGCCTGGTCGGATGTACTGACGTTCTCGCACATTGCGTGGCGAGGACGCTGGGTGGTGCTGGCGTCCGCCGTCGTGTGCGCCGTGCTCGTCGGCGTTTACGCGTTCACCGCCAAGTCGTGGTATCGGGCCCAGGTCACGCTGTTGCCGGTGGAGAACAAGTCCGCGCAAGGACTGCTCGGCCAATTGGGACCGCTGTCCGGCCTGGCCGGGCTCGCCGGCATTTCCTTAGACGGTGGTGGCCGCGCCGAGCCCATTGCCGTGCTGCGCTCGCGCGATTTCCTGCGCGACTTCATCGAGCGCAAACAACTCCTCACCGTGCTGTTCGCGGATCGATGGGATGCCCAGCAGCGCAAGTGGACGACCACGCCCAGCAAGACCCCGGATATCCGCGATGCCGTCAAATTCTTCGATGAGGATGTCCGGCGCATCGGCGAAGACCGCAAGCTCAGCCTCGTGACGTTGACGGTCGACTGGACGGACGCCCAGACCGCGGCGGACTGGGCCAACCAGATGGCGGTGGACATCAATGCGAAACTGCGCGCGAGCGCCATCGAAGACGCCGAGAAGAGCATCGCCTACCTGCGCGAACAGCTCGCGACGGCCAACCAGGTTGCGCTGCAGCAATCGATCAGCCGGCTGATCGAATCGCAGATGCAGACGCTCATGGTGGCGCGCGGCAACGAGGAATATGCATTTCGCGTCATCGATACGGCGCACCCCGCGAAGAAGCGCTTCAAGCCGTATCGGTCGCTGCTGATCATCGGCGGCGCGTTCGTTGGCGCGCTGCTCGCCTGCGTGTTCCTCGTCGTTCGCACGCAACTGCGGTCAGCGAAACTGCGAAGCAACTTGAACGAGGAATAGCAGTCCGGCGAGCGCGTACCCCAGCCTCCGGGAGTTCTGGGAGGCCTTGGCGAACCCGACCGCCACCAGAATGTAATAGAGCGGGTAAATGATGGTCTTGTGCCGCGTCTGGAGCGAATAGGTTCCTACCAGGATCAGGACCACCGCGAGGGCGATCAGTATCCCCCTTTGCCGGTCGATGACCGGCTTGCCGCGCAGCGCCCCGGCGAAGAACCAGGCATTCAGCCACAGTGAATAGATAGGCGCCACGAGGTTGAGCAGGAAGCTGCGCGCGTCGAAGTGCTGCGTTTCGAACACCGTTCGTATCGAAAGGAACGGGTACATGAAGATGTATGCCGCGTTCAAGATCAGCTTCACGACGAACGGCATTTGCTGGATCGAAAGGAACAGCGCGTTAACGGACGAGTCCGCGCTGAGGTCGGTGTACACCTCGCGTCCCAGCAACGTCACGGCGCCGGTGCTGTACATTCCGCCCACGTACTCCACCGCGAAAGGGAGAGCAAATGCGCTGCCCAGCACGATGAGGATCGCCGACAAGGCGGTGCTGATGGGGCGCCGCCCGACGAAATCGCGGATCTCGATGAAGTAGATGATCGGATACGCGAACATGAGGATCGCCCCGGTGCCCGGACGCACGGCGACCTGCAGGAGCAGCGCGAGCCCCGCCCGGACGAAGCGGCGGTCGTTGATGCAGCACAGCGTATAGACGAACAGGGCGGCGGTGAGCGTGTCCCGCAGGAGAATGGCGCCGCCATTCATCAGCAGGAAGGGGCAGATGACGGCGAAGGTGAACACGACGTTCGCCATGTGCCGGTCGCGCGAAAGCTGCAGCATGAGCTTTGCGGAGAAAGTCGCGAGCAGCGCCGCCGTGCCCGACTGGAAGAACAACGCATCGAGCGGGTGATAGATGGCCAACGGCGTGATGGCCCGGATCAGCTTGGTGAACACCGGCTCGTAGAGCCAGAACTCCTCACGCGTCAGCATTTCGGGCGGCACCGAGTCTGCGACCGCGGAGAAGAAATAGGAGTCGTCGGTCCACGTTGCAGTCAGAGGGGAAGTGGTGCCGTACGTGTCCGGAAACACGGTCGACTGCACGAGCACGAAGACGCCGATCAACGCCGAATTCACCAGGAAAGCCAGCGCGAACCTGCCGGTCTCCTCGCGGTGGAACAACATCACGAACAGCGTCCACACGCAGAAGAACCACGCGAAGTGCGCCATGCTCCCGGGTTTGATGAGCAGGATGCAGACCAGCGTCACGGCCGTAGCAAACAAAGCGATGGCAGTGCGCCCGCGCATATCCGCGGTGGCGTCCAGGGGCGTGATGGATGCGTGCGAGTGCATGGCGCGCAGTGCGATCGCCCCGCCTCAGCGACGGATCAATCGCGCCTGGATCCAGCGGATCAGGAACGAGCGGATCCGGGTGGGGCTCAGCATGGGTTTGTAGTGCGCGCGGAAGCTCTGCAGCGTTTGCTGGCGATTCGCCGACATTTCCGGCGTGGCAGGCGCGGCACCGCCTTGTTTGGCCGAGCCCGCATCGATCACGAGGCTCCAGTGCGCCAGCAGCTTGTCGACATAGGCCTGGATGGACCGGTTGCGCAGCGCCTGCAGGCGGTCGAACTGGCGCTTCAGCAATCGGTCGAGATTCGCCGCGAACTCCTCCTGGTTCGTGAAGAGAGTGACGGCGTCGCCGAGTCCCCGGTGATAGGAGATGTCGGAGGCAAGTACGTCGATGCCCGCGTTGAGCGCGTCGTAGACGCTCATGGCCCCGCCGTCGAAGCCGGGATAGATGAGGACGTCCGCCGTCTTCAACACTTCCTTGTAGAGCAGGTATTCGCCGGGCACGGAGCGTGAATACCGGTAGACCTCGTAGTTCATCTGCAGCCCGGCGAGCTTTTCGCAGAATGTTTCCCAGTCCCAGCCGAGCAGGCAGAAGACGAAGGCCGCACGCTCTTCGGCGGAGCGGTCGCGGAAGCAGTCGAGGATCCATTGTTCGTTCTTCCGGCCGTCGGCATAACGCGCGGAGAAGTAGGCGATCCGCGTCGGGCGTACCGTGAGATCACGGGCCGGCAATTCGATACCCGCGATGCCGAGCGGATCGCCCTTGAGCGCGGCCACGAATTCCGCGTCGTGCGGCGAGATGCAGACGAAACTGTTGAAGCGGCCGAAGCTGGCGCGCAGCTCCTGCTCCTTGACGCGGTCATCGACGTGCGTGATGAACAGCGAGTTCACGCGCGCTCGAGCTTCGGACAGCGCGACCAGGTAGCGTGAGTTGAAGATCACGTCCTCGCCGTCGTACTGGCTGCCCTTGCCGATCCGTGTCGGCACGCCACGCGCCGCCAACTCGCCGGCTATATCCCTCATGAGCCGCTCGATGATCCAGCCCTGGTTTTCGGGCTCGACGATGAAGACGTTGCGGATTGGAAGCATCTGGAGAAGGGTGATGGTGGCCGCGGCGGACTATAGCAGCTCGGGCGCCGCGGTCAGGCGGCGGGCACGGACTCACTCATGCGCCTCGCGAGGAGGCGTCTCGCCACCCACGAGGTGTACCAAAACGCAGGCAGGAAGCTCAGCGACCAGGAGATGGCCGCTCCGCGGATTCCGATGACGTTGACCAGCGTGAAGAAGGCAGCGAGCCCGATGGCCGAGCCGATCAGGCTGCCGACGAACGCCGTGTCGTTGCGGTTGAGCGCTACCGCGAGCGGATGGCCCCACACCAGTGGCGCGCTGCCCACCACACCTACCAGCATCAACGCTAGCAACGGTGGGATGCCGGCGAATTCCGGTCCGAAAAGCAGGGTGCCGAGAAACCACACGGCGATGAACACGGTGGCGCTCAGCGTCACCGTCAGCGCACCGAGGCCGAGGATGCTGCGGCGGATCAGCGAGCGCGTGCCGGCGAAATCACCCAGCTGCACGCGACGGTTCAGCTCGGGCATCAATGCCAGGTAGAAAGGATCGACCGCGCGCCAGGTGATCAACGCGATGTTCTTCGCCATCTTGTAGACGCCGATGGTTTCCGCCGGCATCACGGGAGACAGCAGCGTGATGTCGAGATCCTTGTTCATGAGGTCGGCGGCGGAGAGGCCGATGTTAGAGAGCAGCAGTCGCCGGTGATCGACGAGCCGTCGGGGCGAAGACGCCAGCTTCCACCGGGCCAGCGTTTCGCGGACACCGCCGATGTGGTGCGCGGCGAGCCACAACTGCACGAGGTTGCTCAGCATGAGCGTCACGCTCAGCGTGATCACGCTGCTCGCCACCGTGAGCTCCCCGAGCTGCATGAGAACCAGCAGCGTGATCAGGCGCACGGCGAGCTCGCCGCTGCCGCAGAACGTGAATTGGTCGCTGCGACCGAGCACGCGAAGTATGCCGGTGGATACTCCGTAGCCGATCTTGGCCAGGAAGTTGCCGCTGGCCGCGATCGCGATCAGCAGCGCGCTGCCCTCGGGTAGATTGGCGAGATCGGCGATCGGGCCGGCCAGCAGGACCACGCCCAGCAACGGCAGCATCTTCGCGACGATTTCGAAAGCGACGAAATCGAGGAACGACTCGCGATGCCCCGGGCGAGTGGTGGGATCCGAGCCGAGGTTCCAGAAGACCCGCGCGGCTACGTCCTGCATGCGCGGTTCCATGAGGAGGTTGGCCACGGTGATGAAGCCGATGATGATCGAGTATTGCCCGAAGCCCTCGGCGCCGAGGCCGCGACCCATGACCAGCAGCACCAGCGCACTGAGCGCCGACTGCGACATGCTGCCGATGAACTGCCAGCTCACGTTGCGACGAAACGCGGAACCACGCATGTGTCGCAACATCAGACGCGCGGCCCCTGTTCGCTGGCGCCGGTCGCGGTCAGATCGACTTGGCCACGACGAATGCGTTCCAGGTGTCGTCGGTGAGGGCCGCGTCGAGCGACGGGAACGCGCTGATGCTCTGCATCTGGAATCCGGCCTGCGACAACAGCAGCGCGAATTCCTGCGGGAAGAAGTAGCGCAGGTGATGCGACTCGCTGGTGTCCGAACCCACGCGGCCGTTCTCGATCGACCAGAGCCGGAATGAGACCTCGGCGGTGTGACTGACGATGTCGAGCTTGGTCTGGGTGGTGCGGATCACCTCGCCGGCGCCCACGGGCAGCACACGCACACGATCCGTCGGCGGGTCGCGCAGCACCGAAGGCCCGTACCAGAAATCGCAGACGAACAGCGCGCCGGCCGGGAGATGCCGGCGGATGTTCCGCAGGCCCTTGAGCACGTCCTCATTGCCGGTCAGGTAGCCGATGACGGCGAACATCATGATGGCCATGTCGAAGGTGCCGCCGGCCTCGAAGTCGCGCGCATCGCCCTGCAGCCATTTCGGCTGTTGGCCCTGCGGCAATGCCGCGCCCTTGGCGCGCGCCAGCGCGAGCATGTGGTCCGACAGGTCGACGCCGGTCAGGCCGAAGCCGCGACGCGCGAGCTCGATCGCATGACCGCCGGTGCCACAGCCGACGTCCAGCATCGTGCGCGGGCGCGCGGCGGCGTATTTGCGGATCGCCGCTTCGACCAGGTCGCACTCGGCGGTGTAGTTCTTGCCGGCGTACAGGAGGTCGTACTGTTCGGCATATTGCGCGTCGAAAACGGACATGCGGGCGCCCGTCAGATCAGCGAATCGAGAACGCGGCTGAACTGTTCGACCACGTAGTCGAGCTCCTGCTGGGAGATGTCGGGGCCGGTCGGTAGATAGAAGCTCGAGTAAGCCACGCGGTTCGCCTGCGGGCATTCCTCGGCCCGTGTCCAGCCACGCTGCTGGAAGATTTCCTGGAGGTTGTAAGGGATGAAGCCCTCGCGGGTTTCGACGCCGGCATCCTTGAGCGCGCTCATGATGTGGGCGCGCTTGCCGGCGATGTGATCGCGCAGCACGAGGTGATACATCCAATAGACCGAGCGGGCCCAGGGCTTCTCGATGGGCAGCACGAGATGCGCCGAATATTTCGCGAGCGCCTTGCCGTAGAACGCGGCAACCTCGCGGCGGCGCTCCACCAGCTTGTCGGCGACCGTCATCTGCCCGCAGCCGATGGCCGCCTGCAGGTTGGTCATGCGGTAGTTGTAGCCGATGTCGGCGTGCATGAACTTGTTGCTGGTGCCGAAGGCGAGGGCCTTCAGGCTGCGCGCCTTGCGCGCGACTTCCGGATCGTCGGTGGTGACCATGCCGCCTTCGCCGGTGGTCAGCACCTTGTTCGCGAAGAAGCTGAAGCCGCTGGCCAGCGACAGGCTGCCCACCTTCTTGCCCTTGTACGTGGCGCCATGAGCTTCGGCGCAGTCTTCGAAGACCTTGAGACCGTGCTTGCGCGCGATTTCGTTGATCGGGTCCATGTCGGTAGGGTGGCCGAACAAGTGCACCACCATGATGGCGGTGGAGCGCGAGTTGATCTTGCGCGCGAGATCCGCCGGATCCATGGTCAGGGTCTCGAGGTCGATGTCCACCGGCACGGCTTTCGCGCCGATGTACTGCACCGCGAAGAACGACGCCATGTTGGTCAGCGTCGACACCAGCACCTCGTCCCCGGCCTTGACGCCCGCGGCGACCAGCGCGAGGTGCAGGGCCGTGGTGCCGTTGGAGCACGAGACCGCGAACTTCGCGTCGCAGAAGGCCGCGAACTCGTTCTCGAACCGCTCGAGGTACTCGCCGAACACGCCCGACACGGCGTTGTCGCGCATCGCCTTGTTGACGAACTCGATTTCTGCTGCGCCGAGGTGTGGCCTCGAAACTGGGACTTTCATGGATCTCAGGTTCCCGGGGAGATCAGCGGGTCGCTCAGGCGGAAGGTGTCGTTCTCGTACTGCGTTCCGGCGCGCGGGCCCTTGGTGAGGATCAACACTTGCGCATCGGTGACGCCCTTGAGCGCGTGCCGCTCGTTCTCGCGGGTGACGGCGAATTCTCCGGCCTTGAGTGTGCGCTCGACCTTCTCGCCGCCGGGCATCTGGGTGGCCAGCAGGATTTCACCGGAGATCACGTAGTTCCACTGCACGGTGCGCTCGTGGTAGTGGTTCGCGCGCACGGCGCCTTTCGTGAACGTGATCAGAGTGACGGCGTTGATCTCGCCGTCGGAGATCAGGTCGGTGATGCTGCCACGCGCGTCGGTGTGCGCCGGCTGGAGCGGGATGAGTTCCATGATGAGTCCTCTCAGGATGTCGGGTCGTGCAGCGTCTCGACCTGCGGTACGTAGAACTTGAGACCGAGGTGAGCGAGTTTAGTCTGAAGCATGGGCGCTATGTTCCAGGGGAGGATCAGCGCATGGGTCGCGGCCTTGTCGATGTCGCCGTCGGCCACGATGGGGATGTGCGAACCCGGCGTGAGCTTGCCGACCTTGAGTGGCGATGCATCCGCGATGTACGAAATGGTGTCCGCGTCGAGACCGCAGTAATTGAGGAACGTGTTCCCCTTGGTCGCCGCGCCGATGCCGATGATCTTGCCGCCGTTGCCGCGGATCTCGGCCAAGTGCCGGTTGACCGAGAACTTGACGCGCCGCACCCGTTGCATGAATTGCCGCCAGCACTCCGCCCCATAGAGGCCGAACGAGTTCTCGCGCGCGACGGTCTCGGCGACCACCGGCGCGTGCTGCCCGCCGATGCGCGTGAACACGCGTATGGACCCGCACATGTAATCGACGAAATCGATGCGGAAAATGGCGAACCCCGCGCGCGACAGGCAGTCGGCCAGCGGCTTCACGCCGTAGTAGTGCACGTGCTCGTGGTAGACGGTATCGAAGGCGGTGCCACGCACCAGGTCGAGCAGATAGGGCACCTCGAACACGAACACGCCATCGGGTTTCATCACCTCGCGCGCCGTGCGCAACAGGCCTCGCAGGTCATCGGCATGATTGACCACGTTCGAGCTCAGCAGGATTTCGACGCCGCCAGCCGCGCGCAGCGGGTCGACGATGCTCGCATCGAAGAAATTGTTGAGCGTCGGGATGCCCGAGGCCACCGCGAGCTTCGCGATGTTGCCGGCCGGCTCGACGCCGATGACGTTGCTGTGCCCGGCATCCTTGAAGTGCGAGAGCAGGGTGCCCACGTTGCTGCCGATGTCGGAGATCAGCGCGCCTTTCGACGGCTGATGCACGCCGAGCACGGCATGCGCGAACTCCTTGAAGTGCTCGATGGCCACGCGCGAATTCGAGGAGTCATAGCTGTACTCCTGCTTCTGATAGCGCTCGACCGCCGACACCGAGTACAGCGTGGCCACGTGACCGCAGGACCGGCACGCGCCCAGCTGCAGTGGATAGTGCACTTCTGGGCCGTACTGCAGTTCCGGAGGCAGGAAAGTATCGGCGAGCGGGTGGTAACCGAGATCGGCGACCAGGTCGAGTTGCGGACCGTCGCAAAGGCGGCAATGCGTGATTTTCAAGAAAGGGACTCCGACGGGAAACCTGCGAACGCGGACTAGTAAAGAGAGCGCTTCACTCCGGAGGCCGCGCGTAATTCGGCGCTGGCTTCCGCGAGGTCCGCGTCGGCCATTTCGTCCACCAACTGCTGGAACGTGTAACGGGGCTTCCAGCCGATCTTCGCGCGCGCCTTGCCGGCATCGCCGAGCAACGTGTCCACTTCGGTGGGCCGGAAGTAGCCAGGGTCGACCTCGACGATGCAACGGCCGTCGCGCGTGAAGCCGCGCTCCTCGACCCCCGAGCCCGTCCAGGCGATCGGCATCTCCAGGCGTTCGGCGGCGCGCGTCACGAACTCACGGACGCTGTATTGCTCGCCGGTGGCGATCACGAAATCCTCGGGCTTGTCCTGCTGCAACATCAGCCACTGCATCTCGACGTAGTCCTTCGCATGCCCCCAGTCGCGGCGCGCGTCGAGGTTGCCGAGATACAGGCATTTCTGCGTGCCGAGCTTGATGCGCGCCAGGGCGCGCGTGATCTTGCGCGTCACGAACGTCTCGCCACGCAGCGGTGACTCGTGGTTGAACAGGATGCCGTTGCAGGCGTACATGCCGTACGCCTCTCGATAGTTCACCGTGATCCAGTAGCCGTAGAGCTTGGCGACGGCGTACGGAGAGCGCGGGTAGAAGGGCGTGGTCTCCGACTGAGGGGTCTCTCTTACGAGTCCGTACAGCTCCGAGGTCGACGCCTGGTAGAAGCGCGTCCGGTCGCCGAGGCCGGCGATCCGCAGGGCCTCCAGCAGCCGCAGCACCCCGAGCGCATCCGAGTTTGCGGTGTACTCGGGCTCTTCGAAGGACACGGCCACGTGACTCTGGGCGGCCAGGTTGTAGACCTCGTCCGGCTGGCAATGCTGGACCACGCGCAGCAGGCTGCTCGAGTCCGTCATGTCGCCGTAGTGCAGAACCAGCTTCCCGTCGTGTTCGTGCGGATCGGAGTACAGGTGGTCGATGCGGTCGGTGTTGAACAGGGAGGTGCGACGGCGGATGCCGTGCACCGTGTAACCCTTCCGAATCAGAAATTCCGCCAGATACGCGCCGTCTTGGCCGGTCACGCCAGTGATGAGAGCCGTCTTAGCCATTGATCCGGAAGCTATCTTA
>DATLDQ010000126.1:0-67124 GCA_035525785.1 Steroidobacteraceae bacterium | reverse complement strand
GCGGCCGAGGCGAATTCGCCGAAGTCGTTGTCGTGTTCGAGCTGGAAGGTGCCCCAGGTGAACATCACTACGAGGATGCCCACCCAGACGAGCGGCGCGATCCACAGTGACCGGTGCTCCCAGAGCTCGCGGCGGATCAACATGAGATAGGTGTTCATGCGGCCTCCTTCGACGGCGCCATCGGCGCGCTCACGGGCTGCATCATCGCGACGAAGAGATCAGCCACCGAGGGCGCGCGGGTTTCACCCAGTGCTCCCAGCGTGGCCGAGTCCACGCCCTCGAACAGCATGGTGCTGCGTCCGAAGATCTCGCGTTCCCAGAATGGCTTGAGCGAGCGCGCTTTTTCAGTGTTTCCGGCCGCAGGGGTGAGCTGCGTGAATCGCTCCGCCAGCGTCTCCATGGCGGCATCCAGCCGGATCCGCCCGTGCTCGATGAAGATCACGTCGGTGAGGATGTTCTCGATCTCCTCCACCTGGTGCGTGGTGACCAGGATGGTGCGCTCCTTGTTCATGTAGTCGTTCAGCAGGTTGTCGTAGAACGACCGGCGGAACAGCAGGTCCAGTCCCAGCGTGGGCTCGTCGAGCACCAGTAGTTTGGCGTCGATAGCCAGGATCAGCGCGAGGTGCAGCTGCGTGACCATGCCCTTGGAGAGCTGGCGCACGCGGCTGTCCTTCTTGATGTCGGTCTTCGCGAGAAATTCCTCGGCCCGCGCGCGGTCGAACCGCGGATGTACGCCGGCGACGAATTCCACGGCCTGCGATACCTTCATCCAGCGCGGCAACACCGCCACGTCGGCGATGAAGCAGACCTCTTTCATCAATTCGTCGCGTTGGGTGCGCGGGTCGAGGCCCAGCACCTTGAGCGAACCCTCGAATGAGGAGAGCCCGAGGATGGACTTGATGGCCGTGGTCTTTCCGGAGCCGTTGGGCCCGATGAGTCCGACCACGCGGCCAGCCTGGACGTTCAGATCCACACCTGCCAAAGCCCGGGTGGAGCCGTAGCTCTTGGCGAGCCCGCGCGCTTCAATTACTGCTGTCATCGTCGTCTTCCGTAGTTTTGGTGGTCGGGAAAGGCTGCGAAACCGGTGCCGAGCGCGCGCCTTTCTTCATGAGATCTTCCACACCGAGGCCGAGCCTGGTGATGGTGGCGTAGACCTTGGGCCATTCGGTGTCCAGGAAGTACTGGCGTTCGTCCTTCAGGAGCGCCTGCCGCGCGCCCTCGTTGACGAACATGCCACGGCCTCGCTTCTTCTCGACTAGTTGTTCGTCCACGAGCTGCTGGTATCCCTTGAGTACGGTCAGCGGGTTGAGACGGAATTCAGCCGCCACGGCCCGGACCGAGGGCAGCGGGTCGCCTTCCTTGAGGACACCCTCGAGGATCATCGCCACCACCCGGTCGCGCAGCTGCCGGTAGATCGGCTGGCTGTCGTCCCATTGCGGGTCCATCTGTGTCCCCTTTTCTCAGCGCACCAGGGCACTGACGGCGGCCACGAGGGCGCCGGAGTTGCCGTCGCGATGGATGCGGGCGACGCTCGTGGAATCCACGAAGGTCCAGCTCAGCACGATCGTCAGGGCCAGGGCGGCAAAGCCGCTCGCCACCGCTTTGAGGTTCATCTTCAACATGGTCTTCTCCTTGTCTCTCTCTGGTTGTTCGGTCGGGGGCGTCCTGCTGCGCAATCTGCCCTCGTGTTGGTGTTATATATAACTACAACACCAGTTCAGGTGCAAGCCCCTAACCCGAAATATTTGCTGGTGCGTTGCACTCAGTAAGGCGGGCCACGAGTGCGGCCCCGGTTCGAAAGGCGCGATGGGAGAGAAAATGGGCCCTAAGTTGCTGTTTATATTTGGAATTGTGGTCGCACATGGCGCGCTCGCGGCGGGTTGGATAGCGCAGGACGCGCCCCGGCACCGCGCGGCGGTGCTCACGAGCTGCTCGCAAATCCAGACCGAGCCACTGCACATCGCTCCCCGGCGCGAGATGCTCGCTTACGCGGTCAGCCCGGCGAACTCGGCAAGCGAGGTGTTGAATCCGTGAACGCAGCGACGCTCTCCATCGACGGAGTGGCGATGGACGGCCTTACTACTCCGACAGACCCCGTGCGATCGATCGACGCCGCACGCTTCGCGCGATCGGCGCCGGCGCGTAGAGTCGTGGTCGTGAGCGAAGACGAAGACGCGCAGTTGATGCTCGCCTACGCAGGCGGCGAAATGCGCGCATTCGAGACGCTGTATGCGCGCCATCGAGCCGCGCTCTACCGCTACCTCATGCGCCAGGCGCGCGACAACGAAGTCGCCAACGATCTCTTCCAGGAAGTCTGGAGCCGCGTCGTGGTGAACCGCGCGCGCTACGAACCGCGCGCGAAATTCCGCACTTTCCTGTTCACGCTTGCGCACAACTGTTTCATCGATCACTGCCGCCGCGTGCGCACCCGCCCCGCGGGTCTCGGCATAGAAGACGCGGACGCCGCCGACCTGCTGCCCGCCGACGCCGAGCTGCTGCCGGACCGTGCGCTCGAACGCAACGAGGTGTCGCGCTGCTACCGCTCCGCGCTGGCCTCCCTGCCCGCCGAGCAGCGCGACGTCTATCTACTTCACGAGGAGTCCGGCCTGTCGCTCGAGGAGATCGCGCGGGTCACGGGCGTCGGCGCCGAGACGGCCAAGAGCCGGTTGCGCTATGCGGTCAACAAGCTCAAGGCGGCGATGTCCGTCACCGAAGACCTGGCATGAGCGGCGATCCGGAATTCGACGACTTCCTCAAGCGCCGCCGGCCGCTGTTCCGCGGCGACGTCGACGATGGCCTCGAGCCGCCGGCCGAGCTCGACCGCATCGTGCTGCGCCAGGCGCGCGAGGCGATCGAGGACGAGCGCCCCATCCGCTTCTTCGACATGCCGCGTTGGGCGGCGCCGGTGGCCATCGCGGCCACGCTGGTGCTGGGGCTTTCCATCGTGTTCAAGACGGGCGTGCAACCGCAGGACCGCGTGCCGGAAGTGCGCGTCGAGACCATCGCGCAGCGCGTCGACGTCCCACCCATGGGTGCGGTCATCGAGACACCGGCGGAAACGGCCGATGATCCGGCGGCGACCAGCGATGTCATCACGATCGACCTCGCGCCGCCGAAGACGCCCGGGGGTGGTGTGTCCCGGAACGCCCGCGCTGGCGCGCCCGTGGCGGCCAGTGCGCCCGCGGCCGCGGCCGACTCCCCGACATGGCGCCAGGACGCCAAGGCGTGGCAGGCCGAAATCCAGCGCCTGCGCGCCAGTGGCGACAAGGCGCGGGCCGACGCGGAACAGGCGGAATTCAATCGCCAGTTTCGTGCCTACGCCGGCGCGCCCGACCGCTGAGAGCCCGAAAAGCGCTGCAACCGGGCCTGCTAGAATGCCGGCCCGTTTTTTCCGCCGCTTTCGGAGCTCCGATCGATGAAACCCGCTGTCAATGTCGCCATCACCGGTGCCGCCGGTCAGATCGGCTATGCCCTGGCCTTCCGCGTCGCTTCCGGCCAGATGCTCGGCGCCGATACGCCGGTCAACCTGCACCTCCTCGAGGTCACCCCGGCCCTGCCGCAGCTCGCCGGCGTGGTGATGGAGCTCAATGACTGCGCCTTCCCGACAGTCAACAAGATTGTCGCCACGGATGACGCACGAGTGGCGTTCAAGGATTGCCACGCAGCACTGCTGGTCGGCGCGCGCCCCCGCGGCCCAGGCATGGAGCGCAAGGACCTGCTCATGGCCAACGCGCAGATCTTCTCCGCTCAGGGCAAGGCGATGAACGAGGTGGCGGATCGCAACATCCGCGTGCTCGTGGTGGGCAACCCGGCGAACACCAACGCGATGATCGCGCGCGCCAATGCCCGGGATCTGAACCCGCGCAACTTCACGGCGATGACCCGCCTGGATCACAACCGCGCGGTGTCGCAGCTGGCGGAGAAAACCGGCAGTCACGTCAACGGTATCCAGAAGATGCTCATCTGGGGCAACCACTCGAGCACGCAGTACCCGGACCTCAACTTCTGCACCGTCGACGGCAAGCCCGCGCACTCGCTCGTTGACCGCAAGTGGTACGAGGAGAACTTCATCCCCACCGTGCAGCAGCGCGGCGCGGCCATCATCAAGGCGCGCGGCGCTTCGTCGGCCGCTTCGGCGGCCTCCGCCGCCATCGACCACATGCGCGACTGGCATCTCGGTACCGCGGCCGGCAACTTCATCAGCATGGCCGTGCCCGCGGACGGCAGCTACGGCATCAGCGATGGCGTGGTGTACTCGTACCCGGTCACGTGCTCGGGCGGCGACTACAAGGTGGTGCAGGGCCTCACCGTCGATGAGTTCTCGCGCAAGCGCATGGACGCGACGGACAAGGAACTGCGCGAGGAGCGCGATGGGGTCAAGGACCTGATCTAGCTACTGGTCGCGAAGTCTCGCGCTCGTTCACTGGTCGCGAAGTCTCGCGACACGCATGCCCAGCGGCATGTGCAGGGCGACGACGGCGCCCTCGCCGGGCCAGGGGGGCGAGAGGGCATCACGCAACAGGGGCACGGGATCCGTGCCCTTTTGCTTTTTGTAGCGCGCGGTGGCGGACCAGCTGCTCACGTAACCCAGCACCTGCTCCAGCGACCAATGCAGGTCGAGGCCGAAGGCCGGGTGCGGCACGGTGTCGTAGCCGAGCTCGCGCGGCGGCACGGGCAGAGTCTCGTAGTGGGAGTCCACGTGCCGGCGCTCGGGCGGCCAGTAGGGCCCGACGACGTCGACGTAAAAATGGTTGAAGGCGCGATCCAGACGTGGGTCGATGAACTCGGGGCGTGGATAGGTCCACACCGCGAGCAGCGCGCCGGGCCGCGAGACGCGTCGCGCCTCGACGTAGAAGGCCTCCACGTCAAACCAGTGCAGCGCCTGCGCGACCGTCACCAGGTCCACCGATGCCGCCGCGAGGCCGGACCTTTCTGCGGGCGCCACCGTATAGCTCACTCGCGGATGCGGCTTGGCCGCGGCTATCTGCTCTGGCGCTACGTCGGTGGCGTGTACACGGTCGAAATGCTCGGCGAGCGCGGTGCTTGCCTGGCCGCTGCCACAGCCGCAATCCCAGACCTCTCGTCGTGACGCGCAATTGCGCGCGAGCCACGCGAACAGCTCGGGTGGATATCCCGGGCGGAAGTTCGCGTACTCGCGCGCCACCGTGGAAAACAGGTCGGCATTGCTCATGCCCGCATTGTCAGGCCTGCTGGGCCGCGGACCCAAGCTTCGCGGGTCGCGAGGCCGGCACCCGGGTCGCGAACGCCTGCAGCGCGACCACCACCGACACCACGATGAGGAACAGCGGGTATTCCCAGCCGCCGCCCGCGTTGCTGAACACCCAACCATTGCCGGAATGCACCCACAGCGCACCGCCCAGCACGGGGACCAGCGCCAGCGACACCCAGCCGGTGGCCACGTTGGCGAGAAGCAGCACACCGCCGACGGCTTCCGCGGCGAAGACCACGTACGCGAGAGCGGGCGGCAGCCCGATGGAAGCGAAATAGCCGGCGGTGCCCGCGAGTCCGAAAGTGAAGAGTTTCAGCACCACGCTGTGGGTCAGGAACATGATCCCCAGCGATACCCGCAGGATTACCGGGCCGGCTTCGCCGCCTTTTGAGACGAGATTGGACATGACGATCTCCCTTTTGATTGAACTGCGGAGATCGTAGATGGGCGCGCTTGCAAAGCCATCAGGATGGCTGCAAGTATCGTTTGCATGGATGCAAACGACCTTTCGCTGGTCCTGGCGCTTTCCCGCGAGCGAACACTGGCTGCCGCCGCCGAGAAACTCGGCGTGGACCTGTCCACGGTATTCCGCCGGCTGAACGCGCTCGAGGCCCGCCTGCAGGTGCGGCTGTTCGATCGTTCGCCACGCGGCTATCAACCCACGGCGGCTGGCGAGCGAGCCGCCGGTGCGGCCGAGCGTGTGGAGACCGAGCTCCTGGCGCTCGATCGCGAGATCACCGGCCGCGATCAGCAGCTTTCCGGCGTGGTGCGCGTGACCGCCTCCGAAACGTTCTCATACGCGGTACTGCCACCCTTGTTCGCGCAATTCCACGCGCTGCATCCCCGCATCCGCGTAGTGCTGTCCATCGACAACCGGGTCATGGATCTGTCGCGTCGCGAGGCGGACGTGGCGTTGCGCGTGCGCCGGCCCGTGGATCCGGACCTGTTCGGCCGCAAGCTCACCGATGTCGCCTGGGCGTTCTTCGGTGCGCGCGACAACGCGGCGAACCTGCGGCGCGAAGGCCGTGCCTTCAATTTTGCCAAACACACCGTCATCGGCTGGGACGAACCCGCGCGCATCGTTGCCGCCGAATGGATCGCCGCCAACGTACCCGCCGAACGCGTCAGCTACCGCAGCAACAGCCTGGTGAACCAGTTGAAGACGGCGGCGGCCGGCCTCGGCATCGCGCTCCTGCCCTGCTATCTCGGCGACCGCGACGCGGACGTGCGCCGCGTGTCGGGTGTGCTGCCCGATCTGTCGAGCGAACTCTGGATCGTCACGCACCAGGACCTGAAGAACACCGCACGCATCCGCGCCTTCCTCACCGTAATCGGCGACGCCGTCGCGGCGACGCGAAGGAAATTCGAAGGCTCGGCATAGACACCCTGTCAACGACCTGGTGGCGCCCTCTTGCGAGGCCATCGCCAACGGAAATCGCTATAGTTTGGGAAAGCGAATCGAGGGGCATCTCATGCTCGGCGCAATCCTGGTCATCCTTTCCCTTATCGCCGGCGCCACGTACGTGGCCAAGATCGGTACGGGCTTCACGCTGCTGTTCATCGGCGCCGTCGTGTTCATGGCGTACAAGCGGCTGCCGCTCATCGCGTTCACCGTGGTGTTCACGCTGCTGCTCGCCGGCTACACCTACATCGCGCCGCCCGCGGGCGTGTGGAAAGGGTTCCTCTGGGTGCTGCTCGCCGCGCTGTGGCTGTTCAACCTCAGGCCGCTGCGCAAGGCGCTGATCACGCGGCCGTTCATGAAGGCATACATGCGGCTGCTGCCTTCGATGTCGCAGACCGAGAAGGAAGCGCTGGAAGCCGGCACGGTGTGGTGGGACGGCGAGCTCTTCACGGGCAAGCCGCGGTTCGAGAAGTTGTTAGCCGCGAAGGCGCCGCAGCTCACCGCCGAGGAACAGGCCTTCCTCGACGGCCCCTGCGAAGAGCTGTGTCGCATGTACGACGACTGGGACGTCACCCACAAGCGCGGTGACATGCCCAGGCACGTCTGGGACTTCCTCAAGTCCAAGGGCTTCTTCGCGATGATCATCCCGAAGAAATACGGTGGTCTCGAGTTCTCGGCCTACGCTCATTCCTGCGTGCTCGTGAAGCTCGCCAGCCGGTCGGGCCTGCTGGCCGCGACCACCGCCGTGCCCAACTCGCTCGGACCGGCCGAATTGCTCAACCACTACGGCACCGAGGAGCAGAAGAACCACTACCTGCCGCGGCTGGCCAGGGGCGAAGAGGTGCCCTGCTTCGCGCTCACGCATCCGCGCGCCGGCTCCGATGCCGCCTCGCTGCCCGACACCGGCGTGGTCTGCAAAGGCCTGTGGCAGGGCAAGGAGATCGTCGGTCTCAAGCTCAATTTTACGAAGCGCTACATCACGCTCGCACCCATCGCGACGGTGGTGGGCCTCGCGTTCCGCCTCTACGACCCCGACAAGTTGTTAGGCGGCGACAAGGTGGACTACGGCATCACCTGCGCGCTGATCCCCCGGACGACGGCCGGCCTGCAGATCGGGCGCCGGCATTTCCCGTTGAACGTGCCATTCCAGAACGGGCCACTGTCGGGCAAGGACGTATTCGTGCCACTCGACACCATCATCGGTGGGCCGAAGATGGCCGGCCAGGGCTGGCGCATGCTGGTGGAACAGCTCTCCGTGGGTCGCTGCATCTCGCTGCCGTCCAACGCCACGGGTGGCGCCAAGGCGGGTGTGTTCGCTTCGGGCGCGTACACGCGCATTCGCCGGCAATTCAACATGCCCGTGGGCAAGTTCGAAGGCGTGGAAGCGGTGCTCGCGCGCATGGTGGGCTACTGCTACACCATGGACGCCGCGCGTTCCGTCACCGCGGGTGCCATCGATGGCGGCGAAAAGCCGTCCGTGCCCTCGGCCATGCTCAAGTATCACGTCACCGAGATGGGCCGGCAGGTGGCAAATGACGCCATGGACGTGCACGGCGGCAAGGGCATCCAGCTCGGGCCGCGCAACTATCTCGGTCGCAACTACCAGGTGGTGCCCGTGGCGATCACCGTGGAAGGCGCCAACATCCTCACGCGCTCGCTCATCATCTTTGGACAAGGCGCGATCCGCTGCCATCCCTTCGTGCTCAAGGAGATGAATTCGGCGCGCGCCAAGAACGTCGACGAGTTCGACCGCGCACTGTTCGGCCACATCGGCTTCACCATCAGCAACGCGGTGCGTTCGTTCGTGATGGCCCTGACGCACGCGCGCTTCACGCACGTGCCCGAGGTCGGCGACACCAAGCGTTACTACCAGCACATCGTGCGCTTCAGCGCATCCTTCGCCTTCGCCGTGGACGTCGCCATGCTCACGCTCGGCGGCTATCTCAAGAAGAAGGAAAACCTCTCGGCGCGTCTCGGCGACGTGCTGTCCGCCATGTATCTCGCCTCGATGGTGCTCAAGCACCACGAGAACCAGGGACGCCCGGCGGAAGACCTGCCGGTGGTCGAATGGGCTTGCCGCCACCAGCTCTACAAGGCCCAGGACCAGCTGCACGACTTCCTGCGCAATTTCCCGAACCGATTCCTGGGCTGGGTGATGCGCGCGCTGATCTTCCCGGGCGGTCGTGCCTATTCGTCGCCGAGCGACCGGCTGGGCCGCACGCTCGCCGACGCGGTGCTCGCGCCCAGCGAAGTGCGCGACCGTGTCTGCCGCTTCGTGTATCGCACGCTCGAGCCGGGCAACGCGCTCGGACTCCTGCAGGAAGCGCTGGTGATGTCGCAGACCGCGGAGCCCATCGAGAAGCGCATCCGCGTGGAGGGCGTGAAGACCGGCAAGGTCACCGCGCTCGACGTGCCCGGCCAGATTGCGCAGGCCCAGAGCGCCGGCATCATTTCGGAAACCGAGGCGGCGATGCTGCGCGACTACGATCGCAAGGTCATGGATCTCATCAGCGTCGACGACTTCGACACCACGGAGCTCGGCGCGCAGGCCGTCGCGGACCCCGAAGCCGTGCATACCGACGACGACTTCCGCGCATCGGGACAGGTCGCTTGAGAAAGCCGGACCAGCAAGGCGCGACTCGAAAAGCAACACCAGATGAGCGAACTGCCGGTACCGGTCGTCACACCGCCTGAGACTCCCAGACCGCAGACGCTCGTCTGCGCCAACTGCCACGCGGAGCTGTCGGGCGAATATTGCGCGAGCTGCGGCCAACGGCACGAACCGCACATCCACACCGTGGCGCACTTCGCCGGCGAGGCCTTCGAGAGTCTCTCGCATGCCGACTCGCGCCTGTGGCGCACGCTCTGGTATCTGCTCGCACGGCCGGGCTTCCTGACCCGGGAGTTCTTCGCCGGCCGGCGCGTGGCCTATCTACCGCCGTTCCGGCTGTACCTGGTCATCAGCGTGCTGTTCTTCCTGGTGGTCACGGTTCCGGCGGGCCCGCTCTACGAGGCCGACGGCGAGCCGACCGCCGAGCGCATCGAGCAGATGAACGAACAGGCCGAGGAGCTGGAGCATTCGACGGGCCCCGCCAGCCAGGTGTTGAAACAGGCGGCGGCGGAACTCAGGCAGCAGGCCGACAAGGAGAGCGCGCAACTCGCCACCGGCCGACCGGCGGCGGAGAAAAAAGAAGGGTTGCAGGAAGAAAACGGCATGACCCTGTTCTGCGACGAGTTCAAGAAGCCGGACCCGACCGCGAACCGCAACTACGCCAAGCTGCGCGCGGCCTGCCTCAAGATCAGCGAGGACAGTGGCACCGAGCTGGGCAAGACCATCGTCCACAACATCCCGCGCGCCATGTTCGTTTTCCTGCCGCTGCTCGCGCTGGTGATGATGCTGTTGTACTGGCGGCCCCGGCGTTACTACGTCGAGCACCTGCTGTTCCTGATCCACAACCATGCGTTCGTGTTCCTCGTCTGGTCGCTGGTCGCGCTGCTCGAGATGATTCCAGTGGTGGGGCAGCACCTGGGCCTGCTGAACTTCGCGGCCTGGCTATACACGATCTGGTACCTGTTCCGCGCCATGCGCGTGGTCTATGAGCAAGGCCGCGGAAAAACGGTCGCGAAGTATCTGACGATCGGTTTCGCCTACGTCATCGCCGCATTCGTCGTGCTGCTGCTCACCGCGCTCTACAGCGCGATGACATTCACGTAACGAAGGTTTCCGGCGCTTGCGCGGCCGGTTCATGGGGGACTAACTTGGCGCCCCATTTCCCAAGGAACCGACCCATGAAAGCCGCATTCCTCCCGCGCATCGTGCTTTGCACCGCCCTGTCGTTCGCCGGTGGCACAGCTCTCGCGGAACGCACACCTTCGCCCACCGGCGCCGAGGTCTACATCGTGTCGCCCAAGGATGGCGCCAAGGTCAAAGGCCCCGTGACGGTGGTGTTCGGGCTCAAGGGCATGGGCATCGCGCCTGCCGGCATCAAGTTCGACAATACGGGGCATCACCATCTGATCGTCGACGCGGATGTTCCCGCCGATCTGTCCAAGCCGCTGCCGGCTGACGAACACAACCTGCATTTCGGCAAGGGCCAGACCGAGACCACGCTGTCCCTGCCTCCGGGCAGGCACACGCTGCAGTTGCTGCTCGCCGACTCCTTGCATACCCCGCACGACGCCGCGGTGCTCTCGAAGAAGATCACGATTGTCGTCGAGTGATGAGCGTGGAGTGACCTGGCGGCGCGGGCAGGGTAAAAGGCGGTCATGACCGCCGCCCGCGCCATCCTGCACGTCGACATGGACGCGTTCTATGCGTCGGTCGAGCAACGCGACCGGCCCGAGCTGCGTGGCCAGCCCGTGATCGTCGGCGGCACCAGCAATCGTGGTGTGGTCGCCGCGGCGAGCTACGAAGTGCGCAAGTTCGGGGTCCGCTCGGCCATGCCCATACGCGAGGCGCTGCGCCGCTGCCCGCATGCCATCTGCGTGCAACCGCGCATGTCGGTGTATCGCGATGTGTCGCACGACGTTTTCTCGATCTTTCACGACTACACGCCGGTCGTCGAAGGGCTGTCGCTCGACGAGGCCTTCCTCGATGTGACGGCCAGCCTCGCGCTCAAGGGTGACGCGGTGAGCATTGCGCGCGGCATCAAGGCGAAGATCCTGTCGGAGACGCGGCTGACGGCCTCGGTGGGCGTCGCGCCTAACAAGCTGGTGGCGAAGATCGGCTCGGACCTCAACAAACCCGACGGTCTCACCGTGGTGGACGCGTCTAACATGCGCGCCACGCTCGATCCGCTCAGCGTGCGACGGCTGCCGGGCCTCGGCCGCAAACTCGGCGAGCGGGTGGAGTCGGCGGGCCTCACTACCTTCGAAATGCTGCGCACCGCGCCGGACGCCGTGCTCTGGCCCATCTTCGGCCGCGACTCGCAACGCATGCGCGATCGCGCCGCCGGTATCGACGACCGCCCGGTGATGTCCGAGTGGGACGAGAAATCGATCTCCGCCGAAGAAACGTTCTTCACCGATCTCGCCGATCACTCGCGCATGCAGTCCGAGGTGATGCGGCTCGCGGACCGCGCGGGTGCGCGCATGCGCGCGCAGAACCTCGCCACTGGCTGTGTGCAGGTGAAGATCCGCCGCGCGGACTTCACCACGTTCACGCGACAGAAGCGCTTCGAACCCACCACCACCGACTCGCGCACGATCGCCAAGGTGGCCGTCGAGCTGCTGTCCGCGTGGCTGGCCGAGCAGCCCCGCTCGCGGGTGCGGTTGTTAGGCGTCGGCGTGAACCACCTGCATGCCGCCGACCAGCTCGACCTGTTCGCGTCGCCGGCCGCGGCCGCAGCGGGGTCCTCGGCGACAGCGCTCGATACGACCGTGGACCAGATCCGGGAACGTTTCGGCAATCTCGCGCTGCGCCGGGGCAGCGCCCTGCCCGAGGCGCGGGGCGACGAGGAATCGGCCGAGGACATGTCCGAAAAGGCGCCCAGCCGGGCCGGCGAGCGGGCAACGATGCGCGCCGCCCGCCCATCCGACAGGCGCGGCGGAAAGCCGGGCTGAGCCAAAACGGGCTGTTTTCCGGGCGGGCAGCACACTTAACGCCGCCGCAGCGGTGGCGTACGTTTAAGTATTAAGATCGCCCCCCCAAACACCGTCGGGCCCCATGTACGCCTCGTTCTTCGGCCTCAACGAAAAGCCGTTTTCGATCACGCCGGATCCGCGCTACCTGTTCCTCTCGGAACGGCACGCGGAGGCGCTGGCGCACCTGGTGTACGGCATCAACGAGGCCGGCGGCTTCATCCAGCTCACTGGCGAGGTGGGCACCGGCAAGACCACGGTAGTTCGCTCGCTGCTGGCGCAGGCGCCCAAGCATGCCGAGATCGCCCTGATCCTGAACCCGCGCATGACACCAGCGGAATTCCTGCTGGCGATCTGCGAGGAGCTGGGCATCGCGGTGCCCGCGGCGTCCGCCGACAGCCTCAAGGACCTCGTCGACCTGCTGAGCCGCCACCTGCTCAAGGCGCATGCCGAGGGCAAGCGCATCGTGCTGGTGGTGGACGAAGCGCAGAACCTGAGCGTCGAGGTACTCGAACAGGTGCGACTGCTCACCAATCTCGAGACCGAGACCCAGAAGCTGCTGCAGATCATCCTCATCGGGCAGCCCGAGCTGCGCGAGTTGTTAGACCGCACGGAGCTGCGCCAGCTCGCCCAGCGCATCACCGGACGCTACCACCTCGATCCTCTCTCCGGCGACGAGGCCGCGGCTTACGTGCGCCATCGACTGCGGGTCGCCGGTTCGACGCGCGAGATCTTCACCAACGGCGCGCTGCGCGAGATCCAGCGGCTCTCGGGCGGCGTGCCGCGCCTCATCAACATCATCAGCGACCGCGCGCTGCTCGGCGCGTTCACCGAGGATCGTCATGTCGCGGGCGCGGGTGTGGTGCGCCGCGCCGCGGGTGAGGTGTTCGGCCGGAGTATCCAGCCGCGCTGGCTGCCCTGGACCGCGGGCGCCGCGGCTGCGACCGTGGTGGTGATCAGCGCGGCGCTCTGGCTGCCGCGCCTGTGGCGGCCCACCGACGCGCCCGCACCCGTGGCGGCCGTCGCGCAGCCCCAGGCATCCCCGGCTGCCGCGCCTGCTCCGCCCGCGCCGACGCTCGATGCCTTGCTGGCGAAATACCCGGGAGAAACCGACCCGGACAACGCTTTCAACAAGTTGTTCGCGCTCTGGGGCATCCGTTACGTCGCGGGCAGCGTGGATCCGTGCAGCCAGGCGCAGCAGTCCGGTCTCGAATGCCTCACGCAGCGCGGGTCGCTGGCACAGCTGCGGCTGTTCAACCGCCCAGCGGTGCTCAACGTCATCGATTCGCAGGGACACGGCCACCAGCTGGTGCTGGCCGGCCTCGACGACGAGCACGCGCTCGTGGACCTTGGCGGCGCGCAGCGCGAAGTGGGCATCGGCGATCTTTCGCGCTCCTGGTTCGGCGACTACGTGCTGCTCTGGAAGCCCGCGTCCGGCGCCTCGCAACCTCTCGCGCTGGGCTCACGCGACGCGCGGGTCCGCTGGCTGCGCGACAGCCTGCGTCGCGTCAACGGCATGCCGGTGGAAGCTCCGGCCAGCGACCGCTTCGATCAGTCCGTCGTCTCCATGGTCGAGGACTTCCAGCGGCGCAGCCGCCTCGCCGTCGACGGCATCGCCGGCGTGCAGACCCAGGTGGCGCTCGACGCGGCGCTCAACGACACCACCACGCCGTTCCTGCGCAACGGAAGTTAGGAGCGGACGGCGAACCATGTCCTTCATCCTCGACGCCCTCAAGAAATCCGAGTCCGATCGCCAGCGCCAGTCGGCGCCCGCGCTCTTCGAGGTGAAAGTGGCGGCTCCGCGCCGGCGCTTTCCGCTCTGGGCAGTGGGCCTGGCCGTGCTGCTCGCCGTGAATGCCGCGGTGCTGGCCTGGGTGGTGATGCACAGGTCCGGAGGCGAGCCACCCGCGGCCGCCGTGCCGGCGAATACGCCTGCCCCCGCGCCCGCGCCCACCGCGGCGCGCCCGCCGAACGGTGAAGTGACCGTGCCCGCGACCGTGACGTTCCAGGTGAATGTGCCTGCGGCTTCCGTCCCGGCGAGCCCCAATGCGATCGCAACGCCCCCCGACGCGGGAGTGGTCGCGCCCAGCCCGGCGCCGCCGCTCGCCGAGGACCCGATGTTGTCGGGCTCGGAAACCTCGGTGCCGCCCGACTACGACTCGCGCGACTACCGACCGGCAATCACTCCCGAGCAGGCCGGCGCGGCCGCAGCGGTGCGCCGCGCGGGCGGCGTGCCTTCGCGTGACGAGATGCTGGCCAGGGGCACGCGGATCCCGGACCTGCGCATGGACCTGCACGTGTACGACGCCGACCCCGCCAAGCGATTCGTGTTCATCAACATGCGCAAGCTGCGCGAGGGCGAGTCGTTGCCCGAGGGCGTGCGCGTCGACGAGATCACCCAGTCGGGCGCGCGCCTTTCATACCAGGGCAACCAGTTCGCCCTCGGCGGAAACTGAGCGCGCAGAGCCGCTAGCTCTCGGACGCGAGCCTGTCGATCTCCACCGGCGTCAGCCGGTGCACTATCCATTCCTTCATCTGCCGCGCGCCGAGCGACTGGTAGAACTTGAGCGCCGGCTCGTTCCAGTCGAGCACCGCCCACTCCATGCGGCCGCAGCCGCGCTCGCGCGCGACGCGCGCCAGCGCGCGCAACAGCCCGCGGCCGATGCCGTGACTGCGCAGCTCCGGATGGACGAACAGGTCTTCGAGGTACAGGCCCGGGCGCCCGACGAAGGTCGAGAAGTTGAAGAAGTACAGCGCGAAACCCGCGGGTTTGCCGTCCCACTCCGCGATCAGCACGTGGATGACCGGGGTGGGTGATTCGAGCTCGCGGCGGAAATCCTCGGGTGTGGCGCGCGCCTCGTCCAGCAGCTTCTCGTAGTCCGCGAGGGCGCGCACCAGGCCCGCGACCGTCTCCGCATCCGCCGGCGTGGCGGCCCTGATGTTCAGCATCTGAGGCAGGCTCCCAAACTACTCGGCGATGTACCAGCGCATGTCCTTGTCGCGCTCCAGCACGAAGCGCGAGTACGGCAGGCCCTGCCCGCTCACGTCGTAGATGGCGCGGCTGCCGCCCATGTCGTAGCGCGGCGAGAGCTCCTGCACGACGCGCAGCGTCGTGATCATGGTCTCGCGTGTGGACTCGCTGTTGGTGCAGGCCGTGACCAGGGTCTTGCGCGCGCTGCGGGACGTGGCCTTGTTGAAGTTGGGGCTCATGAATTCATCGTAGTACTGCTCGCAATGGCCTCCGGCGAGCGCGGCCTCGGCGCGCGCCAGCAGCTCGCTGATGCCCGGCGCCAGCGGCGTGGCCGGTGGCGCCGCAGCGCCGGTCGGATTCGCGCCGGCCGACGCGGCCGGACTCGTGGCGAACTGCGACGATGTGCGCCCCTCGATGAGGTCGTCGATCTGCGCGTCGATTTCGCTCGGGATGATCGCGCGCCATTGCGCGCCGTACTGCGCCAGCGCCACCGTGACCGTCACCTTGACCGCGCCGCGCTCCTTGGGTGGCTCGCCGCGACCAAGTAGATAGACAACCTTGCCCTCCGGCACGGCCGCGAGCCAGTCGAACCGCTGGAATTCGCGCGCGCGTATGCGCAGGCGGTCGGACAGCACCGTGTAGAAGCGCACCGCCGTCATGCTCTCGAGATCCGCGAGCGACCGGCCCGGGCCGAACAGCCGGTTGCGATAGGTGCTGTCGCCGCGCGCATTCTCGGCGCGCAGCAGCGTCAGCAACCGCGTGCGCAGCTTCTCGAGCTCTTCGGGATGCAGCTCCTGCGCGATGGCCTGGGCGTTGCCGCTGGCCACGGCCTTGAGGAATTGCTCGGCGCCGCGCTCCTGTGCGCCATTGGGTCCGGCCGCGAAAGCCGTCTGGTTTACGGCGAACATCAGGCCGAGGGTAAGGCACAGGGTCAGGGCAAGGGTCTGGACAGATCGCATTCTCTTGTCTCCAGGGCTGGGCGACGGACCCGGGCGGGGGACGGATAATACCCGGGCCATCGATGGCCGCCCCAACTGTGAAAGTCGTCTCGTTACAGGACATTGGCCGCGGGACGCAGTTCACGGATTGCTGGTGCGCGAGGCCCCGGTGCGGCCTTCCCCGATAAACTTACATATCTTGTTAAAGTGCTTCGCTCCCCGCGTTTTGCCTGCTTTTCGCCGGATGCACCACCGCCCGCATGTTGCCGCAGTCGGAATTCGAGTCGCCCATGTTCGCCAATGGTCCCGCACCAGTGGCGATCGCAGCGATTACGCAGGATCGGGCTCTCATCGGGCTCCTGCGCAGCACGATTGACCCCTCCAACGACCTCATCCTCGTCTCCTCGGAAGCCGAGCTCACGCCGCACCTGAACAGCCGTCGCGTTTCGGCGGCACTGCTCGACAGCATGTTCATCGAGGGTGATCTCGCCGGAATGGCCGAGCGCTTGCGCTCCACATGGCCCGATCTCGTTCTCGTGGTCGTGGGGACGGCCGAGGAACAGTCAAAGGTGGCGGCGCAGATCACCTCGGGCGTGGTCTATCGCTTCCTGCACCGTCCCGTTTCCGCGCCGCGCGTGCGCCTGTTCGTGGATGCCGCGTTGCGCCGCCACGAGGTTGAAAACGTCGAGCGCACGCTCGAGCAGGTACGTCCCGATTTCTCGCGCCTCGAGTCCCAGAACAAGGCACAAGCGAAGGCCCAGGCCAAAGCGGCCAGGGCCCAGGCAATCGAAGAGAAGAAGGCGCGCAGCTCCGGCGACCCCGGGGTCGGCCGCGCACTGCTGCCCGGCATCCTGGGCGCCGCGGCCGTGGTTGCCGCCGGTGTAGCCTGGTTCGTGTTCTCGTCGGGCGGCAAGAACCCCGCGCCGGCGGGCGCCGCGCAGGTAGTTAGCACGCAGGCGGACACGACCGAATCGGCGCCCGCACAGCCCCCGTCGCAGGCTGCGACCGAGACCCAGGCCGCGGAACGCGCGCCGGCCCAACCCCCCGCTCCGCCCGCGCTTGCGACCGCGCCCCAGCCTCAGGCCGAAGCACCGGCGGCGCGCCCGTCCGACCGCACGGACGAATCGGCAAACCTGCGACCGGCTTCGAGCGGCATCGTGCAGGTGCCCGACGAGACCGCGCCCCAGATACCTTCGCCCTCACCCGCGCTCACGCACGACCAGCGCCTGCGCGACCTGCTCGCGCAGGCCGAATCCGCCTTGCAACGCGGCGAGCTCGCCTCTCCGGCGGGCCACAACGCCGTCGCCCTCTTCACCGGCGCGCTCGAGCTCGACCCGGGCAACACACTGGCCCAGGCCGGACTGGTGCGCGTGGCCGACCGCCTGCTGAGCGCCGCCGAGCGCGCGCTGACGGCCGGGAACGCGGAAGACGCGCGCAACATGGTCGCCGTCGCCGAGTCGCTCACGCCAGCCACCGCGCGCGGCGCCTTCCTGATGATGCAGATAGAGATGGAGCGGGAACGCGCTTCACTCACGCGCAAGAGCGACAGCGCGACGCAGGATCAGCAGGAGAAGAGCGCGACCTACGTCCGCCTCGCGAATGCCCGCCTGCGCAGCGGCGCGCTCATCGAGCCCTCGGGCGACAATGCGCGCTTCTATCTCGACGCCGCGCGCCAGTTGCAGCCCGATGACCCGGCGCTCGTGGAACCCGCGCGCGCGCTGCAGCGCCAGCTGCTCGATCGCGCCGCTTCGGCCGCCGCCGCAGGCAATGCCGCCGACACCGAACGCTGGCTGGCGAACGCGGACGGCGCCGGCGCTCCGCGCCAGGAGATGACCACCATCCGCCGCTCGCTGCAGGACACGTTGATCAGCGCGCGCGCCGAGCGCGTGACCTCGCTGACCCGTTCGTTCAATGCGGCGCTGTCGGGCAAGAAGCTGTTGCAGCCGGCCAATGACAGCGCCAAGACACACTTCCTCGCGCTCATCAGCACCGATGCCACCAGCGCGGCGGTCAGCACCGCGCGCCAGGGATTGGGTGCCGCCTATCTTTCCGAAGCACGCGAAGCGCTCGCGCGCGGTGATGTGGCCGACGCTGACAACTGGCTCAATGAAGCGCACACCATCGGTTTCGGTCCGCCCGAGCTCGGCGAGCTCGAGAAGCAACTCTCGGATGCGCGTACCAGTGTGCCGGTGAGGGCCGAAGTGGTCGGCGCCAACACGCTGCAGCGCCTCGAATACGTGGCGCCCAGGTACCCGGTGCTGTCGCGCATGAGTCGCGGGGCCGGCTGGGTCGAGGTGGAGTTCACCGTTCGCGCCGACGGTTCGACGGGGGACGTCGTCGTCACGAACTCGAGCCCGCGCCGGACGTTCGACAACGCCGCCCTGGTGGCGGTCGCGCAGTGGCGCTACAAGCCGGTGATGCGCGATGGCAAGGCCGTGGAACAGCGCGCCGCGGTGCGCATCCGCTTCGCGGAAGACTGACATGGAAGCGCCGCGCCCACAGAAATTCCTGATCGTCGAGAACGACGGCAGATACGCGCAGTGGCTGCAGCACGTGGTCGGCGCCGGTTGGCCGGAAGATTCGATGGTCGTGATGGACTGGACGTCCTTCGGTCGCGTACGCACCGCCATGACGGTTCGCGACTACGACGTGATCATGCTCTCGCTGGCCTTCGACGAAGGCATCGAGGAGCCGACCACCGACGGTTTCGACTGGATCCGCAAGCTGCGCAGCCAGCCCGGCTTCCCGGAGATGATCATCCTCGCTGAAGGCGGCAGCGAGCTCGCCGCCGTGCGCGCGCTGCGCCTCGGCGCCGCCGACTATCTACCGAAGCGGCTGCTGACGCCCGCGCGCCTGCAGCGGTCGATCAAGCTCACGCTGCGCGCCATCGAGAAGGAGGCGGCGCGCCGTGCGGCGCGTGCGGATGCCCAGGCAGCCGAACGCTCCGGACACCCGGCGAGCAGGCCGGCCGATACCGCCGGGAAGACATCGCCACGACTGGCCGACTCGGCGATGGCCCCGCTGCCGCCGCACATTTCCACGCACACCGGCGCGAGCCTCGCGCAGGCTGCGAAGCTCGCCACCGCGACGCTCCCCGCCGCGCCGCCGTCCGCCGTGACGCCACCCACCGAATCGCCCGCGCCTTCCGCTTCATCCGCGGCGACGCCGTCTCCTGGGCGGCCCCACATCGCCACGCATACCGGCGCGAGTCTCGCCAAGGCCGCGAGCATCGCGCTGGCATCGCATCCCACCAAGGTGGCTCCCGCCGCGGTTGCGGCGCCGACGCCAGCGCCGGCCACACCCGTGCCCATATCGGCCTCGCAGTCGCTGTCCGGCTCGCAGCCGCCGTCGAAAGAAATCAAATCGGTCGCGCCCGAAAGCCACCAGATCCCCGGCTACACCATTCTGCAACGCATCGGTGAATCGGAGGCAGCGGCCGTCTACCTGGCAATCTCGGAGGACGTCGGCCACAACGTCGCTTTGAAGATCTCCAAGCGCCGGCACACGGGTGACCCCAATGACACGGGTGCGCGCGCCATCATGTTCCAGCGTGAATTCGAGGCCATCGCGGCTCTCGATCACCCGTCCATCATCGATCTCTTCGACTACGGCATCCATGAGGGCGTCGAGTACCTGGCGATGGAGTATTTCCCCTGCGGCGACCTCAAGGCTCGCCTGCAGAACCCGCTGACCGCGGACGAAGCCATCGCATTCCTCAAGGAGATCGCCCGCTCGCTCAAGGTCGTGCATGAGGCGGACATCATCCACCGCGACCTCAAGCCGCCGAACGTGATGCTGCGTGACGATGGCAGCGTGGTGCTCATCGACTTCGGCCTCGCGCGCAGCCTGCTGGGCGGCGACAGCAGCACGCGCACGGGAGTTTTGCGTGGCTCGCCGTACTACATGAGCCCGGAGCAGGCGCAGGGCGAAGCGCTCGATGCGCGCACCGATCTCTATAGCCTCGGCGTGATCCTCTACGAGATGCTCGCGGGCCGTAAGCCGTATCTCGGCGCTTCGGCCATCGATGTGCTCCAGCAGCATGTGATGGCGCCCGTGCCGGAATTGCCCATGCATCACCTCGGCTATCAACCGCTGCTCGAAAGGCTGATGTCGAAGTCACGCGATCATCGCTTCGCATCCTGCGACGAATTGCTGCATGCTCTCGACCGGATGTCGCAGGCCATGAACGACGGCGGCATCCTCGACCCGGCCACGCTGGTTGCAGCGGGCGTGGGCAACTAGCTGGGGAGGGCCACATGGAATTCCTCAATTTCCCCATCGTGGCGCTGGCCGCGGCGCTGGTCTGCCTCATCGGCGTCACTCTCTATGCGATCACGCAGCGCGGCAGCATCCGGTCGCGCGACGAGCAGCTGGTCGTGGCGCGCGCGCAGGCGTACGCCATGCTCGAGCTCTCGCATGCCGGCGTGCTGTTCCTCGACCGCGAGCACAAGCTCATGGGCGAAGCTTCGGCCGCCGCGCCGGAACTGCTGGGCCACACCTGCGGCGCGGGTACGGCCTTCGTCCAGGTGATCGCCGAGCTGGTGCCGGTCGCCGTGCGCCGCGAGACCGTCTCCTATCTCGAATCGCTGTGGAAGGCCGACGCCACGGCCCTGGTCGACCCCACGCAAAACCCGCTGCAGCGCGTCCACTCCGGCTCCCGCCACCTGGCCCTGCGCTTTTCGCGCCTGGTGGTCGATGGTCGCGTGCATCACATCATCGTCTCCATAGAGCGCATCTCCGCACCGCGCCTGGTGCCGCACACCATCGAAGTGCCGGCGCTCAACGAGGAGACTTTCGCCAAGCGCCTCGCCGGGGAGACCGGCACGCGTCGCACGCTGACGTCTGCGGATCTCGCCGCCATGGGCACGCTCGAGACGGGTGCCGTCGCGGCGCCGCCATCAGCATTCGATGCCGTGGCCAGCAGCGCCGCGACCACGATGCCCGCGCCGCCGGCGCCGGCGGATGCCGTCGCGAGCTCGGCGGCCGCCGCGGTCGCCGCATTGCCACCCATGACCACGGGCGAATTCGAGCTGGGCTCGATGGACGTCACCAGTGATTCAGTACCGACCCAGGCCAGGGCCGTCGGCGATGGCACAGCAGGCGCGGCCTCGCTGGCTCATGTGTCGATCGAGAACATTGGCGCGAGCTCGGCCGGCCTCGCCAGCAGCTCGACCAGCGCCACCGGCTCATCCAGCGCCGACAGCACGCAGAACGTCGCGGCTTTGTCCGCGTCTTTGCCCACGCACTTGCCGCGGGAACATCGCATCGAGCTGCCGGCCGCGATGCTCGGAGCCGGCCCTGATGTCGGCACGCTCGCGACCACGCTTTCCTCGACGGATGTGGCCTCGACGGATGTGGCCTCGACGGATGTGGCCTCGACGGATGTGGCCTCGACGGATGTGGCGCCCACCGATGTCGCGTCCACCGCGCTGGCCAAGGGACCGCCGCAGCCCGACCCGTCGTCCATCATCGACCCTCCGGATGCGCGCCTGAACGAGGTGCTGCAGGAGCTCTTCCCGCTCGACCCGTCGCGCGTCGAGCTGTTCCTCGGCGAAGGGCGCGAAAAGGCCGGACAGCTGCGTGCCATCATGAAGCTGCCCGCGCGCGAGCCGCAGGCTTTCCGCGAGAAGCTGGTGTTGATACTCGAGCTGATCCGCGGCATCCATGCGCGGGCAGAGCGGCTGCCGCTGCCGTCGGTGAGTGAACGCGCGGATCGCTTCGAAGCCGCGCTCAATCAGCTGCGCGACAAGCAGACCCTGTCTGGCAACGATTTTCTACCGCTGGCCGTGAAGCTCGATGACCTGCTGTCGCATCTGGCGATCCAGGGCGAAGTGGCGACGCGTTTGCGCGAGTGGCGCGAGAAGACCGGCGCGCCCATTCCCGCTTCGGCCGATGCCGCCGCGGTCGACGCCACCCAGCGCTCGGCGACGATGACGGGCACCACCATCCGCCAGCCGCGACTTCCCGCCTCCGCTGCGGGCACCGGCGCGACCACGATTTCCGGCCCGTTGCCGTCGACGCAAAAGGCCGCCCGGCTATCCGATCTCTCGAAGGAAAGCCTCGAAGAGATGGCCGCCTTCCTCGCGGACATGTACGGCAAGCGCGTGTCCCTGGTCTGCGTGGGCCTCGAGGACGTTCCCCAGGTGTATCGCCGCATGGTCGAGAAGCTTCTGGGTCAGCTCATCCACAACGCCATCCGGCACGGCATCGAATCGCCGGCGGATCGAGGTCGGCAAGACAAGCCCGAGATCGGAACAGTAGCGGTACAGTTCCTTCGCACCGCCACGGATGACTACCAGCTGAGCGTGCAAGACGACGGGCGTGGCCTCGACCACGACCGCATCCGCTCCGAGGCAGTCCGCCAGGGCGTGATGACGGCGGACGAGGCCGCCAAGGTCGATCCGCGCAAGCTCGCGACGCTGATCTTCCGCGCCGGGTTCACCACGGCCGGTGAGGGGGGCGCGCGCGGTATCGGCATGGACCTGGTGCGCGACCTGGTCAACAAGGCCAACGGACGCGTGGGCGTGGCCACCAAGCCGAAGGAATACACGCGCATCCGCGTGACTCTGCCGCACGAGAAGAAAGTCTCCGACGCCGCCGTCGCCTGAAACCGTTTCAGGTCTGGGGCGCAAGCCCGCGGGTATCCGGGCGCAACCGGTCGTGCCGCGGCAATGAATCCCGGACATCGAACCACGCGGGCCTGCTCGCGAAATAAAGGTGGAACCCGGGGATAACCGCATCGGGCCGGTCCAGCGAACACAGCGTGAAGTCGATGGTGTCGGGCTGATGATCCACATGCATCGTCAGCTGTGTGCCGCAGTCCGCGCAGAATCCGCGTTCACCGAAGGACGTCGAGCGGCGGCGCCGGGCAGCGCCCTGTATGACCACGAAGTCCGCCTGCGGCACCGTCGCGAAAGCCAGCAGCGGGGCGCCGCTCGATCGCCGGCAGAGTTCGCAATGGCAATACCCCGCGTCGAATGGCACCGACGCGAGGCGGTAGCGCACGGCGCCACAGGCGCAGCCGCCGGTGAGGTCTGGCCCCGCTCTCACGCCTTGCTCCGGCTGCGGAAGGTTATCGAGAAGCGCCGCGTCTCCACGGGCGCGATGCTGTGCTCCCAATCCTTGCGGATTTCGCCCTCCAGCAGGTACGCGGATCGCGGTGCCGCGTCGACCGCGTGGCGCTGAAACGCGCGCCCGTCGCGCCGACGGAAACGCAGCACGCAGGCCGACAGCAGCGAGATCCCCACGACCTTGTCGAACACCGGGCGGTCACGATGCCAACCGATGGCGGCGCCCACGTCGTAGCGGACCACCAGCGCCTGCTCGAGCGCGCTGGCGGGCAGGACCGCGAAGTCCGCGGCGCGGGCGCGCAAAGGCAGCAGGAAATCCGGGATGGGCGGCGCGGGGTGCACGCGCGCGTCGTTGAAGTCGTAGCGCCAGCCGAAGGACACGGTCTCACGCTTGCCGAACCAGCCCTGGAACGCGAAAGGCTGGAACTGCAGCGACTCGAATCGTTCGAGCAGCGCCTGTTCCTCGGCGACACTGATGAAGTCCGCGCGTGTCTGCAGGCCCGGGGGCGACGCATCGAAGAGGCTGGCCTGGCCGGGGGCCCGAGCTGCGCGTGCCATCAATTCTCGCGGGAGTGACGATAACGGTCACGGATGTTCACGTTGAAATATTGCCCCTTGGAGAACGAACGCTTCATGGAGCGATAGGTGTCCTCCGGAACGTCGTAATACGTGTAGCGCGCACCGGATGTGAACACCACGTCCATCTTGTGATGCGCCGGGTCGTACCAGAAATGGCGGATGACGCTCGAGGGCATGTCCCGAACGACACCACAGCTGCGGGCGAAGTTGCGCGCCGGGCGCCCGGTAAAGCTGCCGTCCGATGGCAATCGGCGGCATCCGCCGACCGGCGCTAGCTCTTCTCTTTCTCGTGGCGGCGGCCTAACCACCAGCCGTTGAAAGCCCAGAGCGCGGCGACCACGGCGGCGGTCATCGCCTGTGCCGCGGCGCCCATGCCGATGCCGTCGAGCAGCTTCTTGATCTGCGCGAATGCCGCATCCGCGGTGCGATACACGGCGACGTCGCAGACGTTCTTCGCCTTGTACTTGCTCTCCCTGTCCACGACGCTGAACAGCATCTCGCGGCCCGGGCGGATGAACGCGTACTCTCCCCAGCGGCGCACCACCATGGCCACGGCCAGCACGCTGAACGTGCCGAACGTCGCATACACCGTGAGCCCGAACACCATGACGACGGGAATGATGACCAGCAATGCGATCACGCCCAGCCGCGTCGCGATGAAGCCCGTGAGCGTGAGTTGCGTGATCATCACGAGCACCTGCACGGTGACGTCGAGGCTGGCGAAGACCTGGGTGCGCGCCGCCAGTTCTTCGAACTGCTTTTCCACCATTTCGAGCTGCTCGAAATACAGGAAGGTATTGATCGCGGAGATGCCGGCGATGAAGAGGGCGATGCCCAGCAGATACTTGTTCCGCAGCACCAGCATGAAGCCCGCGAACGGGTTGCCGCCGAGCGCGCGCTCGCGCTCTGATTGCTGCCCCGAGCCGGTGGCAGCGTCCGGCGAAATGCGGCGCCACTCGGCCATGAGCACCCGCTGCAGGATGATGGCGACGAGGTACATGCCGGCGCCCAGGTACAGTACGCCCGACATGCCGATTTTCTTCACGAACAGCGCGGTGAGCGCGGGGCCCACGAGGGCGCCGAGCGTGCCGCCGGCGGCGATCCAGCTGATCAGGCGTTTGCTCTGCTCCTTCGAAAGGATCTCGAGGATGAAGCTCCAGAACGCCGACACCAGCAGCAGGTTGAGCACACTGATCGCGACATAGAAGATGCGCGCCGTGATGGGCCCCGGGGGCCCGTATGCGAACAGCTGCGCCGTGAACACGAACGCCACGGACATGAAGCCGTAGATGACCGGCATGAGCACCGCGCGCCGGACATTGGCCACCAGCATTCCGTAGAACGGCACGATGAGGATCGCGAACACCGCGGTGAAGAACCAGAGATCCTGGGTGGCCGCGCGACCGATGACCGTGCCCACGGTTTCGCGCACGGGGCGCACCGCGAAGTAGCCACCGAGCACGCAGAACAGCAGGAAGAATCCGGTGATGACGATGCGCGCTTCGGCGCCGTTGACTGGAAACCACGGTTTTTTCTGGTTCATGCGATTTGGTTCTATGAGTTAGAGCGCAGGCGTCGATGGCCGTGTCGGCAGTTCGTCGGGTTTTGCGAGATCCACCACGAGTCCCGGCCTTGTGACAGTCGCCGCCGCACCGCGTTCACGCAGTTTTTCGGCCAGCGCCTCGGCGGCCGGTTCTTCACCATGCACGAGGTACACCGGGGGCCGCGGCGTGAAGCTGTCATACCATCGCAACAGGTCCGACTGGTCGCCATGCGCCGAGAGTCCGCCGAGTGTGTGCACCTGAGACGCGCGGCGCACGCGCCTTCCGTGGATGAACACCTCGGGCTCGAGGTCGACGAGACGACGGCCCAGGGTGCCGGGCGCCTGGAACCCGACGATGATCACGTGGCACTCGGGCCGTTCCAGATTGTGCGCGAGGTGATGGAGGATGCGCCCGCCATTGGCCATGCCGCTGCCGGCGATGATGATGGCGCCGCTGCGCACGTCGTTGATCGCGCGCGAATCGTCGGCCGTCTCGCAGAGCACCAGGTTGGGCAGTGGCGGCATGCCGCGAAAGCCCGCGCGCAGCCGTGCGGCGTCTTCGTCGTAGCGGTCCGGGTGCCGCCAGTACACGCGGCTCGCGGCAATGGCCATGGGGCTGTCGAGGAATATCTTCCAGCGGTCGACGTGCCACTCGGCGTAGTGCTTCGCCAGTAGATAGAGCAGCTCCTGGCTGCGGCCGATGGCGAACGCGGGTATCAGTATGTTGCCGCCATCACGTTGCGCCGCCGCGAGTATGGCGCCGAGCTCGCGCTCGGTGTCGTCACGCCCGCGATGCCGGCGGTTGCCGTAGGTGCTCTCCATGAGCACCAGGTCCGCGGACTCGAAGCGCCACGGATCCTTGAGTATGGGTGTGTCGTACTGGCCGAGATCGCCCGAGAACACGATCTTGCGCGAGACGCCGCTCTCGCTGACGACGAGCTCGATGCTCGAGGATCCTATGATGTGGCCGGCGTCGCGCACCCGGACGATGACGCCGGGCAGCACCTCGATGGGCGCATCGTAGGCGATGGGCTTCACGAGCCGCAGCGTCCGGTCCACGTCGTCGAGGTCGAACAACGGCTCGGCGCGCCGCTCGGGCGGCAGCCCGCGGTTCGCTCGCTCAGCCTCACGCATCGCGAGTTGCGCGGAGTCCTTGAGCAGGATGGGCACGAGTTCGGCGCAGGCCGCGTTCGTGTAGATAGGGCCGCGGAAGCCACGCTTCACCAGCAACGGCAGCCGGCCGCAGTGGTCGACGTGCGCGTGGCTGAGCACCACGGCGTCGATGCGCGTGGCGTCGAACGGAAATGGCAGCCGGTTGCGCTCGGGCGCGTCTCGGCCGCCCTGGATCATGCCGCAGTCGAGCAGCAACTCCGCGCCCGCCACCCGCAGGATGTGGCATGAACCCGTGACCTCGCCGGCCGCTCCAAAGAATTCCAACTGCATTTGGCCGGTACATTAACATCGGCCATCATCGCGAGGTCTCATGAACACTCCCTCTGCTTCACGCCGCAATTTCCTGATCGCCGGCGCCGTGGTCGGTGGCGGCCTGTACCTCGGCATCCGTTTCGCGGAAAACAAATTCGGCAAGCTGCCGGCCACCGGTGCGACGTTTCAACCCAACGCCTTCCTGCGGGTGGCGTCCGATGACACGGTGACGGTAATCGTCGGCAAGGCCGAGATGGGCCAGGGCGTGTACACCGGGCTGGCCATGGTGGTGGCCGAGGAGCTCGACATCGACCCCGGCCGCGTCAAGGTCGAGCTCGCCGGTGCCAATCCCGCGTTCAACGTGCCGTTCATGCCGATGCAGTTCACCGGCGGCAGCATGAGCACCAGCACTACGTATCCGCAGTTGCGCGAGGCCGGCGCCAGCGCACGCGCGATGCTGCTCGCCGCGGCCGCGCAGCACTGGCAGGTACCGGTGAACGAGCTTCGCACCGAAGACGGCAAGGTGTTCCACGGCTCGAAGTCGGCGAGTTACGGCCAGCTCGCGGACGCGGCGTCGAAGCTGCCGGTGCCACAGAAAGTGCCGCTCAAGGATCCGGCGAGCTTCCGTTATCTCGGCAAGCCGCAGAAGCGCCTCGACACGCCCATGAAGACCGACGGCAGCGCAAAGTTCGGCATCGATACGCGGCTGCCCGGCATGTTGTTCGCCGTGATCGCGCGTCCCGCCGTGATCGGCGCGAAGCTCGTGAAGATGGACGATGCCGCCGCGCGCGCCGTGCCCGGTGTAGTCGACGTGCGGGAAATCCCCGGCGGCATCGCCGTGTATGGCACCACCACGTTCGCGGCCAAGCGGGGCCGCGATGCGCTCGGCCTCGACTGGGATGAAGGTGCCAACAAGCAATTCTCGACGGCAGCGCAGCGCCGCGAGTATCAACGGCTGTGCAATACGGCGGGCGCCGTGGCCGGTCAGAAAGGCGATGCCAAGGGCGCGTTGCGTCGCGCCGCGAAAAAATTCGACGTCGAGTACGAGCTGCCCTATCTCGCGCACTCACCCATGGAGCCGCTGAATTGCCTCGCGGATGCGCGCGCCGACGGGTGCGATCTCTATCTCGGCACGCAGATGCAGGGCCCGGATCGCGATGCCGTGGCCCAGGCGCTGGGATTCGACCCCGCGAAGGTCGTCGTGCACTCGCAGTTCCTCGGTGGCGGGTTCGGTCGCCGTGCGCAACGCCACTCGGAGGTCGCCGTGGATGCGGCGCACGCCTCCCGGGCCGCGGGCAAGCCGGTGCTCGTCACCTGGACGCGCGAGGATGACGTACGTGGCATGCACTATCGCCCGTTCGTGATGTCGCGCGTGCGCGGCGGCGTCGACGAATCGGGCATGCCCGTGGCCTGGCAGCAGACCATCGTGAGCCAGGGCGTGCTACGCGGCGGATGGACGGATGGCTTCATCCCCAAAGGCCAGCTCTTCGACCAGTCGAGCACCGAAGGCGCGTCCGACATGATCTACGACATCCCGAACCTGTTCGTGGATGCGCACGACGCGCAGGCGCCGGTGCCCGTGTTGTGGTGGCGGTCGGTCGGCCATTCGCACACGGGCTTCACCGTGAATTGCGCCATCGATGAGCTGGCCGCACTCGGTGGTCACGATCCCGTCGAGCTGCGGCGCAAGTTGTTGGCTGACAAGCCGCGGCACCTCGCCTTGTTGAACGCGGTGGCGGAGGCCAGCCACTGGTCTTCGCCGCCGGCTCCGGGTCGCGGGCGCGGTGTGGCCGTCCATGAGTCGTTCGGCAGCATCGTCGCGCAGGTGGCAGAGGTGTCGGTCGAAAACGGCCACGTCCGAGTGCACGATGTCTGGTGCGCCATCGATTGCGGTTTCGCCGTGCACCCGGAAGGCGTCAAGGCGCAGATGGAAAGCGCGATCAACTACGGTTTGACTGCGGCGTTGTACGGTGAAATCACGTTCACCGACGGCAAAGTGGACCAGAGCAACTTCCACGACTACCAGATCCTGCGCATCAGCGAGGCCCCGGCGATCCACGTGACGATCGTGAACAGCGGGGCAAACATGGGCGGAGCTGGAGAGCCGGGCACGCCACCGATCGCGCCCGCCGTCGCAAATGCAATTCATGCGGCGACAGGCAGGCGGATTCGCAGGCTGCCGATTTTGAAGAATCTGGTGTGAGGGGGCGGGCGCGCGGTAACGCCCGTCGCGCGCGCATGAATGAGCTCGCTTTTCGCCGGGCCATTCGGGGTTTGGCATCGCCAGATTGCGGGCCGCCGCCCAGCGGTGCGCGGAAGACACCTGACCGGTGGCCTGCAGGTAGTTAGCCTAGGCTCCGGTTGTTTCGGAGAGCGGCTTCGTGCTTTGCGAATGGGGTGCCCCGGGCCGCTCGCTCATTCATGCACGCACGCCGTGCGTTGCGAGCGATCCGCTCTACTCGCGACGGAGTCCTCTAGACAGGTCGGGTTGGCCCCTGCTGTTGGGTGGGAGAGAGAAGAGTCGCGAGAGCGAAGCCGCGCGACCTCGGCCTCCTATCCACATTCGAGGCCCGGTTTTTTCCGACTCCCAGGGTCGAACCGCGTTCGCTAGAAACTGGCGCGCTGGCTGTAGGTAGGTGCCGTGCGCGGTGGGTCCATGCGCAGGGTTGAGTGAGCGGGCCGGGGCACCCCATTCGCAAGGCACGAAGCCGCTCTCCGAACCAATTGGAGCCTAGGCTAGCTACCTGCAGGCCACCGGTCAGGTGTCTTCCGCGCACCGCACGGCGGCGGCCCGCAATCTGGCGGCTCCAATCACCCGAATGGCCCGGCGAAAAGCGAACTCAACCCTGCGCGTGGGCCCGCCGCGCACTCTTCACTTCAGCCCTGCCCCATCACGCTGGTAGGCCACCACGACCCCCGTCATGGCTCGCGTCGCCAGCGGAATGGCCGCCTCGTCGAGGTAGAACTCCGGCGAATGGTTGGACGGCGCGGCAGCAGCGTCCTTGCCTTTGGGGGTCACACCGTAGAAGAAAAAGAAGCTCGGCACCTTCTGCGCGAAGTAGGCGAAATCCTCGGAGCCGGTGACCAGCGGCACCACTTTCACATGGTCCTTGCCGGCGACGCGCTCGAGCACGGGCAGCAGCTTCTCCGTGACCTTGGGCTCGTTGACGACGACGGGGTTGTTGTACTTGTCGAGCTCGAACTCGGCGGTGGCGCCGGAGGCGGCGGCGACGTTTTCCGCCATGCGCTTCATGCCGGCGACGATCTTCGCTTTCTGGTCGGGCGTGAACGTGCGCAGGGTGCCGATCATCTCGGCGCTCTCGGGGATGATGTTGTTGCGGACGCCACCCTTGATGATGCCCACCGACAGCACCGCCGGATTGTCGGTGATGTCGACCTGGCGCGACACGATGGTATTCAACGAGGTGACGATCTGCGAGGCGACGAGGATCGGGTCGACGCCGTTCCACGGCCGCGAGCCGTGTGATTGTTTGCCCTTGACGACGATGCGCCAGATGTTCGAGTCGGCCATGAGCGGACCCACGCGATAGCCGATGTCGCCCGTGTTCAGGCTGGCCCAGGCATGCGAGCCGATGGCGACCTCGGGCTTGTACTTGTCGAAGATGCCGGCCTTGAGCATCTCGGATGCGCCACCCACTTCACCGGGAGGCGCGCCTTCCTCGGCGGGCTGGAACACGAACAGCACGTTGCCGCGCAACCCGCCTTTCGCCTTGACCAGCGCCTCGGCGACACCCATGAGCACGGCCGTGTGCGCGTCGTGGCCGCAGGCGTGCATGACGCCCACCTCCTCGCCGCGATAGTTAGCCCTGGCCGTCGACCGGAACGGCACGTCGGTGCGTTCCACCACGGGCAGCGCGTCCATGTCGGCACGCAGCGCGATCGTCGGACCCGGCTTGCCCGTCTCGAGCAGGGCGACGACACCCGTCCGGGCGATGCCCGTCTCGACCGTGAGCCCCAACTTCTTCAGGTGTTCGGCGACGAGCCTCGATGTGCGCGTTTCGCGGTTGGAAAGCTCCGGGTTCTGGTGAAAATCGCGGCGCCAGGCGATGATCTTCGCGTCGACGGCGCCGGTTTCCTTCTCGATGACCGACTCGACGTCGGCGGCGGCAGCGGTGCCGGATGAAACCAAAAGCGCGATGATTGCCACCCATGTTGATCCGGGTGGTGACTTGTAGGTGGATTTCGACATAGGGAACCCAGTCTGCGCTGACTGGTCGCACCTCTGCAACGCCCGGATACTGACGAACCGCAGAAGAAGCAAACATGCATGTCGTAGACGCAACCCTGTTCTTCTCTCCTACCAGCGGTGGAGTGAAGCGCTACCTGCTCGCCAAACACGAGTGGATGCGCGCGCACACCAACTGGCGGCATAGCCTGGTGGTGCCCGGGGAAGCTCGCTCACATGTGCCGGGTGACATCTCGACGGTCGCGGGACAGCGGGTGCCCGGTACGTTCAACTACCGCCTGCCGCTGAATCCGCTGCGCTGGTCGCGCGCCATCGAGGCGCTCGAGCCCGATCTCATCGAAGTCGGCGACGCCTTCCATCCCGCCTGGGCCGCATCGCGCGTGGCGCAACGGCGCGGCATTCCGCTGATCGCGTTCTATCACTCGAACTTTCCCCAGCTCGCCGGGCGCCGCCTGGGCGCCGGCGTGCAGAAGCTCATCGAATGGTACGTGCGTGAGACCTACGAGCGTTGCGAGCTGGTGCTGGCACCTAGCAAACATACCTGCGACTACCTGCACGGCATCGGCGTGTCTCATGCCACGACGCAACCGCTGGGCGTGGATGTCGACACCTTTCATCCGTCGCGTCGCGGTCGCGACCTCGTGGCCGAGCTCGGTCTGCCGCGCGGCACCCGCCTCCTGGCCTTCGCCGGCCGGTTCTCCGCCGAGAAGAACATTCCGGTCTTGACCGACGCGTTCCGCAAGCTTGGCGATCCCTATCACCTGCTGCTCATCGGCGGCGATCAGGCGAATCGCCACGACAACGTCACGCGAATTCCGTACTGCCGCGACAACCACCAGCTCGCGAGCTATCTCGCCTCGGTGGATGCCTTCGTGCACGCGGGTGTGCACGAGACCTTCGGCCTGGTGGTGCTCGAGGCCATGGCCTGCGGCCGGCCAGTGGTCGCCATGCGCGCCGGTGCGCTGCCCGAGCTGGTGGATGACGGCGTGGGAATCCTCGCGGAGCCGCATGACGACCCCGAGATCGCCGCGGCGAGCATCGCCGGTGCAGTCAGCGCGCTCTACGACAGTGATCTCGCCGAGCTCGGCGCGGCGGCGCGCCGCCACGTGGAATCCCACTACAGCTGGACGCGCGCCCTGCAGGCACTCATGAGCCGCTACCAGGCGGCGGTCGGCGCGCGGCGCAGAGTCGGCGTGGAAACCGCGCTGCCGAGCGCGACCTTGCAGTAGCCCGGCGGGTCAGGCCCAGCCCGACCACTTTAATAGATAGTCCTGCGCCCACTTGAGATCGTCGAGGTCCGCGCCCACGCGCCGCTGGTCGACATAGTCCGAGAACGTGCGCTTGAGTGTGTCGGCGCCGCCGAACCGCTTTTCGAAGAGCTCGATGACATCGGCCGAGGCACCGAGCACGCAGTAGTTCATCTGCGATTCGATGATCAGGAACACGTCCCGGCTGGATGCGAGCAGGCAGGTGGGGTTCGACACGAGACGCGTGCGGATCCAGATCGCGAGATCGGCATCGAGCTTGCCGGTGTGACGGAAGTGCGGCTTCGGCGCGCTGAGATTGGCGATGTAGAACTCGCCGCCACAGACCCCGTTCAGGAAGCCCAGCAATCGCGCGGATTCATTGAAGGCGTCGTCGCCGCTCGCGGGTTGGATGCCTTGGGGAAACGCGCGCCCGTCGAGCGGAGCCTTGGGCCACCAGACTTCCTGGCGCGGCTTTTTAGCCGAGGGCGCGAAGCGTTTGCCGGCCAGCGATTCGAAGCGCTGCTGCACCTCGTTGCGCTCGGCGGGCATGAGATCGCGCAGCTCGACCTTCATCAGCGAGCCACCAGCTCGTACACCGTGAGGCTGCCCTTCTTTTCACCCACGGCCAGCAGCTTTCCGTCCGTCGACCAGCGTACCGCCGTCACTTCGGAATCCACCATCTGCACGTCGATGGCCTCGCGCGACTTCGCCGGGCGCCACAGCGCGATGCGCCAATCCCGCCCGCCACTGACCAGGTGCTCGCCGCCGGGTTGCCAGGCGAGCGTGTCGACGCGCTCGGTGTGACCGTTCAACACGATGGGGCGCGTGCCTTCGGGGCCTTTGCCGCCGAAGTCCCAGAGCACCAGCTCATTGCCGGTGCACGATGCGAGGTAGCGGGAGTTGTCGCTCCAGCCGACGAGCTCGAGCCTGCCGTCGTAGCCGCGCATCTGTGAATCCTTGCCGGTCGAGCGATTCCAGAAATGCAGCGAACCATCGGCCATGCCACTTGCGAGATACCTGCCATTGCCGCTGAAGTTTACCGTGAGACAAGCAGCCGGCCACTTGTAGCGACGCGTTTCGTAGCGCCCACCTCCATGAGACGAGGCCACGCGATGCACCGCGATCTCACCGTTCAGGGCAACTCCGAGATCGGTGCCCGGCCTGTCGAAGGCGAGCGCCACCGCGGTGCTGCTGGCCGCGGCGAATGCGTGGATCTTCTCACCATTGGCCGACCACAGCGTCACGGTCTTGCCCGCCGCGCTCGCCAGCAGCTCGCCTGTGGGAGAAAACGCCAGCGCCTGCGTAGGAGTCGGCGCAGGCTTCCATCGCTTGATCTGTTTGCCCGTCTCGCCGTCCCAGAGCGCCACCGCGCCGTCCTGGCCCGAAGTGGTGAAAGTGTTCGCATGCGGGCGCCAGGCCACGGCGAGCGTGCCTAACAAATGCTCACCGATGACATCGAGCGTGAGCGAACCCGACGTGGATGGCGCCGGCGCGCCGCTCAACCGCGCCAGCGCGACTTTGCCTTCGCCCCCCGCCACGGCCAGCGACTTGCCATCCGCCGACCAGGCGAGGCCCGCGATGTAGTCGTCGAAGGCGACAGTGGCGCGCGGCTCGAGCGCGAAAGACAGGGACTGCTTCGGCATGTTGGTCGACGTTATTGCCGGGCGACCGCGGACTCGAAGCCCGCTTCGAACTCGGCGCGATCGAGGTCGCGACCGATGAACACCAGGTTGTTGCACCGCTGCGCGTCGCCCCAGGGCCGTTCCGCCTGCGCATCGAACATCATGTGCACGCCATGGAACACGTGTCGGCGGTCCTCACCCTTGATGTTGAGCACGCCCTTCATGCGGAAGATGTCCTGGCCACGCGTCTTGAGCAGGTACTCGAGCCACTGGTTGAGCCTGGTCGGGTCGAGCGGACGCGGATCGCTGATGCCGATGGAGCTGATGTCGTCCTGGTGATGATGCGAAGCGAATTTGCGTTCGGCCGAAGGCTGCTGGCCCACGAGATGCAACCCGAACTCCAGCGGATGGTGTTCGAAGAACAATGCATGAGCGCCGGGCCGCGCGATCTCGAGCGCGAAGTCCGCGCCGCCATGCGAGATGTCCAGGGCGTAGTGGCCGGGCCCGTGGATATGGCCGTGACATCCCACCACCGCGGCCGGCTCGGCGAAGGCGCGTACGGCCTGCTCGATGGCGTCTTTCAAGGCACCCGGCGTGGCCGACGCGAGCGGCACGACGACCAGGTCGAGGTCCTCGTGCGCGTGTTCGCCATGGTCGTGGTCATGGCCGTGGGCGTGCCCATGCTCATGCCCGTGATCGTGAACGCAGTGCTCGCCATGGACGTGCTCTTGCCCGTCTCCATGGCCGTGCGCATGCTCGTCGTGCTCGCCGCCCGCGCGCAGTAGATAGTCACCGGCGGCCAGCTGGTACGCGCCACCCCACTCGAAGGGGTACTCGGGCTCGAGGAACGCCTCATCCACCGAGAGCGCACGCTGCAGATCGAACGCGCCGACGTTCAGCACCTTGTCGATGGGCGCGTCCGCATTCTTCGTGCGCAGGATCTTCGCCGTGCCGTTGATGCCACGGATGCGGCTCTCGATGCGCTCGAGCGACGCCGGGTCGACGAGATCGGTCTTGTTGAGCAACACCAGGTCCGCGAACGCGACCTGCTCGGCCGGCTCGTTGAGCTCGTCGACGTGCTGCTCGAAATGCTTGGCGTCCACCATGGTCACGATGGCATCGAGCTGGAAAGTATTCTTGAGCTCGTCGTCGAGGAAAAACGTCTGCGCCACGGGGCCCGGGTCGGCCATGCCGGTGGTCTCGATGAGGATGTAATCGAACCTGTCGCGCCGCTTCATGAGCTGGCCGAGGATGCGGATGAGGTCGCCGCGCACCGTGCAGCAGATGCAGCCGTTGTTGGTCTCGAACAGTTCCTCTTCCGCGCCGATGACCAGCTCGCTGTCGACGCCGACTTCGCCGAATTCATTCTCGATGACCGCGATGCGCTTGCCGTGGTTCTCCGAGAGGATGCGGTTCAGCAGCGTGGTTTTTCCGGAGCCAAGAAAGCCCGTGAGTACCGTGACCGGTACACGTGAAGGTGTGACTGACATAGATCAGGGATTATAGGCGCTAAACCGGCGATTCCCGCGTCTGGACCGGCCTCTTACCCATTCCGATAGACCCAATCGATCAACGCATCGTGCGCGCCCGTCCCGCCACCGGCATTCGGGTGATTGATGATGGCCACCACCACGTAGCGCTTGCCGCTGGCGGCCATGACGTACCCGGCCACCGCTCGCGTGTCCTCGAGCAGACCGGTTTTCATGTGGGCCGCGCCCGACGGTACGTTGCGTGCCTTCATGGTCCCGTCCACGCCCGAGATGGGGAGGGAGGCCATGAGCTCGGGCATCCACTGGCTCTTCCAGGCGTCGGTCAGCACGTCGGCCAGGGTGGTGACACTGATGCGCTCGATGCGCGACAGCCCGCAACCGTTCTCCAGCACCAGGCCTGGCACCTCGATGCCGCGCGCCGACAGCAGGTTGCGCACGGCGGCGCCGCCACGCGCCGGATTGCCGGGCTCACCACCGGCCGCGCCCATGGTGAGGAACAGCTGCTGCGTCATCACGTTGTTGCTGAACTTGTTGATGTCACGGATGAGCATGGCCAGCGGCGGTGATTCCTGCGCCACGATGAGCCGCGCGCCGGCGGGCACCGCGGCTTCACGCACCTTGCCGGTCCAGGTGCCGCCCTGCCGCTCCCACAGTGCGCGGAATACGGCGGCGAAGTAGTTAGTGTGCTCGAGCGCGCCCATGTGGATGATGCGCTCGCCGCACGCGGCCGGGTACGTACCGCGAATGCGGATGTTCATCGGGTCGGCGAGGTCGGCTCCCAGGCGCCCGCGCCAGTCGCCGCAGCCGCCGTCCACGAGCGGCACGGTGCGCGGCGCGGTGAGACCGGAAATCTCGGGCACCACGATCACGCGCGCCACCTTGCCGACCGGGTCGGGCACGAGGTGGATGGCGATCGACTTGAAATTCAGCAGCAGCGCATCCGGGCCCACGTTGTAGGCCCGACCTTCCTCGCCGTCGAACTGCGCCGGATCGTGGCGCAGGGGTTCGAACAATCCCTTGTCGAGCACCAGGTCGCCGCGGATCTCGCGGACGCCGAAGCCGCGCAGCCGGCTCGCGAGATACCAGAGATCCTCGATCACGAGCTTGGGATCGCCGCCGCCGCGCACGTACAGGTCGCCGCGCAACGCCTCGCCGATGACCGGCGCCTCCGACAGCACCTCGGTGCGGAACGTGAACGCCGGACCTAACAAATGCAACGCCGAGTAGGTCGTGACCAGCTTCATGGTGCTCGCCGGGTTCATCGGCCTCGACGCGTTCGCTTCCCAGCTGAGCGCACCGCCATCGAGCGGCCTCACGATCACGGCCGCGGCGTCGGACGGGATGCGCGCCGCGGCGAGTCGCGAGAGATAGGTGGCCGGGGTGACGGCCAAGGCCGTCTCGCCCTGCCTGGCCGTGGTGGCGGGCGCGGCGACTATTGTCGAGGACACCAGCCAGATGAAGAGGGCCAGTGATTTCACGAATGCCGGATGGTTCATTGATGAATTATGCCGGTGCGGCGGGCTCCTCATGGCGGCGTCGTCCGTAACGGCAAAGGCACGCGCGCTCGTCTTCATGCCTGCGGGAGCGCGACGTATGGAATGTCTTCGGGTAGATTCGGACCACAAAAATCGAGGGGAGAAGCATTTGCCGGGTTTCGCGCGCCACATTGCGGTGGCCTGTGTCTCTGTCGCCGCCTTTTCGGGCGCCAGCCTCGCGCTTGCCCAATCCGGCGCCCAGGTCGGACCACGCGCCGAGACCCTCCTCAAGAAGATGACCCTCGAGGAGAAGATCGGTCAGCTCGTGCAGCGCGCCGGTGGCCGAAGCAAAGCCCTGAACTCGCGCCTCGATGCCACGGAACTCGACCGCGTGCGTGCCGGCCAGGTGGGTTCCTATCTTCATGTCGCCGGTGCCGAGCCCCTGGGCAGGCTCCAAAAAGTGGCCGTCGAGGAATCCCGCCTGGGCGTGCCGCTGCTGTTCGCGATGGACGTGGTGCACGGCTATCGCACGATCTTCCCGGTGCCGCTCGCGCTGGCCGCCACCTGGGCGCCCGAGGCGGAGGAACGTGCCGCGCGCGTCGCCGCCGAGGAAGCGACGGCCGCCGGCCTGCACTGGACTTTCGCGCCCATGATCGACATCGCGCGCGACCCGCGCTGGGGTCGCATCGTCGAGGGCGCGGGCGAGGATCCCTACCTCGGTGCGCGCATGGCGGTGGCGGCCGTGAATGGCTTTCAGGGCGGCAACACGCTCCGCCCGGGCTCGCTGATGGCGACCGCGAAGCATTTCGGCGCCTATGGCGCGGCCATCGGCGGCCGCGACTACAACACCGCCGATCTCTCCGAGCGCACGCTCAACGAAGTCTATCTACCGCCGTTCTACGCCGCGGCGCGCGCGGGTTCCGGCTCGTTCATGGTGGCCTTCAACGACATTGCCGGGGTGCCCACCACCGCGAACCGCGAGCTGGTTCGCGGGACGCTGCGCGAGCGCTGGGGATGGCAGGGCCTCATGGTCTCGGACTGGGGCTCGATCGGCGAGCTGCCCAACCACGGCGTTGCCGCTACTCGCGCCGAGGCCGGGCTGCTCGCGCTCGACGCCTCGGTGGACATGGACATGGTCGGCGGCGTGTACGCCGACGATCTCCAGATCGCCATCGCCAAGGATCCGGCGCGCCTCAAGCTGCTCGACGAGGCGGTGCTGCGCATCCTGCGCGTGAAGGAGCAGCTCGGGCTGTTCGACGACCCGATGCGTTACACCGACGTGGAGCGCGAGAAGAGCTCGTTGCTCTCGGCCGAGCACCGCGAGGCCGCGCGCGCCGTGGCGCGCCAGTCGCTGGTGCTGCTGAAGAACGACGGCAAACTACTGCCGCTGAAGCTCGAGGACGGCGGCAAGCCGCGCACGCTCGCGGTGATCGGCGCCCTGGCCAATGATGGCCTGAGCGCGCTCGGCTCGTGGCGCGCGCAGGGCAAGGCCGAAGACGTCGTCACCATCCTCCAGGGGATCCAGGGGGCGGCGCCGAAGAACCTCAAGGTCACCTATGCGGCGGGCGCCGATCCGCGCAAGCCCGCGGATGATTCCGGTTACGACGCCGCAGTGAAAACCGCGAAGGCCGCCGACGTCATCGTGCTGGTCATCGGCGAGGACTTCGACCTGTCGGGCGAAGCGCGCAGCCGCTCCGATCTCGAGCTGCCGGCCAACCAGCTCGAGCTGGCCCGCCGGGTGCTCGCTGCCGTGGCGCCGCCTGACAAGGCCGCCGCCAGCAAGCCTGCCAAGCCCGTCATCGTGGTGCTCGCCAACGGCCGTCCGCTCGCCATGCAATGGCTGCACGACCGCGTGCCCGCCATCCTCGAGAGCTGGATGCCCGGCGTCGAAGGGGGCCCCGCGGTCGCCGATGCGCTGTTCGGCAGGTATTCGCCCGCGGGCCGTCTGCCCGCTTCCTTCCCGCGCGTGACCGGCGCGGTGCCCGGCTACTACTCGGCGAATCCCACGGGTCGCCCCGCGGACCCCGATCTCGCCAAGGACACGGTGCGCTACCACGACCTGCCCATCACTCCTTTATATGCGTTCGGTCATGGCCTCTCCTATACGGAATTCAAATACGGCGACCTCGCGCAAAGCACGGCCAGCGTGCCGCCGGGCGAGCGCGTCGACATCGCCATCACCGTGGAGAACATTGGCGGCGTGGCCAGCGATGAAGTGGTGCAGCTGTACGTGCGCGACCCGGTGGCCAGCGTTTCGCGGCCGGTGCTCGAGCTGCGCGGCTTCAAGCGCATCGAGCTCGCGCCGGGCGCGCGCAAGCGGGTGACGTTCAGCCTGTCGCCCGAGCAACTGGCGTTCTGGAACAAGGGTAGTTGGGTAATCGAAGCCGGCCGCATCGATTTCTGGCTGGGTGCGTCGTCCGCCGACCTGCGCGCGTCCGGGTCTTTCGAGATCACCAGGTCGCAGACGGGCAACGCGCCGGCCACGGCGCTGCCCACGCGGGTCATCGTTTCGAATCTGAATTGACGGAGGGGGTATGAGAATGTTGTCAGCTTACGGCGCGCGTGGATGCGTCACGATTGTCCCTGCGGTGCTGGTCCTCGCGGCGCTGAGCATCACGGCGCAGGCCGTGGAAACCGCGGTGCCGATGACGAAGATCGAGGAAGCGCGCATCGACCGCTGGGACCCGGCCATGGACGCGATCGTCCCCAAGGACTGGAAGATCGAGAAGCTCGCGGAAGGCTTCGGCTGGGCCGAAGGCCCGATCTGGGTGAGGAACGGCGGCTATCTTCTCTTCACCGACGTGCCCGGCAACAAGATGTGGAAGTGGTCGCAGGGCGGTGGCCTCGAAAAATTCCTCGATCCATCGGGTGCGGCGAACCCGGACCCGGCGGTGTGGCGTGAAGCCGGCGCCAATGGCCTCGCCATCTACGACAAGAAGAGCATCGTCTACGCCGATACGGGCAACCGCGTCATCCAGCGCCTCGACCTCAAGAACAAACGGAAGACGACGCTGGCCAGCAATCTCGACGGCAAGAAGTTCGCCAGCCCGAACGACGTGGCGAAGACGAAGTCGGGCGTGCTGTTCTTCACCGACCCGCCATACGGCTTCAAGAAGTTCGACGACGCTCCGGAGAAGGAGATCGCGTTCAACGGCGTGTACCGCCGCGGCAAGGACGGCAAGGTCACGGTCATCGAGAAGGAGCTCGTGCGTCCGAATGGCGTCGCGCTTTCGCCTGATGAGAAGACCCTGTACGTCACACAGTCCGAGCCCACCAAGGCCATCATCATGGCGTACTCGCTCGACAAGGGCGGCAACGTCACGGGCAAGAAACTGTTCGCCGACGTCACCGACCTCATCGGTAACGACAGCCCTGGTCTTCCCGACGGCCTCACCGTCGCCGCGGACGGCACCATCTTCACGAGCGCGCCCGGCGGCATCCTCGTGCTCTCGACGGACGGCAAGCGCCTCGGACGCATCTGGGACGGCAAGGCCACGGCCAACTGCAAGTTCGGCGAGGATGGCAAGACGCTGTTCCTCACGTCGAGCAACATGGTGGCGCGCATCCGCCTGAACGTTTCCGGCCAGGGCTTCTGACATGGAGATGGTCTACGTCTTCGCCTCCATCGTCCTGCTGGTGCTGCTGATCAGCTGGGCGAAGATCCAGCCTTTCCTCGCGTTCCTGGTCGCCTCTTCCGTGGCTGCGCTGCTGCTGGGGCTGCCCGCGGAGAAAGTGCCCGGGGTCCTCGAAAAGGGCATCGGCAACCTGCTCGGCGGCCTGCTGGGCATCGTCTGCATAGGCGCCATGTTCGGCAAGCTCGTCGCCAACAGCGGCGCCGCGCAGAAGATAGCCATGGTGCTCATGCGCCTGTTCGGCGAGAAGCACGTCACCTGGGCGATGATGTTCACCGGCTTCCTGGTGGGCATCCCGTTGTTCTACAACGTGGGCTTCGTGCTGCTGGTGCCGCTGGTGTTCTCGGTGGTGCAGCAGACCAAGGTGCCGCCCATCTACGTAGGCGTGCCGATGTTCGCGTCGTTGAGCGTGACGCACGGCTTCCTGCCGCCGCACCCGGCCCCGACGGCGATGCTGCCGATCTTCGGCGCGGACATCAGCACCACGCTGATGTACGGCATCGTCGTCGCCCTGCCGGCAATGATCATCGCCGGCCCCGTGTTCGCGCGGCTGTTCCGCCACGTGAAGTCGAACCCCATCACGTTGTTCGTCGCTCCGCTGCGGCCCGAGAGCGAGCTGCCCAGCGCGTTCAACTGCTTCGGCAGCGCGTTGCTGCCCGTTGCGCTCATCGCCTGTTCCATGGCGGTGCCGCAGGCGCCCGAGCACCTGCAGTCGATGCTCAGGTTCTGGACCAACCCGCTCATCGTGATGCTGCTGTCGCTGGCCGTGGCTACGTACACGCTCGGGTTGTCGCGCGGACTCAAGATCGGCCCGCTCATGGATGATTACGGCAACTCGGTGAAGGACATCGCGGTGATCCTGCTGATCATCGCGGGCGCCGGCACCTTGAAAGAAGTGTTCGTCGCCACGGGCGTCGACAAGCAGATCTCGGCGTCGCTCACGAGCATCCCCATCGACCCGCTGATCCTGGGCTGGCTGATCGCGGGCGTGATCCGCGTGTCGCTCGGTTCCGCGACCGTCGCGGGCATGACCGCCGCCGGGCTCATGGCTCCCGTGGTCGCGACCGCGCACGTCGATCCCAATCTCATGGTGCTCGCCGTCGGCGCCGGCAGCCTGATGTTCTCGCACGTGAACGACTCTGGCTTCTGGATGGCCAAGGAATACTTCAACCTGTCGCTCAAGGACACGCTGAAGAGCTGGACGCTCATGGAAGGCATCGTCGGCGTGGTCGGCATCATCGGCGTGTTGATCCTCGAGGCTTTGATCCATTGAGGTAGCGCGCTGCCGCGGGGTGGACCTGCATCACAGGCGCCCCGCCACCTGACGCCCCGCCCTGCTACGGCCACCTACGGCATGAGCGGGAGACGGCTGTCGCGCTGCGACCTCGCTCACCGACATGCCGTCATATGTCCGGCAGCATCTGACGATGCCCGGAGCCCCGAAACGAGGACGCAAGATCCACCCGCTGCGCGATGCGTTGCTGGCGGGCATCTGCACGTTCGTCGTCTCGACGGTGGGCCTCGCCATCCTGTATCTGAAGGCTCGCGATGCGCAGGTCGATGCCGTCCGCCTCGAGCTGTTGCAGCTGGCGCGCGCCACGGCCGCGCAGATCGATGCCGAACTTCTGAAGACGCTGGTCTCGCCCGCGCAGCAGGGGAGCCCGGAGCACCTGCGCCTCCTCGAACCCCTCGTGCGCATGCACCGCGCGACCCACGACATCTACTACGTGTACACGGGCGTGTATCGCCACGGGCGCATCTACTGGGTGCTGGATGGCGCCAACCTGTATCGCGTGCCGGGCAACGAGCGACCGCCCGACCCCATCATGAATCTCTACGACGTGCGCGACCCGGCCTATGAAGCCGCCTTCCGTGATGGCGTGGACTATGCCGACCCCGCGCCGCGTCCGGACGCGGACGGTCACAGTTACTTGAGCGCCGCCGCGCCCATCCGCGACAGCGCTGGCAACCTGGTCGGCATGTTCGGGCTCGACATGGTGCTCGACAAACTGGAGGAGCGCATCGCCGGAATCCGGCAGATCCTCTTCCTGGCGCTCGCGGTAGTCACGATGCTGTCCATCGGCGCCGGCGCCGTCGCGCACCAGCTGCGGAAGTTCGCGGCGTCGATCGTCCAGAAAATGCGCAAGGCGCGCGCCGAGGCCGAGCAGAATGCCGCGGCGGCCGACGCCGCCAATCGCGCGAAGGCCACCTTCCTCGCCATGATGAGCCACGAGATCCGCACGCCGATGAACGGCATGCTGGGCGTCGCGGAGCTGCTGCGCGCGAAGTCGCCGACACCCGAACAGAAGAAGCTGCTCGACATCCTCGCCGGCAGCGGCGAGTCGCTGCTGCGGATCATCAACGACATCCTAGACTTCTCGAAGATCGAGGCGGAGAAGCTGGAGCTGTACCCGCGCGCGTTCGAAATATCGGGCCTGCTCGCCGAGCTCGACGCCCTGCTGAGCACGCAGGCGCGCGCGAAACAGATACGTTTCATCGTCGATGCGGACCCGGCGCTGCCCGCGGCGGTGACCGGCGACCGGCAACGTCTCTCGCAAGTGCTGCTGAACCTTGGCAACAACGCCGTGAAATTCACCGATCGCGGCGAGGTGCGGCTGGTGGTGCGCGGCATCCGGGACGCGCATGGCGCGGCGCTCGTCGAGTTCACCATGCACGACACCGGCATCGGCATGAGCGCAGATTCACTGGCTCGACTGTTCACACCGTTCAATCAGGTAGCGGATTCGCGCCAACAGCGCGGCGGCGGTACGGGCCTGGGCCTGGTCATTTCGCAGAAGCTCGTGAATCTCATGGGCGGCGAGATCTCGGTGACGAGCGAGCTCAAGCACGGGTCGACGTTCCGCTTTGCGCTCGATCTGCCGGTGGCGGAAATGCCGGTGACTGCGAACAGCACCACCACGCAGGCGTTGCGGCCCGAGTCGCTGACGGTGCTCGTGGCCGAGGACAACGCGGTCAACCAGATGATCATCGAGGCCATGCTCAAGCAGCTGGGCCACGTGGTCACGGTGGTGGCCGACGGCCGAGAGGCTCTGGCCGCGCTGTCGACCGCCCACTTCGACCTGGTGCTCATGGATTGCAACATGCCCGAGCTCGACGGGCTCGAAGCCACGCGACAGCTGCGCGCCGGTGGCGTGCGCGATCCGAATGTCACGGTCGTCGCCCTCACCGCCAACGCGATGGACGGTGACCGCGAGGCCTGTCTCGCGGCCGGCATGAACGACTTCCTGTCGAAGCCGGTGTCGATCAACGCGCTGCGGCAGGCCATCGACCGCACGCGATCACGCGGCGCGAATACGCAGGGTTTGCGCGCCGCTAGCTGACGCATTATGTAGAGTTGCCTGGCGCGCCCTGCCGCCCTTCCGTTAGTCTCGCGCCGTCAGGGGACCCGAGAAAAAAACGATGAAACGGCTTCTGCTTCGCGCCGCCGCCGCGGCCCTCACACTTTCTTCCGTCGACGTCGCACGCGCAGTGCCCGTCTACCTGGATTTCACGGGCACCATCGCCTCGTACACGCTTCCGGCGGTCGAAGGTGCCGAAACCGGCACCGCGATCGCCGGCAGCTTCACTCTGGAAACGGATCGCCTGCTTTCGTCCGGTCCGCCGCTCAGCGGCGTCCAGTACACCTTCGTCGATTTCAATCCGACCGGCCTCGCTCAACCGCTGGCCACGGTGAATTTCGGCGGGCGTGAGATTTCGTTCCCGCAATTCGAACGGACCTACGCGTACGTCACCTTCGTCGACGGTTGCCAGCCCGTCTGCAATGCGGGGTCGTCGGAGAGCTACAGTATCAACGCCGCGACTGAGGACGTATTCACGCCCGGATACACCGGCCGCTATCACAGCTACTTCCTCAACATCTTCGCGTCGGCTCGCACGCCGCTGCCGGATTACCCGTACTTCGAGTATTTCGATGCTTTCGACGGCGCCGCGATGACACCTGCCGATGCTTTCACGTTGCCCACCTGGAACCTGCAAGGCAACTTCCTCGAAAACGTCTTCGATTGCGTCGATGGCAGCTGCACGTCGGTGGCGAGCAACGCTTCCTTCAATTTTGACATCACCTCGCTCACGCGCGGTGTCGGCGCCCGGCCGGTGCCCGAGCCGGGCATGCTGGGCCTGTTCGTCGCGGCATTGGGTGGTGCATGGTTGATGCGCCGGCGCCCGCCGGCGGCAACTCGTCACGCCCGCTGAGCCTGGGCGCGCGGCGCAACCTCGTTGGGGTATTCGCGGCTAGCTGATCGGCGCCCGCCGATGCTGCCCGGCGAGCCTCGCGGCCGCGAGCATCCCTAACAATCCGACGAGCAGCCAGTCGAAGCGGCCACCACCACCTCCGCCGCCGCTACTTCCACCCGACCCGCCCGCCGGTGCAGGCTCGCTGATCCCGAAGGTCGCATTGCCGGTGTTGTTGGTTGCGGCGGCATCCACCGCGTCCGAAGCGATGACGGCTTCGATCACCGCGTTACCGCTCGCGGTCGCGGTGCCATTGAGCGTGATCGTGGCGGTCGCGCCATTCGGCATCGATCCCAGCGTGCAGATCACTTGCGTCGCCCCCGTGCAGGCGCCGAGTGTCGTCGTGCTGCTGGTAAGCGTGATGCCGGCTGGCATCGTGATGGTCACGCGCGCGTTCGGCGCCAGCGTCGGGCCTGTGTTGCTGGCCGTAAGTCCCAGGCTCACGGCCGCGTTGCGGACGACGGACCGGGAACCCGGCACCGGTGTCACGGCGAGATCCGCGCGCGCCACGGAAGCCGCCTGCACCGTCACGCGGTTGTTCGATGTGTCGGGGTCGAACTCGCGGGTGTCCATTTGCGCGACGATGTCGCTGCTCGCCGAAGGCGTCGTTGATGCGGTCACGGGCACGTCGATGGTGAGCGTCCCGTCGTTCGCGCGAAGTCCGGGCACGGTGCAAGTCACGGTCTGCCCGGCGAGTGAGCACGGCGCGGCAGGCGCGGCCGTGAGCCATGCAGGCAGCACGAGCCGCAGCGCAGTGATCGACGGCGCCAGGCCCGCGCTGTTGTGCACCGTCATCCGGGCGTTCACCGTCGCGCCGATGTCGATGCTCGCCGGCACGGCGAGCGTGACGACCATGTCCGGCGCCACTTCATATTCCATGATGCTGGTGCCGAAGCCTCCGGAGATCACAAGCCCGGGACGTACCCGGTCCACCAGCATGGCATTGATGCCATTGCCGGTGCTGAAGCCCGCAGGCCAGTCCACCTGCTCCCAACCCGCGCCTGAATCCACGCTGCGCATGAAGCCGTTGAACGCGCTCATGTATCCCGCGACGACCGTGCTCGGGCGTTCGCGGTCGACGTGCACGCCGCGGGGGACAGCGAAAGTGGACGGGATGCTCCAGGTGGCGCCAGCGTCGGTGGACTTGAATAGCTTGTCGTGCATCGCGGCGTAGACGACGCGGCTGTCGGTGGGATCGATGGCAATCTGGTTGACGCCTAGCTGCTGCGCCATGGCTCCGGTGGGCGACCATGTGGCGCCGCCGTCCACGGACTTGAACACGCTGGTGTTTCCCGCGACCGCGCCGGCATACACCACTTGCGGGTTGTTGCGATCCACCGTCAGGGCGCTGATGAAACTGGACAGGCCCGTGGACTGCTTGATCCAGTGGGCGCCGCCATCCACCGTCTTGTAGACGCCGTCGTTCACGCTGCCCGCATAGGCGATGGCGACGTTCGTGGGGTCGATCGCGATGTGCCGGAACGAGCGCCCCGCGTTCACCAGCGGATTCGCAGCCTGGGCCCAGGTCGAGCCGCCATCGACCGATTTGACGATCTGGTCGTTGAAACCGGCGACGTAGATGACGTTGCCGTCCTGCGGTGCGGTGGCCACTTCGTAGAGCACCGTGATGTTGCCGAGCGCGGCAAAGAGATTGGCGTTGTTCACGGCCTGCCAGCCCGTGCTGGTGCGGCGGAAGATGCCGACCGGGCCGGCGTTGAGTGCGGCGTATACCGTGCCCGAATCGCTGCTCGTCAATGCCTGGAGACTGGCGGAATGAATGCCGCTGGTGGCCGGCGAGAACGTGAGACCCACGTTCGCGCTGATGAGAGGACCATCGCCGGAAGCGAGCAGCAGGCGGCTCGGTGTGCCGCCATCGAACTCCATGCGCATCGGCTGATAGGTGGAGACCAGCGGGCTCCCCACCAGCGAAAAGGTATCGCCCGCGTTGGAGCTGCGCACGACGCCGCCTCCGGACATGACCGCGACGACGGTGTCCGGATGCAGCGGGTCGATGGCCACGGTCCGCGCGGCGCCGAATCCGGAGGGGTGTGCCCAGCTCGCGCCACCATTCGTGCTGATGTACAAACCGTCATTGGCCGCGATCACCACGCGATTCGAGTTGCCCGGCATGACCACGATCTGGTTCACGAGGTAGATGCCGCTGCTGGGACCCGCGCCGGCAGGCGTCCAGGAAGTGCCGCCATTCACCGTCTTGTACACACCGCTGCCCGACACCGCGACGTACAGCGCATTCGCATCGTTGGGATCCCCGGTCATGGCGGTCAACGTATTGGACGTCAGCGGCCAGGGGCCGGTCACGTCGGTCCATGCGGCACCGATGTCGGTGCTCAGCGTCCGGGACACCCGCCCCATGTTCGTCGCGGCATATAGATAGACGCCATCGCGCGTGAACCACAGGTCGCGCGCGCCGTTGCCCGGGGGTTGGCGGTCGTTGCCGATATAGACGAAGGTAGCGCCCGCGTCCGAGCTGCACAGCAGGTTGTTGTTCGCGCTGCATACCTGCGCGGGTCGTACGGGGTTGAACGTGAAGTTCACGGGTACGGACGAAGGCGAGACCGCGAGCTGCCACGTGGCCCCGCCGTTCACCGAGCGGTAAGTGCCCCCGGCCGTTCCGGCCAGCAACAGCGTCGAATCCTGCGGTGACGCCGCGACCGCGGTGGTGAAACCACCTTCGGGTCCGGTGCTGGTCCAGGAATTGACGCCGGCCTGGGCGACGAACGGCAGCGTGAGAGTGGCGACGAGCAGCGCGAATTGCCTGGTCTGCGACATGGCGGGCCGTTTTCTTGTAGTTATGAACGGAGGCGGCGATGTTGCCATGGCGAAGCGCGTCTTGCCGACCAGATCGACGAACTACTTCAGCGCCGAGTCGGCGATGTCACGAGAGCCGCATTCGTGACACGGCCGATGAACATAAATCGCTATTTCAACGCGGCCTCGATGGCCGCGAGCTCCGCCGTCGTGAACGTGGCGTTCTGCGACGCCGCCACGGCCTCTTCCACGTGCGCGACCTTGCTCGCACCGATCAGCGATGACGTCACCTGCTTGTGCCGCAAGGTCCACGCCACCGCGAGCTGCGCCAGCGACTGGCCGCGCGATTTCGCGATGTCGTTGAGCTTGCGGATCTTGCCGACCTTGTCGGCAGTGATGGCCTCGGGGTCGAGCGAGGTATGCTTCGACGCGCGCGAACCCTCGGGGATGCCGTTGAGGTACTTATTGGTCAGCAGGCCTTGCGCGAGCGGTGAGAACACGATGCAACCCATGCCTTCCTTGTCCAGCACGTCGAGCAGGCCATCCTCGACCCAGCGGTTGAACATCGAATAGCTGGGCTGGTGGATGAGACACGGCGTGCCGAGATCGCGCAGCATCGCGGCGGCCTTCGCCGTCTGCCCGGGGTCGTAGCTCGAGATGCCGGCGTACAACGCGCGGCCGGAACGCACGATGTAGTCGAGCGCGCCCATGGTCTCTTCGAGCGGCGTCTCCGGGTCGAAACGGTGGCTGTAGAAGATGTCTACGTACGAGAGGCCCATGCGCTTCAGCGACTGGTCGCAGCTCGCCACCAGGTACTTGCGCGATCCCCATTCGCCATACGGACCGGGCCACATGAGATAGCCGGCCTTCGAGGAGATGACCAGCTCGTCACGGTATGGCAGGAAATCCTTCTTCATGAGAAGGCCGAAATTCTCCTCGGCCGAACCCGGCGAGGGACCATAGTTGTTAGCCAGGTCGAAGTGCGTGATGCCGAGATCGAAAGCGCGGCGCGCGATGTCGCGGCCGTTCTGGAACACGTCGACGTCGCCGAAGTTGTGCCAGAAGCCGAGCGACACGGCCGGAAGTTTCAGGCCGCTGCGCCCGACGCGGTTGTACTTGATCGACTGGTAGCGCGCGGCGGACGGCAGATATTCCATGTGGGTCTCTACGTGGGCTTTCGACGGGCGCGTACCATCGCGAACCCCGCCAACAAAAGCAATATGGCGAGATCGCGCGCGCCGAGCGTTCCGCCACCACCGCCACCGCCACCACCGCCACTCGATGCCGGTGGATTGTTCGAGCCTGGTGGAGTGACGGCCGGCGGCGGCAAGGTTTCGTTCTTCTTCAGCAGGAACAATCCGTTCTCGATGTCGCTGACCAGCAGCGTCCCCGACGGCAGGAATGGATAGACGCCCCAGGCCCCATCGGTGCCCGCGGAATTGGCCGACGGAGACACGTAAGTGTCGAACGAGCCAATCTCGGAGAGCGCCCGCGGATTGCCGACGTCGAAGATCACGAGGCCACGCTTGTAGTGCGAGACGTAGTAGCGATTGCCGATGGTGTAGCCGTTGTGATCCGTCGTCGTGGTGCCGCCCGTGTATGACGTCACGAGATTCGGCACGCGCAGATCGCCGACGTCGAGCGTGTAGATCTGCGTGCGTAATCCGAGGCGTATCTCGTCGAGCTCGTCGTGCACGACGATGTAACGCTGGTCGGCGGTGGGCCAGCCGCTGTGCACGTAGGTCGCGGTCGGATACGTGGTGGTACTGAGACGCGCGGGCGCAGCTTTATCCGTTACGTCCCAGAGATCCACCGAAGTCTCGTTGAAATCGACGAGCACCTCGCAGGGGTTGTGCGCGTTGACGCATTGGGTGGTGCGGTTGTCGGTGATCAGCATCGACGTGGAGTCGTGCATATAGCCCGTCCCCGCAGGCGCGGACGTGACCAGCACCGGCGCCACCGGGTTGGTGAGGTCATAGATACGATAGGCACCGCCGTTGACGTTGGACCCCGCGATGAAGAGGAAGGGCTGCCGGCCCGGCAATGCGAGGTTGGTCGCGTAGTCGATGTTCGAGATGTACAGCGTGTGCGAGGTGCTGAACTCGGCCAGCGTGTTGGCCAGCGCGATGCTCGCGGGTAGATTGGTGAGGTCGATGATCTGCAACCCCCCGCCCGGCGCCTCGGTGGTCACGTAGGCGTAGGCGCGGTGGGGCCCGCCGGGCTGCGCGATCTGCAGCACCTTCACCTCGCGCCACAGCGACGGATTGCCGGCGATGTTGCCGACCACCACGGGTGTGCCCGGCGTGGTGACGTCGACGATCACCGTGCCGTTGCGATGGCCGAGGATGGCGTACTCACGGCCGTCATCGGCGTCGACGAAGCCCCAGATCTCGCTGGCGCTGACCGGCTGCGTCGGGATCTCCTGCAGCTGCACCTGGGCGAGATAGTCGATGTTGTGACACGGGAATGGCCCGGCGAATCCGGAAGCGCACTGGGTGGGCGCCGAGACTTTGGCGGCGACGATGCGCGGCAGTGTGCTACCGGCCACGTCGACGACGGTGAAGCCGTGCGCAATGAAGTTGTTGCGATATTCGTCGGGCACGCCGGACACGCGCGTGGGGTTGGTCTCCGCGTTCTGGATGGCGAAGTGGTCTTGGGCGGAATATCCGCCGCGCACGCCTTCTTTGCCGATCGCCAGCGCCTCGATGTCCACGTTCGAGAGCTCGTAGGTGCCGGCCGCGAGCTTGATGGCGTCGCCGGGACGCACGCGCGTCAATGCGTACTGGAGGGTTTTGCAGGGGTCGTGATTGCTGTCGCAGTCGCCCCGATCGTCACCGGTAGGCGCGACGAAGCGCGTGCCCACCGCGTCGGGATGCGCGGCGACGCCGGCGCAGAACAGTAAAGCCAGGACGATGCTCGCCGACCGGGTCGTGATGCGGGCCGAAATGTTCATGAGCCCTCCCTCTTGCTGAGTCGCCTCGCGCGACGCAAAAGTTCAACGCGAGACCAGCCACACTCCTGCACCCAGCAAGGCTACGCCCGCCAGGCGCGCCCAGGTGATGGGATTTACCGGTAGGCCCAGCCAGCCAAAGTGGTCGATGACCAGCGCGGTGGCCAGCTGCCCGAGCAGCGCCAGGCCCAGCAGCGTGGAGGCCCCGAGCTCGACGGCGACGACTGTCGAACTGGCCACGTAGAACGCGCCGAGCAAGCCGCCCAGCCAGGCCCACCAGGGCACCACGGCGAAAGTGGCGCGCGCCGGCAGGGGCGTGCGCATGATGAAGATGAGCATGACGAGCGCGGCGGTGCCCACGGTGAAGCTGATGAGTGCCGCGAGGTTCGCGCTCTGCAGCACCTTGCGCAGCTGCGAGTTCATGCCCACCTGCACGGTGAGACCGAAGCCGGCGACGACGCCGAGGATCCAGGGAAGGCTGCGCATGTCAGCTACCACGGCGCAGTAGTTTGACGGCGCCGGGCACGCGCGCCACGGCCAGCACCACTCGCCAGAAGAGCCGCTTGCCCAGCGAAGCGCGCCGCTGGGGCACGGCGGCGAAGACTTGCGCGCGCACGTCGCGGTGACGCGCGTCTCCTCGGGCGGCATCGACGGGCAGGACGGGAGCTGGCATGCGCCGCAGCATACCGCATCGCCGCGCGGCCGAGCCTGCTCAGACGGCGGCGGTTTCCATTTCCCAGGTGGTGAGCGGCGAACCCCGCCTCACCCAGAAGCCGGCGCCGCTCGGCTTGAAATGGCGCCGCAGCCGCCGCGCATACCACTCCGCGTCACGGAGGTGCACCTCGCGGTCGGTGCGTGTGCGGTCGCAGTTCTCGCGCCAGTCGCGCTCGGTGAGCGCCGAAAGATAGAGCACACCGCGCGTGAGACGCGCGAGGTTGGCCAGCGCGCGCGACGCGGTGCGATCGTCGAGGTACTGCAGGACGTCGTAGCAGACCACGAGATCGAAGGGATCGGCGGCGAACGTAGCCAGCGAACCTTGCTGCCAACCGTAGCGCTCGCACAGGTATTCGCTGTATTCGAGACCGAGGTACGTCGCGCGCGGGAACGCGCGTTGCAACGGCGTGCGCAGCAGACCGATGCCGCAGCCAGCGTCGAGCATGCGGCGTACCGGCAAGCCGATGTGCTCGGAGTAGGCGGCTATGAGTTTCGCGCGCGCGTTCATCTCGGCGCGCGAAACCACAGCCGTGCGCGGGTCGAAATAGAAGCGTTGGTAATAGTCGCGGTCGAACGGCTTGCTCATCGCGCGCGCTTGGTAGAACGCCGCACCAGCACGCCGCCCGCCATCGACACGAGGCCCACGCCGGCCGCGATCGCCGCGCCTAACCAGTTGTCGAAGAACGTCGCGATGCGGATCTTGTTCGGATCCGCGGGCTGATATTGCACCGGCACCACGGTACCCACGGGGATGCGCTGCGACGCGTAGTCCATCTGCCCGGGCACCGAGTAGATGCCGCCGTCGCCCGTGACGAAACGCACGCGCGGCCGGTAGCGCTTCTTGCCGTCCACGTCGTGCTCGAAGTAACTAACCACCGTGCCGGTGGTCGCCACGGCCTTCTGCGAGAAGCTCATGGACTGCCAGGCGAGATACGCGCCTAACAACAGGCAGACCACGCCGAGCGCGAGCAGCAGCCGGGCGGCGAGCGCGACGATACGTACGGCAAGCTGCATTCAGGAAACCCGTCACTCTTTTGAGGTTGCGGCCGGACGGCCGGAAAACTAGAGTGCGAGTCTAATCGATGTGGGGAGCGCGATGAGCGAGGCCAACGAGTCCGACAAGAGCAGGAAGGGGTCCAAGTGGCCCTGGATTCTGGTGCCGGTGGGCGCGATCAGCATGTTCTTCATACTGCGCTACTGCCAGCACCACGTGCCGCCCGCCGATCTGCACCAGCCGGCGGACGCAGCGCCGGCCGAGCCGGCGCCGCCATCCGGCTGACCGCCCTCCTCAGCGATTCCTCAGGTTGAACGTCACCTTGAGCCGGTGCCACTGCGCATAAGGCTCGCCATCGCGCGTGGCGGGCAGCAGGCGCCACCGGCGCTTCGCTTCTTCGATGGCCGACTGGTCCAGGGTGGGTGAGCCCGCGCTCTTCACGATACGCGCGTCGCCGATGCGTCCGCTGGGCAGCACGTACACTTCGATCTCGGCGGTGCCCTCGTTGCCCTGGCGGATGTCGGTCAGCGGATAGTTGGGCTGGGTGAGCGGGTAGCGCGAATCCATGCGGACGCCCATGAGCTGCGCTTCGTGCACGGGCGGCTGCACGGGAGGCACCACCGGCGGATCGTCCCTGAACTCGACGATGAGAGAGTCGAGCTGGAAGGCATCGTCGGGCAGCACTTCGGGCGTCTGCGCGACCAGCGTCGGCGGCTCGAGATTCCGCGGCTGCGGGATCGGTGGGGTGTCCTCGGGAGGCGGCGTTTCGTCGACGAGCCTGGTGTCCACCACCTTGTCCGGCACCAGCGGCGGCACGATGCCCAGACTGCTCGCGATCAGGTACAGGGCGGCCACGTGCAGCCCCGCGACCATGCTCATTCGACCTAATGCACCCATGGGGCGTCTTTCAGCAACGCTCGCGTTCATGCGACCCTCCGAAACCTGTGAGAACACAGCCAATTTCCCGCGGTTATAAGGATCAACGCGGTGGGCTATCAGGCAGGGTTATCCGCATGCGCGCAGCGGGCGCCGCCTGTACAATCGCGCCCCTTTTATGAGCCGCCGCCAGCCAAAAGTCGGGTTCGTGAGTCTCGGGTGCCCCAAGGCGCTCGTGGATTCCGAACGCATCATCACGCAGCTGCGCGCCGAGGGTTACCAGGTGGCGCCGTCGTATGACGCGGCCGACGTGGTGGTGGTGAACACCTGCGGCTTCATCGACTCCGCGGTGGACGAGTCGCTCGACGCGATCGGCGAAGCGCTCGAGCAGAACGGCAAGGTCATCGTCACCGGTTGTCTCGGCGCGCGTCCCGAGCGCATCCTCGAGAGGCATCCGCGCGTGCTCAAGGTCACGGGGCCGCATGCCTATGAAGACGTGCTCGGCGCCGTGCACGAACACCTGCCGCCGAAGCACGATCCGTTCGTCGATCTCGTGCCTCCGCAGGGCATCAAGCTCACGCCGCGCCACTACGCGTACCTGAAGATCTCCGAGGGCTGCAACAACAAGTGCAGCTTCTGCATCATCCCGTCGATGCGTGGCTTGCTGGCTTCGCGCCCCATCGACGAGGTTCTGCGCGAAGGCGAGAAGCTGGCGCGCGCCGGCGTGAAGGAGCTGCTGGTCATCTCGCAGGACACCTCGGCATACGGCGTCGACATCAAGTACGCGGCGGCGGAATGGCGCGGGCAGCGCTATGCGGCGCGCTTCCACGATCTCGCGAAGGGCCTGGGCGAGCTCGGCATCTGGGTGCGCATGCACTACGTGTACCCCTATCCACACGTGGATGACGTGATCCCGCTGATGGCCGAGCGCAAGGTGCTGCCGTACCTCGACATCCCGTTCCAGCACGGCAGCCCGTCGGTGCTCAAGCGCATGAAGCGTCCTGGTCTCGTCGACAAGACCCTGAACCGCATCAAGGCCTGGCGCGAGGTGTGCCCGGACCTCGCCATCCGATCCACTTTCATCGTCGGCTTCCCGGGAGAGACCGAAGCCGAATTCGAGGAGCTGCTGGCCTGGCTCGATGAAGCGCAGCTCGACCGTGTCGGCGCCTTCAAGTATTCGCCCGTGGAAGGCGCGGCCGCGAACGACATCGCGCCGCACGTGCCCGTCGAGGTGCAGGAAGAACGCCTCGCGCGCTTCATGCAGAAATCCGCCGCGATCAGCGCCGCCAGGCTCGCGGCCAAGGTGGGCCATCGCATGCAGGTGCTGGTGGACGCGATCGACGGCAACACCGCCATCGCGCGCAGCATGGCCGACGCCCCCGAGATCGACGGCGTGGTGGTCATCAGGAAAGGCGGCAAGCTTCCGCCGGGCGAGTTCGTCGACGTGGAAATCACGGGTTCGGGCGACCACGATCTCGAAGCGAAGATCGCGCGCGCCAACTGATCTTTCTCGTGCAATCGCGCCCGAACGCGCTGGACTGCGGGATCAGGCGAGAGTGGGATACACGAACAGCAGGAAGTGCGTGGCGTTGACGCCGAAATGCACGGCCATGGCTGCTTCGACGCGCCGGGTGCGCAGGAATGCCCAGCCATACCCGAGTCCGGCGAGGACACCCGCGATCACATAGGCCGCGCCACCCTGGTAGTGGAGCAGACCGAACAGCGCAGCGGCGATCACCAGCGCGACGCCGGGCATGAACGAAGCCCGTGAGGCGCACGCGAGCTCGTGCTGCACGTATGCGCGGAAGAAGGCTTCCTCGGCGAGACAGGTGAAGAACAGATTGATGGGCGCCCAGAGCAGGAACAGCGAAGTCCACTTGGGGGCGAAGGCGGTGTACCCCATGACGAGCGTGAAGATCATCACCAGCAGGGTGGTGAAGATCCACACCGGCAGCGATTTGGCGAGCACGCCGCCCAGGCCGCGGCGCGAAAGCACCGGGTTGATGAGACCGAGTATCAGGAGGCCCGCGACCACCTTGGGGAAGCCGACGGCAATACCATAGGATTGTGCGCCGGCGGACAACGCCTGCGGCGCCACCAGCTCGACGCGTATGAAACCAGGCAACAGGGGCAAAGCCATGGCGAGCGCGTAGGCGAAGAACACCACGCCGGTGACGGCCTGCAGTGCGCGATCGACTGGTGACCTGGCGCGATCGCGGGCCCAGGCGTAGAGCCACGCGAGCGCAGCGGCGATCGCCATCCATAGGGCGGCCAGCCCCTGCAATGCCCCGGTGTAGTAGCCCGCGGCCACGGCGGCGACCAGCGCGCCTATCCAGACGACGCGGTGCACCCATAGGCCGATTACCGCGATCAGCAGCAGTACGAAAGGCAGAATAGTTAGTGCACCCATCACCGGAAGGATGGCACATCCGGTCGAGGCGAGCGCGCCCGCGGAACTCAGGTCAGTTGTGCGAGGCCTTGGGCGGAACCGGCTCGGTGGCCGGAGAATCCGGCTCGTCGTCGGACGGGATGAGATCGGGATATTCGCGGGCCACGCGTTCGATGATCTCGACATCGAACGTGGTGATGACCTTGCCGATGCCGCGCTTGTAGCCGGCGAACTCTTCGGGCGTGAGCGCGTGCTCCACCGGTTCCAGCGTGCTGATCAGCTGGTCGATCATGCTGTTCACCAGCGCAACGATCTGTTCGGCCGTCTTGCGATCCATCAGCTGTTGCGCCCCTGCTTTGCCATTACTCGACAGTAACCGACTTCGCGAGGTTGCGCGGCTGATCGACGTCGGTGCCCTTGAGGATGGCGACGTGGTACGCCAGCAGCTGCAGTGGCACGGTGTACACGGCCGGCGCCTGGAAATAGCTCACGTGCTTGGGCATGTTGATGACGGTGACACCGTCCGAAGCTGCGATGCCCGACTCCGGGTCGGCGAACACGATGAGCTCGCCGCCGCGGGCACGGACTTCCATGAGGTTGCTCTTGAGCTTCTCGAGCAGGTCGTTGTTGGGCGCCACGGTAATGACCGGCATGTCGGCATCCACCAGGGCCAATGGGCCGTGCTTGAGCTCGCCCGCGGCATAGGCCTCGGCGTGGATGTACGAAATTTCCTTGAGCTTGAGCGCGCCTTCCATGGCGATGGCGCTGAGCGCGCCGCGGCCGAGGAACAGCGCGTGATGCTTGTCCGCGAAGCGCTTGGCCAGGTTGTAGATGACCGGGTCGAGGGTCAGTGTTTTCTCGATCACCGACGGTATCTCGATGAGCCGCTGCACGAGATTGCGCTCACGCTCGGCGTCGGCCGTGCGTTGCTTGGCAAGCGCGATCACCAGCATGCTGAGCGCGGTGAGCTGCGTGGTGAATGCCTTGGTGGAAGCCACGCCGATTTCCGGGCCCGCGCGCGTGAGCATCACCAGCTCGGACTCGCGCACCAGCGAGCTCTCGGGCACGTTGCAGATGGCCAGTGACGAGAGGTAGCCCGCCTGCTTGGCCAGGCGCAGCGCCGCCAGAGTGTCGGCAGTCTCGCCGGATTGAGAGATCGTCACGAACAGCGAATTGCGCGGCACCACCGGGTTGCGGTAGCGGTATTCGCTCGCGATCTCCACGGTGCAGGAGATCTTGCAGATCTGCTCGATGAAGTAGCGTGCCACCACGCCCGAGTGGTAGCTGGTACCGCACGCGATGATGTGCACGTGCTCGGTGCGTTTGAAGATCTCGGTGGCGGCCGGGCCGAACGCCGCTTCGAGCAGGCGACCATTGGCGACGCGTTCGGCCAGCGTGTCGGCGACGGCACGGGGCTGCTCGTGGATTTCCTTGAGCATGAAGTGGCGGTACTGGCCCTTTTCCGCAGCGTCGGCGGAGAGCTCGCTCTCGCGCACCGGTCGGTCCACCGAGCTGCCGGCCTTGTCGAGCACCTTGATGGACGTGCGGCGGATGTCGGCCACGTCGCCCTCTTCGAGGAACATGAAGCGGCGCGTGACGGGCAGCAGCGCGGCCACGTCCGAGGCTACGAAGTTCTCGTCGACGCCCAGGCCGACGACCACCGGGCAGCCTTCGCGCGCCAGGATGATGCGCTCCGGCTCCGCTTCGCTCACGACGGCGAGCGCGTACGCGCCCTCGAGCTCGGCGACGGTGGCGCGCACGGCCTTGAACAGGTCCTTCTGCGCCTGCATGTGGTGATGCACGCGGTGCGCGATCACCTCGGTGTCGGTCTCCGACGTGAACGTGTAGCCGAGCTTCTTGAGCTCCTCACGCAGCTCTTCGTGGTTCTCGATGATGCCGTTGTGCACGATGGCCAGGCCGTCGTGCGAGATGTGCGGATGAGCGTTGCGCTCGGACGGCACACCGTGCGTGGCCCAGCGCGTATGCGCGATACCCACCTTGCCATGCGTCGGGTCCGCCTCGATGGCGTCCTGGAGCATCTTCACCTTGCCGACGGTGCGCAGGCGCTTGAGCTTGGCCGTGCCGTTCAGCACCGCGATGCCGGCGGAGTCATAGCCGCGATATTCGAGGCGGCGCAGTCCCTCCATGAGGATGGGGACTACGTTGCGCTCAGCGATGGCACCGACGATTCCGCACATTTAGATGTGTCCAGGATTTTGGGGGGCGCTAGTTTGCCTGAGGGGAGCTGAACTTCGGAGTGGCAAAACCCCTCATTCGGACGCTTCTGATACCCCCTTCACAACCGGTCGCGTATCGGGTCGGAAGGTATTATGGATCAGTACCTTACCGGCAGCCTGCCAGTGCCGGATGCACCCTCACAGCGCATAGAGCAGCCATGCGGCCGTCAGACAGGCGGTAGCGACCAGGGTCCCGGCGCGGGGCACCCCGAACCAGTATCTGAGCCCGATCACGGCGAACAGCAAGCTCACCGCCGCGAGGGCGAACAATGCCCAGGGCGAGAAGACGAAGAGGACGAAGTGCGCTGCCACGATGAAGCACGCGGTGCCGAAGAGGATCGCGGCCAGGCTGTGCGTGAGGTTGAAGCTGATCCAGGCCTGCCACATGGTCGTCGCGCCGCGGCTGAGCCGCAGCTTGGAAGCCTGCATGGCGGTCGTCACCGCCGGGTCGTCGGGCGCGAGGCGGCGCGGGTTGCGTTCGTCCATCAGCGTGAAGATGGCGTGCAGGAGGCCGAGTATGGAGTAGATGAGGCCGGCGATCACCAGCAGGGCGCCGATCAGCATGCGCGGACGCCCGAGTCAGGGCACATTCGGGTGGACATGCGCGCGGAATGCCGGGCGCACCGAGAGTCGCTGGTAATAGCCGTGCAGGGCATCGAGATGCGGACGCTCGATGGGACTCATCAGCCAACGGTGCGTGGCCAGCCCCAGTACCACGTCGGCGAGCGTGAAGAACTCGCCGGTGATGAACTGCCCGCCTTGCGCGAAGTGATCGTCCAGCATCTTCATGTGCCGGTGCCAGTTCGCGATGCTGTCGGCGATCTCCTTGGCCTGCGTGAAGTCAGGATGGCGGCGCACCAGTGCGAGGAAGGCGTAGCGCCAGGAGTTGTTGAGCTCGGTGGCCTGCCAGTCCATCCACTGTTCCACCTGCGCGCGCAGGCGCGGATCGTCGGGCAGCAATGGGGAGCGGGGTTGTTTGCCGACGAGATAGCGACAGATGGCGTTCGACTGCCAGAGCACGAAATCGCCGTCCCGGATGACCGGCACCATGGCGTTGGGATTGCACGCGAGCAGCGTCGCGTCCTTCTCGACGTGTTCGAACGGAAGATCGAGCTCGGCGCAGGTCCAGAGCACCTTGCGCACGTTGATCGAAGCAGACCGGCCGAGGACACGCAGAGTCATGTCTACTCTTGCCGCTTGATGCTCTCGATCTTGCCGTCGATGATGGTGACCACCATGGGGGCCGCGCCCGTGCCGCGCTTGAAGATCCACGTCTCGATGACCGACACCGCGCCCGTCCTGTACGTGCCGCCCCCGACGTTGCGCGCGTAGACATCTTCGGTGCGTTGCTCGCGCGAATCGGGCTCACCGCACTTGGCCACGAGCTCGGTGGGCAGGAGACTCTCGTTGACTATCCACTTGCCGCAGCGGAAGTTGTCGGCCCGCGCGGTGATGGCGACACACGACATAACAACGAATGCCATGAGCTTTTTCATGGCTCGATGGTAGCACCGCGTTCCGCCAGCAGCGCGCGCAGCAGGGAGCGATGGCAGCGAGATTCGTTCTCGCAGTAGCAGCCCACGGAGAAGTTAGCGTGCGCCGACAGCGCGGCGAGCGCATCGAGGGCCTGACTGGGCCCGGGCGCGCGCATCTCGGCACGGTACTTGCGCGCGAAGGCCTGCCATTGGCGGTCGGCCGCGGCCTTCGACGGCTCCGACTGCGACGCCAGCCCGAGCTTCATGATGCCGGCGGACGGCGCCAGCAACGGGAACCACACGTCGTACCAGTCCCGGCGCGCGAAATCCTTCTTCGCGACGCCACGCGGCGGCCGGCGCACCGTGCCGAGCCGCGTGCCCTCGCGGGCGGCGCGCCGGGTCCCCAGGCGAACGATGCGGATCATCGGGATTTCTCGACGTGGCGGAAGTTGCCCCCGACGCGGTCGCGCATTGACACGGCGGCCACTAGCTACTCACCGGCAGGCAGAGCTCGCAGTCGAACATGCCGGTGCGCGAATCGAAGACCGCCCCACGCGGGTAGTGTTCGTAGGGACGCCGGCCCGCGTCGCGGCGCGTCGTGCAATCGGCAAGCGCGGCGCCGACGAACTGCGTCCACGCCGCGCCGATCTCCGCCGCGGTTCCCTTGAAATGCGTGACCGCATGCCGGCCGCCCGGGATCGTGGCCTCCACGGCGTCGGGGAGTGTGAGGCCCGCGGGAATTTCGACGCAGGCGTCGTAGTGGCATCGGTCGGGCAGCGTGGCGCCGGGATCGTCCAGCATCACGCCATAACGCGGGCAGTCGAGCAGGCCATGTTCCGCGAGCAGCGGCCCCACCGTCGCACGCCAGAATCGCGCGAGGGGCGCACCGCGAGGGCCCGTGTATCGCAGGGCGGCAACCCTGGCGGACTGTCGTTCGACCAACGTGATCTTCACGTGGCCAGTCTATCGAACTAGTGCCGCTTGAAGAATTGCACCGCGCGCTCGTGCTTCTCCGCGGCGGCACGCGTGGCGAACGTGCCGAGGTTGCGACGCTTGCGCGTCTTCGGGTTCACCTTGCGCGAATACAGGCGGTACTGGCCACCGGGGAGCTTGCGGATCATGCCCACAGTGGAGCATGAGAGGCCCGGCGCGAGAGCAGGCCCACATCCCCGCGCGCTGTGGGACGGTGACGGTCGTGCGGCTAGCCCGGGCCCAGCGGGAACGTGCGCAGGGGTTGCCAGATGCCGCTGCCGTTCTCGATGAGCACCATCTCGGCGCAGCGTGCCGGTATGCCCGACCCCGGAAGCGCGATGCGCAGCTCCACTTCGATCTCGCAGAGCTGTGGTTCGTCGCCATGCGCCACCGTCACGTGCGGCACCACCACATCGAATTTTCCCTCGAATGGTGGATAGTCGGGGAAGGCGCGATGCACCAGGTCCGTGAGCTTCGAGAAGGAGTCGCCGGGTTCGGGCGCGAGATACAACGACGACGGGAATCGCCGTGTCTCACGCAGGCGATAGTCGAACGCCGGCACCGCGCCCGCGACGGCCCGCAAGCGTTGCTCGGCGTCCGCGTCCACTTCCCCGGGCGGCACGAAGGGATACAGGATGGTGACGTGCGCCGGCACGTTGCGCCGCGCGGGCGGATCGAAACGCTGCCGGTGATGCGCGATGTAGCGCTCCGCCTCCGGCACGCGGCAGATGAGCGCCGTTTCAGGCAACGCGCGTTTGCCTGCCGCAGCCCTGCGGTTTGAGCACGCGAACCGTCGATGCCGGATCCTTGAGCAGCTTCTCGGCCGGGCGGCGCGGACGTCGCACGAGCTCGCCCCCGCAGTTCGGGCATTTGCCCTGGAGCGTCTCGTTGGCGCAGTCAGCACAGAACGTGCATTCGTAGGTGCAGATGAACGCCTCGGCTGAGTCGCCCGCGAGGTCGCGGTCACAGCATTCGCAGTTGGGGCGTAGTTGCAGCATCACGAACATCCTTCCACGTAGTTGAGATGGTCCCAGGGTCCGGACTGGATCGCGGTGACCTTGCCGGAGGAAGTCTCGAAGCGCAGGCCATGCGCGCCATCCGGGGAGCGCCAGGTGATGGTGTGGCCTTTCTCGTCGTACTTGTGGGGCTGGACGTCGAGGCGCGGGCCGTACAGTCGTGCGAGATCGTCTTCCGGGGTGCCGAGGCGGACTCCCGAGTAGGTATGAAGGACTCCAAGTAGCTCGATGCGCGCCACACGACCGCCGATGATCATGAGCTGGAACGCAGGCCCCTCATTCTTCCGGCCGTATCGCAGGTACCAGCACTCTTCCGCCGCCTGCTTGCGCTCCATGCCGGAAAAGTCGGCGAGCTTCAGAACCTGCTCGACGGTCATGCCCGCGCGGATGGGACCGAGGCTGTCCAGGCCCAGGCACCAGGTGCCCGCGGCGGGAGCGCCCGCGATGAACGTGAAGATCGCGAATGCGGCGAGCGTCACGCGCTTCATGGATGGTCTTCCTCGCCGGGCGCGAGACCCAGCAGCGCGATCGGGAGGATCGCCAGGCGCATCACGCGCGACCCTTCGCCGGCACCGCGCGGGTGGCGGACGCCTTCCCTAACAACCATTGCAGCCCGGCCAAATGCTGCTGGTCGTGGCTGCACAGGTAGTGCACCAGTGCGCGCAGCGACACCGGGCCATAGCCTTCGAAAGTCGCGCGGCGGTCGAGCTGGCGGTCGTCGAGGCCGCGCAGCAGCGCGATTGTCTTGGCCCGCGCGCGGCGGAAATCGGCGAACACCTGCGCCGGATCTTCGTCGCCGTAGTTGCGCTCGAGCGCCACGGCCTCGCTGTCGATGGACGGCAGCAACGGCACGTCTTCGTCGAGCGTGCGCGCGAACCGCGGGTGGTAACCCTCGATTTCGATGTCGCGCACGTGGCAGATCTGCTCGATGGCCGTGAAGCGTTCGCTGGGCACGCCGTCCCAGGAAGCGGGCGTCCAATGGACGAACTCGCGCGGGAACGCGGCGTAATGCTTTTCGAGCTCGTCGGGAAACGCCTCGAGCGCGGCCAGGGTGATCGGGTGCATGGCCGCCATTTTCGCGTCAGCCGAAGCGATTGAGCAATGCAGAATCGGCGTGGCCCAGAGGTTGCGGCGAGTTTCCCCGGGTCCAGAAAGCCAGTCCGCAGGTCTCCGCATTGTCGAAGCTTTCGGGCACGTGCCGGGCAGTACAGCCGAAAACGCCGCCGAAATGTGTACCGCCGTCGTTCACCTCGACCAGACCCAGCCACTCGAGATCGGCCGCCTCGCCGGGCTCACCGCCGGTCTCCTCGCGAAACTCGCGCGCCGCGCAGTCGCGGGCGCTTTCGCCCGGGTCGATGAGACCGCCCGGCAGTTCCCAGACCTTGCGGTAGCGGCTCGACACCAGGGTGATACCCCGCGGGGTGCGCGCGAGCAGGACGGCGAAGCGAGCGGGCGCGCGCATCGCGCATGGCTGCGCGCATTCACCCTCGGGGACGATGTGCAAGGCTACGAAGCGGACAAGCCGGGCCATGCTTCTCCTGCGCCGTTCGCGCGATAGTCAGCGCCGGGCGTGGCGCATCAGGTTTTCTTCTTGTCCGGCTTCTGCGGACGCTTCCAGCCATCGATGGTCATCTGCTTGCCGCGGGTCAGCGTGAGCTGGCCGTCGGGCGCGTCCTTGGTGATGGTGCTGCCGGCGCCAGTGGTCGCGTCCTTGCCGATGCGCACCGGGGCCACCAGCATGTTGCCGGAGCCGATGAACGCGCCATCTTCGATGGTGGTGGTCGACTTGTTCGCGCCGTCGTAGTTGCAGGTGATGGTGCCTGCGCCGACGTTCACGCCCTGGCCGATCACGGCGTCGCCGAGATAAGTGAGGTGATTGGCCTTGCTGCCCTCGCCCACCACGGTCTTCTTGAGCTCGACGAAGTTGCCGACGTGCACGTTGGCCGCGAGCTTGCTGCCGGGCCGCACGCGCGCATACGGACCGATGAGGCAACCCGTGCCGAGCTCGCTCTGCTCGAGCACCGAGTTTGCATGGATCACGCTGTCGGCGCCGATCGCGACGTCTCGCAACACCACGTTCGGCCCGACGCGCACGCGGTCGCCCAGCGACACCTGTCCTTCCAACAGCACGTTGGGTTCGATGACCACGTCCCGACCGAGCGTGACTTCGCCACGCACGTCGATGCGCGCCGGGTCGACGAGAGTGGCACCGGCGACCATGAGCTCGCGCGCACGCGCCGCGCGATGCATAGCCTCGAGCTCGGCCAGCTGCACCTTGTCGTTGATGCCGAGCACCTCGGCCTGCGTCGGCGCGATCAATGGCACGACCTTGACCTTGTCCTTGACCGCCATGGCGATGATGTCGGTCAGGTAGTACTCGCCCTGCGCATTGGCGTTCCTGAGCTTGCCCAGCCACCTGCGCAGTAGTTTGGCGGGCACCGCCATGATGCCGCTGTTGCCTTCCTTGATCTTGAGCTGCGCCTTGCTGGCATCCTTCTGCTCGACGATCTTCTGGATGGCGCCGCGCGCGCTGCGCACGATGCGGCCGTAGCCGGTCGGATCCTGCAACGCGACCGTGAGGAGCCCCATGGATTTCGCGCCCGCACCGGCGACGAGCTGGCGCAGCGTGCCGCCGTCGATGAGTGGCACGTCGCCGTACAGGATGAGCACGAGCTCGTCGTCGGCCACGTTGGGCATGGCCTGCATCACGGCGTGGCCGGTGCCGAGCTGCTCCGCCTGCAGCGCCCAGCGGATGTCGGGATCGGTGATCGTGGCGCGCACCGCATCGCCGCCGTGGCCGTACACCACGTGGATCGACGACGGCGAGAGAGCGCGCGCACGCCTAACAACATGGCCGAGCAGCGGCACCCCGGCAAGGGGCTGCAGCACCTTCGGCAAATCGGATTTCATTCGCTTGCCCTGGCCGGCAGCGAGGATGACGACGGCGAGTTTCATGCGGCCGCGAGTTTAGCGGGTTGCGCGCGGCTTCGGTCAATCGGCGCGCCATCCGCAGCGTGCGCTGTGACCCAGTGCCAGCGCCCTTCCCGCCGCTTGGGTTCAGCGGCGGAACTGCCGCCCGGTCGCGTTGTAAGGATCGTTGCCGCCTATTTCCGATGCCGACAGGTTGTTCTCGCCGAGCAGCGTATCCATGACGGCACGCCGGGTCTGCGGAATGGCTTTGGGCTTCGGATTTCGATCCGGGGATCGCGCGAGGCTCGGTCGCACCCGCTCGCCCTGGGGTGTTGCGGCTGCCGTCCAATCGACCTGGTTGTCATTTCCGGGGCACATGCAAAGAGGATACGCCCGCGATGGTTGCGGCCGCATGTCCGTCATCGGGCAGTGGCAACCGCTCGTCGGCGCAGTCGCCAGTCATCGGCCGCTAGCTACCACCCGTCCGCTGCGATCAAAACGCTTCCTGCACCGGGCTGCCATCGGCGCCGGTATAGGCGAGCTGCGTCCCGGGCGGCGGATGGAGCTTGTGCAGCTCTTCGCGCAGCGCGGGCAACCCGTGCGCGGCGTCGGCGAGATCGACGTCGATGTCTATCGAGATGATTTCGTGAGTGCCGTCCGGCCTGGGCGGGCTCATCTGGCTGCCGCCGCCGCTCACTTCGCCAAGGCCGCGGGCTTCGAGCGCCTGGCCCAGCGGCTCTTCGTACCTGGCGGCACGCTCGAGCGGAATCAGCCCTTCGGGGATGTGCACGACCACGAAGAGTCCGCGGGGTTGCGGCGGCGGTTCTGGCGGCGCGCAGCCAGCCAGCGTCGCGGCCATGAGCGCAAGCAACGGCGGTTGCCAACGCGGGAAAGCCATCATCCCTTCGACCGCATGAGCGCGTGGATCTTCTGCACCGTGGCCCAGTTGCGCGTCGTGCCGAGATCGGCGAGATCGGTCAGCAGCGCGGTCGCCGCCTTGCTTTCGAGGATGCCATGCGCGCACCACAGATAGGCCGCGTGCTTGCCGACGTGCACGCGCTCGTCGCCCCACTTCGCGCTGGTGAATTTTTCCAGCGCCGCGATACGACGCGTGTCGTTGGCGACGGCCACGAGCAGTCGCGAATGATCGGTGGCGAGCTTCTCGAGCTGGTTGCCGGCGATGATGGCGGCGATGTCCTTGCCGGATTTCACGATGACCAGCGCATCGACCCCGAGCTTCTTCGCGACTTCGGCCCGGATGCGGCCGGCGATCTTCGCGGGCGCGCCGGCGGGCGCGGTGAACACTGCGTTGCCCGAGTTGAGCAGCGTGGCGACATCGGCGAAGCCGAGCGTCTCGAGCAGCGCGCGCAGGTCGGCCATGGCGATTCGCTTGGCCTTGCCGACGTTGATGCCGCGGAACAAGGCGACGTAGCGAGGCATTCAAACTCCCCGCTGGGCGGCGCGTTCGAAGCCGGTCACGGCGTCGATGAGCGCGGTACGCAGCTCCGCGTCATTGTCGGGGGAATCGAGGAACACCTCGTACGCCTTGATGGCCAGCACCGCCACCTCGCTGGGCCGCGACGGGACGTGACCGCCGGGGAATCGCACGGGATGCTGGCGCAGGAACGTCGCCGCAGCCGCGACGGCGCGCTGTTCCTCGCGGTCGCCGTCGGTCGGGAAATTGAATTCCCAGCGGGCCACGCGCTCGTTGATCACGGGCTTGTCGGGTCCGGCGTTCATGCCGGCGGCGGTGAACACGCGGCAGTCGTAGGTGCGGCAGGTCTCGGGCCGATGCTGGTAGATAGAGCAGTTGCCGTCGCGGAGCATGAGGCAGTGGCCGTTGGCATGGAAACCCATGAGCCGGCTGCCGGCCGGGCCGGGTTCGAGGCCGCGGTCGCCGATGCTGGCCCCGATGGACGCGATGGCGTCCGCCTCGCGGTCACGCACCTTCACGTAGTAGGACGAGACGCAGCAGCCGCGGCAGTCGCCGCAGGCGACGTCCATTTCGCCTTCGCCGGCCAGCGCGCGACGCATGGCGCGCAGCCAGTCGGAGAAATCGCCTGCGGGCAGCGGTGCAGCGGGCATTCAGACCTTGTTGTCGTGACGCGAATCGAGCCAGGCGATCGCCGCCAGCTCGGTCGTGAACACCTCGGCGGAGACACCCCGATTCTGGGCCATGAGCACACCGATCTTGTCAGGGTCGATGAGCTCGGGACGGGCGACCAGCGCGACATGCAGCTGCGAGCCGGCGCTCTCGGCCCATTTCACCGCCATCGAGTGACGGCCGAAGATGGAGGGTGGACTCATGCCCATGAACCCGCTGGTATTGACCAGGATGCTGCGCAGGTCGAGCTCACGCGCCTGCCTCAGGGATTCGGCGACCAGGTCGACGGCCTCCTCGAAACTGACCCTGGCGCTGGGGCGATAGAAAGCCCGCTTGCCGATGACTTCGAAGTTCGTGAGCGTGTTCATCCAGGAGACGAATATGCCGTGCGAAACCGGCGGACGCACCCTGGATTGATTCTGAACCCGCGGCCCATCTACGTGAGGGGCCGCTGCGGCGAAGCGCCTGACTACTTGCCCTTGCGCAACTTCTGGATGAGCTTGATCTGCTCAGCCATGCGGACGATTTCCTTCATGGCCTCCGCCTGCTCGATCTTGTCGGTTGCACCGCGCAACGCGTCTTCGGCGCGCTGCTTCGCGGCCAGGGCCGCGGCCTCGTCGAGATCCTTCGCGCGCAGCGCGGTATCCGCGAGCACGGTGACCTTGTTGGGCTGAATCTCCAGCGCGCCGCCGCCGACGAAAAAATGCTGCTCGGCGCCATCGGGTGTCTGCACGCGGACTTCACCCGCCTTGAGGAGCGTGAGCAGCGGCGCATGACGCGGCGCGATACCGAGTTCGCCGTCCGTGCCCGGAGCGAACACCATGGACGCCGCCCCGCTGAAGATCTCGCCTTCGGCGCTGACGATGTCGACGTGGACCGTGTTCGCTGCTGCGGTTGCCATCTTTGTGCCCTGTGTACTAGTTCAGCGTCTTGGCTTTCTCGACCGCTTCTTCGATCGAGCCGACCATGTAGAACGCCTGTTCCGGCAGGTGATCGTAGTCACCGGCGAGAATGCCCTTGAAGCCGCGGATGGTGTCGGCCAGCGGGACGATCTTG
>DATLDQ010000108.1:0-40781 GCA_035525785.1 Steroidobacteraceae bacterium | reverse complement strand
CTGGCGCCGCGCACCTGCGCCTGGCCGCCGAGATTGCCTTCCGTGCCTACTTCGCGCGCGACGCGTGTCACCTCCGAGGTGAACACGCCCATCTGCGCGATCATCTCGTTGACCACGTTGGCGGCGCGCAGGAATTCGCCTTTGAGCGGGCGGCCATCGGCCTCGAGACGCATGGCCTGCGAAAGATCGCCTCTACCTACCGCGGTGATGGTGCGAGTGACTTCGGTGATGGGCCAGAGCAGGTCCTCGATGAGCGTGTTGACCGAGGACTCCATCGCGCCCCAGGCGCCGCCGCGCCGCTCGGCGGCGACGCGGATGCGCGTCTTGCCCTCCTTGCCCACCATCATGCCGACGCGCTCGAGCTCCTTGGACATGCGCTCGTTGGCGCCGACCATGTCGTTGAAAGCGTCGGCAATCTTTCCGTTGAGACCCGTCAGATCGGGGGCGAGGCGCACGGTGAAGTCGCCATCGCGTACGGCCTGCAGCGCACGCAGCAGCTTCTTGAGATCGGCATCGGGGGCTTCGGCGTGACCGCCGTTGCTCCCATTGCCATTTTGCTGCTTTGCTTTCGCGGCCGACGGGGACCGTCGGCGCGTCGTAAGTGTGCGGCCGGGTGCGGAATTATCCATGAATAGTCCGATGTCCTGCGAGTGCGTCGGAGTCTAAATCTCGCTGCTCTGGGACTGCTCCGCACAGTCGTGTAGGACTATGCCGACTATTGATGGCCCCAGGTCATCAGCTCCGGATGACGAGGTCGAGCTTCCCTTCGCGGCGATCGACGCTGACGCTGACCGACCCACCGTGCCGCCGCACCGTGAAATCGACCGAAGCCTCCCCGACGGAGAGGCCGCGCACCGTGATTTCGTTCAATCCGTCGGGCAACACGGGATGAGCGAGCACGATCTGGCGGTCCAGCGCGTCGATGGCGATGCCAAGCACGCTCTGCAGCATCAGGAAAGGCGCCGCCGCCGAGCCGGACTGAGGCGAACAGGCAACCGGACACTGCAGCGGTGTCTCGCGACCGCGGCGCTTGAAGCCACAGAACAGCTCGGGCATACGCAGCAGATCGAAATGGCGCGAGGCCTCGAACTGGGCTGTGAGGATGCGCAACGCGAAGCCCTTGTCGTCGTGCCGCGCGGCGCCGGACGCGATGAGCGCATTGTCGAGAGGCCAGACCGACCCGTTGTGGTACGACATCGGGTTGTAGCGCAGCTCGTTCTCCGCGACGGTGCGCACACCCCACCCGGAGAAGAATTGATCCTCACCGAGCCCCGCGATCACCTGGCGCGCGCGTTCGGCGTGCGCGATGCCCGTGAACAGGCAATGGCCGGCGTTCGAAGTCCGTACGCGGCAAGGCTGCTTCTCGCCATCGAGCGCCAGCGCGTAGGTCTCGATGTCCGCGCACCAGTACGCCGTGTTGAAGCGCGACTGCAGCGCCTGTGCCTGCTCGACGAGCGTGATGGCCCGCGGCACCTCGCCGAGCGACCGGGCGATGCGGGCGGCGCCCATGCGCGCCGCGTAGACATAGCCCTGCACCTCGCACAGCGCGAGCGGACCCGAGGCCACGCGCCCATCGGAATGGAACACCGCATCTGCCGAGGTCTTCCAGCCGTGCTGCGCCGGTTCGTTGCGCGCAAGATCGCGGGGCCGCGTCTCGACGAAGCCGTCGCCATCCACGTCGCCGTACACGTCGATCCAGCGCAGGGCCGCGTTGATCGACGGCCACAGCTCCGTCATGAACGCGAGATCCGCGCTGCGCTGGAAATACGCGCCCGCCAGCATGACGAACAGCGGCGTGGTGTCGACGCCGTAGTAGTTCGCTGGCTGCCCGCCGCGCGCCTCGTTGAGGATCTTGCCGGCCTCCGCGCCGTACCCGGTGCCGCTGTCCGCGCACTGCGTGGCCGCGAGCCGGCGCAGAACGTTGCGCGCGAGGTCGGGCCACATCCACAGCAAAGCGAAGGCGGCATAGACGGCATCGCGGCCGAAGGTCGCGTCCAGCCAGGGAATGCCGGCCGCGGTGATCGGCCCCTGCGGCGTGGTAGTGAGCAGCATGCCCACGTCCGCGGCCGCACGTCGCAGCCAACTCGCGAACAGCGGGTCGGAAGCCTGCACCTGGGTCGGTGGGCGTGCCTCGCGCCGCGCCAGCTCTTCGGCAGCCGCGAGTGAGCGTGTGAAAGTGGCGATCTGCACCGGGCGGTTCTGCGCCGCGCAGCCGATGGCCACGGAGATGTTCTTCTCGCCACGGCTGCCGATCTGCAGGCGATAGCGCAGGCTGTCGGCCGTGATGGCCTCGGGCGCCGTGTGGCAATCGACGACCGTCTCGCGCAGAACCTCGTCGGCGCCCAGGCAGCTCTGGGTCACCGAGTCGGGCTCCACGTGCTCGTAACGCCGTCGCGCGGCGTCCATGCGTCGCTGCGCGCGCACGTCAACGATGTTCTCGAAGTCCGAGTAGAAACGGATCACGAGCTCCACGGAGATGGCGTTGAGCGCGAAATTCCGCACGCGCAACAACTCGTGGCAGACGCCGTTCCAGATGAAGCGCGTGCGCGTGATGTGCAGCGTGCCGCGCGGCAGGATGATCCGCCCGCCCTCGCCGCGCACGTCGGCGTTGGTGAGATTGACGGTGAGCAGCACGTTGTCGTCGCGCTGCACGGTCGCGAGCAGCAGCGGCCGCTGTCCGGCGATGCTCAGCGTGAGTCGCGAGAGATGCCGAACACCGGCGCGATACAGGCCGGCCTCACTGCGTGTCTCGGCGTCGATGTCGCCGATTTCGTTGAACAGCCCGAAACAGTCGTCATGGCGCAGGACGTGCGTCCGCTCCCCGCTCGGGACGTCGGCCGTGACGACCTGATGCAACTCGATATCGGGGAATGCCGGCTCAGATGCCAAGGCCACGTGAACGTGTCCAGGTGATGCGAGTGCGCAGCGTCGTCTGACCGGTCACACGCGAATGCCAGTGCGCCGAGGTGCTGGGTTGCTTGAGGCCGAACCGGCGCGACACCCAGCCACCCTGTTCCGGGGTGCCGGCGCGATACACGTGGACCGAATCGGGGTTCTCCTGTGGTTCCAACAAGACCTGGGTGGTGCCGGAGGTGACCTTCAGGCCGCTGCCCACGCGGTCGACCTGGCAGTCCTCGGCGAAATGCCAGCTGCGGCGCGCGTCGTGCGTGCCCTCGCAGCGGAGGATGTCGGTGACTTCGATGAGTTGTCGGCGCGTGTCGAGCATGATCTCCCGGCGATGGACCACCGGATCCTCGAGACGTTCATATCCGTACTGCTCGCCGACGAAGTGTTGCAAGTCACCGACAGCCTCGAACTCGATGCAGCGGGCTCGCGCGTGGCTGCTCCACATGAAGTTGCCGGTCTGCACGGATTGATCCTCGCCATCGATTCCCACGGTGTTGTGGGCGCGCGTGCTGCGGAAGTACCTGCGCCACGCCGGGTCGGTGTGGTACGCGTACGTGCCCGGGTCGACCAGGATCTCGCGATCGCCGATGTTCAGGATGAATGAGAGCGCGTCGGCATGCCCGTGCGCGGCGATGCTGAGATAGCCGAGCGGGCCCGCATCGGCCAGCAGGCGCACTTCGTCCGGCGTGTCGAAGGCCGAGCCCAGTAGATAGTAGCCGGATTCCGGAAACTGCTGCCGCGGGCGAAACCGGTGCCGGCCACGCACCTTGAGGTGCGCCAGCCGACGCACCGCTTCCACGCCGAGCAGGGTCGCCGTCTTGCCGTCGAGCGCGCCCGCTTTCGCGGCCAGGTCCGCGCGGTTGAACAGCACCGCGCCGGTGGCGATCAGCGAACCATGGGCGGAGAAACCGGGCTCGGCCGCGAGCTTCACCACCATGCCGTCGTCGGCATCGCCCACCATGGGCAGGCGGCCGGCCACGTCGGTGAACGACGCGAGGAAATCGATCATGAGCTCGACGCGCCGCCAGTAGATGGGCGAGAAGTCCTCGCCGCGCGCGCGCGCCGCCAGCCCCGACAGCAGCAGGAAGTCGAGTACGAAGGTCTGGTACGCGAACGCCTGCTCGCGATTGCCGCCGTCGGGCGCATTCTGGCGCTGGCATTCTTCCTCGAGCACGCGGCGGCAGCGGCTGCCCCACTCCGTGATCGCGGGCCACAGCGGCCACGTCGATGCGGCGATGTACACGCCCGCGGCTTCACCGATCAGGTGGTTGTTGGCCGACGAGTAACGCGACAGGTTCGACGCGATCATGCGCGTCTGCTGGTAGATGGATCTCAGCCAGCGGTCGCGGAACTGCTCGCCTTCGGGCGACGCGAACAGCCGCGAACGGAAGCCGCCCATGAGCTGCCAGGTCAGGCTCCAGTTGATCAGGCGGATGCCGAGCTCGAGCGGGCTCACCCAGTTCGGACCGCGACCGACCGGGCACTGCTCTATCCACGAATCGATCTGCGTCTGGATGGCCTGCGCGTAGCGCGCATCACCCGTGAGCGCATGCGCCTGCGCGAGCAGCGGCAGGTGCAGGTGGCGATTCGGCTCCCAGAGGTACTTGATGTTGCCCACCTCGCGCTCATCGCGGTAGTCGATGGCCGAGGCGCGGCGCACACCGGCGGCACGCTGCGTGAGTGGATCGCGGTTCCATTGCGGCGGATCGCCGAGCTCGCAGTCTTCGAGATCGAAGAAGCTGTAGCGCCCGGCGAGGATGCGATCGGCCGCCGCGGTCAGCGCGGCGGGCGCGGGCGCGATGAAGGGCGGCAGGAAACGCAGGTCGCGCGCTTGCAGATCCGCAGGCGGCGCTTCGTGCGACGCGAAGTTCTCGGAGATCGTGCGGAAGCGGCGCGCCAACCGGTGCGCGACTTCCGCGCCCGACATGCCCCGCAGACGTTGTAGATACCAGGCAGGTTGTTGCATGCGTCAGGAAACGAAGGTCATCGGGTCGACATGGGCTCGACGCCCTGCTGGCGAAGCTGCTCCTGCACCGATTTGCGATGGATCACCAGTGGCGTCTTGCCGCGTGGCGTGCGCTCGAGCCACTGCGCGGTTTCGATGCGCAGCCGCATCGACTCCGGCACCTTGGCGCGCGCGTTCTGTAACAGCTGGGCGGCGTCGCGCTCGGTGTAACCCGGCGCCGGCAGCACCAGGATGCGGACGTCGTCGAGGCTTTCCTGGATCACCTGGATACGCAGGATGTGGCTCACGTCGCGCGGAATGTGGTCGATGCCCGTGAGTCGTACGCCCTTCGGACACACGAGGATTTCCTGTTCGCGGCCGAGCACGCCGCTGAAGGGCCGCACGCCCAGCACGACTTCCTCGATTTCGCGTTCACCCCACGACTCGGGCAGGCGCACGAGGTCGCCGGTACGGTAACGCACCAGCGGCATGAGATCGTTCCAGAAGCTGGTGCCGACGATCTCGTAGAGACCACCCTGCCCCGCGTCCGCGATCTGATCGGATCTGAAAGGCACCAGCTCCACGTGGCTGTACGACGGCAGGAAGCGATACTGGCGCGGCGCGAAGGCGTAAGCGAAGCCGACGCGCTCCGCCTGGCCGTAGTAGTCGGCGATGTCGCAGCCGAGGGTGTCGCGCGCCAGGCTCCACGCTTCGCGCTTCAACACTTCGGAGGACGTGAGCACGCCCGGAATCTGCACGCGCAGACCACGCTGCTGCATGAGCCGGGACAGGCACTCGAGCGACGTCGGGTATGCGCACAGCAGCTTCGGCTGGAACTCGCGCAACGCCTGCACGTAGTCCTCGACGGTTTCCGGCATGAGCACGTTGGAGGAGAACACCATGCACTGGCCGCCATTGGTCTTGATCCAGTGCGGCGGCTTGAGATCGTTGGGGTCCTTGATGTTGTCGCCGCGCAGGATGGCCACGCGATCGAGGCGCGGATCGGCGCCGAGTTGCTCGATGAGCCGGTCCTGGCAGACCTGCTCGAACACCACGCCGCGCAACGAGCGCGCGAGGCGCAACGGGATGCCCGTGGTGCCCCCGGTGGCGGCCGGCGCCGACAGCAACGTGTTGCCCGTGGTGAAGATCGACTGGTTGTTCCGCAGCCGCTCTTTTTCGAGCAGCGGCCAGGTCGCGATGTCGTCACCGCCACCTTCGGTGCGGCCGTAGCGAGAGCGGCGCGCCTGCTTGAGCGTGCGCTGCACCTGCACCCGCGTCCATTCGCGGCGTTGCGCAAGATCCATCTTGTCGACCTCGTCGACAGTTTCACGCAAGCGGTCATAGAACAGCGGATTGCGGCGGATGAGGCTCGGCCCCAGCACGTGCCGCTTCATGAAACCGGCGATGGAGGCAGCGGCGCTCATGATTCGACCCTCAGTTCCGCCACGGGCGCGATGCGCAAGTAATGTTCGGCGAGGCGCCGCGCGTACGCATGTACGTCGTTCGCGCCGGCGCGCTCATACGCGCGCAGCCCCGCGGCCACGCGCAGGCCGTCATCGGTGATCAGCCGCGCCATCGCGAGCGAGAGCTGCTCTACGTCCCCGGGCGGCACCAGGAGGCCTTCGACGCCTTGCGTGATCAGGTCGGGAATGCCGCCGACCGGTGTCGTGATGCAAGGCATGCCTGCCGCCATCGACTCGAGCAGCGACATCGGCACGCCCTCGGCATAGGACGGCAATACGAAAACATCGCTCTCGGCCAGCAGACGATCGCGCTCGGTGGAATCGACCCAGGGCAGCACGGTGATGCGTGAGTCCTGGCCCGCCGCCTCCTGCAGCTCTGCGACGTCGCCATTGCCGGCGAGCACCAGCCGGGCCCTCGCGCGCAGCTCGTCGGGCAGCGCGAGGAAGGCCTTGACCAGGTCGTAGCTGCCCTTTCCCTTTCCCAGCTTCCCCAGGTGCACGAACTGCACCTCGCGGTGGCCGGACCGGTCGGGGATCTTCGCGGGTACGCGCACCGGGTTCGGCAGCACGACCACTTGCGAGGGCGCGAGCTCGCACTCGCGAATGTAGAAGTCGCGCCACTGGCTCGACAGCGTGATCACGAGATTCGCCTGCTGCAGCGTGCGGTTCACCAGGCGGCGTAGCACCGACGGCAGGCCGCGGTGGAACCTGTCGAACCCGCCGCCATGCGCGTGCAGTATCAATGGACGTCGAGCACGTATCACGAGCTGCGCCAGCAGCATCTTGCGCAGCGTGCTGCCGCGTGAAGCGAAATGGACGTGGATCACCGTCGGCTCTATCGAGTCGAGCGCCCGCGACAACTGGTGAAGGGCGCGTCCGAACTCGAGCCCGCGGCGCATCCAGCCGGCTTCGCTGGTGGTGGCCACGTGGCGGATCGCCGCATACGGCGGTAGATAGTCGCAGATCAGCTGTTCGACGGCGCTGACGCCGCCGCGCACGTCGAGCGCCGGGCCGAGTTGCAGCACGCGCACGCGTGCTTCACGCGTGCTGTGACGCGGGCCTGTCGAGGACATCGGCACGGGTACCGGCGCCGGCATCGGGCGCATGACGGTGGTGGGTTCGGCGCTCATTCACCGGCCTTGTCGTCGAACGAGCGGCCAATCAGGCTGCGGTACGCCGCCGACATGCCGGCCACGGAGAAGCAGCTCACGGCGCGCGCGCGCGCGGCCTGGCCCATCTGCTGGCGCTTGCGCGGTTCGGCATACAGCGCCGCGATCAGCGCGGGCAGACGCGCCGGCAGCTCCGTCGGCGACACCACGTAACCTTCGACACCATCGTCGATCATCTCGCGCGCGCCACCCACATCCGACAGGATGACCGGTCGCCCCATCGACATGGCTTCGAGCGCGGCGTTGGAGAACGACTCCACGGACACCGACGGCAGCACGAACACGTCCATGGCGCCGAGCACCGGACGCACGTCCTCGATCTCGCCGATGAAGTGCACGCGGTCGGCCACTTCGAGCTCGGTGGCGCGGCGATGCAGGTGCGCACGCATCGGGCCATCGCCGGCGATCACCAGATGCGCGTCGACGCGCGCCACGCGCAGACGGCGCAGCGCCGTCAGCAACACTTCCTGGTTCTTCTCCGGGCGCATCGCGCCCACGGTGCCGATGAGCAGAGCTGCGGGCTTGATGCCGAGCTTCTCGCGCAGCCTCTTGGAGGCTTCGAAGACGTTGGTGGGCTCGAAGCTCGCCGAGTCCACACCGTTGTAGATGACCGACGTCCGTTCATCATCGGGAGCCTGCCAGAAGGCCTTCTGCATGCGCGAGCCATGGACCGTGTGATCGAAACGCGCGAGCACCGACTGGTACAGGCGCTTGAAGAGGTGCTTGCCACGGAATGACGACGTGTTCACAAGCGCCACGGTGCGCGGACGATCGCGCAGGAGGAACGTGGCACAGGCGACGTACAGCGCCTGGTAGAGATTCACCGCCACCACCGTCCCCGGTCGCTCGCGGCGAATCACGTTGCGCAGCTTCCACACCGTGGCGAGCGAGAACTTGCCGCGGCGCTCGAACTTGTGCAGCGGCAGGTCGCGACGCAGCGTGGGCTCGAGCGTGTACGGCCCGTTGATGAGCGCCATGCTTACCGCGAGGCCGTCTTCCTTGAGCTTGTTGGCCATGCGCGCGATCTTGCGCTCGGAACCGCCAACGGCGAGGCAGGACAGCACGAACAGGACGTCGCTGCGCGGCATGGCGGCAACTTCACCGCGCGGCATGGCCGCGACTTCACTGCGTGGCACAGCCGCGAAGTCCTCGTTGGCGGACGTGAGCGACATCGAAGCATTTATCGGTGCGTTCACGAGAGTGGGGGTCATTGCAGATTCGCTCCGTGGGTTTGTTGCGCCGTCTTGAGCCGCATGGGCGGCGCATTACGGTCCAGCAATTCGAGATAGCGCGCGGCCACGCCGCTGGTGAACTCCCGCATCGCGAAATCGCGCGCGCGGCGTCCGAGCATCTGGCGGTCGACGTCGATCTCGAGCAGGCCGCGAATGGCTTCGCGCATGTCATCGAGCGAGCTGGCGACCCGTCCGAGAGGCAGCCGCTGCACCAGGCCGTCGGGATCGAAGAACGTGACCACGGGCACGCCGCGGATCCACGATTGCAGGAAAGTGTTCGGGAAGCCCTCGATGGCCGAGGTGTTGAGAAAGATTTTCGCGCGATCGAAGAGCTCGCCGGTTTCGCGGTACCGCACCGAGCCCATCATCGTGACATTGGGCAGGCGTGCAGCCGCAGCGAGCATGTCTTCGTAATAGGTCTGGCCGCCCGGCATCGGCCCGCCCACGAGCGTGAACCTGACCTGGGGCAGTTGGCGTGCGAGCTCCAGCGCAAGCTCAGGCCGCTTGAGCGAGCGGAAGTTGCTCACCCAGAGCACGTCTATGTCCTTGTGGACCGGCGCGCCCCGACGGGGTGTCTCCACCATCATGTTGACCACGGGCGCTTCGATGCCGTGGTTTTCGCGGAGCATGCGCGCCTGGTGCTCGGTCTGCGCGGCGACCAGGTGCGCGCGTCGCAGACCAAAGTTGTAGAGCTTGCGGTCGCGCCAGAATTCGAGGCGGCCGTGCTCGCGTTCGCAGTCGCTGTCCGATGCCACACGGAAGATGAATTGCCGGCCCATGGAATGCGCGCACCACCCCGTGAAGCCCGTATAGGTGCCGGCGGGCGACTGGTAGTAGATCTCGGCGTCCGCGGCCATGAGCGTCGACAACAGGCGGCTCGCGCGCGGATGGAAGAACCTGAGGCCCGGTATGCCGCCATTGCGCGTATGCGAGGCGAGCGCGGTGATCCCTTCGTGGACGCGCCGCTTGCCCTGCCCGTCGTCGTGCACGATCATCGAAACGTCATGGCCCAGGTCACGCCAGGCGCGCGCCAGCAGTACGTGCTGGATCGCCTCGCCACCGATGTAGCGAGGGTCGCCCTCGCCCGACAGCATGCCGTACGAGTCGAGGCCGACGATGCAGATCTTTCGGGCGCTCAAGGACGGACTCCACCGGTGGACTGCGCAGGCTGCGCCCAACCGTACGGATCGCGCGGCTTCGACGCGATACGCGTGACAGGCGCTTCGGTTTCCAGGACGGGATTCTCCTTGAGACAAATGATCAATCGCATCACCACTCCGCCGTACATCCAGAAGTAATAGAAGGGGCTGTAGAGATCCACGAAGAAGATCGCGGTACAGACGCCCACCCCGCCCAGCGCGAAAGCGATGAGCTGGCCACGGTAGGGCTTCGGAGCACTGACCGAGGCACGCCGTGCGCGCGCGATGGCGGAGAACAGTAGATAGATTCCGGCGAACAGGCCGACCAGGCCCAGGTTGAACCAGAGAGCGAGATAGTGATTGTGCGGCGAGAACATGAACGGCATGGACCAGTACACATCCCAGCCGTAGCCGGTGATGAACGTGATCGGGTGCTGGAACATCGCGGCCAGGAGGTCCACCCAGATCTGGCTGCGGCCCGAGGAGGCCTCGAAGGGATCGGTGGCGCTGCTCTGCCCGATCATGCGCTCGGCGAGGAGCCCGCCATAAGGCGAAAGCGCGACCACGACCACGAGCAGCACCAGGCCGCCGAACGCCCAGCCCACGACGCGGCTGTACGAGATGAGGTGGCGATAGAGATAGGCGCCGACCGCGCAGGTCATGGCGAGGCCCATGAATCCGCCGCGCGAGGCCGTCATCACGAGCGCAAAGGCGGCGACGAACGCGGAACCCAGCCAGAACAACCGGTACACCCCTTTCGCGGCCACGGCGGCGGCAACGGTCGCGGGCAGGAAGATGAGGATGAACGCCGCGTACTGGTTCGATTCGCCCATGGCGCCGCCCACGCGGCCGTCGTCACGGATGCGCAAGCCGACCTGGATGAAGCCGAGGGCGTCGAGAATGGTCACCGCGTTGACGAACAGCGCGCCGAGCAACAGGCCCTTGATGACCTTGATCGCGTCATCCGGGGTACGGACGCCGAACAGGAACACCACGAAGAAAATGTACTGATCGATCAGCGTACCCTTCAGCTTGATGAAGCTGTCCATGAAGTCATAGCGCGGGTAATGGATGATCAGCGTGCCCACGAGCAGCGTGACGATCGCGTAGACGATCTGCGCGAGGAACGCCACCTGCAGCTGGCCGGCCGCCGTGACCTTCGTGCCACGTCCCATGACCAATCGCAGCCCGACGAGGACGGCGATGAGATAGATGAGCAGGTTTTTGGCGGAAAGCCCTGGAAGGAGGCTGAGCTCGAGATTCAGGGCATCGGTGGCGAGCAGGAAGAGCGCCGCGGTGGCGAGTATTGTCGGCATGCGTCAGGCCTGTTCACACTCCATCAATAAGCGCGATCAGTGCGCACGACGGCGACAGCCGTGGCGAGCATGATTTCCAGGTCCAGCATCGGCGACCACCGACGCATGTATTCCAGGTCGTACAAAACGCGCGCTTCCATTTCTTCCACTTTTGCGGTTTCACCACGGCACCCGCGCACCTGCGCAAGTCCTGTAATCCCCGGGAGAACCTTGTGCCGCACCATGTACCGTTTGATCAGCTTGCGGTATTCCTCGTTATGAGCGACAGCATGTGGGCGTGGTCCTACGATGCTCATAGTGCCCTGCAATACGTTAATGAGCTGCGGCAGTTCGTCGAGCGACCAGCGCCGCAGGTGCTTGCCGATGGGCGTGACGCGCGAGTCGTTGCGCGACGCCTGCGTCACCCGGTCGCCGTTCTCCGTCACTCGCATCGTGCGGAATTTGTAGACGAGTATCTCGCGGCCATCGAGGCCGTAACGACGCTGACGGAAGAGTACCGGGCCGGGTGAGCTGCGCTTCACGGCGTATGCGATCGCGCACAGCAACGGCGACAGCAGCAACAACGCGATGAGCGACACGGTGACGTCCATGAGGCGCTTCACGAGACCGCGATAACCGTGGAACGGTGTCTCGCACATCGTGACCACCGGCATGCCGAGGATGTCGCTGGCGCGCTGCTGGAGCACGTCGAAGCCGGAGACGTCGGGCACGAAGTACACGGACGCCGTGGTGTCGCCGAGCTCGTTGACCATCTCGCGCACTCGACCCACCTGGCCTGGCGGGATGGCGATGAAGATCACGTCGATGTTCCGATGGTTGACAAAGGACGCGACGTCCGTGAACCGACCGAGCAACTGCGCATATTTCGCGCAGCCGAGCCGATCGCTGCCGCGGTCGTCGAAGAAGCCTGCGACCGATAGCCCGATCTCGGGATGCGTGACCAGCCGGCGCTGCAGCTCCATGCTCGCAGGCGTGCAGCCGACGATGACCGCGCGGCGCGCCTGGGCGGCATCGCGCAGGATGACGCGCGCGACACCCTGCAGTATCAGCGACAGCATCACGAGCAACACCGGCGTCACCAGCACCCAGGTCACCACCACGCGGCGCGAGAAGTCTTCTGAGAACTTGGTGATGTAGCCGAGCGCGAGCAGCGAAGCGACCAGCACCGCCCAACGCAGCAGCAACGTCGTCGCGAGCTCCAGTCGTCCGGAAATGATCTGGGAGCCGGCGTTGCCGGTGCGGATCACGGCGAGCGTGAACGCGGCAGCCAGTATCGACAGCACCATGAACGGCTTGTCGAACTCCACGTCGTACATGCGCGTGAGTGGATAGAACATGCCGCCCGCGAGCACGGCAGGCAGCGCATCCATGAGCCACAGCAGCACGGGCGCGGTCAGCGAAGTGCCGCGCTTGAGTACGATGGGATGAGTCAGCTGGTGCTGGTAATCGATGCCGCTCAAACGGTCTCCCTCCCGGAGTTCTTGCTCTCGCGATACCGACAGAATAGAAAAAGGCCGGCGTCTCGCGACGCCAGCCTTGATCCTTGGCAGCTATCGCCGGACGATTACACGCGTGAGAAACGTGCGAGCGACGTCATCATTGCACTGACAGTGAGACTGGCGCGCTTGGACTCATCGTTACCGGCACGCCTGACACGGCGACGTCGAGATTGTGCATCCAGTTCTCGAGGTTGCTGTATCCGTTCGAGGCGATCGACGCGTTGTCGCCGGGCAGCGTCAGCACGCGGCGATTCTGCGCATACACGGGCCAGCCACCGCCGTTCTTCTGACAGCGCGTGGTGCCATCGGCCGCGACACAGTTGATGATCTTGCCGGTGCGCGCGCGCACTTCGGCGACGATGCGCTTGTCGACGGCGTCGCGATCCTTGGGACGCGCCCCCGCGTTGAGCAGCACGCGCTCGTACACGGCGTTGCCCGCCGTCTTGCGCGCGACCAGGCCGCTGTTCCACACGGGCGCGGTACTCGTGGAGATGAGTCCCGAGATGCTGTTGCCGCCCGTCAGCACCATGAGGTCGTCGAGCGAGATCCCATAGGTAGGAGACGTGTTGTCGGAGAGGTATGCCCTGCTCGAGCCGCCGAGCTTGAGGTTGCCACTGGTGCGTATGTAGATCGGCTTGGTGTCGCGATTCAGGCTCGGGCCGTCGATGAAGACGTTGCCCACGACCGAGTTCCGGCTCGAACGGCTGGCTTCGGCCTGGATGTCGAGATCCATGGTGCCGCGGTCGTACACCACGTTGTTGACGAACACGAGCTCGGCGGCGCGCGACAGCGGGTTGCGCTCCACCTGGTGCGCGAACAGGTTGCCGATCATGGTGATGCTGCTGCCCGAAGACGTGCCGAGCAGGATGCCGTAACCATGCTTCATCGTGCCCGAGCCATCGTACTGCAGGTGGCCCGAATCGTTGAGCGGCTCGGCGAACACGTTGTTGCTGAAAGTGATGTTGTCGTGCGGGCCCCAGGTGCTCGCAATCTCGTCGATGGCCCAGCTGAACGAACAATGGTCGATGACGATGTTCTTCACCGGCTTGGCGCTCGTGCCCTCGATCTTCAGCGAATCGCGGTTGGTCGGGTCCGGACCGTTGGTGTCGTCGCCCGTGCGCACACGCAGGTGCTGGATGACGACGTCCGACGTCGTGATCTTGATGGCGGCACCGCGGATCATGATGCCCGGGCTCGGCGCGGTCTGGCCGGCGATGTGGAGATTGCCGTTGCGGATCGTGAGATCCGACGAGATGCGGATGGCGCCCGAGACGTCGAACACGCAGGTTCGCGGACCGCTGGCGTCGACACAGGCCTTGAGCGAACCCGATCCGCTCGCATTCACGTTGGTGACGCGATAGACCTTGCCGCCACGACCACCCTGGGTGTCCATGCCGTAACCGGCGGCGCCCGGCAGAACCGGTACGGCTTGCGCGGCACTTGCTCCCATCACGGACAACACGGCTAACAGGACGGCTGACTTCAAGGTGCGATGTGCGGTAGTGGAGGTGCGGCGCAAGCTAGCAAGCTTCATTACTCTGCCCTCTCAGATTCCACTACGAGTGTTGTCGGAAGTTTGGTTGTTGCGATGGACGGCGCTCTGATCGGACGCTCAGATCGACTTCGTAGTGACCACGGTCGGCGGGCCTTCGAGTCCCCCGGAGTTGACCGCCACGACCGTGAAGTACCAGAGACCCTTGCTCAGCGAACTGAACTCGTAGGAAGTGGTGGCCGGATCGTTGATCAGCACGCTGTTGTCGAGGTCTTCAGGGGTGCGTCCGTAGAGAATGCGGTAGCCGGCCAGGTCGTCGAGCGGCGATCCGTCCACCTTCGAAGGCGGCGCTTCCCAACGCAGCGTCGCGACGCCCGTGCCGGGGTCGCCGATGACGGTGATGGAAAACGTGGCGCTCTCGGCGTGATGCGTGGCATCGGCCACGATCACCGTGATGGCTTCGTAGACGCCCTGGTCCGTCGGGCCCGGCGTTCCGGAGATGTGGCCGTTGCGCCCATCGATGCTGGCCCACGGCGGCAGATTGGTGGCCGTGAACATGAGCGGATCGCCGTCGGCATCGCCGGCGATGGGCTGAAATGTATAGGTCTCACCGACGCGCGCGTATTCGTCGCCGATGCGGTTGATGGTCGGCATGCGGTTCGCGGACGTGGTCGACCCGGTAATCGCGGGCGTATCGGTCGTTGTGAGTTCCTGGGCCGTGTTGCTGCCGCCGCCCGCGCAACCGTGGACGAGTGCGATGGCTGCGACCGGTAAGAGCGCGCCTACCAGTCCTTTTGCAATACGAGTCATTTGTCGGAATCCTCTGGTCCGCCACGGTTGGCGTGGCGCAAGTTTTGGATTCCGGTGGTACGCGTTTCAACGCGTAGGGCGAAAACTGCCCGACGTCTCCTACGTCTCCAGACCGCGACAAATCAAACAATTCAGACGGTTAGGCCCTGGTAAGGGAACCCCTGAAAGTACGAAAGCGTGAATTGCCACCAGAGGGCGGCACACGCCGCCCTCTCTTATATATGCACTTCGGCTGGGCCACGCCCTTCCGGGCGTGCGATACCTACCAGCAGACCCCTTCGTACTGACAACGAAGCAGATCCCGGTTGGGCAGGTTCACGAGGTCGATCAGGTGCTGATCGGGGCGCACTCGCGCCTGCAGGGCGTCGTTGAGCGCGCTCTGCTGCAGCCCGACGAGGATGACCTCGGACGGGTCGACCATCTCGGCCATGCTCGGACACATGAGCTGCTTGAGATGCGGTATGTTCGCGTCGATGTAGCTGCGGTTCGCGCCTAACAACCGCGAGAGTTGCACCTCGGGGTCGAAGATGCGCAGCTCGCAGCCCTCGCCTATCAATCGCTTCGCCACGAGCACCAGCGGCGACTCGCGCAGATCGTCGGTGCCGGTCTTGAACGACAGGCCCAGCATGCCGACCTTCGGCCGCCCATGCTTGAGGATGAGCTCCACGGCGTGATCGATGTGCACCCGGTTGCTTTCGAGCAGGCTCGACAGCATGGGCAACACGATGTCGTTCTGCTTGGCGATGTTGGTCAGCGCGCGCAGGTCTTTGGGCAGGCACGAGCCTCCGAAAGCGAACCCGGGCTTGAGATAGGCGGGCGAGATGTTCAGGCGCTGGTCGGCGCAGACCAGGCGCATCACCTCGTGCGAGTCGATGCCCAGTGACTGCGACACGCGGCCGATCTCGTTCGCGAACGTGATCTTGAGCGCATGGAAGGCGTTGCAGCTCATCTTGAGCGTCTCAGCCACGCGGATGTTCGTGATCAGGAAACGCGCCTCGAGATGCTGGAACACCTCGCGCACCGCGTTCACCGCCTGCTCGCAGTTGCCGCCGACGATGGTGTACGGCGGATGATCGTAGTCCCTGATCGAGGAACCCTCGCGCAGGAATTCTGGCTGGAAGCACAGGCCGAAATCCACGCCAGACTTCTTGCCGCTCGCGCGCTCGAGGATGGGCTCGATCTTCTCCTCGACGGTGCCGGGTTGCACCGTCGACCGGATCACGAAGGTGTGAAATGCCTTCTTGTTCTTGAGCGCCTCACCCAGCTGTTCGGCCAGGCGCAGGATGTACGTGAGGTCCTGGCTGCCATTGGCGGCAGAGGGCGTGCCCACGCAGATGAATGACAGCTCGGTGTCGCGCAACGCCTGCACGGCATCGTTCGTCACCGTGACGCGGCCCGAGTCGACCACGTCGCGCATCAGTTCCTGGATGCCCTCCTCGAGAATGGGCGATTTGCGGCTACGGATGAGGTCGAGCTTGACCGGGTCGACGTCGACACCCACCACCACGTGGCCATCTCGCGCCAGGCAGGCCAGCGACACCGCGCCGACGTAGCCCAGGCCGAAAATGCTGATGTGCTTCGTCGTCGCGGGTTTGCGACTGACGGCTTCGGTGAAGCCGCCGGATACCACCTTTACGCTGTTTTCCGAGTCGACATCGGCGCCACGTGCCTCACGGGCCGATCCGTCCTTGTCAGTAGTAAGCACTTTCGTTGCGTTCCTTCGAGCGATTGAGCGCCACGCCCAGCAGGTTCATCTCGCTGAGCACTTCCTTCGCGCCGCGCAACATCGCACGGCCGCTCTTGCCCTCGGAGACGACCAGCAGCAGCGAATCGAACTGCGGCGCGAAGGCCAGCACGTCATCGGACGCCAGCAGCGGCGGCATGTCGTAGATCACGATACGGCGGGGCATCTCGCGCTCCATGGCCGCGGCGAACTCGCCCATGCGCGGGCTGTTGAGGAACTCGGAGGAATGCTGGAAGGCGCGAGCATTCGGAATCACGCCGAGGCGCTCCGACTGCAGGTTGTAGACGACTTCGTCGAACTCGGCCTTGCCGAGCAGGTAGTCGGACAGACCTTTCTCGAAACTCATGCCGAGATAGTTGGCGATCTGCGGGCGCTGCAGGTCGAGGTCGACCAGGAACACCCAGGTATTCACGTCCTGCGAAAGCGCCAGCGCCAGGTTGATGGCCGTCATGGTCTTGCCTTCGCCCTGCCCCATGCCGGACACCGCGATGGAATTCCACTTGTGCATGTCCAGGCGCCGCAGTACGCGCGTGCGCAGGATCTTGAATGCACGCAGGGCGGAAATGTCCGAGACCGCGGGCAGGATGCACTGGCGCTCCATCGCGCGGGCATCGACGCTCGCCGACCGGAAGCGGCGCGCCTGCGCCAGCTCCCCCGGTTGGGCGGCGGCCTTGCGCACGCGTCGCACGTTCATCGACTCGATGGAGTTGGGCCGTTCGGTGCCACGTTCGGCATAGCCACGACGGATGGCGTCTTCCATGGTAGTGCTCATGATTTTCTCGCTCACAGGTAATTCTTTATGAAGGTGAAGGCGATCCACACGCCTATGACGCCACTGGCCGTGGCCGTGACAAAGCGCCAGGCGCTGCGGCGCCGGGAACGCGAGTTGCGGATGGACGGGATCGCGACCAACGGCGACACGGCGAGCAGCTCGCGGATGTCACGCGCGCCACGGACCTTGGGATCCAGCGCCTCGGCGGCGACCGTGACCGTGAGACCCAGCACCACCGCCGCAACCAGGCCGCAGAGCAGGATGGCCAGGCGCTCGGGCTTGGACGGCACGGACGGCAGCATCGGCGCTTGCACCAGGCGGAACTCGTCCGATCGGCCACCGACGATGGCGGATTCGCTGACTTCCGCATCCATCTGGCGGTTGAGCAGCTGCTCGTACTTCTCGCGCGAGATGCTGAGGTCGCGCGTGAGATTGCCGTACTCGCGCTCCACCTGCGGCGCCGCCGTCACGTTGCTCTCGATGCTGGACATCTTGGCGCGCAGCTGCGCGTTCTGCGCCATGAGCGATCCCAGCTGACTGTCGATCGCGTTGACCTGGGCGCGCAGCTGCATGCCCATGGGGCTGCCATCGGCCATCTCGACGTCGCCGCGCTCTCCGTTCTTGATGCGCGTCTCGAGGGTAGCGATGTCACGCTGCAGGCGCTTGATGTCCGGGTGCTCCTCGCCATAGCGCTGGCGGGCTTCGGACAAGGTCTGTCGCTTGGCCGTGAGCTGTGAGCGAAGGCTGGTGCCGGCGCTCGCGCTGGTGCCGTACTTCAGGCTGTCGATCTGGCGACGCAGCGCGATCATGTCCGGGTGACCTTCGTCGTAGCTCGACTTCATGCGCGCGTACTGGTCTTCGAGCGAGCGCAGGCTGCCGGCTTCGGGGCCCTGCGAACGAGCCTGTTCGAGCTGCGCCGCGAGGAACACGCGTTCCTGTCGCAGGCTGCGCATCTGGGTTTCATTCTGCGCGAGCTGACTTTCGGCGCGGTCCATCATCGACATGTTGACTTCGGTCAACTCGGGCAGCTGACCGTAGTGCTTGTTCTTGAAGTCCGCGAGCTTGGCCTCGAGCTGCGCGACGTGGGTGCGCAGGCGCTCGGCCTCCTTCGAGTAGAACTCCGCGGCGCCCGACGCGCGCCCCTGGCGCTGGCGGCGATGCTCCGCCAGGAAGGCGCTCACCAGCCACTGCGCACCGGCTTGCGACTTCGCAGGCACGCGGTGATCAAACGACAGCGTGAAGGCGTCCACCACTTCGCGTTCGCGACCCGTGCGCGGATCGAGAATCGGGGTGGTGACGATGCTCACGTGCACGTCGCGGCGCATGCGCTTCATCATGGCGCCTTCGTCTTCGGCCATGTCGGGGTACAGGTCGTGCTCGCTGGCCATGCGGCGCAGGTTGGCGTCGGTGAGGACGATACCCTTGAGATTTTGGACGTACTGGTCGGCGTAGCTCTCGCCGCTCGACGTTTCGGCCTGCGATGTGGCGCTGGTCGGCTCGTCGATCTCCACCATCGCCGACGAGGTGTACTGGTCGGGCAGTGCGATGCTCAGCAGGATGGCCAGCACTGCGATGGGGATGGCGACACCGAACAGCAGCACCTTGCGGCGCGCGATCGCGTGTAGATAGCCAGCGAATTCCGGATTGGAATCATCCATTGTCGTAATTTCCTTCAGCGGCGTCGTTGCAGAGGTTCATAGGTGACGGAAACCATGACTCCACTCGACTTGGCGTCGACGGTGGAATCATCGAATTCCTGCCAGGTGTAATCGTAGGCGGCGCGCAGGGAGTACTCCTCCTGCCAGCGCCATTGCAGGCCGAGGTCCGCGGTCGCGTACTTGCGTCCGGTGAACACGGTCAACTGCGTGTCTTCGATGTCTTCGTCCCGCGTGGCGCGGACGCCCGCGAGCAGGTTCAGGCGCGGGGTGAATGCACGCGTCCAGCGCAGTCGCACCTGGTCGCGCGTGACCAAGGCGCCCGCGGACGACGGGCCGACATTGCGCGCGGCATCGAGGAACAGTTCGTTGCGGCCCATGAGGAAGTTCATGCCGGCTCCGACCACGACGTTGGTCTCGCGTTCGCCGTCGAGCAGCTCCACGCTCTGTGCGCCCAGCCGCACGTATGAGCGGGTCTCCGCCGCCGTGGAACGGTCCCACTGCAGCTCCGCGCCGTAGCTGTTGGTCGGATCGGTGCGCGATTCGATGTCGTAACGCGCGCCGCGCAGACGCACGACGAGGTTCGAACGTTCGTTCAGGCGCGTCACGAGCCCGGTGGCGATGTCGGTCGTCTTGTAGTCGACCTGCGCGCCGAAGAGTTGCGTGTCGAAGCTCACGTCGGTGTAGCCGCCCGAAAGCTGCAGCTCGCGCCGCTGCGACAGATCGAATACGAAAGACGGACGCAAAGACGCGAAGGTGCGCTGGTTGTCGATGATCACGCGGCCGGCATCGCCGAAATCCGGATCACCCAGGCCGCCGCCGGAGTCCACGTCCGGACGCTCGCTGGTGATGATGTCGAGCTGCGAGAATTCGCCACGCAACGCGCTGGTCACGCGCTGCCCGCGATGCTCCCAGTTGAGGTCGGCGAAATAATCGACGGCATCGAGATCCTTGGCTTCATCCTCGGTGAAATAGGTGGCGCGCACGCGCGGGGTGAAACTGAATTCGCCCGTCTGCGAGAGCGCCCGCCATTCCACCTGCGCGTCGACCATCGGGCCGGACACGCTGACCTCACCGCCCGGCGCATTCAGACGATAGTTGTCGTCGTACATGTAGCCAGCTTCGAGCCGCGGATTCATCTCCCAGTCCGCGGCCAGGGTCGGAGCGGCGAGCGTGCCGAGCACGCTTGCCGCCACCGCACTCAGCGCGAACCTTTTGGTTGCGTTGCTCATAAAGTGTCTCGTGCCTTACGGCACGACCACCACGTCACCGGCTTGCAAGTCGATGTTCTGATCCGTGCGACGGCCTTTGACGACGTCGTTGTAACGGAACGGAATGGACTGTTTGCCGGCCGGATTGCGCCGCAGGACGACAATGTCACCGAGCGCCGCGAACGGCGTCGTGCCGCCTGCCATGGACAGTGCCTGCATGACATCCACGGTCGGATTCATGATGAACTCGCCGGGGCGATTCACCTGTCCGATGACGTACACCTTGTTGCCCTTGATCTCCTGCACGGAAACCGTGACCACCGGGTCGGAGATGTATTTGGCGAGTTTCTGCGTCATGAGCTTGTTGAGGTCGGCGACGGTCTTGCCCTTCGCATCGACTTCACCCACGAGCGGAAACGAGAACGATCCGTCCGGGCGCACCAGCGCTGGACGTTGCAGGTCCGGTTCCTTCCAGACGCTGACGGAGAGCAGGTCTCCGGGCTTGACCGTGTAGTTGGCATCCTGCGCCATGGCCCCTGTGGCCCAGGCGAGCGCCAGGACGACGCAGCAGGCCAGCAGAAACTTCTTCATACTTTTTCTCCAAGGAGGTTGTCATAAGCGGCGAGCAGTCGTGGCGCCTCGTGTTGCCACGACAACGCGTGTTCGATCCTGTCGCGGCCGATGGAGCCCATGCGAGCGCGCTGGTTTTCATCCGCCAGCAGCGCCAACATCTTCTGGGCGAGATCGGCCACGTCATTGGGACGCGCGTACCAGGACGCGTCGCCCGCCGACACGCGTCCTTCAGTCAGGTCGAATTGCACCACCGGCTTGCCGAGCGCCATGTACTCCATGATCTTGTTCATCGTGGAGCGGTCGTTCATGTCGTTGGCGCGATCGGGATTCACGCAGATGTCGGCGGTGTTGAGCATCTCGAGCAGCTCGGCGTCGGGCGCACGTCCGGTGAAGGTCACGTACTCGTCCACGCCCAGTTTCTTTGCGAGCTCGCGCATGGCGGGCAGCTCGGTGCCACCGCCCACGAGTCCGAACTGGATGTCGGTGCGCCCCGAGTTCACGATGAGCTGCACGGCTTGAAGCAGCAGGTCGATGCCCTCCTGCTTGCCCATCACGCCCACATAGCCGACCAGGTACCGGCGTCCTTTCTTGAGCGCGGGATTCGGTGGCACGATCTTCATGCGCGTGAGGTCCGGCCCGGAACGCACGACGAAGACGTCATCGGGGTTCTTGCCACCGCGCTCGACCGCGATGCGGCGATACGACTCGTTGGTGGAAATCACCATGTCGGCGGTCCGGAAGCTCAGCCGCTCCAGGAACACCAGGAGCTTGCGGCCGAAACCTTGCCTGCCGAACTTCGCTTCGTAGAGCTCGGGATTGATGTCGTGGTGATCGAAAACGAATTTCTTGCCGAACAGTTTGTAGAAGCCACCGATCAGGAAGATCGTGTCCGGCGGATTGCAGGCCTGCAGCACGTCGAAGCCGCGACCGAAGGCGATCTTCAGCGACAGCATGAATTCCATGAACAGCGCCACGCTGTATTCGAGCGCATAACCCAGCGCGCCATCCGCTTCGGTGGGCAGCCAGTGGCGGTGTATGTGGATGCCGTCGATCTCCTCGAAACTGTCCTCGTAGCCCGGCGCCTTGGGGCAGATGATGGATACCAGGTACCCGGCCGCCGCGAGCGTGCGTGCCTCCTGCATGACGCGCCGGTCGAACGGGCACGGCAGGTTCTCCACCACGATGAGGATGCGGCGTGCAGTGCGCGCGATTTCTCGAGCGGCACGGTCAGGCACGCGGGCTTCCCTGGTGCGCCCCTGCGCACCGCCTCGCATCGCGGTTTCGGAAACGGATTCGGACACTCAACCTCCCGGATTGTTAGTTCACTTGAGCGTCAGGACCAGGCGGCGGCGGCTGCGGTCGCCGGCGACGGGTTCGACCGTGAAGCCCGTGGACTGCGCCAGCAGCTGCATCGGTCGGTTGGACCAGAGCATCTCGCCCGTCAGCCGGCGCACGCCGACGCGCTTCGCGTGGCGGACCAGCGTCGACAACAGGATTCGGCCGACCTGCTCGTCACGGAACGTGCAGGCGACTGCAATGGTGAACGCCGCCGCCTCCGGACCCACGGGCGCGTAGGCCGCGACGCCGATGATTCGATCACCTATCCCGGTGCCTTCGAGCGCCGCGAAGCCCACGGCCATGTCGCTGCCCCCGGCGAGGACGCGGTCGAACACCATGTCGGAGAGCTCGCGCACGGAGTCGAGGTCCCGGTCGATCGTTGCTTGGCCCAAAGACATCGCGAATTCGGCGAGCAGGCGACGGTCCCCGGGGGCCACCTGGCGCACGCTGTAAGCGCGGTGCGATTTCGGCGTGTAGTACCAGCGGCGCGCGAGCCAGCCACCAGCCGTGCTGACGCTGAGCGGCGCGGGTTGCTGCGCACGATCCGAAATGAGGTTGCCTGTCTTCATTGGTCGCTAGCCTCCGATATCGCGAACCATCCCGAAGTCGGACGCCACGCCAAGCGGCTCTGGAAAAGGACTTCAGTGAAAGCAATGACTGACACCGGCGATGGGGTGTCGTCCGACACGAATTTCAGAGCTTGAGACCGAGTAACATTTCCAGGTTCTTCTGATATCCAGGAAGCGCATCGCGCAGCGCGCGCTTTAGCTCCGCATCGCCTTTACCGCTCATCTGTGCGCGGAACTGGTCGACGATGCTCTCGTGATGCGCGATTTGATTGACGATGAAGTCGGCACTGGTGCGTGCGGCGCTGTTGACGGGCACCGTGCCGGTGCGAACGGGATTGCCCTGTGGCAGCCGCCAGCCCTTCTTCTTCGCGATGCCTTCGAGGCGGTGGAGCGTCTCGGCCTGCTGTTTGCCGATCTTCGCGGCGGCGGCCCGCAGCTCGGGCGTCGCCAGGCCGGCCTCGGCGGCTCGCGCGTCCATGACACCCTGGCGCGCGTTCTCGACCGCGGTGAGCACGAACGCGGGGTCGTCGGTCGCGGTGATCGGGCGGTCGAACAGCGGGTCCGTGGGACGCCGTTCCTCCGCCGGCGGGGTGTCCGCCGCCGGAGGATCAGCGTGCCGCGGAAGCGTGGTCTGCCCCGACGGATCGGCGAGCAGCACCACGATTGACAGGGTCGCCAGCATGCCTAGCTACTAGTCGTCGCTGCGCAACAGGAGGCCCGCGATCAACGCCACCGCAGCGCCGGCGGCAGCGCCATAAGCAATGGACTTCCAGGGATTGTCGTGGACGTAACGGTCGGTGACGCGGGCCGCGTCGTTCGCGGCGCCCTTCACGCGGACGCTGGCGTCGGCCACCCGGGCGCGAGCCTGGTTGACGGTGCGCACGACACGCTGACGAACGGCTTCGGCGGCGGCGCCGCCTTCTTCACCGAGCGTCTTCAGCAACTCTTCGGCCTGCGCCACGATGCGGTTCAACTCACTCACCGTATCGCTGCTGCGTGCGCCATTCTCGAACTTCGCTTGTACGGACATTGGGCCCTCCATCAGGCTCGGGTTTCAGGATGCGGACACCATAAGCCGGGGGTCCCTTCTGCCCTGTCAGTTCACTCCGTGCACGCGCCGCCGAGCGGACCTGGATCGGTGTGGGCCCGCACTGACAGGTCGACACTCATATTTGTCGCCAATGTGCGTCGAATGCAGGAGGTGCCAACCCGCGGTCGGTGGGTTCTGACGCCGCGTTCGCATCCTGTCTGCGGGCGCCGCACCGGGCGACACGTCACGATCCTCCTGACGAATGCGTGCATTCGACCCACACGCCACTCAGGAGAGATAGTGATGACGAAACTTCAAAGCTCGACACTGGCCATTGCCACCGCGATGAGCCTTTTCGCGCTCGCCGGCTGCAACCAACGCGAGTCTGCGCAGGAAACCGCGAAAGACGTCGCGGAGGAGCGCCAGGATGCTCGTGAGAACGTGGCCGAAGAGCGCCGTGAAGCGGCCGGTGTAGCGACGGAAGGCGCCGAAGATCGCGCCGCCGCCGAGTACGACGTGCAGGTTGCGCAGGCCGATGGTGCGCGCAAGGTCGCCAAGGAAAAGTGCGAGACGCTTGCAAGCGACGCGCAGCAGGCCTGCAAAGACCAGGCTGACGCGACCTACGAGTCCGCCAAGGCTCAGGCCCAGTCCACCCTCGATGCCTCGAAGCAGTCTGGCTCGGCGCAGCCCGCCCCGACCAATTGAGAGCACACATGCGAGCGCGGCCGGGTGATGCTCACCTGCGAGACCAAGCGAAATCGCCGCGATCGCATGCACCCGTCCGGCGGCAGCTAACTACTGCCGCCGGACGGTTTTCCGGAGGAGAGAATTCGATGAAACGCGTGACACGGTGGGTGACCGGGACGATCGTCTCGGGGGCGCTACTGGCGACCTGCCCCGCCTTGGCGGTTTCGCTCGCGACCACCGGCCCGGCCCAACCGCTGCCCGACCCGGTAGCGGCAATGGTTTCGTTGCCCATCGCCGAGAACCTGGCCGAGAACCTGACGGCGGGTTCATCGGCGCTCGTTCCGCTGGCGGCGGCCGACCTGCCAGCCAGTCAATCGAGCACCGTCGATGCCAGCCAGCCCACGGGGGGCGGCGACCTCGGCAAGCCCATCGATGACATTTCGTTCCTTGCGATTGCCACCGAACGGGCACGCGAGGACTTGAGCGCCGCGCACCAGGCGCTCGCGCAGCTTTCAGATCCCGATTTGAAGCGCGTGGCCGAAGCGCTGGTCCGCGACCATGCGGACGCCACGGCGCGCATGGCCAGGATTGCCGAAGAGAAGAGATGGCCGCTGCCCGCGCTGCAAGGCGCCGCGGCGCCGCCGTCCGGTACGGCCAGCGCCGACTTCGACGCCATCTGGACCGAGGAAATGATTTCGACGCAGGAGCACGCCGTGGCGCTGTACAGCGCCCAGGCGCAGGGCGGCGAGGACCAGGATTTGCGCCGCTACGCGCGCGAGACCCTGCCCACCATCCAAAGCCACCTTGCGGAACTCAGGAGATTGCAGAAATGACCAGCACGGAGACCAGCATGCTGACCATGAAGATCATCAAGCTACTGGGCATTGCGGGCGTCGCCATCCTCGTGGCGTCGTACATGTCAGCCCGGGTGCAGCGACGCGACGAGGAAGAGCGCACGCGGCTCAATGAAAGGCTCGACAGAGAGCGATGGGAGAGTGAAGGCGGAGCCAGCCGCTCGGGGCCTGCTACGCAGAGTGCGGTCACGGCGCACTGAAAATGACGAGTTGAAGCGGCAACGCGCACCGACGTCAGGTCGGCGCCTCGCGTGCCATCAAAGAAAAGGCGCTCGTTGGAGCGCCTTTTCTTTTGCGCTCGACCTGTGCCCTCAGGTGGGTGGACCTTCAGGGGGCTTCGACCCGGCGTTGGAACGTGGATCCACGATGGTGACGGTTGCTTTCGGTTGCTGGATGTCGGCGCGGTCGAAGGCGTGCTTCAGGCGCATGAGGTATTCGCGTTTGACGTTGGATTGCTCGAGAGCGCGGACCTTGAAGCGGGCGCGAAGGGTAATGCCGCGTTCGCTCCAGGATTCGATGCCGGCGATGTCGAGATCCTCGAGGATCTTGTCTTTGAAGACGGAATTGGCGCGCAGCTGGTGGCCGGTTTCGCGCATCACCTCGATGACGGGGGCGATGTCCTGGTCGAGGGCGATGGTCACGTCGACCACGGCATATGCGTAAGACCTGCTGGAACTGGTGACGACGGCGATTTCGCCGTTCGGGACGTAGTGCACGTTGCCCTCGTAGTCGCGGAGCTGGACGTAGCGCAACGTGAGATCTTCGACGAGCCCGCTCTTGCCGGCGATCTCGACGACATCGCCCTGCCGTATCTGGTTTTCCGCGAGCAGGAAGAAACCGCGGAAGAAATCCTTTACCAGGCTCTGTGCGCCGAAGGCAATCGCGATGCCGGCGACGCCGGCGGTAGCCAGGAACGGCAGGATGGAAATGCCCAGCGTGTTGAAGATCGCAAGGATCGCGATGGCGGAAATGAATACGGTCGCCAGCTTGCGCAGCACATTGCTCACCGTTGCGGCGCGGCGCTGCGACTCCACGTCGAGCGCGTGGGTGGCGGTGAATTTTTCCAGGCCCGAGATCAGGCGCCGCGCGATGAATACCAGCAGCACGCTGACCGCGAGGATGGCGACGATGCGCGAACCGGCCTGAATCCAGTCGACGGCGTTGTACCAGGGCGCGACCTTCTCTTCGTGAGTCATTCGCGAAGTATCGCAGGGTTTGTGGAAAATACGCTCGGGCTTCCTGCGGTTCATTCCTACGCGCAGCGGCTGCCCCTTCCCATCGGCACGCCCCGCGGCCGCGCCGCATGCTTTGGCCGTGGAATCAGGGTATAGAAAGGTCTCGATCGGTCTGGTCTTGTTTGCCGCGCTTTTTTCGGCGCCCGATGCCGGGCGACCGGGAGAAAGCGGCTCGGCCGCCCTGTGGATAGCGCCCGAGCTCATCGAAGCCTCCGCGGCCTCCGCACGGGTGGCGCAACCTTGCAGCCAATTGTCGGTGCTCCAGGTCCGCGAACTGGTGTTCGAGACCATCGGCCCCGGAGAGGCGCCGCCAGACCCGGCCCTCATCGGCACATCTTCACGCGAGTTGGTGCGCTTCGAGTGGAATCCTGCGACGGGTGAGCTGACCTATGACACCACCGCCCCTACCGGGGTCTTCAGCGACCTGGCATCTTCTTCGCCGATTTTTGCCCCTGCGCGGGCGAGTTGCGGATAACGCTGATCTGCCCGTCGCCTTCGAGATAGGCAACCTTCACATCGTGCAGATTTTCGATGCCCTGCTCGCGCATCTTCTCCTCGAGCTCGTCCATCGAAATGAACTCGCGCCGCAGGTTGCGGCGTTGCGCGACACCGTGCGAAACCAGGATGAGCCTGTCGGGTGAGGTGAATCGCCGCATCGGCTTGAAATAGAAGCCGAGCACATCGAGCAGCCAGTTCCACGTGACGATGGTACCGACGAGAATCGCGCCTTCGGCAAACGTGTCGTAGCCACCGGCCATGGCGTTTTGCGCGGCATCCGCGACGATGACGAGCAGCAGGATGTCGGCGATGCCGACCGCGCCGACGTCACGGCGCAGCACGAAACGGAAGATGAGGAACAGCAGCCAGTAGACCAGCGTGCCGCGTAGCACGAGCTCGGGCACCGAGACGTGGACTGCGAACAGTTCCGCGACCAAGTACCCGAGCTCCTGCTTTACTCAGCGGACGCTACGCCTCGTGATGAGGTTAACGATGGCCAGCAGAATCACCGCGCCCAGGAAGGACACGAGCAAGCTTGCCACGCTGATTTCGCCGGAGTTGATCGACGGAGCGCCGACCAGTGGTCCGATGAGCCAGGCGCCGAGCATCGAACCGACGATGCCTACGACGATGTTGAGGACGATGCCCTGACTGGCATCCCGGCGCATGACGAGGCTCGCAAGCCAGCCAACGACGCCACCAATGATCAACCACAAAATGATTCCCATCCGGATCTCCTTCGTTTACTCCCCATGCACGACGCGCAGAATGCTCTGCACGTCCAAAACACTGCGCTCTTCGGCGCAGTCGCGCGCGCAGCGACTGTCGTCGCTGCGCCATTCACGATTGTTCCCGCCGTAAAGTTTCTGAATGCCCGCCATGAATGCCTCGAGTGCGTTCAGTTGAGCCCGGCCGGGCGATCGCGCACCGCGCGTTCGCGGTCATAGGCATGCAGTTTGTTGTACAGCGTCTTCAGGCTGCACCCGAGCACGTCCGCCGCCCTGCGCTTGTCGCCCTCGAAGTGCTTGAGCGTCGCGAGGATGAACGTGCGCTCGATCTCGTCGAGCGTCGCGCCGATCGGAATATGGATTTCATTGCCGTGCACGCTGCCCGCGCCATCGCCTTCACCGCGCAGCGTCGGCATCTCCGATTCACTCAGGTTGAGCTCGCCGTCGCACAGGATGTACGCGCGCTCCACCGCATTGCGCAGCTCGCGGACGTTGCCCGGCCAGCGGTGTCGCATGAAGCGCGTGCGCAGATCTTCCGAGAGACGCTTGTGCGTGCCATTGCGCAGGTTGAGCTCGCCGAGGAAGAACTCCGCGAGCACGAGGATGTCCTCGCCCCGCTCGCGCAGCGGCGGTAGCTCGATGGTGACCACGGCCAGCCGGTAATAGATGTCCTCGCGCAGCCGTCCTTCGTCGAACGCCTGCGCGGGCAACCGGTTGGTGGACGCGATCACCCGCACGTCCACGGGGAGATCCGCCGAACCGCCGACGCGGTTCAGCCTTTTGGTTTCGAGCACACGAAGCAGGCGCGATTGCAGATCAAGAGGCATCTCTGTGATCTCGTCGAGCAGCAGGGTCCCGCCGTTCGCGCGCTCGAAGACTCCTTCACGCGTGCGCATCGCGCCCGTGAAGCTGCCGCGCTCATGACCGAACAATTCGGCCTCGATGAGCGTCGCCGGAATTGCGGCACAGTTGATGGCGACGAAAGGTTTGCCCGCACGCGGGCTCATGGCATGCACGGACTCGGCGACCAACTCCTTGCCGCAACCGGACTCGCCGCAGATCAGGACGGTGGAGTCCGTCGGCGCGACGCGTCCGATGAGCTCGCGCACCTTGCGCATGCCCGTCGAGTTGCCGATCAGGCGCAGTTCGCTGTCATCCAGCGAAACGGACCGCGGCACCGCCTCCCCCGCCATGTTGTTCATCGGGATGCTCAAGGCGAAGCGGTCGTCCGCTCCGGGATGGCGGCGTCGCCGTTCGAGACGACGATCTCAACACGGCGATTGAGCTGCCGGCTGCCGGCGCTGTCATTGCTGGCCTTCGGATATTCCTCGCCATAGCCGAGCGCACGCACCCGCTGCGAATCGATGCCACGCTGGATGATGGCTCGCGCCACCGCATCCGCACGCCGCTGCGAGAGTTGCTGGTTGTATTCATCCGTCCCCTGGCTGTCCGTGAAGCCCTCGATCTGCACACGGCGCTCGGGATTCTCGTTCAGGAAGGTGGCGATCTGCTCGATCGGGCGCGTAGCCCCAGGCTTGAGCTCCGACTTGCCAGTGTCGAACAACACGTCACCGAGCGTCAGCACGATGCCGCGGGAAGTCTGCTGGGCCGCCTGCAGCTCGCCCATGAGGCGCTGATTCTCGGTCTGGGTCTGGGCCACCTGCGCCTGGGCATTCTGCGCTTCATTGCGGGCCTGCTCGGCCTGCGCCTGCGCGTTGCGCGCCTGCGCGAGCGCACGGTCGGCCTCGCTTTCCCGGGCGGACAGCAGGATGCGCTGGCGCTCGGTCTCGCCCGACTTGACGCGCGTCATCGCCACCTGCTCTTGCGCACGCTGTTCGGCGATGTGCGCCATCTGGGTAGTGAGGTACGCGTAGTGCGAGGTCACCTTGTCCACAGGACCTCGCTCCTTCGCGGCTCCTTCCGCATTGATCAGAAGCTTGCGCGCGCGGTCGAGTTCGGTCGGCGCGTACTTCGTGACGCCGGCATCGGATTCCGCCCGGCTCACCGCCTCGCGTGCTTGCGCGAGGAGCGCTGAGTCCTTGGGCGTGGTCGCGCAGCCTCCGAGCACGGACAGCGCGGTGGTGGTGAGCGAGATGGCTAACAACCTTGCTTTCATGACAATGTCTCCTTGGCTTCGGCCTTACTGCTGCGGCGGCGTCGCGGGTTGCGGGGTAATGGCGCCGGCGCCGGAGCTGTCGCCCCGCGTCTGGTTCCGCAGCGCCTCATTGCGCAGGTCCTGCAGACTGGCCTCCATTTGCGTCACCATCTGCTCCTGCTGCTTGGCGCGCGCAGTCGCTTCGGCGAGCTGCGCATCGACGTCCGCCTGATCGGCGAGTCGCGCCGCCACGTCCGCATCGCGCTTGTCTGCCGCGGCTTGCGCGGCAGAAAGCTTGTTGCGCGCGGTGGTCAGTTCGACTTGCGCGAATTGCGCTGCCTGCGCCTGCTCGGCGCGCTCGACGGCGGCTTTCGCGACCGCGAGCTTGTCGACCGGCATCGGTGCGGAAGCGCAGGCGACGATGCCCAGCGCGACACAGCACCAAAAACCATTGCGAATTCCATTCATGGTGATCATGGCTACTCCTCTCCACCGAACAGGTTGCGCTCCCAGTTGCGCAGCTGACGTTCGGCTTCTTCCTTTTGCAGTCCGTAGAGTTCCTGAATTCGCCCCGCAAGCTTTTCGCGCCTGCCCGCGATTACATCCAGGTGGTCATCCGTCAATTTTCCCCAACGTTCCCGGATCGCCCCGCGCCAATGCATCCAGTTGCCCGCGACGCGAGTCCAATCCGTTGGTTCCATGTGTTTAATTGTCCGCGTGTTGCTGCAACGCGCGCGAGCGGTGGGAACCGGTTATGTCGTGGGAGCGCGGCCCCGCCACTGTCATCGTTTGTCCGACACCGTCGGGACACGCCCGCGGCCGCGCGACCACCGCCGTTGGTAGAGCTCCATGAGGGGCGCCGCCGAGATGCCGTGGACGATGATGGACGCGGCGATCACCGTGAACACGCACGAGAGCAGCTGCTCGGCCTGCGTGTACAGGATCTCATCACTGCCGAGATTCACGGAATAGATGGCGTAGTAGAACGAACCGATGCCGCGGATCCCGAACCACCCGATGAGACGGCGTTGCACTCGCGCGGCGGGCGCACCGGCGAGCCCCGCGTAGACGGACAACGGGCGGATCACCAGGAACAACAGCGCGGCGATGCACAGTCCGGTCACGGACCAGTAGCCCGTGGAAATCATCACTCCCACCAGGAGCACGATGGCGACTTCGGCGATGCGCTCGAGTTGTTCGTTCACGCTCAACATGCTCGGCGTGAGCGGTGACCGCGGCGTGATGTCATCGCTGCGCTCCAGGCCGTGGGCGTGCATATCATCGGCGCGGCGCAGCGCGAGACCCGCGGCAAACACGGCCAGGAAGCCGAGTGCATGCAGCGATAGCGCGACGCCGTAGCTCAGAGCGATGACGCCCAGCAGCAGGAATTCATCGAAAAAGACCGCATTGCTGAAGCGCGCGCGCATGGCGCGCACGCCCGCGGCGAGCACCGTGCCCACGGCGAATCCCGAGCCCAGGCCGACGACCACCGACCACAGCACGTCGACGGAGAGCCAATGCCACAGGCTGAACGTCGCTTCGCCCGCGCCGAGCACGCCAAGCCCCAGGAGTACGAACGGGAATGCCGTGCCGTCGTTGAGACCGCCCTCGCCCGTCAGCCCGAATCGCAGCGCGTCACGGTCTTGCGGACTGCGCAGTTGCACCTCCGACGCGAGCACGGGGTCGGTGGGAGCGAGCGTCGCGCCCAGAACGAGCGCGAGACCAGGGCTGAACCCGAAGAAGAGCCACGCCACCAGCGTGATGCCGAGCACCGTCGCGCCCATGGACAGCGTCGCCAGTCGCAGCGGCAGGCTCCACCGCGCGTCGCCAATCGGCACGCGCAGCTTGATGCCCACGGTGAACAGGGCGATCAGCAGGGCGACTTCGGACAGGCTCTCGAGCAGCGTGAGCTCGCGCAACGGATGCAACTCGATCGCGTTGAGCGCGGCCGGCCCCAGTGCCATGCCGACGAGTAGATAGATCATGGCGGGGCTCACCGGCAGGCGGTCGAGGAATCGCCCGAGCAGCGCGATGACGATGAGCAGGACGCCGACCAGTACGAACCAGAATGCGTTCACGCCACGGCAGCGTCGGGTGTCGGGGCGCGCTGCGCGTTCGGAATGCACTCACACTTGTGTCGGCGCAATGCCAGCACGCCTGTCGGCCAAAGCCAGGTCATGGCGGGACGTCACCAAATGCCGACCAGCAACTACTTGTTCCGATGGGACAAGTCGTGTGATGTCGCGTGGCGACGTCGCACGGCGCGCGATTTGTCGCCGTGCACCTGCAACCACGTGCGCCTCGCGCGCCGCCGTCACGATTGCCACTGCCGCAAGTCACTGACCCGGCACGCGGTCGCGGCAGCTGGCACGCGTAGTGCACCGAAACTTTGCCGAACTTGCCGAAAGGAGAATTGCCATGAAGAAGACCTTGCTCGCAGCCGCCGTCGCCGCGCTGATTCCACTCGCCGGAATCGCGGCCGAAGGCCAGAAGCCACCCGCGACCCCGGCCGGGCAATCCGGTTCGTTCGACACGCTCGACGCGAACAAGGATGGCCGCATCTCCATGCCGGAGGCTTCCGCGGATCCGAAGTTGGTGGAATCTTTTTCGTCCGCCGACAAGAACGGTGACGGTTACCTCGACAATTCCGAATACGACAACCGCACCGAGCCGCAGCGCTAGCGCATCGCGGCAACCCACCCCCGCGCAGCCCCATTTACTCACGGGCTGCGCGGGGCTTTATTTCGCACATTGTGTTTAGATTGGCGGCCCGAGGGTTGATACCCGGGCCATGACCCAGAGCAAGAACAACGTCCCCAACGTCAGCCGAAGACCGTGAACGCAGCCTTACAGATCGACCAGACCCTCGCCACCACTCCACCGGCGCGCAAACGCTGCGCCATCGTCGAGTGTTACAACCGCCACGACGAGGTGTATCTCACCACCGTCCATCTACTGCAGCAGCTTGGTTACGAGGTCGAGGTTTTCAACAGCTGGCGCAATCGCCTCAAGAATTCCTTCGTGCATGCGCCAGGGCTCAAGCCGCGCGTGCACTCGCGCCTCACACCTGCCCGGGTGCTCGAGGCCGTGCGCAGGGAACGCTTCGATCTCGTCGTCATGAACACCTTCGAAGGCCGGGGCGTACTCGACTGCGCCAACGTGCTGCTGCTCGACACGCCAGTGCTCGGCTTCGTGCACAACGGCAGCCTGGTCGCCAACCGGCCTGACTACCAGCCGTTCATCGCGCATCCACGCTGTCATCTCATGGTGCTCGCGCCGTATGTCGCCGAGCATTTCACGCATGTCGCACCCGCGGGCACCATGGTGCCGGTGTTCTTCTACGACCAGGAAGTCCCGCGCATACCGCGCAATGGCTCGCGACGACGGCTGTGCGTCCAGGGCTATTTCGACGCGACGCGGCGCGACTATCGCCAGTTGCTGAGCGCATTGCGACAGCTCAAGAGCGAGGGCCGCGAGGATTTCGAGGTCTACATCATGGGACGCACGCTGAGCCGCGAGTTCCGCGACTTCGAGCGGCAGGTCCGCGATGCCGGGCTCGAAGAGCACGTGCTCTATACCTGGAAGGGCATCGGGTACCGCAGCTACTACCGCCTGCTCAACAGCGTGGACTACGTGCTGCCGCTCATCACGCCGCAATCGCACCCGACGTACTTCCAGAGCAAGTCGACCTCCTCCATCGCCGCGGCCGTGGGTTTCAACGCGGTACCTATTGCGCACGAGAAGCTCGCGAGCTTCTATTCGCTGGACGACATCGCGTACACGTACACGACCGACCTGCTGCCGGCCATCCGGCAGGCGCTCGATACCAGCGAGGAGAAGCTCTCCGCGCTGCGCTCGAAGCTCGAGGCGGCCAAGCAACGCTATCTCAAGGAATCCCTGCGCCAACTCGAGCAGGCGATCGCCCGGGTCGGAATCAGCGCGTAGTGGAAGCCGCCGCCTTCCAGTAGGCGCTCACGCGTTCGTGATCCAGCCCCTTGGTTTCGGGCACGTAGCGCATCACCACGTACGCGGCCACCAGGCCGAAGCCGCCGTAGATCCAGAACGCGAACCCCCCGTGCGCGAAACCATTGAGTACCGAGTCCCCGAACATGACCGGGAAGGTGAACGATACGAGGAAATTGGCGCCCCACTGGGCGGAGATCGAGAACGCCATGGCCTGCGCGCGGATCGGCGCGGGGAATATCTCGGACATCAGTATCCACACGATGGGGCCAAACGACATGCCGAGGCCCGCCATGTAAAGGCACATGGCCGTGAGCCCGTAGGCGCTGGCATTGTCGGTGCGGAACAGACTGCCCAGGGCCATCATCGCGAATCCCATGACGACCGCGCCGAAGATCAGCAATGGCTTGCGGCCCACGCGATCGACCACCAGCACGATGGCCATGGTCGCGAGCAGGTTGCCGCAGCGCGCGAGCAGCACGCCGAGAAATGCCGCATCCATGTGATAACCCATGCGCTGCAGGATCTGCGGTCCATAGTAGGAGATTGCGTTGAGACCCATGAGCTGCTGCAGCACGCTGAGCGCGACGCCCACGACCACCACGCGCGAGCCGAAGGAGAACAACGGCTCGGGCTTCTGCTGCAGGTTGCCCGCGGAGAGCTCGGTGAGCATGATCTCCACTTCCTCGGGTTCGGCTGAACGAAGCAGCGAGCGGCGCGCTTCCTCTATCTTCCCGTGACGCACCAGCCAGCTCGGTGATTCGGGCACCGTGAAGCTCAACCAGAAGAACGCGAGCGACGGCACGGCCAGCGACACCATCATCCAGCGCCAACCGGTGTTCAGGACCCAAGCGTCGTCACCCTGCAACCCGATGCCCCAGTTCACGAACAACACGATGGCGATGCCACCGGCGATGGCGATCTGCTGGTAGGCGCCGAGCTGGCCACGCACTGCGCTGGGCGCGAATTCCGCCACGTACATCGGGGCGATCACCGAAGCCAGTCCCACGGCCACGCCACCCAGCACGCGATAAAAGATGAACGGCCAGATGGCGTCGGCGCCCATGCCGCCGAGCGGCGCGATGCCCATTTCCGGGAATGCCGAGCCGAAGGCCGATACCAGGAACAGCACCGAGGCGATGATCATGGGCTTCTTGCGGCCCAGCAGTTCCGCGGCGCGGCGCGCGGTCAGCGCTCCGAGAATGGTGCCGGCCAACGCCGCGCACACCGTGAGGCCCAGCAGTGCGTTGGCCGCGGTCTCGTGCATGCCGCGCGGCTCGATGAAATTGTGATTGATCGCATCGACCACGCCGCAGATCACGGCCGTGCAGTAACCGAAGAGCAGCGAGCTCAGCGTGGCGACGAACGCCGTGCCCGTGACGGCACGGATGTGCGCGGTGGAGACCTGTGCGAGTTTCATGCGGCCGCCGTTTCGGTTGCCGACCCGTCCGACTGCGATGTCGGCCCGGACAAGGGCAGGCGGATGTAGAACGTGGTGCCTTTGCCCATCTCGGTCTCGAAGTGCAGCGTGCCCTTGTGCTTGTCCACGACCACGGTGCGCGCGATGGCAAGGCCCTGCCCCGTTCCCTTGCCGACCTCCTTGGTCGTGAAGAACGGATCGAAGATCCGCGATCGGACTTCCACCGGGATGCCCTTGCCGGAATCGGCGATGGAGATCTCGACCGTGTCATCGAGCAAACGGGTGCTCACGCGGATCCTGCCCTTCGCCTGCGTGCCCCTGACCACGTCACCGATGGCGTGCGCCGCGTTGACGATGAGATTGAGCACCACCTGGTTGACCTCGCCCGCATAGCAGTTGACGTTGGGAATGTCGCCGAACGAGGTCTCCACTTCGGCGACGTATTTGTATTCATTGGACGCGATGACCAGCGTGCTGGCGATAGCCTGGTTGATGTTGGTCAGCACCATCTCCTTGCGGTCCGGATGCGCGAACTCCTTCATCGAGCGAACGATCGCGGCCACGCGACTGAGGCCATCGCGCGCGCGGTCGAGCGCCACGGGCGCGTTCTCCAGGATGTAGTCGAGGTCGGCGTCGTCTTCCGCCTCTTCGGCGGCTTTCGCCGCGGCGGCGATGTCCGCGCCCGTGTGCGCCGGATCCTTCTCGGTCGCGGTGCGCAGCTCGCGATACTTGTCGACGATCTGGGAGAGGTCGTCCATCGCCTCGCGCACGAAGCTCACGCTGTCGGAGACGAACTGCACCGGCGTGTTGATCTCGTGCGCCACGCCCGCCGCCAGTCGACCGACCGACTCGAGCTTCTGCGCCTGCGCGAGGTCGCTCTCGAGACGGCGCTGGTCGGTGACGTCGAGCATCATGCCGCGCAGCACCTTGTGCTGACCCGTGCTCGCGCTCTTCTCGCAGCTCGCCACCCAGCGCAGGTCGACGCGCTTGTCGTCGATCGTGAGCACGGTGGCTTCGATCTCGAACGAGCCTGATTGGCTCTCGTCGAGTTTCGCGCGCACCTCGCCGTTGCGATCGCGCGGCATGAGCTTGTCCAGGAAGCCGATCTGCTTCCACAGGCTTTCGCCGAAACCGAGACGCGCGGGGCCCTGCGGGCCGATGTATTCGAAATGTCCGTCCTCGACGTCCAGCGCGAACGGAATGGCCTGCGTGCCCTCGACGACGAGCGCGAGCTCGCGCGTGCGCTCGGACACCAGCTTCTCGAGTCGCTCCTTCTCCGAGCGCTCCATCTGGCGGCGCTCCTCGAACATGCGCACGCACTCGGACATCATGACGCTGAACGAGTGCGCCAGCGCCAGCAGCACGGCGAACAGCAGAACGACGGCCGTGATCATCGCGGGGAACTGCGCGGCGCGGAAACGCGCCGAATCGATGAATTCGGTGGAAAGCGCGAGGTACAGGTGGCCGACCTCGCCCTCGTTGACGCTGATGTCCCGGATCGTGATCACGACGCGATCGTCGGCCGGCTTCATCGTGTCGGCCGGGCCGAACGTCGCGGGAAAGCGCCCCATGCCCGCGAGCCGTCGGCCGCTCGGCGCATACACGGCCGCGCCGTGCACGGTGCGATCGGTGGCCAGGGGTTTCAGCAGGCTCTCGGCCGTGACCGTATCCGAGGTCGCGACGGAGCCATACAGGCTCGAACCGAGAGTCGTCGCGTACATCTCGGTCTTCGATCGCAAGCTGTTGTCGAGCTGAGCGCTGTCGAACGTCGCGTAACCGATGATGCCGGCGATCGCGCTCAGCACGAGCACGAGCGCCAGCGATCCCATGAGCTGACGCTGCAGCGGCAGGTCGGTCGTGACCTGCTCTTTGACTTCATCCGAGGTTCCCATGGGGAAATCTATCGGTCCGGCAAAGGTTTCCCTTGAGGGGCACGACGCTGCGGGACTTCAGGCAGGCGCCTGGAAAGCGGCAGGAATTTGCCGCCGGACGCGGCTGTGACGAAGGTCTCAAGAGCCCGGAACCGGGCTCCTGGATGTCAGCGTTGTCATCGGTGCCGGGCGCTCGGAACCGGCGGCGGAGCCAGCGCGGCAAAACACGCCGTTTCGATCGCCCGACAGCCGCCGACGCGCGCTCCCGCCACCAGGGTCATGGCGACCGGTGGCGGGATGCGCGTCCCGGGATCCGCTACAGCTTGCGCAGCCAGATGTTCCGGTAGCGCACCAGGTGGCCGTGATCCTGCAGACGGATCGGCATGTCGCCGTGCGGATGGTAGCTAGGCGCGCCGATGTAGGTGGTGCCGCCCTTGAGCGTCGAGTTGTTCTGCACGAGGATCCCGTTCAGCAGCACCGTGAGGCGCGCCGCGGACTGCAGCGAGCCGTCGGCGTTGAAGCGTGGCGCCATGAAGATGATGTCGTAGGTCTGCCAGTGCTCGGCCGGCCACGCGGCGTTCACGAGCGGCGGATACTGCTTGTAGATGCTGCCGACCATGCCGTTCACGTACGTCGGGTTCGTGAAGTTGTCGAGCACCTGCACTTCGTAGATGTCCTGCAGGAAGATGCCGCTGTTGCCGCGGTCCTGGTTGACCTTGTCCGGCGGCAGCGACGGATCCCACCACTCGACGTGCAACTGCACGTCGCCGAACGCGGCCTTGGTCTGGATGTCGCCGGTGCCCGGCGCGACGACCATCTCGCCGTCCTTCACGGTCCATTTCGCATCCGAGCCGTCCTTCGGGTTCCGCCAGCCGTCGATGGACTTGCCGTCGAACAGCACGATCGCATCCGACGGCGGCGCCCCCGGGCTCGCGCCCGGCGTGACCTTCGGCGGCACGGGGAACCAGATCTCGGTGGTGGCCGGCGCGGGATCCGCGTCGTCCTGCTTCGTGATCGGGCGGATGCGGATGTTCCGGTAGAAGACCTCGGCGCTTTCGGCCTGCAGGGCGACGTGGCCCTTGTCGAGCTTCACCCACGCGTTGCTCGCGGCGTCCCACGACTTGAGGTCGTACACGCGCATGTTGGCCATGCCGTTGACGACGTGAGTGGCCTTGTCGCCGCGCACGATGATCTCGAGCTTGTTCCACTCCGGGTATTCGTTGGTGCGGCTGTGACGCGTGCGCATGAACTTGCCGTCGGCGCCCACGGTCACGGGCACGCCGCCGTTCTCGGGCAGCGCGTAGAAGCCCGTCTTCGGATCGACGAAGCTCGACACCTGCGTGGACACCGCCCAGGAATCACCGGTGTCTCCTTCCTGGATCTGCGCCTCGGCGCAGGCCGGCCAGTCGGACGGCCGCTCGCGGTGCACGTGATAGAGGAGCCCGGCGTCGCGCACGACATCCTGGCGCGGCGGGAATTTCTTCTCGCCCCAGCGGTACTCGAGCGTCAGGACGTAATCCTTGTATTCCGCGTCGGAGAGCAGATAGGCATTCGGCTGTGACGTACCCGCGGCCTGCGTCGGATAGGCATGGATGGTGCCGTTCTCGACCTTGAAGATCGTGGCCACCGGCGGCGCGCCGTCGTCGGTCTTCGACGCGTAGTGCGCGGACCAGCCCTTGAGATCCTTGCCGTTGAAGAGCGGCTTCGAATCGTCCGCCGCGAGAGCGGCACCGGCAAACAAACTCAAGCCCGCCGCGACGAGCCCCGAGATCCTGTTCATCGTCATCCCCCGTTACCGAACCGAAGTGGCGCCGCAGTGTAGCAAACCGCCCGTCAGTTCCCGGCGATGATCCAGCGCGCGGCCTTCTCCGCGATCATCAACGTGGGGCTGTTCGTGTTGCCGCTGACGATGGTCGGCATGATGCTGGCATCGACGACGCGCAATCCGCGCACGCCGCGCAGCCGCAGATGGCTGTCGAGTGGCGCCGCGTCGCCCGGCGCGCCCATGCATACGGTTCCGACCGGGTGGAATATCGTATTTGCTATGCCTCCGGCGGCCCTCACCAGTTCGTCGTCGCTCGTGAACTGCGGTCCGGGCAGGTGCTCCTCGGGGCCGTATTTCGCGAGCGCCGGCTGCGCCACGATGCGTCGCGTGACCCGCAGCGAATCGGCGGCCACGCGCCGGTCCCCATCGGTAGCTAGATAGTTGGGAGAAATACGCGGCGCGTCGTCGATGCGGGCGCCGCGGATGCGCACGCTGCCGCGGCTCGTCGGGTTGAGGTTGCACACGCTGGCCGTGAACGCCGGGAAGCGGTCGATGGGCGCGTCATAGGCGCGCAGGCTGAGCGGCTGCACGTGGTATTGCAGGTTGGGATGCGGCTGCGTCGGATCACTGCGCACGAACGCGCCGAGCTGCGACGGCGCCATGCTCATCGGGCCGGTGCGACGCAGCGCGTACTCGAGCGCGATCGCGATCTTCCCGAATGTCGTGTTGGCAATCTCGTTGAGCGTGCGCACGTTGCGCACCTTGAACACGGGGCGGATCTGCAGGTGGTCCTGCAGGTTCTCGCCGATCGCCGGCACGTCGTGCACGACGTCGATGCCGTGCTCGCGCAGCAACGTCGCGGGGCCGATGCCCGAGAGCTGGAGGAGCTGCGGACTGCCGATGGCGCCCGCGCTCAGGATCAACTCGCGACGCGCATGGACGTCGATGTGTCCCTGGCGCGTGCGCAGTGTCGCGCCCGTGCAGCGCAGGTTGCCGTCGGCGGCGCGGGCGGTGGTGAGTCGCTCGGTGAGCGCGCCATGCCAGATCACGAGATTGCGGCGATGGAACGCGGGCCGCAGGAACGCCTTGGCCGAGCTCACGCGCAGGCCCGCGCGCTGGTTCACGTCGAAGTAGCTCACGCCCGCGTTGTCACCGCGGTTGAAATCGTCGATGCGCGGGAAACCCGCCTGCTCCGCGGCCGCCGCGAAGGCGTCGAGGATTTCCCAGCGCAGACGTTGTTTGCTCACGCGCCACTCGCCGCCGGCGCCATGGTAGATGTCGGCGCCCGTGCTTCCGGCCTCGCGCCGGTAGCTGCATTGGTGCCCGACGAAATCCGGCAGCACGTTGCGCCACTGCCAGGCGTCGTCGCGAGTGGCCGCGGCCCAGGCGTCGTAGTCGCGCGCCTGCCCGCGCATGTAGATCATGCCGTTGATGCTCGAGCTGCCGCCGAGCACCTTGCCGCGCGGATAGAGGATGTCGCGGCCACCGAGGCCGGGCTCGGGCTCGGTGCGGAAGCGCCAGTCGGTGCGCGGGTTGCCGATGCAGCGCAGGTAGCCGACGGGGATGTGAATCCAGTGGTAGTCGTCGGTGCCGCCGGCTTCGACGAGTAGCACGCGGCAGTTCGGATCAGCGGACAGGCGGTTGGCGAGCAGGCATCCGGCGGTGCCGGCGCCGATGATCACGAAGTCGAACGCGGAATCATTCATGAAAAGCGGCTCATGAAAGACGGCTCATGAATGGTGGGTCGGGTGGGGCTCGAACCCACGACTAACGCCTTAAAAGGGCGCTGCTCTACCAACTG
>DATLDQ010000102.1:0-16032 GCA_035525785.1 Steroidobacteraceae bacterium | reverse complement strand
CGCACCACTTGATTACCGCGACATCCAGGAAGTTGTTGTGCGCGCGGCCATAGAAATGCCGATGCAACTGGGCCCTGCCCACGTCGCAGCCGGCGCGAAAGCACCTCACGTTTGAGAGCGCGTGGATGCACAAGAATGCGGCGCGCCTGAGGCGCTGGCGTGATGCCATAACTCACCTATCTAACTTCAGATTTCCGGGCAGGCGGTGCTTGGCCGGCTAGCCGTCACCCCACAGCCACAACTCTACTTCTTCCGTGAGAATTCGATAGTCACCGCTGCCGCCCGGATGGTTAGCAGTTGTATGAGCCGTAAGTGCTTGTAACTACAGAGAGCTGCAAGCGCGTTGCCCACCATCAACTAATCCTGTGGCCGATTTTTGAGCGCCTCCGAAGCATCCAGTTTCGCGCGGCAACCGCGAACACATTTTTCCCCAGCGTACGCTTCAAGCTGAGGGATCGATTCCGTCAGCAAGCAGGCTGCGCGCGAACAAATGCCGCGCTCTGGCCGTCTCGAGTGACACATCTGGATGTACACCCAAGGCGAGCGTCTTACCTGCGCCTCCATAGCGGTACTGGTAGCGCCAATACCGATGCCCTTTGGGTGTGATTAACAAATACAGCCCGCCCCAATCGGTTACTTTTCGCGGGTAACGCACAGGCTTGATCGCCTGGGCCTCTGATTCAGTCAACATTCAGGCTAACGCCTGCTCCCAAAGGTGCTTCAACGACGATTGTTGGCTCCCGTCAGCGATCGAGAACTGCTGTTTGCGAATGCGATGCGCCAGCTCTACGCCTGCGAGGGTAATGCTCGCCGACCGATAAGACTTGAGCCCAAGCATCGAGGCACAACGGCGTTTGATCGCTCGATGGTCTTGCTCGACGATGTTGTTGAGATAGCGACGGCTACGAATGACAACGGACTGCCACCGCGGATCTTGTCTTCGCAGGAACAGAAGCGCCCGATGCGTCGCGGCGTTGCCGTCGAGATTGATCTTGCTTGGCCAGCTCCGCTGACGCGCTACGGCCTGGCGGAAGAATTCTTCCGTGGCGAACACATCCGCGCATAGCAGCGAATTCACTGTCTTTCCGCGCTTATCAACCGCTCGGTACAGGTAGAAGCGCCCTCCTCGCACCGAGACCGCTGTCTCGTCCATCCTGCAGGAGGACTGCGCAGGCCGCTCGTACCGCGCCCAGCGCTTCTCGAAATCCGGAACGTAACGCATGACCCAACGCAAGATCGTTGTGTGGGATACGCGGACGCCGCGCTCGGCCATCATCGCTACAAGGTCGCGGTAGCTCAGCCGGTAAGTGATGTACCAGCGAACGCATTGCTCGATGTCTTCAGCTTGGAACCTGCGATGCCGATAGATGGCATCGCGCGCAACTGGCTTGGTCATTCGGTCTCCTTAAAGGAGCGCGAAATTTGGGTTCAACGCCGCGAATGCACCAGAACCCAAAAGTACCATCACGACGGCGAGACTAGGCGAGACGTTAAGAGACGCCGAGATCTCGGAACATTCGGAGTTTCAAGGGAAATTCCGATTTCCGAGACAGCCTGTGCTGTCGTGAAAATAGTAATTGGCGGAGAGAGAGGGATTCGAACCCTCGAGGAACTTTTGGTCCCTACACCCTTAGCAGGGGTGCGCCTTCGACCACTCGGCCATCTCTCCGGGGGCCGCAATCATAGGGGTCGAAAGCCGAACTGGCAAAGGTTTGGCTTGCGATCAAAGGCTTACGGACGGCAGACGCGAATCGATGGCCGGCGGCACGCCGGCCTCTGATCAGACAGGCAGGCTTTCCCGAGGAGCAGCGGGTTCATCCGCATTGGCCGCGCCATCGGCGCCGCGACCGCTCTTGATGCGTTCGAAGATTTCTTCGCGGTGGACAGCCACGTTCTTCGGCGCATTGATGCCGATACGGACCTGGTTCCCCTTAACGCCGAGGACCGTGACAGTCACGTCCTCGCCTATCACCACCGATTCACCAACTCGTCGCGTCAAAATGAGCATGTTGAGGGCCCTCCGCAGAGCCTCTTTCTCTTAGACGTAGATGCCGTTCGGACCCCCGCAAATGCGGACGAACAGCGGTGCGGAACCTTAACACCTGTATACGATGTGGTCACGTAGCGACCTCTCATAACGCGGAGGACAGCAGCGCCTGAGAGAGTCGCAAATCGTTGTGCAGAGATTTGACACAACTTTCGAGGCGGTCCTCGGGGACCAGCACCGCGATCTTGATCTCGGAAGTTGAGATGAGCAGCGCTTTCACGCCCTGGCGAGCAAGCGATTCAAAGAGTTGCGTCGCGACGCCCGCGTGCGAGCGCATGCCGACTCCGACTACGGCGAGCTTCGCCACCTTGTCGTCCGAGGTCATCCGCGCGCCCGGAAACTCGGCGGTTATGTTCCGCGCCAGGCGCTGCGCCTCGAGGAAGTCGTCGCGATGCACCGTGAAAGACAGGTCCTTAAGGCCGTCGCTGCCGGTCGCAAGAACGATCATGTCGACCTCGATGTTGGCGGCGGAGATGGGTTTGAGCACGCGCGCCACGCAGTCGGGCGTGTCGGGAAGGCCCGAAACGGTGAGTTGGGCTTCGTCGCGATTGAACGCGATGCCGGAAATGAGCGGGGCTTCCACGTGGGCCTCCTCCTTGCAGATGAGCGTGCCGGGTCCGGGACGGAACGAGGACAACACGCGCAGCGGCACGTTGTACTTTGCCGCGAATTCGACCGCGCGCAGATGAAGAACGCGCGAGCCCTGCCCGGCGAGCTCGAGCATCTCTTCGAACGAAAGCACGTCGAGGCGGCGGGCGTCGGGGACCATGCGCGGGTCGGTGGTGTAGACGCCGTCCACGTCGGTGAGGATCTGACATTCGTCGGCCTCGAGTGCGACGGCGAGCGCCACGGCGCTGGTATCGGAGCCGCCTCGTCCGATGGTGGTGATGTCCCCGTCGTCGTCGACGCCCTGGAAGCCGGCCACCACGGGCACGATGCCCGCATCGAGGGCTTCGCGCAGGCGCCGCGTCTCGACGTCGGTGATGCGGGCACGCCGATGGACACTGGTGGTGCGCACACGGACCTGGCTGCCGGTGAACGACTTGGCCGGTACGCCGCGCTCACACAGCGCCATCGCGAGCAAGGCGATCGACACCTGCTCGCCGGTCGCCAGCAAGACGTCCATTTCGCGCGGGTTCGGTTCACTTGCGATGCCGGCTGCGAGATCGACGAGCCGGTCGGTGGAATCGCCCATGGCGCTCACGACCACGGCGATGCGGTCGCCTCGTTCACGAACGGCGGCGACTTTCCCGGCAACGCGGTGGATGAGCTCGACGGAACCCACCGAGGTGCCGCCGTATTTCTGGACGAAGGTCCGCATGGGGACAGATCTATTTGAATGCGATCGAAAGTGACGCGACTCCGCGGCGGCTCGGATCGTATTCAAATAAATCTGTCCCCATTTCTCACGCACCCAGCTTGGTGCGCACGAAGGCCTCGACGCTGGCGAGCGCCGCGCCCAGCGCGGCGGGGTTGTTGCCGCCGGCCTGCGCGAAGTCCGGACGTCCGCCGCCCTTGCCGCCGACCTGGCCGGCGACGTTGCCCACCAGTTCACCGGCTTTCACCTTGGTCACTTGATCGGCGGTGACGCCGGCGACGAGCGTGATCTTGTTGGTCGCATCGACCGACGCCAGCACGATGATCGCGCTCTTGAGCTTGTCCTTGAGCTGATCGACCGCGTTGCGCAGCGCGCCGGCATCGGCGCCATCCACCTGCGCGGCGATGAGCTTCACGCCCGCGATGTCGCGCGCACCGGCCGACAGATCGGTGCCCTGCCCGCTGGCGAGCTTGTCCTTGAGCTGGCGGTTCTCTTTCTCGAGCTGGCGGATGCGCTCGAGCGCATCCGCCACCTTCGCCTTCAGGTCATCGCGCGAACCGCGCACGAGACTCGCGACCTGCTTGACCAATTCGTCGGTGTGCTCGACGTACTCCAGCGCGCCTTCGGCCGTGATGGCCTCGATGCGGCGGACGCCGGCGGCCACGCCGCCCTCACTGATGATCTTGAAGAAGCCAATGTCACCTGCGCGGGCGACGTGCGTGCCACCGCAGAGCTCCATGGAGAACTCGCCCATGCGCAGCACGCGCACGTCCTTCTCATACTTCTCGCCGAACAAGGCGATCGCGCCCTTGGACACCGCGGCGTCATAGGGCATTTCGTCGATCTCCGCCTCCGCATTCGCGCGGATCTCCGCATTCACCAGTCGCTCGATGCGACGCAACTCGTCAGCCGTGATGGCCGCGAAGTGAGAGAAGTCGAAACGAAGGCGATCTGGAGCGACCAGCGACCCCTTCTGCTGAACGTGCGTACCCAGCACCTTGCGGAGCGCGGCGTGCAGAAGATGTGTCGCCGAGTGATTGGCCCGGATGGCGTTGCGCCGCGGCACATCGACCTGGGCAGCGAGCTTGTCGCCAAGCTTGACCAGACCACTCGTGACCTTGCCCAGGTGCGAGAACACCGTACCGCGCTTCTGGGTGTCGCTGACCGCGAACTTCGCGCCCACATTGCCGAGCTCGCCCGCGTCACCCACTTGGCCGCCCGACTCCGCGTAGAAAGGAGTGCGATCGAGGATGATCTCGCCCTCGTCGCCCGCGTTCAGCGTGTCGACGGCCGCGCCGTTCTTGAGCAGCGCGATCACCTGGCCGACGTCCGAGACACTTTCGTAACCGATGAAGCTGGTGCGGCCCTCGAGCTTGATGCCCTCGCTGAATCCCAAGCCGAACTTGCTCGCGGCCTGCGACATGCCACGCTGCTTCTGCATGGCCTTTTCGTAGCCCTGCATGTCGACTTGCAAACCGCGCTCGCGAGCGATGTCGGCCGTGAGATCGGTGGGGAAGCCGTAGGTGTCGTGCAGCTTGAAGACCACCTCGCCAGGAATAGTGACCTGAGCAGGAAGCCCGAGTGTTTGCGGGGATGAACCAGTCAGGTCCTTCTGGGTTTGAATGGCGGCATTCAGGATTTCCATGCCGGTCTCGAGCGTGCGCTCGAACTGCTCGCCTTCCTTGAACAGCACTTCGCGCACTCGCGCCTGCTTTTCGACAAGTTCGGGGAAAGCCTGGCCCATGACCTTGACGAGCGTGGGAACGAGTTCGTTGAAGAACGTAGGGCTCTTGCCGAATTTGTGGCCGTGGCGCATGGCACGGCGCGCGATGCGGCGGAGCACGTAACCGCGGCCTTCGTTCGACGGCACCACACCGTCTACCACGAGGAAGCTGCACGCGCGGATGTGGTCGGCGATGACGCGCAGGCTCGGGTTGGTGAGCTCGGTCGTGCCTAACAACCTCGCCGCGTCATTGATGAGATCGACGAAGATATCGATGTCGTAGTTGTTGGTGACGCCCTGCATGACCGCGGACACGCGCTCGAGACCAGCGCCGGTATCGACCGAAGGCTTGGGCAACGGCGTGAGCTTGCCGTCGGCCGAACGGTCGAACTGCATGAACACCAGGTTCCAGATTTCGATCCAGCGATCGCCGTCGCCATTGGGCTCGTCCGGACGACCACCGGGGATGTGCTCGCCGTGGTCGTAGAAGATTTCGGAACACGGACCGCAGGGCCCGGTCTCACCCATCTGCCAGAAGTTGTCAGAGCCGCCGCCCGGCTTGTCGCCGATGCGCGCGATCTTGTCGGCAGGCAACCCGATGTCCTTGTTCCAGATATCGAACGCCTCGTCGTCAGTGGCATACACCGTGACCATGAGGCGCGCCGGGTCGATCTTGAGCGTGCCGGTCACGAAGTCCCACGCGAAGCGGATCGCATCCTTCTTGAAGTAGTCGCCGAACGAGAAATTGCCCAGCATCTCGAAGAAGGTGTGATGGCGGGCCGTGTAGCCCACGTTCTCGAGATCGTTGTGCTTGCCGCCGGCCCGCACGCAGCGCTGGCTCGAAGCCGCGCGCACATAGTCTCGTTTGTCGCGGCCCAGGAAGCAGTCCTTGAACTGCACCATGCCGGCGTTCGTGAACAGCAGTGTCGGATCATTGCCCGGCACGAGGCTGGAGGACGGGACCACGGTGTGGCCACGTTCGCGGAAGAATTCGAGGAACGCGCTACGCACTTGCGCCGCGCTCATGAAAGGCGGTTTCTGGGGCATGACTCTTGGTACGGGGGTCGGGCTACGACCGGTTCGGATCGGCTACTCGGTTTCGCCGTCCGGGAGATCACTCTCCAGAGCGGCACGGATATGATCCGTTGAAAAGCCCCGGTATTGCAAAAATCTGGCTTGTTTCGCCCGTTCTTTCCAGTCGGCGGGGAGGGCGGAGCCGAATTTCCGCCTCCGGGCTTCCCTGGCGAGGGCTATGAAGTCGGGCGCGTCGTCCCCGGTCTTCACCGCCTCGTCGATCTGGTCGTCTTTGAGGCCCGAGCGGCGGAGCTCGCTGCGGATGCGCGCGGGACCCTGCCCGCGCCGCGCGCGGTAGGCCACCACGTTGGCACCATACCGCTGGTCGTCGAGCTTACGGGTCTCTTCGAGGTCGATGAGCACGGGCTCGATGGCATTTTCGAGATAGCCGCGGTCCGAAAGCTTCTGGCGAAGCTCGCGCGTCGAATAGTCGCGGCGGGCGAGCAACGCCACCGCATACGCATAGGAGTGGTTCGGGTCGCCCGCATCCAGCTCGTTCAACTCAGGTTTGCGCCCTGGACGCCGCATCACTGACCCTTCGAGTAGATCAGTGCGCCATCGCGGAAAACGCACTTCACGTTGGCAAACTGCTTTACGTCCCCGAACGGGTCACCGCCGAGGACCACGAGGTCCGCCGCGAAGCCGGGCGCGATCTTGCCGTGCGATTTCTGCTCCTTGAATCTGGCAGCGGGCGCGGTCGTGAGCGACGCCAGGATCTGGGCGGGACTCATGCCGGAGCGAGCCATGAGCTCGTACTCCGCCGTGGGATCGTCTTCGTGCATGTAGCCGACGTCAGTGCCGAACAACACCTGCCCCTGGACGCCGCGAAAAGCGCGGAGCTCGTCGAACGTGGCACCGACCAGCGAGTCGACGACGGGCTGGGGCACCTGTTCCTTCGCGAGCTCGTACAACCAGAGCTTGAAGGTCGGGATGACCGCCATGTTCTGCTTCTTCATGCGCGCAAGCGTTGCCGCATCCCAGGGCTGCTGCTCGCCGAGCGTGGTGTGGACCAGCACGTCAACGCCCACGTCCGTCGCCAGCCGGACGGCCTCGAGCGTAGTGGGATGCGCGAACACGAGCTTGCCCTGCGCGTGAGTCTCCGCGACCGCGGCGCGCGCGATTTCCGCCGACATCTTGGTCACCACGCCCTGGCGCGGCGAGGTGTGCAGGAAGAGCTTGGTGCCATCGGCGCCGGCGCGAAGATTTGAGCGCACCGCGGCGCGCGCTTCTTGGGGAGTGCCCGGCTGATGCATGCGCGCCAGCACGTCGGGCGGCAGATCGTTGATGTAGCTCGGAATGCCATCGGGCGGGAACAGCGGCAGACCGACGGTAAAAATGCGCGGGCCCCGCAATTCGCCCTTGTCGACGCGCGCGCGCAGCGCGAGCGTGTTGGACTCGTCCGAGGCGACGTCGAAAACCGTGGTGAACCCTCGGCTGATGAGCATGTCGGCGAGCGCCTTCTCGAGATCGGTGGCCGGCTTGTTCGCGGCATCGGCGAAGCGTGGCTCGATGAAGTGCACGTGGGAGTTCTGAAAGCCCGCGACGACCACGCCGCGGCACTCCGACGCAAATGTTTCCGCGGGAATCTCACGGCGAGCGCGCTCGCCGATGACCTTGGCGATGCGCCCGTCGCGCACCAGCACACCACCATTCAGCAGCGGCGGCGCTTCAGGAGAAATGTAGATTTTGTCCGCGGGTACGAGCAGCGATTCCGCCGTCGCGGGTGGAATGGTTGCGAAGGAAGCAATGGCTAACGCGAATGCAGCGAACTTACGCATCGTCGGGATCCTCGGGTGAGCGGTGGTGTCTTTAGACGGTCCACCGTTCACCTGAGTTGCTAGCCTGGGTTGCAAATGAATGGGGAAAGGCTGTAGCCAGTCCCCACACGATCAGTCGGAGCCAACGCTCTTGAGCTCGGGCCGCTGCGGCTTGACGGGCAGCAGCCGAACACGGATCTGGTCTTCGATTTCCTTGGCCATCTCGGGACGCTGCTTGAGGAACTCGCGGGCATTGTCCTTGCCCTGACCAATGCGCTCGCCCTTGTAGCTGTACCAGGCACCGGACTTCTCGATGATGCCTTGCGTCGAGCCCATGTCGATGATCTCGCCTTCACGCGAGATGCCCATGCCGTACATGATCTCGAATTCGGCTTCGCGGAACGGCGGCGCCACCTTGTTCTTCACCACCTTGACTCGGGTCTGGTTGCCCACGACCTCTTCGCCATTCTTGATGGCGCCGATGCGACGGATGTCGAGACGCACCGAGCTGTAGAACTTGAGCGCGTTGCCACCAGTGGTGGTTTCCGGATTGCCGAACATGACGCCGATCTTCATGCGGATCTGGTTGATGAAGATGACGATGGTGTTCGAGCGCTTGATGTTGCCGGTGAGCTTGCGCAGCGCCTGCGACATGAGGCGTGCGTGCAAGCCCATTTGCATCTCGCCCATTTCACCTTCGATTTCGGCCTTGGGCGTGAGAGCTGCCACCGAGTCGACGACGACGATGTCCACGGCACCGGAGCGCACGAGCATGTCGGTGATTTCGAGCGCTTGCTCACCGGTGTCCGGCTGCGAGACCAGCAGGTCGTTCACGTCGACGCCGAGCTTCTCTGCATAGGTGGGGTCGAGCGCGTGCTCGGCGTCGACGAAGGCAGCCGTGCCGCCTAACTTCTGGATTTCCGCGACGACTTGCAGCGTCAGCGTGGTCTTGCCCGAGGACTCCGGACCGTAGATCTCCACCACGCGGCCGCGCGGCAGACCGCCGATGCCAAGCGCGATGTCGAGGCCCAGCGAACCGGTGGAGACGGCTTCGATGTCGTACGTAGCTTGGGCATCACCCAGGCGCATGACGGAACCTTTGCCGAACTGTTTTTCGATCTGACCGAGGGCGGCGACGAGCGCCTTCTTTCTGTCTTCCATCGCGGAATCCCCTTTGAATGCGGTGCGTTTGTGTGGAAAAAAATTTAGCACAGGCTCCTGTATAAATACACAGGAATTTCGACTCAAAGAGCTGAATAACTCAGCACTCTTCTTTCGCATACAGGGGCCACTCGTCGACGACACTGTATATCGATCCGTGTTCCTCTCGACGGCTCTCCATGAGCACGAATCGATCGCATCGAACGACGAATCCCGGCGAGATTTTTTGCGGCCACGAAATTTTTTCTGCCTCTGTGGGAGAAATCTTGCGTGCGAGAGTGAGGTGCGCGCGGAACGGCTTGGCGTCCGGCGCGAACCCGGCGGCGATCGACGCATCGCGCAACGCCTCGGACAAAGCGATCGCCGCCACGGACTCGCGCGAGACGCAAGCGCACAGCACGCGCGGCTTGTCCCAGAAATCGTAGGCGTCGAAATCGAGCGTGACCGGAGCGCAACGAACCGTGGCCGCCGCGGCGCGCAGGGCATCGAGCCTCTCCGGCGCCACCGCACCGACAAAACAAAGCGTCGCATGCAGATTGCCAGCGGGCACGGCCGGTACCTGCAACTGCGTGAGCAGCGGTGCAGATGATTCCAGCAGACCCGCGCCGAGCCCGGGAGATGGCTGCAGCGCGAAGAACAGTCTCAGCATCACACCGCCCGCGGCAAAGCTCGCAGTAGATTCAGCGCGTAATGCACGGCCTGGCGTCGCACGGCATCCCGGTTGCCTTCGAACTGGATGAGATGGCCCTGGCACTCGAGCCGGTCATCGAACTTCTGCGCGAGCGCGAACCATACCGTGCCCACGGGCTTGCCCGGCACGGCGCCACCCGGCCCCGCAATGCCGCTCACCGCCATGGCGACTTTCGCGCCGGTACGCGCGATGGCGCCCTCGGCCATGGCACGCACCACGGCATCACTCACGGCGCCTTCGGCGTCGATGAGTTTCTCCGGAACGCCGAGGTCGCGGGCCTTGGCAGCGTTCGAGTAGCAGACGAAACCGCAGTCGAACCACTCGGAGCTGCCGGCGATGTCCGTGCAGAGCTTGGCGATCCAGCCGCCAGTACAGGATTCGGCGGTGGCGAGCCGCCGCCGGGATTCGTGCAGCCGCGCGCCGACTTCGCGAGCCAGCGCTGACAACGCCATGTCGTTGGGCACTTCCACGCGCCGATTCTATGGGCAAGTGATGGCAGCGGGGATACAGTTCCAGCCATGAGCTCCCGCCCCGATTCCACCTCGGCTCACACGCCGATGATGCAGCAGTATTTGAGAATCAAGGCTGAACACCCGGATTCCCTGGTGTTCTACCGCATGGGCGATTTCTACGAACTTTTCTACGACGACGCGCGTCGGGCCGCCAAGCTCATCGACATCACGCTGACGTCGCGCGGGCAGTCCGCGGGCGAGCCGATCCCGATGGCGGGCGTGCCGCACCACAGCGTGGACAACTACCTCGCGCGCCTGGTCCGCAAGGGCGAGTCGGTGGCCATCTGCGAACAGATCGGCCCGGTTTCTGAAAGAGACGGCGCCAGATCGAAGGGGCCCGTCGAACGCCAGGTGGTGCGCGTGCTCACCCCGGGCACGGTCACCGACGACGCGCTGCTCGAGCAGCGTCGCGAAACACTGCTCGCGGCGGTGACGCGCCGCGCGGACAAGGACGGCGCGAGCTTCGGCCTTGCCTGGCTCGATCTCGCCGCGGGCCGCTTCAGCGTCATGGAGGTCACGGGCGCGGCCGGCCTCGCGGCCGAACTGGAGCGACTCAAGCCGGCCGAACTACTCGTGCCCGAGGACCAATCGCGCGAGCTCGGCGAGATCACGCTCGGTGAACAGCGCGTGCGCCCGCCCTGGCATTTCGAGCTCGCGAGCGCCTCGCGCCTGCTGACCGACCAGTTGGGCACGCTCGACCTGCGCGGCTTCGGCGCGGATGACCTGCCACTCGCGATCGCCGCCGCCGGCGCGCTGCTCCAGTACGTACGCGAGACGCAGAAGACCGCGCTGCCGCACATCACTTCGCTGTGCGTCGAAGAGCGCGGCGACGCGCTGCAACTCGACGCCGCCACGCGCCGCAATCTCGAGATCGATGCCTCCCTCTCCGGACAGGACTCCGCCACGCTGTTTGCGCTGCTGGACGCCACCGTCACGCCCATGGGTTCGCGCAACTTGCGCCGCTGGCTCAACCGTCCGCTGACCGACCAGCAGGAACTGCGGCGGCGCTACCAGGCGATCGCGCTGCTCGTCGATGCCCGACGTTTCGAAGTGCTGCGCGAGCCGCTGCGCGCCATCGGCGACGTCGAACGCATCCTCTCGCGCGTGGCGCTGCGCACAGCGCGCCCGCGCGACCTCACCGCGCTCCGCGCGTCGCTGGAATCGCTGCCCAAACTGCGCGCCGCCATGGCAAGGATCGAGGCGCCGCTGGTCATCGAGCTCACGCGCTGCATTGGCGAGCATGCCGACGTCGTCCAGCTGCTCCACCACGCCATCGCCGAAGAGCCCTCGGTGGTGCTGCGTGACGGCGACGTGATCGCGCCAGGCTACGACGCGGAGCTCGACGAGCTGCGCCGCATCGCCACGAACACCGACGACTACCTGCTCGAGCTCGAGCGCCGCGAGCGTGACCGCTCTGGCATCCCATCGCTGCGGCTCTCGTACAACCGTGTGTCGGGGTTCTTCATCGAGGTGAACCGTTCGCAGGCCGACAACGTGCCCAAGGACTACATCCGCCGGCAGACGGTCAAGAACGCGGAGCGCTTCATCACGCCCGAGCTCAAGAGTTTCGAGGACAAGGTGTTGGGCGCGCGCGAAAAGGCGCTGGCGCGCGAGCGCGAGCTGTACGAGGTCATCCTCACGCAGCTCATTGACCGGCTCGCCGCGATGCAGGCGACCGCGGGCGCGTTGGCGGCGCTCGACACGCTGTGCGCGCTGGCCGAACGCTCGGCTGCGCTGCACTGGAATGAGCCGCGCCTGGTCGACCAGACCTGTCTCGAGATCCGCGGGGGCCGGCACCCGGTGGTCGAGCATTTCATCGACGGCGCCTTCGTGCCGAACGATCTCGCCCTCGATGCCTCGCGCCGCATGCTCGTGGTGACGGGCCCGAACATGGGCGGCAAGTCCACGTACATGCGCCAAAGCGCGCTCATCGTGCTGCTGGCGCACGTGGGCAGCTTCGTGCCGGCGGAGTCGTGCACGCTCGGGCCCATCGACCGCATCTTCACGCGCATCGGCGCGGGCGACGATCTCGCGGGCGGGCGTTCCACGTTCATGGTGGAGATGACCGAAGCAGCCAACATCCTGAACAACGCCACCGACAAGAGTCTGATCCTCATGGACGAGATCGGCCGCGGCACCAGCACATTCGACGGCCTGTCGCTGGCCTGGGCGGTCGCGCGGCACATCGCGCGGGTCAATCGCAGTTTCACGCTCTTCGCGACGCATTACTTCGAGCTCACACATCTGGCGCAGGAGATGGATGGCATCGCCAACGTGCATCTCGACGCCACCGAGCACCGCGACGGCATTGTGTTCCTGCACGCCGTCAAGGATGGCCCGGCCAGCCGCAGCTATGGTCTGGCAGTGGCGCAGCTCGCCGGCGTGCCGCGCGAGACCATCGCGGCGGCGCGCGAATATCTCGCGACGCTCGAAAAAGGATTGCACTCGAGCCTGGGCGATGTCGCATCCGCGCCCGCGCGCGGCCGCCCGAAGAATGCGGCCTCGTCGCAGGCTCAGCTGCCGCTCGAACCGCCGCCGCCTCCTCCGCCCGATCCGCGCCTGCTCGAGATCGAGGCCGCGCTGCGCGCGGTGAATGCAGATGACCTCACGCCGCGCGATGCACTGGGTCTCATTTACAAACTTCGTTCGCTGCTGGGCTGACATAACTCGCACCGACGGCGTAAGTCCCCCGACCTAGGGCTGTTTTTCTTTAGTCCTAACTAATGTGACGGAGACGGCGATTCGCGCAATCGGTGCGCAACCGCCGACCCGAGCACTCTGCCCTCTCTTGTAGTCTGCGGCCCGCCCCTACTACGGCCCCGCAGTCTCTCCCGAGAGGAAAATTAAATGCAGCTTCGTTCGCTCGCCACCTTCGCCGTCCTCGCCGGATCACTGGCCTTGCACGCGACACCCGCGGGCGCACAGGAAACCGACGCTACCTGCCACAACGAAGTCCTGCCCGGAAACACCGGCACGTTTCGCTGCGGCGACAGTACGCAGACCACCGGTCCGCAGACGACCGCTGTCGGCGTAGCGGCGGCTGCCACCGACGTCGCGGCCACCGCGGTCGGCAACCAGAGCGTGGCGGCGGGCAACTACAGCACTGCGATCGGCACACAGGCCCAGGCGGACGGCGGCGGTTCGATGGCGCTCGGCGCGGAGGCGCTTGCGCTCGGGACGCTGAGCAATGCCATCGGCATGGGTTCCCAGGCGAGCGACTCCGGTGCGATCGCCGTGGGTTTCGGGGCCGTGGCGCAGGCCTCGAACAGCATCTCGGCGGGCGTGCTCTCCACCGCGGGCGGCGCGGACAGCATCGCGGTCGGTACCAGCGCCAATGCACAGGCTGATGGCACGACCGCCCTGGGCGCGAACTCCGTCGCCCAGCAGCAGAACGGCACGGCCGTGGGCTACGGTGCGCAGGCGACCGCAAACAACACCGTCGCGCTGGGCGCGAATTCCGTCGCGAACGAGGATGACACCGTGAGCGTCGGCAGTTCGGGCAGCGAACGCCGCATCACCAACGTCGCCGGTCCGGTGAACGGCACCGACGCCGCCAATCGCGCGTTCGTGGAGAGCGCGGCGACCAGCACGCTCAATTCTGCGCAGAGCTTCGCTACCAGTGCGGCGAACTCGGCCCAGACGGCCGCACAGACCTTTGCGACGAACGCCGCTAACACGGCCGCGAACACGGCCGCCGCCACGGCGCAGAGCAATGCGCAGGCATTTGCCACCACGGCCGCCAGCACCGCGCAGTCGAATGCGGAAGCCTTCGCGACCACGGCCGCGGGCAACGCGCAATCGGCCGCGCAGACTTTCGCGACCGCGGCGGCGAACACCGCCCAGACGGCCGCGCAGACCTTCGCGACCAACGCCGCGGACACGGCGCAGACCAATGCGCAGGCGTTCGCCACTACGGCTGCCAACACGGCGCAGTCGAATGCCGAAGCCTTCGCGACCAATGCGGCAGACAACGCGCAGGCCGCCGCGCAGACCTTTGCGACGAACGCCGCTAACACGGCCGCCACCACGGCGCAGACCAATGCGCAGGCTTTCGCCACGACGGCCGCGACCAACGCGCAGACGAATGCGCAAGCCTTCGCCACCACCGCGGCGACCAACGCGCAGACGAATGCGCAAGCCTTCGCCACCACCGCGGCGACCAACGCGCAGACGAATGCGCAGGCCTTCGCCACCACCGCGGCGACCAATGCGCAGAGCGCGGCGCAGACCTTCGCGACCACTGCCGCGAACAGCGCGCAGACGAACGCGCAGGCGCATGCGAACACTCTGGTCACCGCGGGCAACACCAACGCGAGCTTCGCGAGCCTCGACGCCAACGGCGGCGGCATCACCCACGCGGGCACGGTGAGCGGCGTGGCCAACGCCACGCAGGCTGATCAGGCGGTGAACTTCGGCCAGCTGCAAGCGGTGTTCACGCAGCTGGTGCAGAGCGGCTTGTGCCGGGTGAACGGCGGCAACGTCACGTGCGGCGTCACGGGCGCCAACAATGCCATCGCGGCCGGCAGCAACGCCGTGGTCAGCGCGGGCGCGGACAACGCGATCGCGGTGGGCACCAATGCCAGCGCGCAAAGCGCCGGAGCCATCGCGATGGGGCGCGGCGCGACGGCCATGCAGTCGAATTCCGTCGCCATCGGCGCCGGCGCGGTCGCACACTCGTCGGTGGCGGTCGGCACCGGCGCGCAGGCCACGGGCACGAACACGACGGCGCTCGGCGACAACGCCGTGGCCTCGGGCAATTTCGGCGTCGCGGTCGGCAACAACGCGGTGGCCCAGCACAACAACTCCGTGGCGCTGGGCAATGGCTCGGTGACCAGCGGCATCAATACGGTTTCGGTCGGGGCCGCGGGCAACGAACGCCGCATCACCAACGTCGCCGCGGGCGCCAACAGCACCGACGCCGTGAACGTCACGCAGCTCAATGCCGCGATCGCGTCGATCAACCAGAATGCGGGCGCCGCGTCGGCCTACACGGACTCGCGCGTGGCGGCCGCCAATGCCTTCACCGCGCAGCAAGTGGCTTATGCGCGTACGTATGCAGCGCGCGGCATCGCCGCCAGCGCCGCGCTCCCGACCGTCACGCCCTCGGGCGTGGGACGGACCGCCGTGGGTCTCGGCAGCGGTTACTACGATGGCGAAAGCGCCGTGGGTCTGTCGGTAGCGCACGCCTTCGGCGAAAACGTCGTGGTCTCCGGCGGCGTCGGTCGCGTGGATGGCGGCCGCAACGTCGCGCGTGTCGCGGTCGGCTTCGAGTTCTGAGGTCCCGCGGAGGGCGCCGACCATGGGCGCCCTCCGACACACCACTGTCCGGGAACCGACAAGCCCTTTCCAGAAAGCCGATGTCGCGCGACGCCTTGCCCTGCGAGGCTTCGCGGCGTGTTCAGCACCAAACGACTGCTCTTCAACGCGGCCACCTTCATCCCCGGCGTCTCCAAGCTCCCGCCCGTCAAGCGTGTGTTCGAGCGGCGCGCGCTTGGGACCAAGGGAACCGACCACGCCCGCTACTGCTTCTCCGTCTGGCTGAGGCACCTGTGCCTGGCGGCGGTCAGCGGCCTCGACACGGATCCGAAATCCGTGGCCGAGCTCGGGCCCGGCGACTCCATCGGCATCGGCATCGCCGCGGTGCTGACGGGCGCCGAGCGCTATCACGCCTTCGATGTGGTGGCGCACGCCAACACGCCGCGCAATCTCGAGATCTTCGACGGGCTCGTCGAGCTCTTCCGGGCGCGCA
>DATLDQ010000087.1:0-42726 GCA_035525785.1 Steroidobacteraceae bacterium | reverse complement strand
GGCGCCGTTGAGCGCGCTGAGATACTGCGAGAGTACGATGCGGCGCTCGAGCTCGTTCGCGCGCGCGTCGCGGCTGCCGGTGAAGTCCACGACGCCGCCGTTCTTCCAGTACGACTCCCACCACGCGGCCGCGGCCTCGCGCGCGAGCTCGGCCAACGGAAGGCGCGCGGATTGCGCCTGCGGCGTGAACTCGACCAGCAACGTGAGTTGCGTTGCCCCCGGCGCGGTCAGCCGGTACTGGTGCACGGCGGGCGCCGCAATGTCGAGCTCGCGATCAGAGGCGACGCGCACCGAGTAGTGAGTGTCGTCGAGCGTGCGGCCGAGCAGCAGACCACCATCGTCACGCGTCACTTCCTGCGTCGAGTGCGTGCCGGCATTCGTCCAGTCGGAGGGGTCGGGGTTGAGGTTCCTGCCCACGCCCGGAAAGCGCAGGTCGACGCCCGCGCGCCCATCGGACAGCAGCGCCGTGCGCAGCCGCACGATGATGATGTCGCGCTGCGGGTGCACCGAGGTTTCCACTTCAACGGGCACGCCGTCGAACACGAAGCGGCTCAGTAGCCGGCCCGTCCAGAGATCGAGCGTCTGGCGCGGCTCGCCGATGTCCTTGAACGTGGCGAAGCTGCCATCGGCGTGCGCAAGATGCAGGCCGACGCGGCCCAGATTGAAGCGATGCGGATTCTCCCGCAGCCAGCGGATGTTCTCGGCCTGCGCCTGGTCCCAGCTGGTGAGCGCCGGGTACTTGCGCGTACCGCCGCGCACCTTCATGGGCACCAGCGCGTCCTCGAGCCTGAAGCCCTTGGGGTTCGGGAAGCTGTGCCAGGCCCATTGGGCCTGGGTCAGCAGCGGCACCAGCGGCGAGTACTGGCCCTGGAAGGTCTGCAGCCCGGTGATGTCGGCCGTGAACGCGATGCTGCCGTTGCCCACCATGAGCGGCGCGGAGGGATCGACGGCCGTGATCGTGGGGTTGTGCCGGGTCACCAGTGCCTGGCGGTCGATGGGCGCGGCCAGCAAGGCGACGGGGACCCACAGCGCGAGACACGCGAGCAAGTTTTGCAGCGACTTCATCGCCGCTATCTTTGCCCGACGCTCCGAAGGAGCACAACTGGCATGCGGCGCCTGCGAGCAGGCGCTGTCAGCCGCGTCTCACCCGACCCTGATCGCTTCGCGCAACCCGATGAGCCGGTGAGCAATTCCGTCTGGCGCCCACGTGGCCTGCCGCCACCCGGCCCGATTGACGGCGATCTGCCGCGCGCTCTAACTACCTGCATCGCCCACTGGTCGGGCGGGGAGCAGCACATGAACGAACTTCGTAACGCGGCCGCGTGCCTCGCCTTCGCGATGGCGATGATTTTCACGTCGCCCGTGCACGCGGCCGACCTCGCGCCGCCGGCCGTCAGTGTCACCGCCGGCCTCAAGCAACTGAATTTCTACTGGAATCGAGTCGCGGGTGCGACGCGCTACCAACTGTGGTTCCTGCCCGGGACGGGCGGCACCTGGGTGAAGTACGCGGACGTGCCCGTCTCGCGCACCAGCCTCACCATCAACATTTCCGCTCACGTGTTGCACTGGGAGCAGTCGCGTTACGTCGTGAAGGCCTGCAGCGCGACGGCCTGCGTCAATTCGGCTCGGATCGCGGTGTCGCACCTCATGAAGCAGACCGTCGGCTACTTCAAGCCACCGACGGACGTGGCGCGACGCGGCATGGGCTCCGTGACCGACCTCAGCCAGGACGGCGAAACCCTCGCCGCCGCCAATGAACGAGGCGGCGTCGAGGTGTTCCGCAAACGGCCGGGTGGCTGGCTCTACGAGGCACGATTGCTCGGCGACCCCCTGGACCCCAGTTACCGTGGCCCGACGGATTCGGCGCTCGCCGTGAGCGGTGACGGCAACGTCATCGTCATGGGACAGCCCGGTGCGGTGCGCGCGGACGTGGATCCCGAAAATGTGCCCGCAACCGGTGCCGTCTATGTCTTCCGGCGAAATGCCCGTGGTGTGTGGGCGCTCGAAACCAAGCTCTGGATTCCGAGCTCGATCGCCGAAGACCGGTTTGGCCGGCGCGTCGATGTCGACGAGTCGGGAACGCTGCTCGCGGCGTGGCGTCGCTTCGACGACACGGCCAGCTCGGACCGGCAGCAGGCGTTCGTCGAGTTGTTCAAGTATGTCAACGGCCAGTGGACCCGCCTCGCGACCGCCGATGCTTCCAGTACCGGCTGCTTTGCCATCGGTCTCAGCGGGGACGGCAAGACGCTCGTGTGCAGTGGCACCGCATGGGTCACGGTGTTCACGGCTCCCGGCTGGCAGCGCGTGGCCACGCTGCCGAACGAGTTCTTCACCCTCCCGGAGTTCGGCCCCCTGCCGCGCTTCGTGGCCGTGAGCCATGACGGCGGCGTGTTCGCGGTCCGATCCGTCACCATGGATGAGGACTTCGCGCACAGCAACGCATGGGCGAATGTCTATCGACGCGGGGCTACGGGTTGGGCGCGTGAGGCATCGTTGGGGCCGGGCGCGTGGACCGGGCAAGGAGCTCTGGAGGATCCGCATCAGGGCTACGCGAAGGGGCTGGCCTTGAGCCGCGATGGAAAATTTCTCGCGGTGGGCGCTCCGGACGATGGCGCCCTGGGCACCGGAGTGCAGTACGCACCCAGCGGAAACCCGGGCTTCGCCGGCAATGGCGCGGTCTACGTCTACGAACGAAAGCCCTCCGGTTGGCGGCTTCGCCAGTTCATCAAACCCAATGTCGAGATCGTGGCCAGTTTCGGCTGGTCCTTGTCTTTCGGTCGCAACTACAAGGATCTGGCCGTCGGCGCGCCGGGGGATCCCAGCGCCGCGGGCGGGGTTGGCGGAGATCCCACGGATACCTCGCAGCCGGGTCGCGGTGCGGTCTGGTTATATTGAACGCGACTGCCAGACGCCGCTCCCGCCTTCTTCCTATAAGAGTGGACGTCAACGTGCTCGCCCCTGATCGCTTCTGATCGGATTTGCGGTATCTTCCGGTGCGCAAGCCCGCCGGCGTCTGCGGCCGGTCCTCAGCAATCTTCCGGGGGAAATAGAGATGACTGACCTGACTTTCGACCGGCGCGCCGTTCTCAAGGCCACCGGGGCCGCCGCCGTGGGGCTTTCCACGATCGCGACCGCCGCCGCGCCGCGCACCAAGTACGTGAACGTCGGCGTGGGCTCGCGCTCGCGCATGTACCTCACGGCCATCACCAAGAGCTTCAAGGACGGCAACGAACTGGTCGCCGTCTGCGACACCAACCAGGGCCGTCTCGAGACCGCCGCGCGCTTCGTCGCGGCCAATGGCGCCAAGCCCAAGAAGTACCTGGCGGCGGACTTCGACAAGATGATCAAGGAGACACGCCCGGACTGCGTCATCGTCACCTGCCCCGACGCCTATCACGACGAATACATCGTTCGCGCGCTGGATGCCGGCTGCAACGTGCTCACCGAGAAGCCGCTGACCACTACGGCCGAGAAGGCGCAGCGCATCGTCGACGCCTGCAAGCGCAACAACAAGCACGTGCGCGTGCTGTTCAACTACCGCTACTCGCCACCGCGTACGCAGGTGAAAGACCTCCTGATGAGCGGCGCGATCGGCGACGTGCTCTCCGTCGATTTCCACTGGCTGCTGAACACGCTGCACGGCGCGGATTATTTCCGCCGCTGGCACAGCAACAAGGACATCTCCGGCGGTCTCATGATCCACAAGGCCACGCACCACTTCGATCTCGTGAACTGGTGGCTCGGGTCAGATCCGGAAACCGTGATGGCCTACGGCAAGCGCGAGTTCTACACGCCCAAGATGGCGCAGCGCTTCGGCCTGCAGAGCCATCACGAGCGTTGCCTCACCTGCCCCGAGAAGGACAAGTGCTCGTTCTATCTCGACATCGCGGGCGACAAGAACTTCAAGGAGCTGTACCTCGACAACGAGAAGTACGACGGCTACTACCGTGACCGCTGCGTCTGGCGCCCCGACATCAGCATCGAAGACACGATGAACGTCATCGTGAAGTACAAGACCGGCGCGACGCTCTCGTACTCGCTGAATGCGATGAACGCCTGGGAGGGCTACACCATCGCGTTCAACGGCACCAAGGGACGGCTCGAGCACAGCATCGTCGAAGGCGGCGCGATTTCCGCGGGCGCCGTCGGCTACCAGGGCCAGGAAGAGGACCGCGAACGAATCCGCATCATCCCGCTGCGCGGCAAGGCGCAGGACATCGAAGTGTGGACCGGCAAGGGCAGCCACGGCGGCGGCGATAACGTCATGCTCACCGAGGTGTTCGGCAAGGCCGAAGAAGACAAGTACAAGCGCGCAGCCGACGAGCGCAGCGGCCTGTACTCCTGCCTCATCGGCGCTTCCGCCAACCGCAGCTTCGTCACCGGCGGCGCCGTCAAGATCGCCGATCTGGTGACCGGGCTGACCTCACCGATGGTCGCACCCATGCCGACGCGCGACGAGCGCGTGCCAATGCCTCCAAAGGTTTGACGGGGATGTGTGGGGACAGACTTCGAGTCTGTCCCCACTTCGTTGAGAGGAGGAGTGCGCGGCGGGTCCACGCGCACGGCACCCGCTTACGGCCAGCGCGCCAGATTCTCGCGAACGCGGTTCGCCCCTGGAGCGGGGAGAAAAGCGAGCTCTTTGCGTGCGCGCACGACGGGCGATACGACACGACGTCTTCTCAATACACCCGCCTCTCTTCCCGCCAAAACTGTCTACCTATCGCCTCAGCATCTCAGCTAACTTGCCTCAATGGCCCTCAACACCTTCCTCCTCTACCTGGCAGCCTGGACCCTGGTCGCCCTCTCGCCCGGGCCCGCAGTGTTCTTCACCATGTCGCAGGCGGCGCGCCACGGCAATCACGGGGCCATCGCCGGCACCGCGGGAATCCTGTTAGGGCATTTCGTCTGCTTTGCGTTCGTGGCCTTCGGTCTCGCGGCGGTGCTCGCGCAGATGAGCGGCGCGATGACGGTCATCCGCATCGTCGGGGCGCTGTACCTCATGTACCTCGGCGTACGCATGATCCTGTCGAAGACGCGGGCCGTGGCGGACGTCACGGCGGCGGCACCCGAACCGCCCGCGAGTCACAGCATCGTCCTGCAGGGCCTGCTGGTGCAGCTCACCAACCCGAAGAACCTGATGTTCGTGCTCGCCTTCCTGCCGCAGTTCATCAGCGCGGAACGGCCGCTGCTGCCGCAGCTCGCGATCATGCTGACGGTGACGGTCGTCATCGATGCGGCATTTCTCATGGGCTACGCGCAGATAGCCACGCGCGGCGTGCGCGCGATCAAGGGCTCGCGCGTGATCACCTGGCTCGAGCGCGCATTCGGCGCGGCGCTGATCTTCTTCGGCGCGAAGTTGCTGACGTCCCAGAAATAGCGAGCTCGTGGAATCCGCTACGACCCCATTTTCAGCTTGGGGCCTCTGACCCCATTATTGGGGTCTATGCCAATCAAGAATGTCGTCTTCGACGTGGGCCAGGTGCTGCTCGAGTGGAATCCTGCCGCGACCATCGCCCGACTCCATCCCGACCCGGCCGTGCAGGCCGTCATTCGCCGCCAGATGTTCGAGCATGCCGACTGGCATGAATTCGACCGCGGCGGACTCAGCTACGACGCGGCCATCGGACACTTCGCGAAAGCCACCGGTCTCACCGCCGCGCAGACGCGCGACCTGATCCACGCGACGCGCGAGGCGCTCGTGCCCATCCCCGGCACCGTGCGCCTGGTCGAAGATCTCGCGGCCGCCGGTGTGCATCTCTACCTGCTGTCGAACATGCCGGCGAGTACCTACGATTACCTGGCGCAGCGCCATGCCTTCTTCTCGCACTTCGAGTACCTGGTGATCTCGGGCCAGATACTGCTCATCAAGCCCGACCCGGCAATCTTCGGGCACCTCGTTGAAAAGACCGGTATCGTGCCGGCCGAGAGTGTGTTCATCGACGACTTGGCGAAGAACATCGAGGCCGCACGGGCGTGCGGTTTCGGGGCCATCCAGTTCACCGACGCGGATTCGTGCCGGCGTGAGCTGCGGTCCTATCTACCGGCGTTTCACTGACCAGGAGTCGCAGCATGGGTTCACGCAGGGACTTTCTTGGCGCCACCGCGAGCGTCGCGCTCGCATCGCAAGTGGGCGCAGCCGCGCCCGACCGGGTCGCCAGGCGCACGGGCGGCGAGCTGCTGAGCCGGATGACGTGGCTCAACGACCCCGCGCACGTGAACTACAGCGAAGGCGTGCTCAGCGTGCGCTCGCGCGGCAAGACCGATTTCTGGCGCAAGACCTTCTACGGTTACATCAACGACAACGGGCATTTCATGTCGCTGCCCGCGAGCGGTGACTTCATGTTCCAGGCCCGCGTGGAGGGCAACTACTCGGCGCTGTACGACCAGGCCGGGCTCATGGTCCGCCTCGACGACAAGCACTGGATGAAGTGCGGCACGGAGCTGGTCGACAACCGGCGCTGGGCGAGCGTGGTCTTCACGCACGACTTCTCCGACTGGTCGACGATGGAAGATTTGACGCAGCGCGGCGCGGTGTACTGGCGAGTGGTCCGCCAGAAGGATTCCATCGAAGCCCGCTGCTCCCTCGACGGCGAGAAGTTCGTCACAGTTCGGCAGGGTTATTTCCCCGCCCAACAGAAGGTCTCCGTGGGAGTCATGTGTTGCTCCCCCGAGGGACAGGGCTTCGACGCCACTTTCGATCAACTCCTGCTGGATGCGGTCTGAGGCCCGCAAACGCGCTCATTTATCTATTTTTGAAATTCGATTGCCGCCGGCAACCCATTGCCGCCGTTAAGTTTTTGCGCCCTAAGCCGTTACCCGAGAACGATGCCTTGAGCCCGAATCGTGAACAGTCTTCCGCAAAAATCCGAACTACCAGACGAGTCTGAAGAGACACGGACCGCGAGTGGCGAACGCCAGAATCTCGCGGAAGCGCTTGCGCACGAGCGCAACGTGCTGCGCACGATGATCGACCTGATTCCCGCGATGATCTACGCGAAGGACGCGCAGAGCCGCTTCACCGCCTGCAACGAACTGGTGGCGCGTCGCATGGGAGCGAGTCCCTCGGACCTCATCGGCAAAACGGATTTCGATTTCTTCCCGCGCGAGATGGCGGAACGCTTCTTCGCCGATGAACAGCAGCTACTGAAGTCCGGCGAAGCGCTCATGCACCGCGAAGAAGCCGCCTTTGACCAGACGCGCGGCATGAACCGCACCATCCTCACCTGCAAGGTGCCGGTGCGTGACGAGCAAGGCAACGTCACCGGGTTCGTCGGCACGGGATACGACATCACCGATCGCAAGGCTGCCGAAGAGCGCATGGCGTCTCTCGAACGTCACCAGTCGATCGGTCGGCTCGCCGCGGGCGTGGCGCACGAGATCAACACGCCGATCCAGTATCTCAAGGACAGCGTGTCCTTCGTGCAGGACGGGCTGCAGGAACTCTTCGAATACATCGACGCGTTGCGCGCGCAGATCCCGCCCGCCGCGGAGCGCGATGCGGACGCTGACGAGAACGTGGAAGAGCTGCGCACGGAAATGCCACCCGCGCTCAAGCTGATGAGCGATGGCCTGTCGCGCATCGCCGATATCGTGCGGTCAATGAAGGATTTCTCGCTGGTCGACAAGGATTCCGTCGGCCAGTTCGACCTCAATCGTTCCATCCAGAGCACGTTCACCGTGGCGCGCAGCGAATACTCGAACGTCGCTGACGTGGACATGCAGCTCGGCGAGATCCCGCCCGTCACCTGCAATGGCGGGCAGATCAACGAAGTGCTGCTCGGCCTCGTGATCAACGCCGCCGATGCCATCGGCGACAAGGTCAAGGGCTCGGGCGAACGCGGCAAGATCACCGTGCGCTCACGCCTCGATGGCGAGTACGTGGTCATCGACATCGAAGATTCGGGCAATGGCATCCCCGAGTCGATCCGCGAGAAGATCTTCGACCAGTTCTTCACCACCAAGGAAGTGGGCAATGGCACGGGCCAGGGCCTCTCGGTGGCGCGCAAGGTCATCATCAACGGCCACAACGGCAGCCTCGATTTCACCTCGGAGATGGGCAAGGGCACCACGTTCACCATGCGACTGCCGGTGAACGGCTTCGCAATGGCCTGACGCCGTAGGGACCTCAGAGGTAACTGAAGACCTTTGGCGGGTGCTGCCAATTGTCGTTCTTGCCATCTACATACGTGATGGGCGCCGCCGCCAGCTCCTCGGCCGTCGCGTCTTCCAGGCAGCCGATGTTCACGCCATACACCTCCTGATCGTCGGGCGTGCGCCCGATGCCGAAGGGCCGGACGCCGCAGGTTTTGCAGAACCGGTGCTCGTTCTGCATCGAATTGAACAAGTACTGGGTCAATTCGCCCCGGCCCTCCAGCACTCGGACGGCGCTGGGCTTCACCACCGCCGCCCAGAAGCGGTTGCGCGAACAGATCGAGCAGTTGCAGCGGTACGTCGGCTGCGTGAGGTCGATGTCCGCCTCGAAGCGCACCGCACCGCAATGGCACGACCCGTGATATGTCTTCAACACCGGCAATCTCCCTCCCGTCGCCAGGGTGCGAGGATAGAATCCCGGCGGCGGTCATTCCAGACAAAGGGTTCAGGGGGCAATGGATTTCGTTCCGGGCGGGGAACTGTCGCGCCGCATCCGCGAAGGCGACGTCTCGGCTGAAAGTGAGCTCATCCGGCAATTCGAGCCGGGACTGCGCGTGCTCCTGCGCCGCCGCACGGGCGGCGATTTCGGCCTGCTCCAGGACCTCGTACAGGAAACCCTGTTAGTCGTGATCCAGCGCCTGCGGGGTGCCGGCATCGAAGACCCGGCGAAGCTGGCCGCGTTCGCGGCGCAAACAGCAAGAAATCTGGCAATCGCGTCACTGCGGAAGACCGAGCGACAGAGAACCGATGTGGATAGTGAAGCGACTGACCGGAACGCCGATCCGTCGCGGGGTGTCGAGGAGATCGCGGCGGACGTGGAGTCCGCGCTGGCGGTTCGCGCGCTGTTGCGCGAACTACCCCAGCCCCGGGATCGCCTGATGCTCAAACGTTTTTATCTCGACGATCATGACAAGGAAGTCATTTGTCAGGAGCTGGATCTGACCGAAGCCGCGTTCAACCAGGCACTGAGTCGCGCCCGCAAGCGATTCAGGCAAATCCTCGAAGAAAGGGGATTCTCAAAACGCGACCTGCTCAATCTCGGGCTATGAATCAGCAGCAGATGGAACAATACGTGTCGGGGCGCATGAGCGGCGAAGAGGCGCGCGCTTTCGAAGACTATTGTGTCGCGAACCCGGAGTTCGCGCGCCAGGTTGAATTCGAGCAGCGTCTCAAGGCCGGCATCGCGCAGGTGGCGCGCGGCAATACCGCCGAATTCGTGCGCTCCCAGAATCCCATGCGCTGGAGCCTGGCCGCGGCCGCGGGCATCGTGTTCGTGTTGTTTGCCGGGTTCTTCATCTACAACCTCGTGCCGCGCGCGGCGCCGGTCATCATGGCGGCGGTCACTCCCGACACGCGCAACGACGGCACGCCGCTGCGGCTCGCGCTCATCCGCGGAAACGAGAACACGCCGGAGCTGCCCAAGGGCCTGGTGCGCGTCGCCATCGCCGGCCTCTTCGATACCGGGTTCCAGTACAGCATCGCGCTCGACCGCCTCGATCCGAAAAGAAATATCGACACGGTCGCAACGTTGTATGGGCAGCACCCGGCGTCGCCCGTCACACTCGAGGTGCTGGTCGACAGCGACCAGCTCGAGCCCGGAATCTATTCCCTGCGCGTCCGCAAGCAGGCTCCCAGCGAAGAAGCGCTGGATTTCGAGTTCCTCAAGCACTGATCGTCCGGCGTCTTCCCTGTCACCGCTTCGTGCGTCATCGCAGAGGCAGTACGTGGGTTCACTTGGCGTTGCCTTCGACTGGCTGGGCGTGGAACGCGCGTGGCAGCGCACGCGCGGCAGCGCGGACGTCCTCATCGCCATCGTCGACGAAGGCGTGCAGGCCGATCACCCGTTGTTAGGCTCTAACATCCAGCGCGAATTGGCGCATCCGCCGGCGTCGGCCGATGCCTACGAGATCCCCGGCACCCACGCAGCCGGCGTCGTTGCCGGACGGCACAGCGAGGCAGACGAATTCAGCGGGGTCGCGCCGGGCGCGCGCTTGCGTCCGGTGCGATTCACCACGCGAGCCGGGACACAGGCGTTCGACCTGCCGCATGCCATCGAGTACGCCGTCGAGATGGGCGCCTGCATCGTCAACGTCGCGCATTCGGCCGACATTTCGGCGCCCGGCGTGCGGCGCGCCATCCAGTACGCCGCCACGCGCAATGCGCTCGTGGTCTGTTCGGCCGGCGCCAACGGTGGCGTGGCGATGTCCGACGACGAGGCGCCGAACGTCATCAGCGTGCTGGCCGTGGACGAGGAATGCCGCCCCCTCCGGCCCCATGCCCGCCAGGACGCCGTCGCCGCCGCGCATCTCGCGGCGCCGGGCTTCGCGCGCGTGCCGATGTGGCGAGGCACCGGCCACTCGGCGCTGCAGGGCTCGGGGCTCGCGGCACCGTATGTGAGCGGCTGCGCCGCGCTCGTGAAATCGCTCAACCCAGGTTGGGGCTATCTCGAGATCAAGGAGCACCTGCTGTCGAGCGGCACCCCGCGCGAATCGCTGGCGGATCACTGCCATAACGGTCACCTGCTCAATGTCGCGCACGCGGTGCTCGGTCCGCTCGAGCACGCCGACGACACACGCGTGCTCAGCTGGACGTCGCTCAACGACGCTCCGCTGCGTTGGAACCTGCGCTACCGGTCCGCGCTTTGCGTGAATGCGGTGGCCCTCTACCGGCCGAACGGCGACGAACACTGGCGCGAGCTCGCGACCGCGCGCGCCATCTCGCAGAAGATGACCATCCCCGCGGACTCGCTGCGACGTTCATCGGGGACGCTGCGCCTGGCGTGCCGCGAATCCAACTTCCACGCCGACGACCTGCAGCTGACAGTGCGTTGAGCGGCAATGCACCGGGCGGACGCCGCAGCCTGACACCGCATTGCCGGTTATCCCCACGCGCCTGTCGGCCTGTTTCACGCTCGGTTCCCGGCTGGCTGACAACCGGGGAGGCTGCCGTCCGATGCAGCGGCAACCCCCTTCTCCATAACATGCGGTCCGCAATCGACGACCAACTGAATGGAGGCATTCATGACCACCGCATCGGGCCATACCGAAGTCATCCGCGCCAAGAAAGTCATTGGCACCACCGTTAAGAATTCCGCCGGTGAGAAGATCGGCACCGTCGAGGACATCGTGCTCGACAAGCTTTCCAACAATATCGTCTACGCCGTGGTCGGCTTCGGCGGGTTTCTCGGCATGAACGAGAAGTACCATCCGGTGCCGTGGTCGGCGCTCGATTACGTTGAAAGCGAAGACAGCTACGTCGTCCCGTTCACGAAGGAGCAGCTCGAAGCCGCTCCGGCCGACTCCATGGAGAAGCTCACGCGCGGCGATGGCGCTGCCAGCTACTCGGCGAGCGCGAACGACTACTACAAGACCCACTGACAAACGCACTGAAGGCAAGACGCGCTGAGATTCGTTGATGAATCGATGCGGAGCGCGATGCGCTCAATGGGAGGCCGGCGTCCAAAACCGGCCGCCCGTTTCGCGTTTAGTGCCGCTTAGTTTCGCGCCGGGACGTCGGGCTTCTCGACGAGGTAGGCGAGGCGTGACAGGCGCCTTTCCGCAGTGAGGCGGTGCACGGCGCCCAGAAAGTTCTGCACCCCGTCGAACTGCGCTTCACCTTCCATGCGCAGCAAATCGTTGCGGAAGCGCGCGCGGGCGTCGCGCCAGCGACGCGATACCAGCGCCGCGTTTTCGGTGAGATCGAGCTGACTCACCAGTTTGAATCCCGCTTTCACGATCAACTCCTCGTTGTGCCCCCGCGGCACGAACACGAACAGGCCGATGGAGCTGCGCTGCGCCAGCTCGTCGTTGGTCACGGGCCCGGTGATCAGTACGGGATCCGTGAACACCGCGCGGCCGCCGGGCTTCAACACCCGGTGCCACTCCATGAGTGAGTCACCTCGTTTCGGGAAATGGTTCATCGAGTCGATGCACAACAAGGCATCGAAGGTGCCCTCCCCGAATGGCAGTGGCCGCGTCGCATCGGTCACCTGGAAATTCAAACGCTGACCGAGCCCCGCACGGGTTGCCGATTGGACGGCGATGGCGACGCCGTTCGGATTCGCATCGATGCCCGTGACTCGGCAGCCCGTGCATCGCGCGAGGTGCACCGCGGGGCCACCCGACCCGCTCGCGACCTCGAGCGCGTGCGAGCCCCGCCCGAGCGCGAGGAACCGCATGAAATCCTCGTACTCGTCCGCGGTCACCCAGCTGTTCTGCCCGATGTCCTTGCCGAAGGTCTCCTCGCGGATGGTCACCAGCAGCTGTTCGGCGAAATTCGCGTAGTGCTTGTCGAAGAAATCGACGCGCGATCTGTTCATCAGGCGGCCTGCCGCGAGGGGCGGGGCGCGCGCTTGATGAACGGGATCAGCATGGACACTCGTTTGCGGTACTCGCGGTACTCCGGATGCGCATTGACGAGATCGCGCTCCTCGAGCTGGATGCCGACGAGGATGTACGCCGTAGTCATGATGCCGAACACCAGGTGCGCGACCGTCATGGTGGGCGTCGCCCAGATCAGCATGAGCCAGCCCACGTACAACGGGTGACGCACCTGGCGATACAGCCATGGCGTCACGAAGGGCACGGGCGTGCTCGGCCTGGCGCGCAGGTGCAGCCACACCTGCCGCAGCCCGAACAGATCGAAGTGGTCGATGAGAAAGGTCACGTAGAACAGCAGCGCCCAGCCGGCGCCGTAGATCACGTACATCGTGGTGCGGCCCGCGCCGGACGCGATGTCCCACACGACGCCGCCCATGGGCTGCCAGAACCAGAAGAGCGCGACCAACGCCAGGCTCGAGAACAGCACGTAGGTGCTGCGTTCCGCGGCTTCGGGAACGAACCGCGTCCACCAGCGCTTGAACCACGGACGCGCCATGAGGCTGTGCTGCACGGCGAAGATCGCCAGCAGCCCGAGGTTCGTGAGCAGCGCGGTCATGAGCGGAACGTCGCGCGGCGAGTCCATCGACTTGGGCACCCAGAAGTTACCGATAAAGCCGATGCCGTACAGGATCACGGCGAAAAACACTGCGTAGCAGGCGAGGCCGTACAAGAAGATGGGCAGACGTTTCATTTTGAATTCCTCCTGATGCTCAGACGTCGGCGGTATCCAGTTCCGGACGCTTGTCTGACCGTTGTCGATGTGACAAAAGCTTAAGGAGCGGCACCCCGGGAATCCCGGGACAGTTGCGGGATTTTGGCGGGATTTGGTCTGGAGCGATGGCGCAGCTCACCTTCGGAAATTTCAGCTTCGAGCCGGCCACCGTGCGGCTCTGGGAAAACGGTAGCGAAGTGCGGCTGACACGCAAGGCCGCGCTGGTCCTCGGCGCCCTGCTGGAGCGTCCCGGGTCGCCGATCTCAAAGCAGGATCTGTTCGCCAATGTATGGCGTGGCACCGTGGTCAGCGACGATGCGCTCGTCACGTGCGTCCAGGAGCTGCGCAAGGCGCTGCGCGACGATGCGAAGCAACCGCTGTACATCGAGACGCGGCACCGGCTGGGTTATCGCTTCGTGGCAACGGTCAGCGGGCTGTCGGTCATCCCCGCGGATACGCAGGCGCTGCCGCCGAGCGCTATCGGTGATACGGCGCGCGAGAGCGCGGGCGTCGTGCAGCGCGATGGCGCGGCCATCGCCGTACTGCCGTTCGCCGACATGAGCCCGCAGCGCGACCAGGACTTCCTGTGTGAAGGCCTCGCCGAAGAGCTCATCGACGCGCTCACGCACATCGACGGCCTGCGAGTGGCGGCGCGTACGTCGTCGTTCCAGTTCCGCGGCGACCACGACCTGCGTGAAGTGGCGCGCAAGCTCGGCGTGGGCAGCCTGCTCGAGGGCAGCGTGCGCAAGGCTGGCGAGCGTCTGCGCATCACCGTGCAGCTCATCGACGTCGACTCCGGCTACCACAAGTGGTCGGAACGCTTCGAGCGTTCGGCCGCAGACGTGTTCGCGGTACAGGACGAGATTGCCGAGACGGTCGCGAACCTGCTGCGCGGCGGCACGCTGTCGACGCGCGAGCGGCGCGCGGTGCGGCGCCAGCCGACGGCCATCGAAACCTACGAGTGCTTCCTGCGCGGACGCCAACGCATGCACACCATGCAGCAGCCGCACATGGACGAGGCGCGCGCGCTCTATGAGCGCGCCATCACGCTCGATGCGGAATACGCGCCGGCCTGGGCCGGGCTCGCGACGCTGCACGCGCTGCTCTACGAATGGTGGGGTTCGAGCGAACGAGATCTCGCCGAAGCGGACCGCGCGAGCCGCATGGCGATGGAGCTCGCACCGGATCTCGCCGATGCGCACCTCGCGCGCGGCTACACGCTCTCGAACCAGCGCCGGTACCGCGAAGCCGAGACGCACTTCGAAGCCGCGGCGCGCATCAACCCGAATCTCTTCGACGCGTATTACTACTACGGCCGCGCCGCGTTCGCCGCCGGGGACACGGAGAAGTCGGTCGAGCTGTGGCGCAAGGCCGGGGAAGTGCGCAGCGAGGACTTCGAGAGTCCGCTGCTCGCCGCCCAGTCGCTGCGCAAGCTCGGCCGCCTGGTCGAAGCGAGCGAGGTGAATCGCGAAGCCGTGCGCCGCGCCGAGCGGCTGCTCGAGCTCAATCCACACAATGCGCGCGTGCTCTCGTTCGGCGCCGGCGCGTTGTTCGAAGATGGACAGACGGAACGCGCGATCGAGTGGACGGCGCGCGCCAGCAGGCTCTATCCCGACGACATGGGCGTGGTCATCAACAGCGCCTGCCTGTTCTCGAAGTGCGGCGAGATCGGCAAGGCGCTCGACCAGCTCGAGCGCATGTTCAGCAAGGGCTGGGGCAAGAGGGACTGGGTGGAGAAAGACCCGGACTACGATCCGCTGCGCGCCGAACCGCGCTTCATCGCGATGATGGCCAGGCTCAAGTAGCCCAAGACCCGGCGTGTCACGGGAGCATCACGTTCGACTCGTCGTCCGCGGCCACCGGCGACGACCAGGTGTAGACGGCATGGGTGGTCGAGCCGTGCTGGGAGGTCGTCACCAACCCGGGCGCGCGCGGCGGGGATGTCGGCAGGTACACCTCCGAACCGTCTTCCCGGATCCAGGCGAAGGGGCTCATCTGCGCGGCCGGTTCAGGCGGTTGCGTGGTGAGCATGCGATCGGCGAACAGCACCAGCAGCGAAATCGACACCACGATCCAATGCAGCGGCCGACGCATGGCAACCCCCCAAAACCGTTCGAAAACCCCAGGCGAGCCTACGCAACACCCTCCGCCGGTCTGTTCGGTTCGTTGCGCTGATTCGTTAAAAAGTGTTTGCTTTCCAGGGGTTGGGGCGACAACACTTTTTCACAGTTTTCACACGGCTTTGCGCCAGGTTTTCAGGGGCTCTGAGGGCCCGAATCGCTAGAATCCAGCCATGAAAATCCTGCTGAAAGTCGCGGCGTTGTGGGCCGTGGCCACGCTGGCGATCGCGCAGGGCGTGCCGGCCGACGCGGCAGCGTCGCAACAGACGGTCACGCAGGAAGCTCCCGCCGCGCCACCCGCGGTGCTGCCACCGGAACGCCGCTGGCGCCTCGGCGCCGCGGTCGGTTACGGAGAGCGAACCAATCCGCTGATCCAGTCCGACGACATACCGGTGCTGATCGACCTCGACATCGCCTACTTCGGCGACCACTGGTTCTTCGACAACGGCGACCTCGGCCTCGAATTTCTCGACAACGACGTGGTCACCGCCAACCTGGTGGCGCGCGTGAACAGCGACCGCGCGTTCTTCAGCAAGACCAACACGCGCTACGTCACCTACTCGCTGATGGCCGGCGGCAATCTGGCGATGCTCAACAATCCGCAGACGGGCGCACCGCTCACCCCGGTGGAAGCTCTGCCGCTCGAACCCCCGAAGCGCTCGTACGCCATCGAAGCGGGCGTCGAGGCCTTGTTCGGCGGCGAGTGGGGACAGGCCTCGCTGCACGCTTTTCACGACGTGAGCCGCACGCATGACGGCTACGAGCTCGCCGCTGACTACAGTTACCGCATCACGCGCGGTCGCCTGTCACTGTCGCCCAGTGTCGGTGTCTCGTACAAGAGCTCTGCGCTCAGCGACTACTACTGGGGCGTTCACAAGGACGAGCAGAGCGTCACGCTCGCCGCCTACCGGGCGCGCGGGGGCCTCGGCTGGGAAGCTGGCCTGCGTACCAACTACTACCTGACCAAGTCGGTGCGGCTCGCCGTGTCGGCCAACTACGAACGCCTGCAGCACAGCATCTCGCAGAGCCCGCTGGTGGAGCGGGATTACGTCTTCGGCTACTTCGCCGGCGTCGGCTGGCAGTTCTGACATGCGCCGTATCCTCACCCTCGCCGGCTTCGCGGCCGGCCTGCTCCTGGCAGCCCCCAGCTTCGCCGCGGATTCGCCGGCGCCGGTCAAGCTCGTGATCAAGCCGTTGCTCTGTGTCATCGACAAGGACGCAACTTCCTGCGCGGTCACCTTCGACATCCGCTGGAAGAGCCCGCAGCCCGCAGAGTACTGCCTCAGCGACAGCGTGCAGACCACGCCACTGCGTTGCTGGCCGCGCGCGTTGGCCGGCGAGATGAAGCAGGAGCGCCAGGTCACCGAGGAATTCCGCTATTGGTTGAGCCTGCCGGCAGGCGGGCTGCCGCCGCCGGCTGGCGCCGAGCGCCTGTCCGAGGTGAAAATCGAGGTGCTGCGCGTAGGGTCGGATGACCGACGCCGCGAACGGCGCACGCGACACGTCTGGGACGTTTTATGAACACCGCGTCGAACGTCGACATCCTGCTCATCGAGGATGATGCACGCCTCGCCGAGCTGACGGCCACCTACCTCGAGCAGAACGGCCTGCGCGTCGCCACCGAAGCGCGCGGCGACCGCGCGGTCGAGCGCTTCACGCGCGAGCGGCCGCGGCTGGTGCTGCTCGACCTGCTGCTGCCCGGCAAGGATGGCCTGTCGATCTGCCGTGAGCTGCGCCGCGCGAACGAGGTGCCGATCCTGATCCTCACCGCGAAGGACACGGACATCGACCACGTGATCGGCCTCGAAGCCGGCGCGGACGACTACGTGATGAAGCCCGTGGACCCGATGGTGCTGCTGGCTCGCGTGCGCGCGCTGCTACGCCGCGCCGAGCGCACCGGCGGCGCACCCGGCGAGCGCAAGCCGGATCTGCTGCTCGGCGCACTGCGCATCAGCGAGACCTCGCGCGAGGTTTGGCTGCAAGGCAACCCCGTGACGCTGACCACGCAGGAGTTCGAGCTGCTGAGCCTGCTCGCGCACCGCGCGGGCGAGCTCGTGAGCCGCGACGAGGTCTTCCGCAGCATGCGCGGCATAGACTATGACGGGCTCGACCGGTCCATCGACGGGCGCGTGTCCAAGCTGCGCCGCAAGCTCGGCGACGACGCCGCGGCGCCCACCCGCATCAAGACCGTGTGGGGCAAGGGCTATCTACTGGTGCCCGACGCCTGGGGAGAGCTGAGGCAGCAGGCGTGAGGGAGTGGCTCGCGGCCCGACATCGCGGGCTGTTCATCCGCTCCTACATCGTGCTCGCCGGTGGATTGCTGATCGCCGCCATTGTCCTGGATCTCGGGTTCGAAGCGTTGCAGTCGCGACAGGTTCGCGCGGCCGACCCCTGGCTGGTGTCAACGTTCAGGCTCATGGAGACCGAGCTCGCGGCGATCCCGGCGGACCAGCGCCAGGTGCGCGCCGCGACGCTCGCGGAGAAGCTGGGGCTCGAGATCGACCTGCTCGAGGCCGGCGACATCTCCGGCGCGGCGCAACTCGACCCCGTGCCGCACGAGCTCGAAAACGACGACGGCAAGATCTATTACCTGTGGAAGTCGCCGGCGCTGGGCGGCGCGTTGCGACTCGGGCCCTTCGAGCCCCCGCGTGAAAGCCCGGTGGCGCGCTTCCTGCCGGTATTGTTCTACGGCTCGATCCTGCTGGTCGTAGGTCTCTGGCTGCGGCCGCTGCTGCGTGATCTGCACGTGCTCACCAGCGCCGCGCAGAAGTTTGCCACCGACTACCGCGAGCCACTCAACACGACGGCCGAGACGCGCCAGCTCCGGAGCCTCGCCCGAAACCTCGACGACATGTCGGGCAAGGTGAGCCAGCTCATCCAGACCCAGAAGGAGATGACCGCGGCGCTGTCGCACGAAATCCGCACGCCGCTCGCGCGCGTGCGTTTCGCGGCCGCCGTGCTCGAAGGCCAGGTCGACGAAGACCTGCGCGACCAGCTGCGCGCCGTGAATAGCGACGTGCAGCAGATCGACGACCTGATCTCCGACATGCTCGACTACGCGCGCCTCGATCATCCCGGCATGCGCATGAATTGCCAGGCCGTGCCCCTCGCGCCTTGGCTGCGGCAGATTCTCGTGACGTCACCCCCGCACGAGCGCGCGGTGAACGTGTCGCACGACGGGCTCGAGACCGCGTGGATGGAGCCGCGCCTCATGGAGCTCGCCGTGAGCAACCTGCTCGCGAATGCGCTTCGGTACGCCAGGCGCAGCGTGCATGTGAGCGTCGTGCGCGACCGGGACGTCTACCGCCTGGTGGTGGAAGACGACGGCGAGGGCATCCCCGAGGGGGCGCGCGACTCGGTGTTCAGGGCGTTCACGCGTCTCGACACCAGCCGCAACCGCGATACCGGCGGGTTCGGCCTCGGGCTCGCGATCGTCGCGCGCATCGCATCGCTGCATCGCGGCCGCGTGCTCGCGGATTCGAGCAGCGAGCTCGGCGGCGCGCGGCTCGCGCTCGAGTGGCCCGGGCCGGCGACGGAGACGACCGCCTAGCTACATGCCCCCGCGACGGCGGCTGTCTCTACTGGAAGGTCCAGCTAAAGGTGAGGCCGAAGTCGCGCGTGCTGCCCCAGTCCTCGAAGGTGTGGCGGAAGTACAGCCCCAGGCCCATGTGCTCCAGCAACCGCCGTTCCACGGTGAGCTCGACGAAGGGCGCGACGTCGCTGAATCGGTCGACGGGCTCGCTGTCGAACAGGTCTTCCTCGCTCGAGGTGAGCTCGCTGTACGTGAAGCCGGCCTTGGGCGTGACCTTCACTTTCTCGAATGCATCGAACTGCCACCCACCGCCGATCCAGTGATGATCGACGCTCTGGATGCCGAAAATGTCGATGGAGCCCGACCCGGCCAGGCCGAGCTCGAGGTATCCGCCGCGTGGCCAGCGGTAGGACGCCGTCAAACCGAGGTTCAGCAGGTGGTCGTTGACGCCGTTGCCGCTCGAGAGGCGGTCGCCATCGATGTCGATCCAGTCTTCTCCCAGTCGCATCGCCAGCTGGAAGTCGCCCGCCTCCGCCCGGCCAATGGCGAGCGCCGCGAGCGCCCAGATGCCCAGCCAGGTTGTCCTGTAGTTTGTCCTGCCCATTCTTGTTAGCTCCCTGTTGTGCTTTCGAGACGGCTTCGAGGCTAGGAAGCGCGCTTGCGCACAAACAAGTGTGAAATGGTTCGTATCGGCATCCGATACCGGTTTGCGCGGCTGCCGATGCCGGAGGCGCTTTTGCCTATCTACCCGCGCCGGTCGCGGGGCACCCGCGGCACCTGCCGGCTCCGCCGTACGTGACCACGGCGGCCTCGTACCCGCAGTGCCGGCCCGTCGCTGATCGCCGCCGATGTCCTGACGAGACAGCTATTGGCTCGATCTACCGCGTGGGACCCTCGCTACCGCATCAGTGCGACGCGAGGTAATCGAGGCGCCCGAGCGCCGAGTAATGCTCGTTGAGGGTGCGCAACTTCGCCATGTCGGCCTGGGCGATCTCGAAGTCGAAGACGTGCAGGTTGTCGCGCAGGTGCTGCACGTGGTTGGCCTTGGGCAGCGGCGCGACGCCGAGCTGCAGGTTCCACCGGACCAACAACTGCGCGGGCGTGCGCCCATAGCGCGCCGCCATGGCGGTGAGCTTGTCGTCGTTGAGCCGCTGCCCGCGCGTCAGCGGGCTCCAGGCCATGATGATGATGCCGTTGTCGTGGCAGAAATCGAGCATGCGCGGGCTGTGGCCGAACGGCGTCCACTCGATCTGGTTCACCACGGGCAGCTCGCCCGTGCGGTACACCAGCTCCTCGATCTGCTCGATGGAGTAGTTGGACACACCGATGTCGCGCGCGAGCCCGTCGCGCTTGGCGCGGCGCAACTCCTGCCACTGCACCTCGCCCACGCCGCGCTCCGGCGGACGGCGGATGAGCACGAGGTCGGCGTAGTCGAGCTTCATCTCCGCAAGGTTGCGGCGCGTCGCTTCGTACGCGTCATCGCCGTCCTCGATCTTGGTCACCACGAACAGGTCTGCACGCGATCCGGGGAAGCCGCGCAGCGCGTTGCCGATGCCGCGTTGCGTGTGATAGTCGCCGGAGGTGTCGATCATGCGATACCCGGCATCCAGCGCCTGGAACACGGTCTCGGCGGTGTGGTGCTTGAGCTGCCAGGTACCGAAGCCCAGTACGGGCATCTCGCTGCCCGTGTGCAGGCGCAACGTCGAATCGGTCGAAGTCGGCACGTGCGGCTGGAATTCCGGGAGGGGCGCCCGGAGCAGCACTTTGGGTGATGCAGCCATGCGGTCAGGCTAAGAGCGCCGCGCGGGCGGCACCATAGCCAACACTACGTAGGGCATGTCCGGGCAGGTCCGACGGTAGGCGGTCGGTGGGTATGCTTTTCCAGGTGTCACTCAATTGGTTCCGGAGCCCGCCGGATACTGACGCGGGAAGATCATGCGGAAGGTGGTGCCATCACCCGTCGAAGACTCGAGCTCGAGGCTGGCATCGAGCATCTCGCAAAGTCGCTTCACGATCGACAGCCCGATGCCTTCGCCCGCGGGAGCCGGCACGGCCGCAGCGTTCGATTGGGATGGCAGCGTAGGCGCGGGATCCGACTGCGGATCCACGTCACCCGGCGCGTTGCGATGTTCGACCACGTGAGCTTCGTCCGTGGCGTGCTTGAGTACGCGCTCGAGGGGTGAGGCGATTCCCGGTTTGAAACCTGGCCCCGTATCCTGAACACAGAGCACCCATTGCGGTCGGCGCCCGTCATCGCGTGCTTCCCAGGTCACCTTGACGCCGCCGCGTTCGGTGACCTTGATGGCATTCAGCACGAGGTTCTGCACGATGCGCTGGATCTTCCCGGAATCGCCATCGACCATGAGGGGCGTGTCGCCCTTGCCCACGAGGAACAAATTCTTCTCGGCCGCCAGCGGGCGGGTGGTGTCACAGAATTCCTTCAACAGCGCGGCCACGTCGAAGTGGGCGACTTGTCGCCGTTCGTGGCCTGCCTCCAGGCGGGCCTGGTCCATGAGATCGCCCAGTAGTTTGTTCAACGAGTGCACGCCGAGCCGCAATACGTCCGAGAACCGCGAGCGATGCTGCTCCGGCACGTCGTTGCGCGTGAGGATCGCCGACGCGCTGGCTATCGCATGCGCGCGGCCCCGCAGGTCATGCGCCGCCTCGCGCCAGGCTTCGGCGCGCTGCTGCTCGAGTTTCTGGAGTTGCGCGAGGGCGGACTCGAGTTCGCGCACGCGGGTCGCCGCCTCCCGCTGCTGGAGGTGCGCGTAGCGCGCGGCGCTCGCGCTCATGCCGTCGCTGCACAACCTGACCAGCTCGCGCCGCGCTTTCTGCATTTCGAGTGGATTGGCATCCGGATGGCGCAACTGGAAACTTTCGAGCTCGTGCAGCAGGCACAGGTGCAGGTGACCCCATTCGCACATGGTTTCTGCCTGGTTGTAGCCCTGCTGCCAGCGATGCAGGCCGTGCTCGGCGGCGAACTTCTTCTGTTCCGCGCGGGCTTCCCGCTGGTCGGCTGCGTCGCGGGCCAGCAGCCGCGACTCGAAGGCATCCAGCACCGAGGGGATGTGATCCACGAATTGCGCTCGCGAAGTGGTCGACGCGGCGGTGAGATCGGGATCCATGTCGACGGAGCGCCTCCACGAGGTGAGGACGGCCTCACGTCGATCGGAAAGCCAGGCGGCAAGCTCCCGCAGGACGGCTGAAGCAGCTTCGGATTCGTGCACGGTCTAACCTCTGGGTAGCAGCCTGATGGTGAACGCGTCGTGATGACGCGCGGTACTGCAGCCGAGTGCGAGTGTAAGCCGCCAAGCCGAAATCTCTCGGACTTTGTCGCATGCTGGCGCGCCCGTAGGAACAGCCTTACAGGGTCGGCAATCACCTAAGTGAACACCTCAGGTGATGGAGTGAAAAAGCGTCCCCATCGTGATGGTCGCGGCCAGAGCCAGCGCGCCCCAGAACGTCACGCGCAAAATGCCTTTGAGCAAGTTCGCGCCACCGGCACGGGCAGCGAGCGCGCCCAGCGATGCGAGCAGCGCGAGAGTCGTGACCGAGACCACCGGGACCAGCCGCTCCACGGGAATCAGCGGCACCAGGAGCAGCGGCAGCGCAGCACCGACGGTGAAGCTCGCTGCGGAGGACAGCGCCGCCTGGATCGGGCGTGGCGCCTGGCTTTCGGTGATGCCCAACTCATCGCGTGCGTGCGCCGCCAGTGCGTCATGCGCGGTGAGCTGCTCCGCCACTTGTTTGGCCAGTGCCGGGTCCAGTCCCCGTCCTACGTAGATAGTCGCGAGTTCGCGCAGCTCCGCTTCGGGAGCTTCGCGCAGTTCTGCGCGCTCCTTCTTGAGGTCCGCGTTCTCGGCATCCGCCTGCGTGTGCACCGAGACGTATTCGCCGGCCGCCATCGACATGGCGCCGGCCAGAAGCCCCGCGAGGCCGGATAGAAGGATGGTCCTGGGTTCGGTGCCCGCTGCCGCGACGCCGACGATGAGCGCCGCGGTGGAGACGATTCCGTCGTTCGCGCCGAGCACCGCCGCGCGCAGCCAGCCTACACGCGCCGTGCGGTGGTGCTCCTTGTGTCTAGAATGTCGTGCCATCGCTCCCTCGTCACATCCACCAGCCGGGTGGCTCACGATAGGTCACGGATGGCAGCTCGGCTACCTCCTTTGCGATGCCCGCCGGCAGGCGGTCTCGATTGCAGCGAGCATGCCAGCGCGCATCGGGCCGTTCCGACTACTTGTCCGCGCAGAACTCTGCGTGGCCATTCGCAACGCCTTCCTGGCTGCCAGTGAAATGTTGCTGAAACTGGGTCTGCGCCCAGCCCTCTGCCTCTTCGAGCTGTTCCGGGGTGAGCCAGTTTTCCGTGCGCCAGTGTTCGACGAGGTACTTGGGATCGTCCTGCTCGAGTGTCCCGAGTCCGCGTTGGTTTCCGAGCATGAGGAGCCGGCGGATCTTGTAGGCGTTCACGCGATCGTCCAAACCCATCGGATGCGCGCGCGCCAGCAGCGAATCCGCCACGTCGGTCCGGGACTTCGACAGCCATCGCACCACGCTCCAATCGCCGCGCTCGAATCCGTTGTCTATGAACTTCCGGGCGAGGTTCGGGTACTCGTCGTAATCCTCCGGGCGGAGGTTGAGTCCGAGCTCCCGGTTGATGCCGAAGTACCCCTGGATGAAGCAGCGCTGGGCTGGTACATCGCCCCGGTTCGCCAGGTCGCGGAGTGCCCGGTAGTACACCGACGGTTGCGCGAGACTCTGGGGGCAGGACGCCGCCTCCGCCGTCGCCTGCTGAAGCTGCGTTTGCATGAACTGCTGCTGCTTGCGGCAGAGGTTGCGGGCCGCGACGTCCTGCGAGTCGATTTTTTCGCAATCGACTTGCGCCATGCCCGCTTTCCTGGCGACGTTGCGGTGACACCTGGTGATTGATCGAGTGTCGAGACCTGCGATTGCGCGCCACTCATCCTTGGACACTTCGCGGTACGCAGCTGTGTCGTCCGCCATCGGCGCAGCGGGCGGACTTGCGACCGGTTCGGCAGGCCCGGGCGATGGCTCCGGCGCCTGTGCAACCTGGTCGGCCCCGGTCACAGAGCTCGTGCTTTGAGACCAGCGCCACCAGGCCACACCCGCAATGGCGACCAATACCAGGACGATGACGTACCTGCGGGACATGCGTGGGGGCCTCTCGCGTTCTGACTACTACTGGCAGCTTAAACGCCGCACCACCCCCGCGGGTGTCAGTTCACTTGTGTGTGCCACCGTAGTGAGGGGGCGTGGTCCAGCATGAGCCGCTCATGCCGCCGGCCGCGTCGAAAAGCTGCTGGGTGCGGTCGCCCGCCGCCGTCGCGGTCTGATCCGTTTCGTCCCATGGATACCATTGATGCGACCACTCATGGCCCACCGTGTTGACCAGGTTGCGTTGGACGGAAATGCCGCGAGCCGGAGCTTCGTAGGCCACCTGCGTCGTATAGATGTATGACGTTCCGTCCGTGCGCGAGGTCCAACCGACGATCCGCTGGTATCCCGGCGGCGCCTGGTTGGTCGTCGTCTGGATCGGCCTGGGATTGGAGTTGGGGTCGGGGTTGGTCGAACCCCACCACCAGCCCGTCCTGAAAACCGTCTGGAACCCGGGTGCCTGGCCGCCGCCGCCTGCCGGATTGACGTTAGCCTCGATCGAGAAGCGCGTCGCGCATCGCAGCGCATTGCGATTCAAGCTGGTGTCGGCATTCGATGGCGCGCTGGCGACGGGATTCGATGGCACGCCGACGCCGCCACCTGTGACGGGAAGCGGTCGGATGTACACGTCCCACGTCGGGCCTGAATAGTTAGGGCGAGTCCCGGTGACGACCACCTCTTCCATCTCGTTTTCGTCGTAGTCGTTGGCGACGGCAGCTGGACCGACCGCGAGCGCGAGCATTGGCATCCCATAGCGGGTCGCCGCGTGCGTGAAGAAACCCATGGACGCGGCCATTGCCGATATCTGAGCCGCGGTGAGCTTGCGCATCACACTTCCTTGCGATTCTTGTGGACCTGTTACGCGGGACGATAACAGGTGCACGGTCTGCTAACTAGATGAGCACTGTGCGCGGACGGCCCTGGCGGGGACGATGTAGGCCGCTGCCGACAAGGCTGCCCGCATCTCAGCTTGGTGCGCCGCAATGGCGCGCGTATAGATAGACGAAAGAGCCGGCGACATCCTTGTCGCCGGCCGGGAGTTTCCCGTACTCGTATCAGTCCCAGTATTTCCAGCGACCCTTGTTCCACTTCGGCGCGATGACGCCGGCAGCGAACCACGGACCGGGAGCGGCGGGAGCGCCGGTGCCGGCATTCGCCGGATTCCAGTTGCGCACCAGAAGCACCGGACGGTTGTCGACGTTGTCACCGCAATCGAGCGGCGGCGTCGCGCCCGAGGCATCCGTGAACGTGCTGCGCACCGAGAAGTCACCGTCTTCGTCGAGCGTGACCGGCGCGGAGTTGAACGGGTTGGCGGTGTTGAGCGCACCCGTCACCGCCGGCGCGACCGGCGCATTGCGGCAGAACAGCGAGAGCACCAGCTGCCGCGGACCACCGCGCGAACCCAGGTTGTCCGTGCCCAGGAGCAGCACGCCCGTGCCGCGCGCGCGAACGTCGCCGTTGTTCTTGATGATGGCCGAGAAGGACGTCATGCCCCACGGCGCGCCGCCCGGCGTCACGCCAGCGACGAGATTGGGGCCGGCGGGTGCGCCCGCGGCGCCGACGCGCACCGGGATGTCCATGATCGCGCCGTCGAAGACGAAGAGGATTCCCGACTTGCCGAAATTGTCGTGAGCGCTCGCGGTCCCCGCCGCGAGGAGCGCTGCAACGCTCAGAAGTGCCTTGATTTTCATTAGAAGCTCCTGGTTTTGGGGTGCGCTTCCGAGAGCGCACGGGGAATGAGTAACGGGGAACATAAGTACGGTTCCACACTCATCTACGAAGATCTTCGTTGACACTACGAATCCCTTCGTAGTAGCTTCGGTCCCATGAAGCAGGAAGCCAAGTTCAACCCCACGCCTTCGGAGCTCGAGATCCTTCACATCCTCTGGAACCGCGGCCCTTCGACGGTGCGCGAAATCCACGAGGAGCTCGCGAAGGCCAAGGATGTCGGCTACACGAGCGCGCTCAAATTCCTCCAGATCATGACAACCAAAGGTCTGGTCACTCGATCTGAAGATCAGCGCGCGCACGTGTACACGGCGTCCGATCCGGCGGAGACCACGAAGCAGCAGCTGGCGACCGACGTCCTGCAGCGGGTGTTCCGCGGCTCGGCGAGCCAGCTCATGCAGCACGCGCTGCAGGGCCGGCGCAGTTCGAAGAAGGAAATCGAGGAAATCCGCGCCCTGCTCGATGAATACGAGAGGAAGAATTCATGACTGCCACACTCATGCAAACACTCGCCTGGTCCCTGCTCCATTTTCTGTGGCAGGGCGCCGCCATTGCCGCGCTGGCCGCAGCGCTCATGTACGTGCTGCGCAAGCCGGCGACGCGGTATCTCATCGGCGTGGGCGCGCTGGCGCTGATGCTGCTGTCATTCATCGTCACGTTCACGCTGCTCAACGGAACGCCTGATTTGTCAGCTGCTGCAACGGCTGACGGGGCGCCGGCCGCCGTCCTCGTCCCCCCCGGGACTTCTGCTCCTTCGGAACTGCCTTGGACCGGAGGGCATGCGGCCAAAACCATGTCTTCTTCGCCGGAGTCTTCTTCACTGGATTTCGCCTGGGTTGCGCGCGGCTGGCTGGTCGGCGTGTTCATCCTGGCGCTGCGCATCGCGTTCGGGCTCTTCGTCATCGAACAACTGCGCCGTCGCAACCTCGTAAGCCTGCCCGACGCACTCGTCGAGCGATTCCAGGCGCTGCAGGCCCGGCTCGGCATCACGCGCGCCATCCGCTACGCACAGTGCGGCATCGTGAATGTGCCTGCGGTCATCGGCTTCTTCCGCCCCGTGGTGTTGATCCCGGTGCGCGCACTGACGGGTCTGTCACCCGAGCAGCTCGAGGCGCTCATCGCGCACGAGCTCGGGCACATCAAGCGCTTCGACGTGGCAGTGAATTTCGTGCAGGTCGTCGTCGAGACGCTGTTCTTCTTCCATCCGGCAGTCTGGTGGCTGAACAAGCGAATCCGCGCGGATCGCGAAGACTGCTGCGATGACATCGCGGTGTCCGCGGGCGGTAGCTCGCTGCGCTATGCGAAGGCTCTCGCCACGATAGTGAATTGGGAGGCGAGCCGACGTGACGTACCGAGCTTCGCCATGGCCGCGACGGGCGGACCCGTGGCGGCGCGCGTCGCCCGCTTGTTAGGCGTGCGGCGCGAGGGTTCGAGCACCGCCGGCGTGTTCACGGCGGCGGTGGTACTGGCGGGCGCGCTGGTCGTCGGCGCGGTGTCGATGGGGTTCGCGGAGCCCGCGCAGGCACAGGCGGATGTCGTGGAACCCGCGGCTCCCGTGAGCCCACCCTCACCCGCCAACATTCCGTTGCCAGCCTCGCCGCCGAGCCCCGCTTCGCCAGTGTTGGCCGCGGTGCCCGCCACTCCGGCGCCGGCTGCCAAACCCGCGCCAGCTGCGCGTCCGGCGCCGCGCGCGACCTCCGCACCAATGCCGCGCCGCGCGCCCGCCGCGCGCCCCTCCGTCAATGCGGACGGTCAGTACGAGGTCGAAGCGGAAGTCGACGTCACCGAGACCGAAGAGTCCGAAGTCCGCGACAACACTTCTTACATCGAGGAGATTCGCGCCGTCGTCGGGGATGTCGACATCGATGATGTGATCGCACTCAAGACCCAGGGCGTCACGGCGAAGTACATCACCCAGATGCGCAGCCGCGGGATCCATGCCTCGGTCGACGAGATCGTCGCGATGAAGGCCCAGGGCGTCACGCCTGACTACGTGAAGCAGGTGCGCGACATGGGCTTCGATGTGAGCACCGACGAGCTCATCGCCTTCAAGGCCCAGGGCATCACACCCGAGTACGTGCAGCAGGTGCGCGACATGGGCTTCGCCGCAGACGCGGACTCCATCGTCTCGATGAAGATCCAGGGCGTGACGGCGGACTACGTGAAGCAGATGCGCGACCTCGGCCTCAAGTTCGGCGCCGATGAGCTCGTCGCCCTGCGCGTGCAGGACATCTCGCCTGACTACGTCAAGCAGATGCGCGCCAATGGCTTCGACGCCAACACGGACCAGCTCATCGCCCTGCGAGTGCAAGGCGTGACCCCCGAGTACCGCAAGAAGCTCGAGGCCGCAGGCTTCAAGCTCGGAGTGGACGAGCTCGTGCAGGCCAAGGTGATGGACATCACGCCGGAGTTCATCGGCAAGGTCACCGCCCACGGCTTCAAGAATCTCAACATCGACCAATTGATCGCGCTCAAGAACGCCGACGTTCTCTAAAAGCGCTCCAACAAGCAGGAGTTGATCATGAAAACGACCAGGTTCGTCGTTATGGGGGCGCTTTGCGCCTGGATTTTGCTGACGATGCGCGCGTTCGCCGCCGGTGACTTCAGCGGCAACTGGACGATGATGCCGTCCGAAGTCTCCGGCAAGGTGAACTTCGGGCTCGTGTACCGGCGCGATCACAACCATTCGCAACACTCGTCCGATTGGCCGATCGAGGTTTTCACGGGTCTCGATCTCTCCGAGCGCGGCAAACGCGACGTGCAGTTCTCCATCACGCGCGATGCCGGCCGCTTCGACTGCGAGGGTTACCTCAACAACGGCGTGGGCGCCGGTGTGTTCCTCTTCACGGCAAACCCGAGCTTCGCGAAATCCCTGGGCGCGCTCGGGTTCGACGGCATCGATGAGGAGAAGCAATTCGCCATGGCCACGGTGGACGTGACCGCCGAATTTGCCAAGGCGATGAAGGCGGAGAAGCTCAGCGGCCTGACTACCGACAAGCTCATCGCGCTCAGGATCTTCGACGTCACGACGCAGTACATACGCGACATGCGCGCGGAGGGCCTGCCGATGAACGACAGCGACAAGGTTGTGGCCTTTCGTGTCCACGGCATCACGGTGGCGTCGGTCCGGGAATACAAGAAGCTCGGTCTACACACCGACGAGGACCACCTCGTCGCGCTGCACGTGCACGGGGCCACCCCCGAGTGGGTGAAAGACATGCGCGCGCATGGCTACACCGATCTGGACACGGATAAGCTCATCGCTTTCCGCGTGCACGGCGTGACGCCGGAGTTCATCGCGAGCATGGAAAAACTCGGATACGGTACGCCCGACGCGGATCAGCTCGTCGCCATGCGCGTGCACGGCGTGACACCCGAATACATCGGCAAGATGAAGCAGCGCGGCATCAAGGATCTCTCGATCGACAAGCTGATCGAGTTGCGCGTGCACGGCATCGACTAGCACGCGACAGCAACGGGTCGATCAGCGCCCCGGCCGTCCGGGGCGCTTTCGTTTACGTCACTGACCGAGCACGTTCTGCGCGCCGCGCCAGTCCTGGGGCTGGGCGCCCGACTGCTCCGCAGCGGCATCACCGGTGGCCACGGAGTTGGTGTCCGCGACCTGGTCCAGGCCTTGATCCATGTTTTGATCCATGCCGCCGAGGTCGCTTTGTTCATCGGGAAGATCGCCGTCCCGGCTCTGCTTCCGTCGGTAAAGGTTGATGGCGATGGCCGTGAGGCCGCCCAAGGCGGCGAGTTTGAGTAAGGTTTTCATGGGACGCAGGTTACGGGGCGCCGCTGGCCAGCGCAGTCGGAGCGCGGCGGGACTCGCGTGGGGACGGACCGATGCCGGGTAGGCAAAAGAGCAGGTCCGGCGATCGCGGTACCTGCCCGCCATTCAGTACATGAACACTGCTCCGGTCGACTGGAGCCCGCCTTGTGTCCAGTCGCCGCCGATGCCCGTGGCCGTCCTGCTTTCGTCGGGGGCGCCCACGATCAAGGTCTGGCCATTGCCATTGAGCGACAACTCGCGACCGAAGTAGTCGGTGTTCAAAATGTAATCCGAGCGCGGCGGCCTGAAGTTCGGCTTCACCATGTTCGCTAGCACCCAGCTCGACTTGAGTCGATATACATAGACCGCACCGTATTGTCCGCCGCGCGGAGTGAGCGGCGCTGCGCGCGGGCCGGTACCGAAACCATCGTCGAGGACGTCGCCGATGGCGATGGTGCTGCCATCCGAACTGATGGCAACGTCACGGCCGAATGTGATCCGGTCTTCGGGGTCCCGCCACGGGCCGGGCTTGAACGTCGCGACCCTGGCATACGCTCCGCCGGTCCGCGAGAACACCTGCACCTCGGAAGGCAGATCGAGCTGATTCGGATTTGACGGGACGTCGTTGAGCTGGGCGACGATGGTGTTGCCCGTGCCATCGATCGCCAGCGCGTGATGCTCGATGTCCGTGCGAGGGTTATCGGTGAGGTGGAGGTCGACTTCCTCACGTACCGTCCAGTTGGGGCCGGAGTGGGTGCGCACATAGTCGCGATAGACAGGATAGCCGCCGGTAGCCACGGCACAGATCTCCGCCACCGTCGAGCCGTCATTGCTGAGGACGCCGTCCCCCTCGCAGTACTCCGTCACGCCTGCGCGATTGGAGATTCCGCGGATGGGTTTCCACGCACCGTCGATGAGCTTGTAGATAGCGACGCGCGGCGTGCCTTCACTGTACGGCGTGGCGATCGTGTCGCCGGCATCGTTGATGGCCACCCAGCGTCCGAATCGACCGCGGTTTCCGGACAGCAGGCGCGTGCGGGTCCATGAACCGCCGTTGAAATGGAATACGAACACCTCGCCCGTTTTAGCGTCGTTCTCGCCGTGCTGGTAATCCGGCACGCCCATCACGACGGTGTCGCCGTCGGCGCTGATGCTGACGCGCGTCGTGGTCTCGAACCAGCCGATTGGCGCGACCGTCGGCAAGAGGCGCGCGCGCTGGGCCCACTGGCCAGCGGAATTGCGCCGGAACACGAAGGCGGCACCAGTGCGCCCATCGCCTTGTATATCGCTGGTCGCGGCCGCGACGAAGTTCAGGCCATCGGGCGAGATATCAGTGTCCGAGCCGAATTGCTCGAACATGTTCGGCGCGGGAGTCTTGAAGTAGCCCACCGCGTCGCGGCGAAGCGCGTCGACCGATACTTCGTTCGATCGCGCGCATCCCGCGCTGTTGCAGGCAGCGATGCGATAGCGCGCCCAGGTCCAGTCGAAGAGATGCAGCGGCAGACGGAAGCGGATGTACGTGGTCGACCCGGCGTAGTTCGCGCCTAACTGCACGAACGGCCCGGTCTGGTGGGCGCGGTACTCGAGCTGGTACCAGGCGGCGCCATGAACGGACTCCCAGTCGAAGCGAAGGCCCTTGAACTCCGCGCCAGCGGTGACTGACGGGGGCGCGGGTGGGGCAGTTTGCGTGTAGGCAGGCGCCGTCATCGCCAGCGCAGCGAGATAGAAGTAGAGAGAACGCATGTGGATGTCCCCGATGAGCGCGCGATGGCGCGCAGGAACCGCGAGCAAGTTCCGGACCAAGGTAGTGTGGCCAAAGCGGCCCCGCGACGCGCCAACTGACCGCGGTCACGCGCCAGGATTTACATGTGCGAAGCGCGGAAATTTCCACGCTGCGCACAGAAGAGAGCAGCTACGACTTGGCGCGTGCGGCGTACGAGATCTTCTCTTCGCGGAACAGCGTGGCGAACAAAGCCATGATCACCGCGGCGAAGACGGCCGGGTAGATCCAGATGTGGAACCAGTCATGCCTGCCATCCGTGACGAAGCGATCGGACACCGCTCCCGCGATCGAGAATCCGATGAGCATGCCCACGCCATAAGTCGCAAGCGTGATCAGCCCCTGCGCCGCGCTGCGGTAGTGCTCGCCCGCCTTCGAGTCCGTGTAGATCTGCCCCGAGACGAAGAAGAAGTCATAGCAGATGCCGTGCAAGGCGATGCCGATGATGAGCAACGCTGTGACGTCGCCCTCGCCGCCATAGGCGAACAGCACGTATCGCACCGCCCAGGCCAGCATGCCGAGCAGCAGCGTCTTCTTGATACCGAAGCGCAGCAGGAATACCGGCAGCAGCAGCATGAAGCCGACTTCCGACATCTGCCCGATGGTCAGCTTGCCCGTGGCGTTGGTGGTGCCGATCTCGGTGAGGAACGGGCTCGCGTTCTGGTAATAGAACGCGAGGGGGATGCAGATCAGCACCGAGGCCGCGAAGAACTTGCGGAAGTTCGAGTCGCGCAGCAGTGCCAACGCGTCGAGACCGAGCGCGGCGCGCAGCGAAAAGCCGCCCGTGGCCGAGGCCGTGGGCGGCGTGGCCGGCAAGGTCAGGCTGAAGAGGGCGAGCAGCAGTGACATCACCGCGCCCATCGCGAAGGTGTTGCGCAGCGCGCCGTTCGCCACTGCCGCTTGCGCGTCCCAGTGGAACACGAAGCTGATGACGAGCCCCGCGACTATCCACCCGATGGTGCCCCACACGCGCACGAACGAGAACTGCCGCGACGGATCCGTCAGTTGCCGGAATGAGATCGAGTTCACCAGCGCGAGCGTCGGCATGTACGCGATCATGTAGGCGAGCACGCAGGGATAGAACTGTGCGAAGTCCTGCGCGCGGAACATCTGGTACATCAGCGCCGCGCCGATGAGATGCAGCACGGCGAGGATGCGCTCCGCGTTGAAGAAGCGGTCCGCGATCAGTCCGATGACGAACGGCGCGAGTATCGCGCCCCACGACTGCGTCGAGAACGCGAGGCCCGTCTGCGCGCCACTCGCCTGGAAGTTCGCGCCGAGGAACGTGCCCAGCGTGACGAACCAGCAGCCCCAGATGAAGAACTGCAGGAACATCATGACGCTGAGACGTGCGGTGATCATCGTGTTACGAACGATACGCCTCGCGGCCGGTTCCCTGGATCTTGATGCCCTGCGCCTTCATCACTTCGTGCTGCAGCGAGTACATCGCGGCCGCGGCTTCGTCGATCGCCTTCACGAACGCGAGCGAGCCCTGAAGAATCGGCGCGAGGCGCGCCTTGTCCTGGATGCGCGCCGGCGGGTATTCGTGCTCGACGACGAGATAGGTGTTGGCCGGATCGATCGACAGCAGCTCGCGCGCGGCAAGCTGGTGGTCGAGCCAATCCACGGTGCGGTTCTGTAGATAGGCGAGCGGGTCGTGTTTCGCGGTGCCCGGCAGCTCGTGCTCCGCGAGTATCACCTGCTTCTTCCAGGCGTTGGCCGCGTCCGCGGGGTTGGGCGAGGGTTTGCCGTCTATCCAGTCACCGCGCTGCATGGTCTGGCCGCCGTAGCCCCAGGCCGAGACGCCGCGCGAATCGACCACCTGCCCCTTCACGTGGAAGCCGCCGATGAGGAAGCCGTAGCCCTGGTCCTTGAGGTACTGGAACAGCGAGCGCGTGTCCTGGCCCATGAGGATGGCGTGCGACGGGTCATAGTGGATGCGGAACTGGTCGCCGACGCCGTGCTTCTCGCAGATGCGATGCAGGGCGATCCACGGACCCGGCGCGTACGCGATGTTGTTGTGCCAGCGATCGAGCGTGTTCCAGCCCGGCATCGGGCATTGCTCGACGCGGTACGTGAGGCCGCGCGCCTTCGCCTCTTTGAGCAGCGGGATGAATTCCTGCTCGAACATCACGAGGTTCTCGTCCATCTCGAGCCTGGTGTTGCGGCCGACGAAGCCGCAGACCGCATCGGTGCCGAGCAGCGCCGCGGCGTCGAAGACGCGCAGCATGAAGTCGTGCTTGGCTTTGCGGGCGGCCTTGTCGTCGACGAGCATGTTGTCGAAGTAGCCCACGTCGGAGAGGCCGACCTTGTTCGCCGACATGGACTTCAGCACGCGCGCGGCGCGTGTCTTGTCGAAGGGTTGGCGCAGGTCGAGCGTATTGGCGACCGGGTCGAGCATCGCTTCGGCGGGGATATCGCTGAGAGTCGGATGAAGAGCCGAAGACAGCTGGATGTTCGGCGCGCCGATGTCGCGCGCGAAGGAAAGCCATTCTTCGATCGCCAGATCCGGGTCGGAGTCGCGCCGGTCGCGCGGGGTGAGCTCCTGCAGGGCGGCGGTGAGGATGGACAGCTTCATGGGCTTGGGAGAGAAGGCTTGGGCGGTCATGGCGGTGGCTCGAATGGATGGACGTCGTGCCGGATGATGCGCAGGGACGCGGATCACTACAAGGGCATTGAAGCCTGCCGGATTCCGGTTACCCCGTCCGCCCCAGTTCTCGCCGGATGTTCTCCTCGCGCGCATCCTCGATGGCGTCGACCACGTTGGCGGTATCGGTGACGCCCTCCTCCCGCGCGAACACGCCCGTGAGCCGGCTCTCCGGCTTCAGATGCCCCGCCTCGAACAGAGCCCAGATCTCCCGCGCGTATTCCGTCTCCAGCAACTCAGGCGCGAAGCGCCCGAGCGTGCTGCGCAAGTTGTTCACGTCGCGCTCGAGCATCGCGAAAGCCCCGTTGTTACCTGCTGCGTTCACCGCCTGAGGCAGATCGATGATCACGGGCCCGTCCGCCGCCACGAGCACGTTGAACTCCGACAGATCGCCGTGGATGAGCCCGATGCTCAACATGCGCACCACCTGGCGGATCAGGAACGCGTGGTACTCGCGCGCTACTTCCGGAGTCAGTTCGACCTCTCCGAGGCGCGGTGCCGGGTCACCCGCCGCATCCGTCACCAGCTCCATCACCAGCGTGTCATTGAAGTATCCGTAAGGCTTGGGCACGCGCACGCCCGCCTCGACGAGCTTGTACAGCGCATCCACCTCGGTGTTCTTCCACGCCGACTCGGCCTCCTTGCGGCCGTAGCGCGTGCTCTTCGCCATGGCACGCGCCTGACGGCTGCCGCGCACCTTGCGGCCTTCCTGGTACTGCGCGCGCCTCTGGAAGCTGCGCTGCCCCATGTCGCGATACACCTTGGCGCAGCGGATCTGCGAGCCGGTGCGCACGGTGTATACGGTCGCTTCCTTGCCCGACTTGAGTGAGCGCAAAACTTCGTCGATGACGCCGTCTTCGATGAGCGGCAACAGGCCGGGAGGGGTTTTCATGCGGCCGGCATGCTACTCGATTGCCAGCGGATGCGGCGGTTTCCCGCCTGGCCGACTGTCAGCTCATGGCGCGAGGCCGACCGGGCAGTTCGCCCAGGCGGACAACGAGAACTCCACGCTGCAGACCCGCTGCGAGCTGCTCGCGAACACGTAGTTAGTGGTCTGGGTAACGCAGCGCGGCGTCCAGACGACCTGCACGTCGGCGGTGTTCGGCGGCCCGGGGTTGTCCCAGCCGTTGAACGCATCGACGGACCCGGTCCGCGAGCTCCAGGCCGCGCTGTCGAGCTCGCACGCCGGGTTGATGCGCAACGAGAACGGTGTCGAGCGTTGCGGCGACCCCGCGCCCCACACCTTGTATCCCGAGAAGATGTCGCCGCCGCCCTGGTCCACTTCGATCGCGACGAAGTTCGGGTCGTGGCTCCAGGACGCCGCCGGCACCGGCACCTGCTGGCGCGTCGCGACGAATCGCGCCTGGATGGCCGGCGATCGCGACTGGTCGGCGCGCACGACGGTCAGGGCGATGGCGTGATCCGCGGCGCCGGATACCACCGGTACGAAGGCGCCGATCTCGGATTCGCTCCAGCTTTCGAAGACCAGGCGCAGGTTGCCTCCCGGGAACTGACCGATGGCTTCGACGCGCCCGGTCTGGTCGCCGAAGCACATGCCCTCGATCTTGAAGCGGCCGTTGGGTGTCACGGTGCCGCGCACTCGCGAGATTTCCGCCGGGTGCGTTTTGCAGTAGTTGAGCATCTCGGTGTACGAGTACGCGGGCTTCGCCGTGATCGCTTCACGACCCTCGAGGCCCCCGCTCACTCGAGGCGGCACTCTGACGGCGTCCACACGATCGATGGCGGACCGTCCGACCCGACCCGGAAGTTCGCGCACCGGCGCACCCTGGGCCGGCACGCGACTGACTCTGCCCGACGCCGCGACCGACGCCTGGCGCAGCTCGGTCTGAAGTTGTTGTTTGATCGCACCGGCGGCAACCGGCTGACCGCTGACGATAATGATGGTGCGATCTTCGACGCTGAACAGGTTGTCCGGCAGCGTCGCCTTGGAACTGACGGAGACGTCCTGTTGCACCTGCGGAGCCGCGGCAGCCGGAGTGGAGACGGCCGGCACGGTGGCTCGGGCGCGCTGCAAGGGGGTCGCGGCTCGTTGCCTCGGCGAGGTCGCGGTCTGCGCGTGGACGTCGCCCAGCGCGAACAACAGGATCACGGAAACGGAAATAGTGTTTTTCATGGCATCTCCCTGCGCCGGACATGGTGGCTACCAGGGGATACGGGATCCGGCGAGTGTCCCGGACATCGGGTTGCGAACGCTGCAAACATCTTTGACAGCAAGTCAGCGTCCGCACTCGCGCCGAAGTGTTTTCGCCTGCGCCGAACGGAGCACTCGATCGCGACTCGAGTAACCGAATTGTGAAAAAAGTCCGTTGCGGTCGTGGTGTCGCGAATGATCTCATTCGCGCCCCGAGGCGCCGCGACGAGCGCCCATTCGTCTGGAGATCTCATGACTCGCACGCGTTTGCTCGTGCCCCTTGTTCTTTTGTTCACGCTGGTCGGCGTACACGCGCCGGCTCATGCGCAGTTCGGCGATTTCGGCAAGAAGCTCAAGCAGAAAGTCGAACAGAAGATCGAACAGCGCGTGGATCGCAAGACCGACAAGGCGGTGGACGAGACTCTCGACAAGGTCGAGTGCGCCGCCACCGACACGGAGTGTGTCGAAAAGGCCAAGGCGGAAGGCAAGGAAGTGAAGACCGTCGAGGGCGCGTCTCCGGGCAAAGCGCAACCGGCCGCGCTGAAACCCGGCCAGGGTGCGTGGGCGAATTACGATTTCAAGCCGGGCGACCGCATCCTTCTCGCCGATGATTTCTCGAAGGACGAGGTCGGCGACTTCCCGCGGCGCTTCGAATTCCGCAGTGGCCAGATGGAAATCGTCGAATGGAACGAGGCGCGCTGGCTGCGCTCGGGCGCGGGCAAGTTCTTCATCTCGCTACCCGAGACGCTGCCGGAGCGCTTCACCGTGGAGTTCGATCTCACCGGCAACGGCAACGCCATGATGCTCACTTTCGACGGCAAGGAGCATGACTCTGCCGGCCGCATGGAGTTCGGCGAGTATTTCGGCCGGCTGCGCAGCGGCGAGATCGACGCCGAAGGCCAGTTCGGCAGCGGCGTGAAGACGGGCGAGGCAGTGGTCCACATCGCGATCCTGGTCGACGGCCAGCACGTGAAGGCTTACGCCAACGAAAAGCGCGTGTTCAACGCGCCGAACGCCAATCTCGGCCGCAGCAACAAGATCTTCGTGAACATGAATGGCTGGAGCGCCGACCAGCCGCGCATGATCGCGAATGTCCGCGTCGCCGCCGGTGGCAAGAGGCTGTACGACGCGCTGTCCGAGAAGGGTCGCGTCGCCACGCAGGGCGTGCTGTTCGACACCGGCAGCGATCGCATCCGGCCGGAGTCGACGCCGACGCTGAAAGAGATGGGCGCCATGCTCAAGGAGCATCCGGAGCTCAAGCTCGTGATCGAGGGTCACACGGACGACGTGGGCGCGGCCGCGACCAACCAGTCGCTCAGCGAGAAGCGTGCCGAAGCCGTCCGCCAGCACCTGGTCGAGACGTACGGCGTGGACAAGGCACGGTTACAGGCGAAGGGCTTTGGCGCGAGCAAGCCGGCCACGGGCAACGACACGCCGGAAGGCCGCCAGCAGAACCGCCGGGTCGAGCTGGTCAGGATCTGAGACGCGGGAGCAGCTCGGGGCCGCAGCGTCGGCCAGTCGCGGCGGCGGCGCGCCGGCCTATCTACCGTCGCGCCCTCGCCGCCGGATTCCCGGCACCTTCGGCAGCCCGGTGTGCTGGGTCTTGAAGGGGCGCTGCGCGGAGCTGCTCCGCTTGCCCTCTTCCGCATTGCCCGTCCCCGCCGGCTGATACGACGGGATCAGCTGATGCTTGCCATTGCCGATCAGGTCGGCACGGCCCATGCGACGCAACGCCTCGCGCAACACCGGCCAGTTGTTGGGGTCGTGATACCGCAGGAAGGCCTTGTGCAGCCTGCGCTGCTTGATGCCCTTCGGAATCGTCACCTCTTCGCTGTCGCGCGTCACGCGCTTCAGCGGATTCTTGAGCGTGTGATACATGGCGGTGGCCGTCGCCATCGGTGATGGCAGGAACGCCTGCACCTGGTCCGCACGGAACCCGTTCTTCTTCAACCACAATGCCAGCTCGAGCATGTCCTCATCGGTCGTGCCGGGATGCGCGGCGATGAAGTACGGGATCAGGTACTGCTCCTTGCCCGCGGCCTTGCTGTACTTGTCGAACATCTCCTTGAACTTGTAGTAGGTGCCGACGCCGGGCTTCATCATCTTCGACAGCGGCCCTTCGCCGATCGCCTCGGGCGCGATCTTCAGATAGCCGCCGACGTGATGCGTCGCGAGCTCCTTCACGTACTCCGGGCTCTCGATGGCGAGGTCGTAGCGCACGCCACTCGCGATCAGGACCTTCTTCACGCCGGGCAGCGCGCGCGCCTTGCGATACAACTGGATCAGCGCGCCATGGTCGGTGTCGAGGTTCGGGCAGATACCAGGGAATACGCAACTCGGCCTGCGGCACGCCTTCTCGATGTCGCGGCTCTTGCACGCGATGCGATACATGTTCGCGGTCGGTCCGCCGAGGTCGCTGATCACGCCGGTGAACCCGGGCACGGTGTCGCGGATCTTCTCGATCTCCTTGAGCACCGACGCTTCGCTGCGGTTCTGGATGATGCGCCCTTCGTGCTCGGTGATGCTGCAGAACGTGCAGCCGCCGAAGCATCCGCGCTGGATGGCGATGGAAAACTTGATCATCTTGTAGGCCGGGATCTCGGCCTTGCCATACGCCGGGTGCGGAACGCGTGCGAACGGCAGCTCGTACACGAAGTCCATGTCGCGGGTAGTCAGAGGGATGGGCGGCGGGTTGAGCCAGAGGTCCTGCTCACCGTGCCGCTGTACCAGCGCTCGTGCATTGCCGGGGTTGGCTTCGAGATGGAGGATTCGCGACGCATGCGCGTACAGCACGGGGTCGCTGCTCACCGTCTCGAACGATGGCATGCGGATGACGCTGCGCCCGCGATCCTCGCTCTTCACGCGGCGCGCGAACTTGACGACCACCTCTTTGACGGTGGGCGCAACTGGCGCGGTTTCGCCGGCTTCCACTGCGGCGTCGACGGCGTCGGCGTCAGCCCTGTCCCCATTGGCTTTCCGGATCTCGGGCTCCATCGCGTACGGATCGATGGGGGGATTCAGTTTCCCGGGCGTATCTATATGAGTGGAGTCGATCTCGATGAACCCTTCCACCGGTTTCTTCCGCACGAAAGCCGTGCCGCGCAGGTCGGTGATGTCCTCGATCTTCGTGCCGGCCGCGAGACGGTGCGCGATTTCGATGATCTGCCGCTCGGCGTTGCCGTACACGAGCAGGTCGGCCTTGGCGTCGAGCAGCACCGACCGGCGCACCTTCTCGCTCCAGTAGTCGAAGTGCGCGATGCGGCGAAGCGATGCCTCGATGCCGCCGATGACGATGGGCACGTCCTTGTATGCCTCACGCGCACGTTGCGCGTACACCACCACGCTGCGATCGGGTCGCTTGCCGCCTTCGCCGTTCGGCGTGTACGCGTCGTCGCTGCGGATGCGCTTGTCGGAGGTGTAGCGGTTCACCATCGAGTCCATGTTGCCCGCGGTGATGCCGAAGAAGAGATTCGGTCGGCCTAACTGCTTGAACGGCTCGGCACTCTGCCAGTCGGGCTGCGCGATGATGCCGACGCGAAAGCCTTGCGCTTCCAGCAAGCGACCCATGATGGCCATGCCGAAACTCGGGTGGTCCACGTAAGCATCGCCGGTGACGATGATGACGTCGCAGGAATCCCAGCCCAGCTGCTCCATCTCGGCGCGCGACATGGGCAGGAACGGCGCGGTGCCGAAACGCGAGGCCCAGTACTTTCTATAAGAGTGGAGTTCCTTGGCGGCGGCTGACATCGCATTCCTCACATGGAGCGATGACGCGCGCGTGGCCCCGCTGGAATGCGGGCCTTCGCCTGAGCTGCCGGAACTTACGCCGGACGTCACCATTTCCCTGGGTTACAGGCACCCCCCGGTTTTCGCGAGGGGCTGGAGCCGCGCAGTGTAAGGGCGGGCGCCCGGAAGTCAAAAAACGGCCGATTCGGGCTGCCCCCGCCTCAACCCTGCACGCCGGTAACGTGTGGTGCTGCGGGCTCGAGGTGACCATCCACTTGCCGGCATTCTCCCGCGAGCCCGCCGGCTCGGGGCGTCACTCGAATGTGGCGTAGCCGACCTTGAAAAGAACCTCGTCCTTCGACGTGCAGAACCAGCGCCCGGCCTCACCACTCGAATCGGTATGCGACACCATCACGATGGATCTTGCGGGCTCGTCAACGAAGACCCACTGGTCCAGCATGACCTTGCCGTCTTTCATGAGGTCGGCCAGAACCAGGTTGACCACCGAGTCGAAGCGCTGATCGATGAGCGTGTAGCGAAACAGATCGGTGGATTCCTTGAGCGGCAGATCGACCTTGATGTTGTCCAGCAACGCCGGCCCGAGCGATGCGTCTGCGAACAGGTCGCCGTTGCGCTCGCGCTCCGTGGTCAGCAGTGTCTCGAGGCGGGCGACGAGATCCTCCGGGCGAAAGTACAGCAGCGCGTAGGTCGCGCTGTCGTGCCAGTAAAAGACCGGTCCTTTGCTCTCCAGATTCTGAAGCGCAATGGTCGCGCGCCGCTCGTGACCGGAGGACGCGCCCGCGGTTTGCCCGCAACCGGCCTCGGCGGTCGTGGCGCCTGAGGCGAGCGCAACCAGGCCCGCGGCAAACAGAGTTGCGAGATCTTTTGTCAAACGGATGAGATGCGCGACAGTCACGTGGCCTTCGATGGCGAGTTCTTCTTGTTCGCCCAGCATGGCAGAGAGCCATGCCTTCGAGCCCGGCGAAGGCACTGCCGCGAATCGAAGTGAGAAAAACTTCCGCGCGTTGCTGTAACGGGTCAGCTCAGTTGAGGCTGGCCATCCACTGCCCGACGCTCTCCCAGGCGGGCGTCTTGCCGAACCACACGCGCACGGGCCAGCTCAGTATCAGCAGCGCGCCGCCCACTGTGTAAACCGCGTGCAGCGAGCGATGACGCATCCAGTCCGCCGTGATCGCGCACGCGACAAAGAACGCGGTGATGCCCATCTGGATCACCAGGAAATCATGGCCGAGACCCGCGGCGCGGATCAGCCGGGCGGCTGGCGGCCCGAGGATGGCGATCATCGCCAGCACCATGAGCCGCTTGTGGATCTGACCGCGCTTGCGCAGCAGGAATCCGGCGAGCACCAGCCCGCCATAAAAGAGTATCGACGACGCAGGCAGGATGGTGAACTGCGCCGCCGTCATGCCCATGGGCCGTGGCCGCACATCCGCGGCCGATGCGATCGTCGACGCGATTCCGACGCTGAACACCAGCGCCGCGACGATCATGCCGACGATGCCGAACTGCATGTGCGTGCGGTAGTCCTGCTTCGCGATCAGCCGCGCCTGGATCACGAAAAGCGCCACCCAAGCCGTGAACAAAATGGCGTGCGCGTGCAACAACAACGTGATCGGCGGTACTTCGAACAGCGTGCGCAGGTAATAAGTCCGCGCAAAGCCGATGAAGACGAAGGCCGCCAGCAGCGCGGCGAGCAACAGGTACATGCGATTGCGAGCGACTGCGGCCATATCGACCTCGAATGTGGCTTTCTGTTTTCTTATACGCAATGGCCGGCGCTGCGCGGACACCGGCACCGGGGGCTCGGTCATTTTGCGATGGGCAAGCACGGTTGGAAAGCCACATTCAGATCCGCTCGCCGATGCGGGCGATCCACTGGCCCACCGGCTGGTACCACTCCATGCGACCGATCAGCAGCCGCAGCGGCCACGCCACCACGATGGCGACACCGCCGATCGCGAACACCGGGTGCACCACGCGGTGCTTCACCCAGTCGTGCACGAGGCACCACCCGATGAACAGCGTCGGCAGAATGGGCACGAGGTACGACCAATGCTCGCGCAGTCCGAGCATCCCGATGATGCGTGAGGACGGCGGCGTGAGCGTGGCGATCATCGCGAGCACCATGAACCGCTTGTGCAGTCCGGCCCGGCGACGCAGCGCCAGGCCTGACGCGATGAACACGGCGAACAGCCCGAGGCTGAACAGGCCCACCACGGTGAACTGCGGGGGCGTCAGGCCCGACGGGTGTATGCGCGGTTCGTTCGCTTTCACCGCCACGGTCGCGAAGCCGACGGTGACAATGAGGATGGCCAGTGCCACCGCCGCCGCCCCGAGCTTCATGTGCAGGTCGACGCGGTGCGCCGCAACCAGCCGGGTCTGCACGATGAACACCGCCAGCCAGGCGGTGAACACCAAGCCGTGGAGCTGCACCAGCGTAGTCAGCGGCGGCAGGTCGAACAGCGGCCGGAGGTAGTAAGTGCGTGAGAAGCCGATCACGGCGAACAGAGCCAGCGCGACGGCGAGCACTTTGTAGAAATGGGGGCGGGCAACGGCGGCCATGACGGTCTCCTGGGTGTTGGGTCACCCGAACATCCGTCGCCCCCGGCCGCGGGGCCATTACCGGCCACTTGGTTTCGCCTTACTTCTTTATTATCGACGCGTGGCCTCCGAATCCGACATCCAATTCGACGGCTGGACGGTGAATCGCGTCTCGGGCGAGACGATTCGCGCCGATCGACGCTCGCGGCTGCCTCAACAACCGTTGCGCATCCTCGTCGAGCTGTTCGATCACGCCGGCGAAGTGGTGACGCGCGATCAACTGGTGAAAGCGC
>DATLDQ010000084.1:0-2909 GCA_035525785.1 Steroidobacteraceae bacterium | reverse complement strand
GAAAGTGGAAGAAGATCCCGGTCCTCGCGCTGCGCGCTCGGCCCGCGCGTGAACCGCGGCGTTAGGGCTTATGAAGACACTAGTCGTGCTTTTGAGCTTTTTCACAGCTGCGCTCGGCACGCCGGCGGCTCTCGCCGAGATAGAAAAGAACGCGGAGCCCTGTGAAACTGGCATCTGCCTTCATTGGTGGCCGAAGCTCCCTGAGTTGCACGGTTGGCACGGCGATCGAGGTAGCAGCCTTCGATACGGCGCCAATGCCCTCGCTCCTAACGGTTTCACCTTCTCGAATGCGGAGACCGTAATTTACGCTCGGGCGCTCTTCAAACCTCGCATGCCAAAAGCAACTTCCTTAGAAACCCTGATCACAGACGACAAGCAAGAGTTACTCTCCGGCAATGTTGGAGTCCGCATTTCGGAGACCAAGGCCTTGGTCACAGGAGATGGCCAGAACCTTCGTAGCTTCATGTTCTCGCCTGAAGCCGGAGGAAACTGGGAGCGTGTGAGCTACGGAGAAGAAGGAGAGTTTTATCTGCTCTTTACAATCAGTTCACGCACAGCGTCGGGTTACAAAAAGGCAGAGCCCGCATATGAAGAACTCATCCACCGTTATCGCGCTAAGCCCTAACCATGCGTATATGGACTCCTCCCAGCCGCGCGTTGCGCGGCTGAACACGGCGTTAGACCCCGGTATTGACTGAGTGCACCATGCAGACCTTCACTGGAATTGTTGAGCTCGTTGGAAAGATCATTGATGGCGTGGGGGTCCTCGTTGTCGTGCTCGGCCTGTCTGTCGCAGCATTTCGATCCGTTTTGTTTCGGCGTAACACAGCGGACCCTTACCGACAATTCCGGCAAGACATCGGGCGTGGCATTCTTCTCGGGCTTGAGTTTCTTGTCGCCGCTGACATCATCCGCACCGTGGCTGTTACCCCAACCCTTGAGGGGGTGCTGGTTCTAGGCCTGATCGTATTAATTCGTACCTTCTTGAGCATGGCACTGGAAGTCGAGCTCGAGGGCAGATGGCCTTGGCAACCAAAAAGTGGGGCTTCGGCGTATGAGTCTCCAGTTCCACTTGAATAAGGCGGTCGAAGAGGGCCGCTCGGCCACGCGCAGGCGAAGCGGCGCATGGCCCGGTGGCTGAAGTAATCTGGACCAGGGAACCCTACTGCGCCGCCGCCACCGCCGGCCTCTCTCCCTCCCCGAGCACCGGCAACCCACCATTGATCGCGCCCAGCAGCCGCGCCAGCCGCGTCACGCCCGTCGGCGACACTGATTTGCCGGTGGTGAGCAGCGCCACCACCATGTCGCGGCGCGGGTCGGCCCAGGTGAGGACGCTGACGAAGCCCAGGTGCCCGAAGGCGTCCTTGCAGCCGGGGCCGTAGAGGCCGAAGGGGTTTTCGCCGAGCATGAAGCCGGCAGAGAAGCGCAGCGGCACTCGCAGCATGCCGTCCAGGGCGATGGGGCCGATCGGGCGGATGGCTTCCGCGACGGTGTCGGCGCGCATCACCTGCCGGCCGTTCCAGCGGCCCTGGTCCAGCAGCATCTGGAAGACGCGGCTGGCTTCCTCGGCGGTGGCGAAGATGTTGCCGGCGGGCACCACCGTCGACAAAAAGGCGTCGTGGTTCGACATCTCCACCGCGCGCTCGAAGGGCACGCCCATGATGCGGTGCGCGTACACGGTGATCGGCCAGAACGGGCGCGGCCCGGTGCAAACGTTCGGCGGCGCCAGCGGGCGCAGCTCCGGCGCGAGGCCGTAGTCCAGCACCTTGCAACCGAGCGGCTCGGCGATCCATTCGCGCAGCATCTCGCGCAGGCTGCGGCCGGACACGCGCTGCGCCAGCTCGCCGATGATGAAGCCGCTGGTCAGTGCGTGGTACGCCTGCCGCTCGAACTGCTTCCTGTCCGGCGCGGCGGCGCACAGCGCCTTCACCATGCCGGGCCAGTCGTGCAGCAGCTCGGGCTGCGGATCGTCGAACGGAATCGACGGGATGCCGGCGCGGTGCGCGAGCAGTTGCCGGATGGTCACCTTTTCCTTGCCGTTCGCCGCGAACTCTGGGAGGTGATGCGACACGCGATCCTCGAGCCGCAGCGCCCCGAGCTCGCTCAGCTTGTGGATCAGCAGCGCGGTGATGGCCTTCGACGCCGAGAACAGGCAGATCGGCGAGTCCGGCTGCAGCGGCACCATCGGCCGGTGGTCGTTCGGAGCGTTGCCGGCGACGCAGCCGATGGCGCGCTTCATGACGATGCGGCCGTGGCGCCGGATCACCAGCGTGATCGCCGGGTGCAGGCCGGTGCGGTAAAGCTGCTCGACCTGGTGCCAGATGCGCGCGACTTTCTTCGGCGCCAGGCCGACGTCCTCGGGCCGTGCCTCGGCGGCGTAGTCGATGCGCGTCACCACGCCGACGTCGTGCGGCACGCGCACGCGGCCCATGCCGCCCAGCAGCTTGCGGATCACGTCGCCTGCCCTTTCGGGATGCGTGCGACCAGCCCGTCGATGGCGTCGCTCGCGGCGATCTGGCACGACAGCCGGCTGCGCGGGCCGGGCTCGATCGCGCCTTCCAGCATGGCGATCTCCATCTCGTCCGCGGGCGGCAGCTGCGAGAACCAGGGCTCGTCCACGTAGACGTGGCAGGTGGCGCAGGAGCACGCGCCGCCGCACTCGCCGATGATGCCCTTGACGAAGCTGGTGGTGGCCGCGTTCATCACCGACTGGCCGGCGGCGGCGTCCACCACCTGCTCGGCGCCGTCGTGCTGGACGAAGCGGATCTTCGGCATCAGGCGGCTCCGGGCGGCACGAGGTCCTTCAAGGATACCGACTCGTCCGCCAGCTTCGCGGCGTCCAGCGGCGTGCGCGCGGCGATGGCCTTGCGCGCGAACATGTAGTCCTGCGCGCGGTTCACCGCATCGGC
>DATLDQ010000064.1:0-2212 GCA_035525785.1 Steroidobacteraceae bacterium | reverse complement strand
ACTGCCGCCATCGTTGTGCCGCTCAACACACTGTTTGGCGTCTGCGCCGCCTGGTGCATCGCCAAGTTCGAATTCCCCGGCAAGAGCATGCTGCTCACGCTGATCGACCTGCCGCTGGCCGTGTCGCCGGTGGTATCCGGCCTCGTTTACGTATTGCTGTTCGGACTGAACGGCTGGTTCGGCGCCTGGCTCCAGGAGCACGACATCAGCATCGTCTATGCGCTGCCGGGCATCATCCTCGCGACCATGTTCGTCACCTTTCCCTACGTTGCGCGGGAGTTGATCCCGCTCATGCAGCAGCTCGGCAACGACGAGGAGGAGGCGGCCATCACGCTCGGCGCCGGCGGCTGGTTCACGTTCTTCCGGGTCACGCTGCCGAAGATCCGCTGGGGACTGGTGTACGACATCATCCTCTGCAACGCGCGTGCGATGGGCGAGTTCGGCGCCGTCTCGGTAGTGTCGGGCAACGTCCGTGGCATGACGACCACGATGCCGCTGCAGATCGAGAACCTGTACAACGAATACAACTACGTGGGCGCATTCGCCGTGGCCTCGATGCTGTCCATGCTCGCGGTCGTCACCTTGATCATCAAGACGCTCGTGGAGCGCAGCGGACACCGCCGCCGATGAAGCGCAACAGCCTCGGGTGGTGGCTGGCGGCCAGCAACGTGGCCATCGTCCTGCTGGTTGCGCTCGGCATTTCCTATTTCGCCATCGACATGCTGCGCGACCTCGCGGACGGCCAGCAGAAGGTGCGCGTGCAGCTCGCGGGCGCGAATTCGCGCGCCGAGATCTCGCGCATGGCGGAAGACACGTTGACCTACGCGCGCGTGCTCGCCGAGCGGCCGCCGCTGCGCCGGCTGCTGGCGGAACCGGGCCGTGAGGGGCTCGGGCCATTCCTGCGCCGCTTCTGTGACACCTCGGGTCTCGAAGCCTGCGTCGTCTTCGACGGCGCGCAGGTGGTCGCATCATCGGGCCCCGCGCTGCCCTGGCCGGATCTGTTCACCGTGGCACAGGAGCAGGGTGAGCGCTTCATGGCGGTGCCACCCGGCACGCAGTTCTCGGTCGTGGGCGCCACCGCCAAACTACCGGCCGAGTCGGCGTCGTTCAGCGTGATGGTGGTCCACCTGCTCGACTCGGAGCTCGCCCACGTGCTCAGCGAGCACTCGGGTTTTCCGGTGACGCTCGTCAACTTTCGCGCGTACAGCGCCATGCCGGTCAACGAGTTCACCTCGGTGCACTCGCAGGCGATGACCGACGGACGCTTCGCCGTGCAGCGCATCGAGTCGCTGGGGCTGTATGCGTCCAGCTTCCCGGTGTTCGCGTCGAGCGGCGAGTGCATCGCGCTCATCCTCACCACCGCGTCGGCCACCGAGACGGACGAGGCGGTGAGCTCACTGGTCTGGCGGCTCATCGTCACCGCCATCGTGCTGGCGATCATCGCGCTGATCGCCGGCGTGTTCCTCGGCTGGCGCGTGACCAAGCCGGCGGAGGCGCTCACCGACGCCGCGGTGCGGCTGGGGCAGGGCGATTTCGCCACCTCGATACCGACCTCGGGTCCCGCCGAAATCGGCCAGCTGGCGCGCACCATGGATGACATGCGGCGCAACCTGCTCGATCTGAACTCTGAGCTGCGGCATCGCGAAGCCGAGGCGCAGGTGGTGCTCGAAGCCGTAGTCGAGGGCGTGTACGCCGTCGACCAGGAACGCAACATCCGCTATCTCAATCCGCAGGCGGCGAGGTTGCTCGGGGTGGAGTCGCACGAGGCGATCGGCAAGTTCTGTGGCGACGTGCTCAAACCCTGCGCCTCGGACAGTCTGCCCACGGGAAAGGGCCGCCCGTGTGCCACCACCGCATGCCCCATCTTGCGTGCCCGGCAGACCGGCACCGCCCAGTCAGTCGAAGAGCTGCAGACGCGATCGGGCAACCGCCTGACCGTGATCACGAGCTCGCGCGTGGTCAATGGCCTGCAGGTGCAGGTGTTGCGCGATGAGACCGAGCTCGAGGGAGTGCGCCGCGCACGTGACACCGTGCTCGCCAACATCGGCCATGAATTCCGCACGCCGCTCGCGGCGCAGCTCGCCTCCATCGAATTGCTCCGCGACGGATTGAAGTCCGCACCGCCGGCAGAGCTCGAAGAACTGGTGCTGTCGCTGGAGCGCGGCACGATGCGGCTCACGCGTCTCATCGACAATCTCCTCGAGAGCGTGCG
>DATLDQ010000059.1:0-5180 GCA_035525785.1 Steroidobacteraceae bacterium | reverse complement strand
GATCCGCAGACCGAAGGCATCATCATGGTCGGCGAGATCGGCGGCACCGATGAAGAGGTCGCCGCGGATTTCATCCGCAACTACGTGACCAAGCCCGTAGTCGCCTACATCGCCGGCGTGACGGCGCCCGCGGGCAAGCGCATGGGCCATGCCGGCGCCGTCATTGCCGGCGGCAAGGGCACGGCGGCCGACAAGTACCGCGCGCTCGACAAGTCGGGCGCACGCACCGTGAAATCGCCCGCCGATCTCGGCAAGGCCATGGCGGAGATGCTCGCCAAGGCGCGCGCGAAGCCGGTGAAGCGGCTGGAAGGCCCGAGCGTGCTGATCATCGAGCCGAAAGGCTCGTCGACGAAACAGCCGCCGAAAGGCTCGTCAACGAAGCAGCAGCCGAAAGGCTCGTCATCGAAGCAGCGGCCCAAAGGCTCGTCATCGAAAAGCTTCGGCGACCGGGGACAGAAGGGCCAGATCGCGAAGGCTGGAAAGAAAGCCGCCAAGCCCGCGAAGAAATCCGCCGCGAAAAAGGCACCGGCGAAGAAGAAGTCGAAGCCCGCGCGCAAGAAGTAAGCCCGCGCGGTGAACTCCCCCAACAAGCGACTGCGACTCGCCCTCGGGCAGCTCAACCTGCTGGTCGGCGACGTCGCGGGCAATGCGCAGAAGATCGTGGCGGCCGCGGAACGCGCGTGCCGCGATCTCGAGACCGACCTGCTGGTGCTGCCCGAGCTCACGCTGAGCGGCTATCCACCCGAAGACCTGCTGTTCCACCGCGGTTTCCGCGTGGCGGTGGAGAAGGGCATGGAGACGGTGCGTGGTGCGAAGGCGAGCTGCGGGTTCCTGGTCGGCTTCCCGGAGTACGCGGGCGCGCAGATCTTCAATTCCGCCGCGCTCATCGAGGCCGGGCAGGTGCGCGCCACGCATCGCAAGAGCTGCCTCCCTAACTACAAGGTGTTCGACGAGAAGCGCTACTTCCAGACGGGCAGCCAGCCGACGGTCGTGGACTTCCGCGGCTTCCGCGTCGGCATCCTGGTCTGCGAAGACATCTGGGAGCCCGAACCCGGCCAGTTGGCCAGATCGGCGGGCGCCGAGATGCTGGTGGTGCTCAACGCTTCGCCGTTCGAAATCCACAAACAGCGCAATCGCGAGGACATCGTCCGCCGCTGCGTGCGCGACCTCGGCCTGCCCGTGGTCTACGTGAACATGCTGGGAGGCCAGGACGAGCTGGTGTTCGACGGCAATTCCTTCGTCATGGATGGCACCGGCAAGGTCGTGATGCGCGCGCCACCCTTCGAGGAAGGCCTGTACGAAGTGGAATTCGAGCGCGTGGATGGCGTCGTGCGCCCCATTCCGACGACCGTCGCGCCCGAGCTCGGCGATGCCGAGAGCGTCTACCGCACGCTAGTGCTGGGTGTGCGCGACTACGTGGCCAAGCACGGCTTTCCGGGCGTGGTGCTCGGCCTGTCCGGCGGCATCGATTCGGCGCTGACGCTCGCCATCGCGGTCGACGCGCTGGGCAAGGACAAGGTGCACGCGGTGATGATGCCGTCGCCCTACACGTCCCAAATGTCGCTCGACGATGCCAGGGCCCAGGCTCACTCCTTGGGCGTGAAGTACAGCGTGCTGCCCATCGGCGACATGATGAAGGCGGCCGAGACCACGTTGCGCGAAGAATTCGCGGGCCGCGAACCCGATACCGCGGAAGAAAATATCCAGAGCCGCTGCCGCATGGTGCTGCTCATGGGCATCTCCAACAAGACCGGCAAGATGCTGCTGACCACGGGCAACAAGAGCGAAATGGCGGTGGGCTACGCCACGCTGTACGGCGACATGGCCGGCGGCTTCGCGCCCATCAAGGATTGCAGCAAGCTGCTGGTGTACCGGCTGGCGGAGTATCGGAACGCCGTGTCCGAGGTGATCCCGCAGCGCGTGATCACGCGTCCGCCGTCCGCCGAGCTGCGTCCCGATCAGAAGGACAGCGATTCGCTGCCCGAGTACGGGGTGCTGGACCCCATCCTCGAGGCGTTCATCGAAGACGACCTGTCGGTGGACGAGATCTGCGCCAAGGGTTTCGAGCGGGCCACCGTGGTCCGCGTGCTCGACCTGGTGAAGCGCAACGAGTACAAGCGCCGGCAGGCGCCGCCGGGTGTGCGCGTGAGCCGCCGCGCCTTCGGTCGCGACTGGCGTTATCCGATCACGAGCGGTTACCGCCGGTAATCCGGGCGGTCCTCTCCCATCCACGAGGCTGGTACCGCCAAGACGTTCAGCGACGTCTAACGGAGGTGCGGGCTGGATTCGAAGCCGTCGGCGGAGCAGTCAGGGCGCCGAGAGCAGCAAAAATGCATCTCGCGTCCTCGCGAGCTGCATTTTTCCTGCGTTCTTCGAGGCGACCGCGAAGACGACGGCTTCGAATCCAGCCCGCTCTTCGTACGGTGACCTGCGCGTCTCAGCTGGTCAGCCAGAGCTTGTACCACTTGCGCTTCGCGCCGGCCGCCGCCTTGCCTTCGCCGACCTCGCCTTCGTAGTTCGCGCGGTACATGGCGCGGGTCTGCGCCGCGAGCTCCTTGAGCTCCATCTTGTCGTAGCAGAACACCATGATCTCGAGCGCCTGGCGCACGGCCGGCGCGCCGTCGTATTCCTCGACGGCGGTCTTGGCGCGCTGCGCGGCGGCGACGTAGGCGCCGCGGTCGACGTAGTAGCGCGACACGGCGATCTCGTATTCCGCGAGGCGATTGCGCAGGTAGACCATGCGGCGGCGCGCGTCGTGCGAGTACTCACTCTTCGGGAATTGTTCGACCACGGTAGCGAACGAGGTGAACGAGCGGCGCGCCTGGGTCGGTGGGCGCTGGTTCAGGTCCACGCGGAACCAGCGTTCCATGAAGTTCGGCATGCGCTCGAAATCGGTGAGGCCCTTGAGGTACCAGGCGTAGTCGATGCGCGGATGCGTCGGGTTCTCGCGGATGAAGGTATCGGCGGCGTCGATGGCCGAGTCCGACTCACCGGCGCGGTAATAGGCGTAGATGACGTCGAGGCGCGACTGGCGCGTTTCCTCGGCGAACGGATAGCGCGCCATCAGCGCCTCGTAGACGCGGATCGCGAACGGAAAGTCACCCTGGTTCAACGCGCGCTTGGCCCGCTGGTAGACCACCTGCGGGTCGGTCATCGGGCCTTCGCGGCCCTCGCGGCTCTTGCAGCCTGTAAAAGCGGTACCAAGGGCAAGAGTCAGGAGTGCCAGAAGACCGGCGGTTCGCAATGCTCGCATGGAGGAGGTGGTCTCTCGTTTTGCCGGGGTATTGGCCAATGAATTGTTGTGAATAGTCGCCGGCGCCGGGAGTATAGCGGCCCGAAAACCCATCGGACCACCGTCGGACCAGTCAATTGCCGCCCAAGTTCCAGACCCATCGGCTCGAATTCCCCCCGGATCACGCGGGCAAGCGCCTGGATCAGGCCCTCGCCCGGCTGTTGCCGCAGTACTCGCGCTCGCGCATCCAGAAGTGGATCGAGGAGGGGGCGGTTCTCGTGAACGGCCTGACGGTGAAGGCCCGTGACATGGTGGTCGGCGGCGAGGTCGCGACCGTGGAGGCGAGACTCCCGGTAGAGACCGGCATCAAGGCGGAGAAGCTGCCGCTCGACATAGTCCACCAGGATTCCGCGGTGATCATCCTCAACAAGCCGCCGGGCGTGGTCGTGCATCCCGGCGCCGGCAACCCGGGCAAGACCTTGCAGAACGCGCTGCTCGCGCATGACCCGAAGCTCAAGCGCGTGCCGCGCGCCGGGCTCGTGCATCGCATCGACAAGGACACCAGCGGGTTGTTAGTCGTGGCGCGCACCGTCGAGGCCCAGGCCGCGCTGGTCGCCGAGCTCGGCGAGCACGACATCGAGCGCGAGTATCTCGCCGTGTGCACGGGCGCGATGACCGGGGGTGGCACGGTCGACAAGCCGCTCGACCGGCATCGCTCCCATCGCCTCAAGTTCGCCGTGCGCAGCGACGGCCGCGAAGCCGTCACTCACTACCGCATCGAGAAGAGATTCCGGCAGCACACCCTCGTGCGCGTCAGGCTCGAGACCGGGCGCACGCACCAGATCCGCGTGCACATGGAGCACATCGGTTATCCCGTCGTCGGCGACCCGCTGTATGCCGGACGCAAACGCTTCCCCAAGGGGGCGACCCCGGAGCTGCGCGAGGCGCTCGAGAAATTCCCGCGGCAGGCTTTGCATGCCGCCAAGCTCGAGCTCACGCATCCCAAGACCGGCAAACGCGTGACCTATGAGGCGCCGCTGCCCGATGACATGAAGAAGCTGCTCGACATGCTCACGCGCGATGCGGCGGAGCATGCGGGGTGAGCGAATCGCTGCTCGAGATGCATTGGGATCTGCCACCGGGCGTGCGAGCGGCGTGTACCACGCGGCTGGGCGGTGTCAGCGAATCGCCGTGGGATTCTTTCAATCTCGCGACGCACGTGGGTGATGATCCCGCTCACGTCGCCGCCAACCGGGCGCGGCTGCGCCAGTTGTTGGCGCTCGAGCGGGAGCCAGCTTGGCTGAACCAGGTGCATGGCGTCGAGGTGGCGGAACTGGACTCACCGCCAATTGATTCGAAGCCGATGACCGCGGACGCTTCGGTGACCTCGAAATGGGGTGTGGCGTGCGTGGTCATGGTGGCGGACTGCCTGCCGGTCCTGCTGACCGCGCGCGATGGCTCGCGTGTCGGTGCCGCTCACGCCGGTTGGCGCGGCCTCTGCACGGGTGTGATCGAGCGGACCGCCGCTGCCATGGGCGTACCTGGCAGCGAGCTGCGCGCGTGGTTAGGCCCCTGCATTTCGCGCGCGCACTTCGAAGTGGGCGAGGAGGTGCGCGAGGAATTCGTCCGTCAGGATGGCGACGCGGCGGATTGCTTCGAGCAGAACGCACGCGGTCGCTGGCAGGCGGATCTGGTCGCCTTGGCGAAGCGAAGGTTGCAGCGCCTGGGCCTGCGCGACGTCAGTGGCGGCCACTGGTGCACCTTTGCGGATAGCCCCAGGAGCTACTCGCACCGGCGGGATGGCAGGTCTGGCAGACTTGCGGCCCTGATCTGGAGAGCGCCGCCTTGAGACACATCGCGTACTGGCTGCTGCCGTTCGTCACCCTGCTGTCCGGATGCGGTCGCGAACCGGATTCGAATGCCGGAACCGTCGCGGCTGCCGATGCAA
>DATLDQ010000054.1:0-3450 GCA_035525785.1 Steroidobacteraceae bacterium | reverse complement strand
TCGAAAGATGATCTACGAGGACGAGCGCCGTCCGCGCGCCGAGCAGCTCGGCTTCGTGCTGCACCTCGGCGACTTCATCTACGAGGTGGTGAATTACCCGGACGAGATGCCGGAAGGCAAGGCCCGCGGCCGCCGCGTGCGGCCCCTGTTCAAGTACCCCGACGGCGACCAGTTCGGCAAATACCATCTGCCCGCGACGCTCAGGGACTACCGCACGGTGTACCGCGCCGTCCTCACCGACCCCGACCTGCAGGATGCGCGCGCCCGCTGGCCGTTCGTGCCGGTGTGGGACAACCACGAGTTCTCGTGGCAAGGATTCCAGGGCATCCAGGTGTTCGGCGGCGAGCAACGCCCTGCGCAGACCAAGAAGGTCGCGGCGAATCAGGCGTGGTGGGAGTTTCAGCCCGCGCGTGTCGCGCGGCCGGGTGCCAACAAGGATCGCTTCGAGGTTCCCACGGTCAAGGACACACCGATCACGGAATTCGACGAGAACGGCTTTGGCCGCGGCGCCGACAACCTGGCCGCTGTCGAGAGTCTCACTATCTACCGCGCGTTCCGTTACGGCCGCAACGTCGAGATGATTCTCACGGACAACCGATCGTACAAGATCGCCGACGCGGATGGCTCGGCCGTGACACCCGAAGCATTCCCGATGTTCGTCGACGAGGACACCGCGCGCATCATCGACGATGGGCGCACCGCGAACGGGGGCAAGCCGCCCGCCACGTTGCGATTCGCAGGGCAGGATGTTCCGAACGCGGGTGTCGACCAGCCCATGCAGACCTATCTAGGGCCGAAGCAGCGCGCGTGGTTGATCGACCGGTTGAGCGCGAGCCAGGCGCCGTGGAAGGTCTGGGGACATTCGTTCGGCACGCTCGCGTGGCGCTCGGATCTCGCCAACCTGCCCGAGAAGTTAGGCCCCAAGTGGCCGGGCACGGGCTTCGGGCTCGCGAACGGCGGCTACTACTCCGAGCACGCGCAGATCTACGATGTGTTGCGCGAGAAGGGGATCACCGGGCTTGCGGTGGTGGCCGGCGACAAGCACTCGTTCTGGGCCGGGCTCACGTCCGCGGATCTGCCGCCGCGTGCGTACGACCCGGTGGGAGTCGAATTCGTCACGGGGTCCATCTCGGCGCAGGGGTTCGTGGAGATTGGCGATCGCATCGTGAAGCCTGACCATGCGCTGCGAGCGCTCTATTACACCGGCGAGCACCGCGAGATCCCTGCGATCAACTACTTGCTGCTGCATGGCGTGCGTGCGGCGCTGGCCCTGTCACAGAGCAGTGCTGCCGAGGCGCGGAAGCTCAGTAACCCGGCGGTCGCACCGCATCTCAGGTTCGTGGATCTCGGTGGGCACGGATATGGCCTGGTGTCGGCGACCGGTGAGTCGCTCGAGACCGAGTTCGTGTGTATCCCCGTGCCGTTCGAGCGCAGCGAGTCGCCTGATGGTGGGCCGTTACGCTACCGTGTGCGGCACCGCGTGGATCGATGGAAGGCGGGGGAGCACCCGAAGCTCGCGCAGACCGTGGTCGAGGGGAACGCGGACTATTCGATCTGAATTCGGGCGAGCGTCACGGTACCCTCCGCTCGATTCGCCACCCGCACACGCCCGTTCAGCGCGTCGCCGTCTATCCACCCCGCGAATGTCACGGCGGCCGGCCCCGCGGGCCCCATCGCCGGATTCGCCGGGAAAATGCCCTCGAACGCGATCTCCACATAGCCGTTCCGCCACCGCCCCTTGACGGGCAGGGCATCGCCGAACGTGCCGGACCAACTACCCGCCAACGTCTCTCCCTGGCGGGTCAGCTTCAAGGTGCCTTCCATCGGGACGGCATCCGTGACCGCCTTCGCGCGCCATTGGCCCGCCGCTTCGCCGCCATTGCGCACAGCCGCTGGCTTCGCATGCGTGATGCGCACGTTCGAGAACCAGGTGGTCTGCCCCGGAAAGCCCCACAACGCGACGTGACCGGACAGGTCTTCGCCCTTGAGCCCCTGCACGATCAGTGCGGGTTGCGGCGCGTCGTTGATGAATAGTTTGGCGTCGCGTCCCGTGACTTCGATCTTCAGATGCGTCCAGGCTCCCGCCGTCAGCGGCGCGTACGCTTCGTACACCGAAGGCCACGCGCGGCGCAGCAGCGGCCAGCTGAAGCCGGGTTCGGCCACGTATTGAACCGAATGATTGCGCTTGGCCTGGTCCGGCGCTGTCGAATTGCCGGGGCGAAGGTAGAACAGCTCGTAGCCACTGACATCGTCACGGGCGCGAAACGCGATGCCGCCGAACCCGGGCGCGCCGGGAAACAGCGGCGTGGTGATCTCGATTGCCATGTCGGCCTCGATGACGCCGTCCTGGAAGTTCGTGCCGGTCAGCACCGCAAACCCATCGCCGCGCTCGGGCTGCAGCACGCGCAGGGCTTTGCGGCCACGATACTCGCCGGTGGAAACCGTCACGCCGTGTTCGCGGATTCCATCGACGTTCGCGAACTTGAATAGCTGGGCGTCGGGTAACTCGCCAGCCCGCGAGCCAGCACCCGCTGAAAGCGCGAGCAGGGCGATCGTTAGCCTGAGCAGGCTTGAGTGGAAACGTGATCCTGTGTGCGACATGGTCTGATCTCCCGGTAACTTCCGGAGAAGACCGGGTGAGCCTGGCAAATACTTCAGCGCTTGCCTCGAAGCGACAATTGCCTGGGCTGGGCGGTGTCAGGCGCGGCTGTGGATGCTTGGTACCCCTGCACGAAAGCGGCAAATTCCGCCTTGGAGATGAACGGGTGCGATGAGCCGCTGGGCACGGCACGGCGGTCGGCGCATCATGGGCCCATGCCCCTGATGCTCCATTCCTGATTCGCGAGCAAAGGGGATCCCTGCCTCGATGTCCGGAGGGTCGGCATGAGAGCGCTTGCGCTTCGACTGGCAACGATAAGTTTGCTCGCCTTGTTAGGGGCCTGCGGTGGCGACGGCGACCAGCCCGCTTCACCGCCAGCGCCACCGCCGCCTGCCAGCGTCACCATCGACATATCGAAGCCGTGGGTCGTTGCTCAACCCGCGGACGTGGGCATGGACGGCGTCAAACTTTCGCGCGCCACCAATGACGCCGCTGCCATGCCGCGCTTCCGCAGCCTGCTGGTCGCGCGACACGGCAAACTGGTGCTGGAGGAATACTTCGGCGGCGCCACAGCCACCACGCCTTTCGACGCACGTTCCGTCACCAAGAGCGTGCTCAGCCTGCTCGTCGCCGGGGCCGTCGCGGGCGGCAAGATGTCGCTGGACTCGACGGTGGGCGACTTTCTGGGTGCGCCTTACACGCTCGATGCGGGCGACCGCGCCGTCACGGTTCGCCAGCTTCTGACCATGACCTCGCGCTACGCGTGGAACGAGAACTCGGCCGACGATTACAACCTCTGGGCCCTATCTACAGACCACGTGCAGTTCCTGCTCGACCGTGCGCAGAACGAT
>DATLDQ010000042.1:0-5069 GCA_035525785.1 Steroidobacteraceae bacterium | reverse complement strand
CGGTCCCTTCCTCACCCGAATCAGACCCGCTTCCGCGAGCGACTCCGGGGTGATGTCGGTACCCTCGGGAACTCGGCTCAGATCCTCGAGCGAGATGACCTGCGACTCCACCCGAAACATGTTCGTGAAACCGCGCTTCGGAAGTCGCCGCGTGAGCGGCATCTGACCGCCCTCGAACTGTGGCTTGCCGCCACCCGGGCCATGGTGACCCGCCCGGGCCTTGATACCCTTGTGGCCCTTCCCCGACGTCTTACCGGTGCCCGACCCCGGACCGCGTCCAAGACGCTTCCGATTGCGATGCGAGCCCGGCGCCGCCGTCAGGTTGTGCAGGCCGATCTTTTCGTTGTTTGCCACGAGCGTATTACTCCTCGACGGGCGTCACCTTGACCAGGTGCCGCACTTTTCTGATCTGACCGCGCAGGGACGCCGAGTCCTGTTTCACGATGACGTCCTGATGATGGCGGAGACCCATCGCCGCAAGCGTGCGGCGCATCGTCTCCGGACGACCGATGCCGCTGCGCACCTGCTCGATGCGCACCTGTCCGTTCGTCGCTGGCTCTTCCTTCGGCGTGGTCTTCGGACCGCGCGTGCGGTGCCAGACGAATGTTCTAGGCATTGATGGCCTCCTTGCTCTTCGCGCGCGACCGATAGCCGATCGACGTGGGCTCGACGCCGCGCTCGCGCGCCGCCTGCTCCACCGTCGTCAGGCTCTGCAGCCCTTCCATCGCCGCTCGCACCATGTTGTGCGGGTTTGTCGACCCCAGACTCTTCGTCAGGATGTCGGAGATTCCCGCGCATTCCATTACCGCGCGCACCGCACCACCGGCAATCACGCCGGCACCAGGCGCCGCGGGCTTCATGAGCACGCGACCAGCGCCGTGCTCGCCGACGATTTCGTGCGGGATCGTTCCACCCGTGAGCGGAATGATGACCATCTTGCGACGCGCGGCATCCACCGCCTTGCGAACGGCCTCGGACACTTCGTTCGCCTTGCCGGTGGCAAAGCCAACCTTGCCCTGACCGTCGCCGACGGCGACGAGCGCATTGAACGAGAAGCGCCGGCCACCCTTCACGACCTTCGCGACGCGGTTGATCGCGATCACGTTCTCGACGAGCTCACTGCCCTCGCCGCGTCCGCCATCGCCGGGACCGCCACGACCACCACGGCCATCGCCACCGCCACGGCCGCCGCGCCCATCACGCGCGCCGTCGCCGCCGCGGCCACCGGGACCGCCCGGGCCACCGCCACGACCGCCTGGGCCGCCTCCGCGGCCACCAGGACCACCGCGCCCTCGGCCACCAGGGCCGCCGGGCCTATTGCCACCGCCGCCACGACCGCCGCGGCCACCGGGGCCGCCGCCAAAGCCGCCACCACCGCCGCCACTGCCGCCGGCGCCGCCTGCTGAACCTGGCTGATTCTCTGCCATATTAGAACTCCAGCCCGCCTTCGCGGGCGCCGTCGGCCACCGCCTTCACGCGGCCGTGGTATCTGTAGCCTGCACGATCGAAGACCACGCGGGACAACCCGGCGTCCTTCGCCTTCTGCGCAATCAGCTTCCCGACTTCGCTGGACTTCTCGCTCTTCTTGCCCGACAACTTGTGGTCGGACACCGTCGCGATCGTCCGGCTCGTCGCATCGTCCACGAGCTGCGCGTAGATGTGCTTCAGCGAGCGAAACACCACGAGACGCGGACGCTCGGCAGTCCCGGTCACACGCTTGCGCACGCGCAGATGACGGCGAGCGCGCAGCTCCTGCCGGCCCTTCGGCCTGCGAACCTTGCTCATTACTTGCCTCCCGCCTTACCCGCCTTGCGGCGGATCTGCTCACCCTGGTATTTGACGCCCTTGCCCTTGTACGGCTCGGGCTTCCGCAGCGATCGGATCTCCGCCGCCACCTGGCCGACCTTCTCCTTGTCCGCCCCTTCGATCACCACTGCAGTGGGCTGCGGCGCCGTTATCTTGATGCCGGCCGGCGGCCGATACTCGATGGGGTGGGAGTAGCCTAACGCGAGCTGCAGACCGAACGGTTTCACCTCGGCCTTGTAGCCGACGCCCGTGATCTCGAGCTGCTTCCTGTAGCCCTGCGTCACGCCCTCGACCATGTTCGCGATCAGCGACCGTGTCAGCCCGTGGAGGGCCCTGTGGTTCTGCTCATCCGACGGCCGGCCGACGTTCACGACGCCGTTCTCGACCTGCACCTGCATGTCGGGGTGCAGCTTCCGCGACAGCTCGCCCTTCGGGCCCTTCACCGTGATCGCGCTGCCGTTCATCGTCACCGTCACGCCGTTAGGCACCGGGACCGGCTTCTTTCCGATTCGAGACATTGTGGTTGCTCCTTACCAGACGAGGGCGAGGAGCTCGCCACCGGTATTCGACCGCCGCGCTTGCGCGTCCGACATGAGGCCGCGCGAGGTGCTGACGATCGCCATTCCGAGGCCGTTCCGCACACGCGGAATCTCCCCGACGCCGACGTACTTGCGAAGCCCGGGGGTCGAAACCCGCTTGAGCTCGCGAATCACCGGCTGCCCACCCTGGGCGTATTTCAGAATCACGCGCAGCACCGGGCGCCCATTGTCCGTCTCCAGGACACGGAAGTCCGTGATGAAGTTGTTTTCCTTCAGAATGCGCGCGATCTCGGTCTTCACTTTCGATACCGGCATGTCCACGCGGCGGTGCTTCGATCCGCAGGCATTGCGGATCCGCGTGAGCATATCGGCAATCGGGTCGGTCATGCTCATGTGCTGATTCCTTGTTCCCTACCGTATCCCTCGGCGCACGCTACCGGCGCGGAGAGACGCGTAGGAATGTGAGTGGTGACGGGCCGACGCACTGCGCGCCGTACTACCAGCTGGCCTTCCGCACACCCGGGATCAACCCGTTGAGCGAGAGATCGCGGAAGCAGATGCGGCAGATACCGAACTTGCGCAGGAAGGCGCGCGAGCGCCCGCAGCGGCCGCACCGATTGTGCTGCCGCACCGGGAACTTCGGCTTGCGCTTCGATTTTTCGACCATTGCCTTACGAGCCATACCAATTCTCCGAATGTCTTGAGCTCTTAGTCGTTAGTCGTGAGCGACCGACCGTGCTCGCTAACGACTCGCGACTAACCGCTAACGACTCTCATTATGCGTTCACGACGAGTGGGCGGTCGTCGCCCCTGAACGGCATCCCGAGCTCGCGCAGCAGCGCGAACGCCTGATCGTCACGCTGCGTCGTCGTGACGAACGTGATGTCCATCCCGTGGATCGCATCGATCATGTCGTAATTGATCTCCGGGAAGATCATCTGCTCCTTCACGCCGTACGAGTAGTTCCCGCGGCCGTCGAACGAGCGCGTCGGCAGCCCACGAAAGTCGCGGATACGCGGCACGGCCGTGCTGATGAACCGGTCCAGGAACTCCCACATCCGTGCGCCTCGAAGCGTCACCGACGCGCCAATCTCCTGCCCTTCGCGGAGACCGAAGTTCGCGATCGACTTCTTCGCCTTCTTGCGCACAGGACGCTGACCCGTGATCACGCCGAGCTCCTCGACCACCTTGTCGAGCAGCTTCGGCTGCTTGATCGCCTCGCCCAGCCCGACGTTCAGCACGATTTTCTCGAGGCCCGGAATCTCGTGCGGGTTCTTGAGGTCGAACTGCTTCGCGAGCCGCTCGCGAACCGTCTTGTGATAGTACGCGTGCAAGCGTGGCGCAGGCGCCGGCGTCCCAACACCCGTATGCGCGGTCTTGGTCGCCTCGGCCTTTCGGTCGCCGCCCTTGCCCTTCTTCTGTTCCTTTTCCTTCGTGGCCATGGTCTGAAACTCGGTATGAGTGCGAACGCGGAACTAGCGCGCCCGCGGAATTGCTTCGCCGCTCTTCACGGCCAGCCGCTCCTTCGTGCCATCCTCGTCGATGCGCGCCTTCGTACGCGTCGGCGCACCCGACTTCGGATCGAGCAGCATCACGTTCGAGTGGTGGATCGGCGCCGGCATCTCGATGATGCCGCTCTGCTCCTCAGCGCGCCGAGCCTTCCGGTGCTTCTTCACGATGTTGATCCCCTCGACCGTGACACGCCCGGTCTTGGTGAACACGCGGAGCACCTTCCCTTCCTTCCCCTTGTCCTCGCCGCGCATCACGCGCACGGTGTCGCCGCTCGATACCGGCATGCGCACGCGCTCCGCGTTGATCGCGTGACGCTTCGCGTTGCCGACCTTGGGGCGGGAATTCTTGCGGTACTTGAGAATACGCATGTCAGATGACCTCGGGCGCCAGCGACACGATCTTCATGTACTTCTTGTCGCGCAGCTCGCGCGCGACCGGACCGAAGATACGCGTCGCGCGCGGCTCGCCCTGCTCATTGATGATCACGACGGCGTTCTCATCGAACTTGATGTAGCTGCCGTCCTTCCGGCGCGTCTCCTTCACCGTGCGTACGACCACCGCCCGGGCGACGTCCGACTTCTTCACTGTCCCGTTAGGCAGCGCATCCTTGACCGCGACGATCACCAGATCGCCGAGCCCGGCATATCGCCGCCGCGTTCCGCCAAGCACGCGAATGACCAGGGCACGCTTCGCGCCCGAGTTATCCGCCACCTTGACCATCGATTCCTGTTGGATCATGGGGTCACCCTCCTCGCAGTCCTTAGCGTGCGCGCTCGACGATCTCGACCACGCGCCACCGCTTGTCCTTCGACAGCGGGCGGGTCTCCATGATACGCACGGTGTCCCCGGTCTTCGCCGAGTTCTCCTCATCGTGCGCCTTCACCCGCTTGGTACGGGTGACCATCTTGCCGTAGACCGGATGGGGCACGCGACGATCAATCGCCACGACCACGGTCTTCTGCATCTTGTCGCTCACCACCGTCCCCGTGCGCAGCTTCCGCGCATTGCGCGCCTCGCGCGAGGACGTGTCTGCCTGCTGATTCGTCGTCATGTCGGCCATGGTTGCTCTCGGGGCTGTCAGCGCCGCCTAACGGCGCACGCGCGAACGCTTGACGGTTCGGCGCGTCGTCGTCCCTTCGGTCGACGCCGCCAATTCCCGCTCACGCTGAATCGTCTTGAGGCGCGCGATGTCGCGGCGGATCGTGCGCAAGC
>DATLDQ010000030.1:0-7679 GCA_035525785.1 Steroidobacteraceae bacterium | reverse complement strand
GTTAGTGCGTTTGCAAAAAACTCCAACTGAGCTGGCGACATCTCCTCGACCGGCATTAACGCTCTGGAGATCGCGCGGAAGTGGGCCTGCCCCGAAGAAACTACCGCGCGTAGCCGAACTAATTCGTCCAGCGCGTCTTGTGGATTCGTTGCTGGGTTCACGTATGAAACGAGTTCCCGAAAACTTTTTCCTTTAGGGGTATTCATCTCCAATTCAAGCGGAATGCCGTATGGGCCCACAAACTGAGGGTCCGTGTGCCATCTGTGAAGCACCTCCATCAGCGTTCGGGTCATCGATTTTCCGGCTGGAGGAAGGTCGTCTTCCTTGTCGATAAATCTATCGACATCTCGGCGAGGCACGCCTGTTGATATTGAGATTCTGCTGCGCGTTAGTGGCGCATCGTCGCCCAAGCCGTCTTTGACCGCTGTCTCAACAAACACTCGCCTAACCAACTCCAATACTTCGTCATATCTAACGCCCGCTCGAACCAATATTCGAATGAGCGGGCGCAATACTCGACGGTAAGTGTCGAGAAGCTGTTCGCGAGGTGCCTTTTGCATGATACTCCCGGTATAAGCTAGTGCCGGCCAGGTGACGGTGCCATGCTAGTTCGCTCCGATTCCGTGAACGCAAACCTATCCGTCATCCCCGCGACATAGTCAGCCACCACCCGCGCGCGACCGCACGTGCCGCTTGCCGCTTCGGCTTTTTCGACGAGCGATTGATGTTCCGCGGGCAAGCGCTTCGAGTCATCCATATACGCGTTGAACAGCATCCTTAGCGTGGCGCGCGCCTGGTCCATGACTTCCCTGACCTTGGGGTGATTGTAGAGCCTCGTGCGCAGGAAGCGCTTCAGTTCCTGGTGCTCTTCGAGCACGGCATCGCTGAGCGATATCAGCGGCTTTGCCTGCGCACGCACGGCGTCGATGCTGTCGACCTTCGCGTCGCGGATGTTCCGCGTGGCCTGCTCGACAAGATCGCTTACGAGGTAATCGATCATGCGCCGGATAGTCTCGTACAGCTGCCTGCGCGCCGGAGTATCGGGATACTTGTCCACGACCGCAGCATAGAAGCGCTCGAAAAGCTGCACCTCGCGCAGATCCTCGACCTGGATCAGTCCAGCCCGCAAGCCGTCGTCGACGTCATGGTTGTTGTAGGCGATGGCATCGGCGAGGTTCGCCAGTTGCGCCTCGAGCCCCGGCTGGCTGCGGTTGATGAACCTCTCACCCACGTCGCCGAGCGTCCGCGCGTTTTGCACCGAGCAGTGCTTCAGCACGCCTTCGCGGCACTCGAACGTCAGGTTCAGGCCCGGGAACTCGGCATACCGTTCCTCGAGCTCATCGACGACGCGTAGTGACTGCAGGTTGTGCTCGAAGCCGCCGTACTCGCGCATGCACTCATTGAGAGCGTCCTGGCCGGCATGTCCGAATGGCGTGTGCCCCAGATCGTGCGCCAGACAAATCGCCTCGGTCAGGGTCTCATTGATGTCCAGCGCGCGCGCGACGGTGCGGCCGATCTGCGCAACTTCGAGGGAATGCGTGATGCGGGTGCGGTACAGGTCGCCCTCGTCGTTTACGAAGACCTGCGTCTTGTAGAGCAGGCGCCGAAACGCGTTGGAATGGATGATCCTGTCCCGGTCGCGCTGGAATTCCGTGCGATATCGCGGCGGCGGCTCGGGGAAACGCCGGCCACGCGTTCGTTCATCGATCGCGGCATATGACGCGAGCGGCTGCTTCATGCGTTACCCGCAGCGCACGCGCAGCGTCTCTCTCAGCGCCGCGTCGTCGTAGTCGCCCGTCACCACCGATTTGCCGATGGCCTTGAGCAGCACCAACCGGATGCGGCCGGCGGCGACCTTCTTGTCTATCTTCATTTTCTCGGCGAGCGTATCGGCGGTGAGCTCGCTGACATCGGTGCGCAGCCCAAACAGCCGCAGGACGTGCTCGACCCGCGCGACATCGGCGTCGCTCACCCAGCCAAGGCGTTGGGACATGTCGGCGGCGAGCAGCATGCCGGCCCCGACGGCTTCACCGTGCAGCCAGGTCGCGTAGTTGGTGGCGCTCTCGATGGCGTGGCCAAACGTATGGCCGAGGTTGAGCAGCGCGCGCTCGCCTTGCTCGCGTTCGTCGCGAGCGACGATCTCGGCCTTGAGCTCGCACGAGCGCTTGATGGCGTGAGTCAGCGCATCGGTATCTCGCGCGAGCAGCTTGGCCGCGTTGGCTTCGAGCCAGTCGAAAAATGGGCCATCGACGATGAGCCCGTACTTGATCACTTCGGCGAGCCCGGCGCGCAGCTCACGGTCGGGCAGCGTGCCGAGCGTTTCGGTATCGGCAAACACGGCCGAAGGTTGGTGGAAGGCACCGATGAGATTCTTGCCACCGGGGTGGTTCACCCCCGTCTTGCCACCCACGGACGAGTCCACCTGTGCGAGCAGCGTAGTGGGCACCTGAACGAAAGGTATGCCGCGCTGGTAGCAAGCCGCGGCGAAGCCGGCCATGTCGCCGACTACGCCACCGCCGAGCGCGACGACGCAGGAATCACGCGCGAAGCGGTTCGCAATGAGCACGTCGAGCATGCGTGACACGTTGGCGAGCGTCTTGTGCATCTCGCCATCGGGCACCGACACCTCGAGACAACGCCTGGGTGCGAGGGCCTGCGTGAGAGCGGCGGAGTACAACGGGCCGACGGTGGTATTGGTGATGACCAGCACGTCGCGCGCGGGTATGACCTGGTCGATGGCTTCCTTGAGCCGCATGGCGCCTGCCCCGATGAAAATCGGGTAGCTGCGCGAGCCCAGGTTCACGTCGATTCGCTGCACGGAAATCCTCGGAATCAGCCGATGGGAACCGGCGGTACCAGAAGTATATGCGGCCTCAGGCCGGGTCCTGCGCGGCCTTGAACGCGGAGTAGATGGCATCGGCCACGACGTGCACCTTGCGGCCGTCGGTGGCGATGGTGAACTGCGACAGCCCCTCGTACAGCGGCGCGCGGATGCCCATGAGCTCGGTGAGTTTGGTCATGGGATCGACGTCGTGCAGCAGCGGGCGGTTGCGGCCCTGGCGCACGCGCTCGGCCTGCTGTTCGATCGAGGTCTCGAGGTACGCCACGAAGCCCCGCTCACGCAGGACCGCGCGATTTTCCGGCAACAGGATGGCGCCGCCGCCTGTGGCGAGGACGATCGGGCTCTCGCGCGTGATGTCCTCGATCACTTCCTTCTCGCGCTGTCGGAAGCCGGCCTCGCCCTCTCGCGAAAAGATGTACGAGATGTCCACGCCTGTGCGTGATTCGATCTCGGCATCGCTATCCCGGAACGGCGCACGCAACAGGCGCGCCAGATGCTTGCCGACGGCCGTCTTGCCGGAGCCCATCGGGCCGATCAGGAATACATTGGTCTTCGGTGACGCCAACATCGGGCGCGGAGCATAGCGGAAATGAAGCGGCCGCCCGCGTCAGAGACGGGGCGGCCGCAATCTAGCCAGGATGGTGTCGGCGTCAGTAGACGTTGACGCCTTCGCGCAGGATCTTCGGGGTCACGAAGATCAGCAGCTCATCCTTGTTGTTGGTCTTGCCAGTGGTCTTGAACAGGCGGCCGAGCACGGGGACGTCCCCCAGGTACGGCACCTTCTTCTCGGTCTCACGGCGCTCGGTCTCGAGGATGCCGCCGAGCACGACCGTCTGGCCGTCGTTCACCAGCACCTGCGTGCTGATCTCGCGGGTGTCGATAGACGGCACCTGCTGGCCGGCGCCGCCGACGATGATCTGGCCGACGCTGTCCTTCTTGATGTTCAGGTCGAGAATGATGCGGTTGTCAGGTGTCACTTGCGGGGTGACCTTGAGCTCGAGGACCGCTTCCTTGAACTGGATGGTGGTGGCGCCGGACGACGCGGACTGCTGGTACGGAATTTCCACGCCGGACTGAATGACGGCTTCACGCTGGTTCGCGGTGATGACGCGGGGCGTGGAGATCACTTCGCCGCGACCTTCGGCCTGCGCCGCCGAGAGTTCGAGGTCGACGAGGTAGTCGGGGCCCAGCAGCGAGAACGCGATGCTGCCGGCCGGGCTGGTGACGGGCAGGTTCACGTTGTAGCGGCGGGGCGCGATGCCGTCCGTCGCGGAGAACACGAAAGGCACGCCGTCATTGGTCGGATCGGCGTCCGCGAGATCTTCGAGGAAGCTCCCGATCGCGGAGTCATTGGCGAGAGCGGAACCGCTGGTGTAACCGAGGCCCGAACCATTGCCCGTGGTGTCGAAGCCAGAGAATCCGACGCGCGCACCGAGCTCACGGGTGAAGTCGTCGCTCACGATCACGATGCGAGCTTCGATCTGCACCTGGCGGATCGGAATATCGAGCGTGCCGACCAGGCGACGAATGTCTTCGAGACGATCGTTTGTATCCTGCAGCAGCAGCGTGTTGGTGCGCTCGTCGACCGAAACCGTGCCGCGCTTCGAGAGGACACCGGTGCCCGCCTGAGATTTGATCAGCGCGGCCAGGTCAGCAGCCTTGGCGTAGTTGACCTGCAAGTATTCGGAACGCAGCGGCGCCAGCTCCTGCACGTCCTGGCGGGCGGCGAGTTCAGCCTTTTCACGCGCTGCGAGCTCTTCCGTCGGGGCGACGATGATGACGTTGTCGTTGCGACGCTTGTCGAGACCCTTGGTGCGAAGCACGATGTCCAGGGCCTGATCCCAAGGCACGTTCTGCAGACGCAGCGTGACGCTGCCCTGGACGGAGTCGGAGACCACGATGTTCTGGCCGCTGGCGTCAGCGAGGAGCTGCAGCACGGCGCGGGTCTCGATGTCCTGGAAGTTCAGCGTGAGGCGCTCGCCCGTGTAGACGCGCTTGTCCTCGACCTTCTGGGCGGCCTTTCGGGCCGGCTGCACTTCGACGACGTACTGGTCATCGGACTGGTAAGCGAGATGCTCGAAGTCACCGGCGGCGGTGATGTTCAGGCGGACGCCGTCACCGACGCGCACGACGTCGAAACCGGAGACGGGGGTGGCGAAATCGCCGGCATCGTAGCGACGGGCGAGATTGCCGGCGATATCGGCGCCGGCGAAGTCGACGACGATCTGGTTGCCCAACTGGCGGAGGCTGGCAGGCATGTGCGGATCGGCAAGACGCACGATGACGCGGCCGGTGCCGCCCGCGCCGCGACGGAAGTCGATGCTGCGGATGGAACGCGAACCGCCGGGAGCCGCGGATGCGGTACGACCGACGGGCGAACCGGCTGCGCCGCTCGAAGCCGAGACCGCAGCCGCCGCTGATGAGGAATTACCCAGCAGCACGATGATGTCGTTACCCGAGATGCGAGTCTGGTACGGCAGCAGACGATCGAGGTTCAGAACCAGGCGCGTACGGCCGGCGGCTTCGGCCGCCAGTACGGAGTCGACACCGCCGGAGCGCACGTCGATGCGACGTGACGGCAGCGCGAGCGCGGTGTTCGCGAGATCCAGCGAGATGCGCGCCGGATTGTCGATGGTGAATGCGACCGGCTCGGCGGGCGGACCGGAGTGGTGCAGCGTGAGCTGCATCTGCTGACCGGAGAGCGTCTGCACGTCGATCGATTCGAGCTTGTTTGGCGCGCCCTGGGCATTGGCCGCCGTGCTGACAAAGCCCGCGGCAACGGCTGCCGCGAGCCACAGCAAGGTCGAAGCGGTCATTTGACGGATGGTGGTCTTATTCATTCGCATCTACTCCCTGGCGTGAAACTTCAATTCAAGGCAAGCGAGGCAGGCCGTTCCATGTAGCCGCCAAGCCCGTCTGGAACGATTTCCACGACACTAATCTTCGAAGGCGTTATTTCGGTGACCTTGCCATCGGCTTGGCCCATGTAGTTGCCGGGCAGCACGCGATGAACCAGGCCATCTTTGGTCTTTACCAGACCGTAAGTGCGATCGGCGAGACGCAACGTGCCGACCATGCGCAATGTGTCGAGCGAGAATTGCTCGAGGAATTCACGGTTGCGGCGGCTATCCGGGCGCAGCGAGGCCGAGGCGCCACCCGAACCGCCGGGCATGAACGGTGAGCGCATGTCGACCGATTCGTATGCGTACGACTCGTACGGCTTGAGCTCGGGCAGCGGCTCGACGCGGCCACCCGGCTCGCTCTTCGTCTTGTCGATGAAAGCCTTGAGCTCGTCGTCCTTGCTCGAGCAAGCCGACAGTGCGCCGACCGCGAAGCAAAGCGCGCCAATGAGCAACCAGCGGTTGTTTTGTTTGGGATGCATATCAGGCCTTGTTGCCATCAGCCTTGTCGGCCGACTTGCCCTTCTTGCGATTCTTCTTGCTCTCGTCTTCCGCTTTGGCCTTCTCGGCCGCGGCGACTTCCGAGTCGTCGAGATAGCGGAAGGTCTTCGCCGTCAGCTCGAGCGACAGGTTGTCGTACATGTCCTTGTTCTCGGGCTTGATGGTGATGTCGTGCAGCGTGACTATGCGCGGCAGCGCGGCGATGCCGCTGACGAACTCGCCCATCTGGTGATAGGTGCCGGTCAGACGGATTTTGATCGGCAGCTCGGCGTAGAAGTCCTTGGTGTTCTCGGTGGTCGGCTGGAAGAGCTTCTCTTCGAGACCCGCGCCGACGCCCACTTGCGAGATGTCGATCAGCAGGCTCTGCACTTCGGTCTTGCCGGGCAGCTGGCGCAACAACGCGCCGAACGAACGCTCGATGTCGGCGAGCTGCGCCTGGTAGACCTCGAGGTTCACGGCCTTCGAGTGCTTGACCTTGAACTCGTCGCGAAGATCCTTCTCTTCCCTTTCGGCGGCTTCGAGCTTCGGCTTCTGCTCGCTCCACACGAAGTACCAGAACGAACCGGCCGCCAGCAGGACGAAGCAGAGCGCCACGCAGCCGGCGCGCACCGGCAGCGGCCAGCGACCCGGATCATTCGGGTCGAGTGACTTGATGTCATCGAGAATGCTCATGCCTTGTCCCTCTTCGAACCGGCGCGATTCTTCTTGCCGGACTTGGACTTGCTATCCGCCTTGGGCTCGTCCTCGTCGGCCGAGCCCGACTGGCGCGCGGACATCACGAACGAAGCGCCGGCCGTGCTGTTCTTCTTGGTCTCGACGATGTCGAGCTCAGGATCCTTGAGCCAGTTGGAGCTGTCGATGTTGCGCATGAACGCAGACACACGTGTCGAGGACTGCGCGACACCTTCGAATTTCACGCGGCCGCCGGTCTGCGCGATCGACGTGAGATAGACGCCGTCGGGGATCTGCTTGGTGATCTCGTCGAAGATGTGGACGATTTCCGGACGCGAACGCTGCAGCTTCTCGATGACTTCCATGCGTGCGATGAAGCGCGCCTTGTCGGCCTCGAGGCTGTTGATCTTCTCGATCTGCTTGTCGAGCTCGGCGATCTCGTCGTTGAGCCGCGCATTGCGCGACTTCTGCGCGCTGACCATGGAGTCCATCATGAGGTAGCCGACGAACGCCGTGACGAATGCGGCGACCGCCGCGCCAACCAGCGCAACGAGGAACTTGAGCTTGCGCTCCTTGCGTTCTTCATCGCGCCAGGGAAGTAGGTTTATGAGAGGCATTAGTTGTCGAAGCTCCGCAGTGCAAGGCCACACGCCGTGTGCAGTGCCGTGGCATCACGCGCCACCGCCTGCGCCTTGGCGCGGGACGAAAGTTTCATCTGACCCAGTGGGTCACCCTTCTCGGCCGAGATACCCACGCGGCTCGAG
>DATLDQ010000022.1:0-34192 GCA_035525785.1 Steroidobacteraceae bacterium | reverse complement strand
AGTTCCGCATCGTCGACTTCGTTCTGTCGAATTGCGTGAACTCCGGCATTCGCCAGATCTCGATCCTCACCCAATACAAGGCGCAGTCGCTCATCCAGCACGTCGAGCGCGGCTGGAGCTACCTGCGGGGCGAGTTCGGCGAGTTCATCGAGATCATCCCGGCCCAGCAGCAGGTGGGTCCGCACTGGTCCCGGGGCACGGCGGATGCCGTGTATCAAAACCTGGAACTCATCCTTTCCCACCGGCCGAAGCACGTGCTGGTGCTGGCCGGCGATCACATCTACAAGATGGACTACGGTCCGATGATCGCCTACCACGTGGAGAAGGGCGCGGACATCACCGTGGGCGTGGTCGAGGTGCCCATCGCCGAAGCCAAGGAGTTCGGTGTACTCACGGTCACCGAATGGAACCGCGTCACGCGCTTCGTCGAGAAGTCGCTCACGCCGGATCACATGCCCGGTCGCCCGGACGTGGCGCTGGCATCCATGGGCATCTACGTGTTCAACCCCGAGCTGCTCGAGCGGCTGTTGCTCGAGGACGCCACCAACGAGAACTCCAAGCACGATTTCGGCAAGAACATCGTGCCCGACGCCATCGAGAAGCTGCAGGTCTTCGCCTATCCATTCCGAGACGTCAAAACTCGTGCGCAGTCTTATTGGCGCGATGTTGGAACAATCGACGCCTTTTACGAGGCAAATATCGAGATGGTCTGGGTCAATCCCGAGCTCAACATCTACGATGAGGACTGGCCGATCTGGACTTACCAGGCACAGACGCCGCCGGCCAAGTTCGTGCTCGACGAGGATGGCCGTCGCGGCGTGGCGATCAATTCGCTGGTGTCGGGCGGCACCATCATCTCGGGCGCGACGGTGCGCGAGTCGCTGCTGTTTTCAGGCGTACGGGTCGAGGAGCGATCCAACGTCGAGCGCTCGGTGATCCTGCCGAATGTGCGCATCGGTCCGGATTGCCAGATCCGCAATGCCATCATCGACGAGAACTGCGAGCTCCCCGCGGGGACGCGCATCGGCCACGACCCGGCCGCGGATGGCAAGCGCTTCCTGGTGACGGACAAGTGCGTGCTGGTCACGCCGGATATGCTCACCCATGGCTGAAATGCGCACGCGGCGAATCGCACTCGTGGCCATGGGCTCGCTGCTCCTGGCGGGCTGCTCGATGCTGCCCAAGTTCGAGACGCCCCGGCTGTCGGTGATCGGCCTCGAGATGCAAAGTGCCGACATCTTCTCGCAGCGTCTCAAGGTGCGCATGCGCGTGCAGAACCCCAACTCGCGCGAATTGCCCATCAAGGGCATCAGCTATCGCATCGAAGTCAACGATTCAGAACTCGGGCAGGGGCTCACCAACACCCCGTTCGTGGTGCCGGCCATGGGCGAGGCCGAGTTCGACGTGCAGGTGACCACCAACGTGGCCGGCATGCTGGCCAAACTACTGACGCGCCGGAAGTCCGAGCCGATGGGCTATCGCCTGGTGGGCGAAGTCGCGCTATCGAGCGGCTTTTTGCGGCGTATCCCGTTCGATGAGCGCGGCAGCGTCAACCTGTAGCAGACGCGCGAAAAGCCGCAGATATTCGTTCGCCTGGGCTTCCCAGGAAAAATCACGCGCCATCGCGTTTTGCACGATGCGGTGCCACAGGGCGGATTGCGCGTACCACTCCATGGCCGTATCGAGCGCCCAGTTCATCGCGCCAGCGTCGAAGTCGTTGAAGACGATGCCGGTGCCGACGCCCGTGGCGGGGTCGAAGTGGGTGACCGAATCCGCGAGGCCACCGGTGCGGCGGACCACCGGAATCGTGCCGTAGCGCAGCGAATACATCTGGTTGAGGCCGCAAGGCTCGTACAACGAAGGCATGAGGAACATGTCGCTCGCGCCCTCGATCCAGTGCGCCAGTGACTCGTCATAGCCGCTGAAGAACCAAGCGCGCCCGCGGAACCTGTCGGCCAACCCCGCGAAGAACTTTTCGTATTGCGGGTCGCCCGTGCCGACCACCGCGAGGCGGACGTCGTGGTCCTGCAGCAGGCGCGGCAGCGACTCGGTGAGCAGGTCGAAACCCTTCTGGGAGGCAAGGCGGCTCACGATGCCGAACAGCGGCACGCGTCCGTGGGTGGGTTTGAGGTTCTGCCGCAGCAGGAAATTGCGCTTGAGCTCGGCCTTGCGCGCGAGGTCCGCCGCGCTGAAATGGATGGGCAGGTACCGGTCGCGCCGCGGGTCCCATTCCTCGTAGTCGACGCCGTTCAGGATGCCGCTGACGGCGCTGCCGCGCGCAGCCAACGCGGCCTCCATGCCCATGCCGAACTGCGGCGTCGTGATCTCGCGCGCGTACGTGGGGCTCACGGTGGTCACGGCGTCGGCGTGCAGGATGCCGCTCTTGAGCGCATTGACCCGGCCGGCGCGCAGGTCGTCCTGGTGTAGTAGATAGGCATCGGCGCCGAGGTCGAGGTCGCCGGCGTCCGCGGCGCTGAATTCGCCCTGGTAGCCGATGTTGTGGATGGTCATCACCGAGCGCGTGCCGGTGAATATCGGGTCCGCCTTGTAGTTCGAGCGCAGCCACAGCGGAGCGAAGGCCGTGTGCCAGTCGTGTGAATGCACGATGTGGGGCCGGAACTGCATGCGCCGGCAGCACTCGAGCGCCGCGCGCGTCAGTACCAGGAAGCGGCGGTGCTCGTCGGGGTCGCCGGTGTACAGCCGGCCGCGCGCATAGAGGGCATCCGACTCGACCAGGTATACGTGGGTGGGGGGCGCGGTGGCGGACCCGCCGGGCAGCTTCGCCTTCCAGATGTCCACGCGGTACTCGTGGCGGCCGGTGACGATCGGCAGGCCTTGCAGCGTCTCGACGCGCGCCAATTCGAGCCGGTCGCGGCGGATCTGCGAGTAGAACGGCATGAACAGCCGCACGTCATGCCCGACGGCGGTGAGCTGGCGTGACAGGGCACTGGCCACGTCGGCCAGGCCGCCACTCTTGGCGAGTGGCACGACTTCGGAGGCTATGGCGCAGATCGAGAGTTTCATGTTCGGAGACATTCTAGCGTCGCCATTCTATGGGTTTGATGTCGCTGGTAGCATGGCGCCAGGTCTCAGCGGGTCTCATGCGGCGCGTTCTCACAATCATCACCGCGATCGTGCTATTGCTCGTGTCGCTCGGCATCGGCGTGTTCACCGCCGACCTGCCGTTCTGGCAGCGCGCCCTGCAGTTGCCCCTGCCCGTAGGCGAGGTCTACCTACCAACCGCGGGCATTGGCGCCGATGACGCGGCGCCGCTCGCGCCGGCGGCGGACGCCGCGGCGGCATTCGACCCCCTCGTGGTCGAGGAGGCCGCCAACCGCGCCCGCGCCGCGGGCTCCCGCGCGTTGTTAGTCATGCATCGCGGGCAGTTGGCCATCGAACGCTACTTCGTCGCGGATGATTCCGATTCCCTCCTGCCCGCGACGCTGATCGCACGTCCGATCGCGGCGATGGCCGTGGGCAGCGCAATTCGCGACCGGCGGATCGAATCACTGGACACGCCGGTATCAGCCATCCTCACGGAGTGGGTCGACGAACCTCGAGGGCGCATCACGCTGCGGCAACTGCTCGAGGAGACCAGCGGCCTCGAAGCCGGCGGCGACACGCATCGGTTGCTGCAACGCTCGCCCTGGCATGACCTCGCGAAGCTGCCGCGCTTCGCCACGGCACGCGGCGTGCGCATGTTGTTAGGCAACGACTACGAATCGAGCGCGCTCGGCTTCAGGCTCGAGCACGAGGCCGGTGGGTTCCGGAACATCTCGCCGGCCAACACGCAGCTCGCCGCGGTAATCGTCGAGCGGGCGACCGGCCAGCCCTACGAGACATACGTCGATCAGCGGGTGTGGCGCGCCGTGGGCGCGGGTCGCGCGGAAATGCAGCTCGATCGCCGTGCTGGCATGCCCGCGGCGCACTGCTGCTGGCGTGCAAAGGCGCGCGACATGTTGCGCGTCGCCTCGTTGCTCGCCACCGATGGCCGGTATGGTGAGAAGCAGGTGCTGCCGCCGGGGTGGGTCCAGGAGATGTCGCGCCCCTCGCGCGTGAGTGCCGAGACGGGTCTGCAGCTGCGGCGTCTCAAGCTCGAAGGCGAAGACGCCGTGGGCGCAACGGATGGCGAAGGCAGTGGCCTCTGGGTGGTGGCCTCGCGGGAGCTGGTCATCCTCGACATCGCGGGCAACGGCGAGCATCCGCAGGATGAACTGGCCGCGCTGCTGGTGAGGGCGCTGGCGCCACGTCGAGATGCTCCTCGCGGCGAATGAACGCGGTTATTCATGTCCCGCATATATGCGTGAAGAAGCGCAAATATCGGGTCGAAGATGCGAGGTCCGGGGCGCAACATGGCGCCATGGATATGAAAGTCACACCCATCTCTAAGGCCTTCGTCGACAGCCGCGAGTTCGCTCGCATGACCCGCGCCATCGAATTCATCGAGCGCGAGTACCGCCGCCAGCCGAAGCTCGCCGAAATCGCGAAGCACGTCGGCTTGTCCGATTTCCATTTCAACCGGCTCTTCCGGCGGTGGACCGGCCTCACCCCCAAGCAGTACCTCGCCGAGGTCACCAGCCGCGCTGTGAGCGGCGCTTTACAAGACGAACCGTCGGTGCTCGACGCGGCCCATTCCGTAGGACTCTCGGGCGGCGGCCGGCTCCATGATCTGACGGTCACGCTCGAGGCGATGACGCCCGGAGAAATCCGTAACGGCGGAGAGGGCGTCCTCATCCAGCACGGTGTCGCTCTTACGCCGTTCGGCTCGGCATTCGTGGCGGAGACGCCGCGCGGCTTATGTCGACTTACCTTCGTCGACGATATTTCCGAAGCAGGGGGCGACGGCGCCACGGAACTGCGGGCCCTGCGCGTCTTGTGGCCGAGGGCTGAATTCGTCCGCAACGATGCGCGGGCCGCCGAGCTCGTGGCCATCATCTGGGGTCATCGAACCGCAACTTTTCCACTCGCTGTCACTGGAACCAACTTTCAGGTGCAGGTTTGGCGGGCGCTGCTCGAACTCGAACCCGGTGAGACGGTCACATACGGCGCGTTGGCGAGAAAACTCGGTAGACCGGAATGCGCAAGAGCCGTTGGCACGGCGGTGGGCGCGAATCCGGTCGCTTGGGTGATTCCCTGCCACCGCGTTCTGCGTGCAGGCGGCGTGCTCGGTGGCTATCGCTGGGGGCCCGCCCGCAAACAGATGATTCGCCGCTGGGAAGAAAGGCGCGCGAGGACGTCATGACATTTTGACCGTCTTCGTGTGCCTGCGTGTTGGCGGTGCCATACTCATGAACCGCTAGCAAGCAGACCGCGCACGATGTCGGAACGGCGAAATCTCTCAACTCCCATCAGCATCGTGGTCGCGGTCGTGTGCGCGGCATGGGCGATCTATGCGACTCAGCATCGGCCTTCAACGGGTGGTGCTCCTCCAGCTGCTGGCAGCGGGCGCAGCAGCGCGCCGGCGGCGGTGACCACGGCGACAGTTCGCAGCGAGCGCCTTTCGCAGAAGCTCGAGGCGCTGGGCAATGCTCGGGCCAACGAGTCGGTCGACATCAGCTCGAAGACATCCAACGTCGTGGCTGCGGTGCGTTTCCGTGACGGCGAACGGGTGCGCGTGGGTCAGGTGCTCGTGCAGCTCGATGACGCCCAGACGCGCGCCGACGTGGCCGCCGCCCAGGCCGCGGTCACGGAGAGCGAGAGCCAGTACAACCGCAGCCGCGAGTTGCTCAATACGCAGGTCCTGTCCAAGTCGCAGTTCGAACAGCTCGAAGCGACACTCAAGTCGAATCGCGCGAAGCTCCAGGCCGCGCAGGCGCGCCTCGAGGACACGGTGATCCGCGCGCCCTTCAGTGGGCGGGTGGGCCTGCGCCGTGTCAGCGTCGGCACGCTGATCAGCCCCGGCGACGTGATCACTACGCTCGACGACACCAGCGTCATCAAGCTCGACTTCTCCGTTCCCGAGACCTACGTATCCACGTTGCGCGAAGGCCTCTCGGTGCGGGCCACGGCGCCGGCGTATCCAGGCCGCAGCTTCGTCGGCAAGGTGGCCAGCATCGATTCCCGCGTGGACATGAACACCCGCTCGGTGGTCGTGCGCGCGCTGCTCGCCAACGAGGATGGCGCGCTCAAGCCGGGCATGTTCCTCAACGTCGCGCTGTCGAAGGACGAGCGGGAGACGCTGGTCATTCCCGAGGAGGCACTCACGCCCGAAGCCGAGAAGCAGTTCGTGTTCGTGGTCGCTGACGGCAAAGCGGCACGGCGCGAGGTTCGCATCGGCGGGCGGTCGCCCGGCAACGTGGAGATCGTCACCGGCCTCGATGCTGGCGAACGCGTGATCGTCGAGGGGACGCAGAAGGTGCGTGACGGCGCTCCCGTGAACGCGGTCGATCGCGTCGCCGAAACCCTGCCATCAGGCGCGGACACAGAGCACGCGGCGAGCGCTTCGCCGACGAGCCTGCGACAGTAGCGCCAGCCGATGATGATCTCCGACCTGTCCGTGCGACGTCCGGTGTTCGCCACCGTGATGTCACTGCTGCTTTTCATCCTGGGCATTGGCGCGATCACGCGACTGTCGCTGCGCGAATTCCCCGACGTCGATCGCCCGGTCGTCAGCATCGAAACACGCTATCGCGGCGCGTCTTCCGACGTCGTCGAGTCGCGCATCACGCAGATCATCGAGAACGAGATCTCGGGCATCGAAGGCGTCGAGCGGCTCAACTCGGCGAGCCGCGACGAGCGTTCGCAGATCAACGTCGAGTTCACGCTCGAGCGCGACCTCGACAGCGCGGCCAATGATGTACGTGAGCGCCTGTCGCGCGTTGCCGGGCGTCTCCCCGAGGAGGCCGATCCGTCGCAGATCACCAAGGTCGACAGTGGCCAGGATCCCATCATCTTCCTGAACGTCGCGAGCACGCAGAGGAACATGCTCGAGATCACCGACTTCATGGAGCGGTACCTGGTCGACCAGTTCGCGACCATCGAAGGTGTTGCCTCGGTGCGCATGAACGGCGCGCGGCGTTACGCGATGCGGGTGTGGTTGTCGCGCGAGAATCTCGCGGCGCGCCAGCTCACCGTGGCCGATATAGAAAATTCGCTGCTGCGTGAAAACGTCGAGCTGCCCGCGGGCCGGCTCGAATCGCGTGAACGTGAATTCACGCTGCGCACCGACACCAACCTCAGAACCGAGGAAGACTTCCGCAATCTCGTGGTGGGTCGAGGCCCCGATGGTTACCTCGTCAGGCTCGGTGAAGTCGCCGAGGTGCGCCTGGCGTCCGACGATGACCGCAGCCTGTCGCGCTCGAATGGCGTGGTTGGGCTTTCCATGGCCGTCATCCCGCAATCGAAAGCCAACGTTCTGCGCACGTCCGCTCTGGTGAAGGAACGACTCGCGCAAATCCAGCCGACGTTGCCGAAGGACATGAACGTCGAAGTGAACATGGACAACGGCGTGTTCATCGCCGAATCGCTCAAGAACGTGGTTGCGGCGCTCACCGAGACTCTCGTGCTCGTGCTCATCGTCATCTTCCTGTTCCTGGGCACCGCGCGCGCGACACTGATTCCCGCCATCACCATTCCGGTGTCGATCGTGGCTGCCGCCATCGTCATGGCGGCGCTCGGCTATTCGATCAATACGCTGACCCTGCTCGGCGCCGTGCTCGCCATAGGCCTCGTGGTCGACGACGCGATCGTCGTGCTCGAGAACATCGTGCGTCGCATCGAGAACGGCGAGCCGCCGGTGCTCGCAGCCATCAGCGGGTCGCGCGAAATCGGTTTCGCGGTCATCGCGACCACGCTGGTACTCATGGCGGTGTTCGTGCCTGTGTCGTTCATGACCGGCGACACGGGACGCCTGTTCGGCGAATTCGGCGTGACCGTCGCCGCCGCCGTGGGCTTCTCGGCATTCGTGGCGCTGTCGCTCACGCCAATGATGGCCTCGAAGCTGTTCGCCAACGGCATGCCCAAGTCGCGCATCGTGGGTGGCATCGATCGCGTATTCCACAATCTCGACGATCACTACGCGGTGGGGCTGCGGGGCGCATTGGCAGGTCGCAAGCCCCTGTGGATCGTTGGCGGATCCCTGGCCTTGTTCGCGGTGTTGCTGGTGCTGTTCGTCATCGGCAAACCATTCGACGGCCTGCGCATCCCCAGCGAGCTTGCGCCGCAGGAAGACCGCGGCATGGTGCAGATCTTCATCACGGCGCCGGAGGGGTCGAGCATCCAGTACCTCGATCGGCAGCTGCGCGAGGTCGAGCACGTCGCGATGGACGAGGTCGAGAAGGGCAACGCCCGCCGCGTGCTGACCCGTTCGGGCGGCTTCGGTCGCAGTGCCGAGGTGAACATCGGGCGCGTGATGGTTCCACTCAACTTGTGGGGCGAGCGCGAGGAAAGCGCGAGCGAGATCACCAACCGTATTCGCCAGCGCACGCAGGGCATTTCCGGTGCGCGCATCAATGCCAACACGTCGGGCAGCCCGATCGCGCGCAACAGTACGCGTCCGCTGGCCATCGCCATGGGCGGCGGCGAATACGACGAGATCGTCAAATGGCGCGACAAGGTGATGCAGCGCGTGGCGAACGAGAATCCGCGCATCCTGAATCTCGAATCCGACTACCTCGAGCGTCAGCCGCGCGTGATCGTGCAGATCGACCGCAACAAGGCCGCCGACCTCGGTATTTCGCTACAGACGGTCGGGCGGACGCTCGAGACCATGATGGGCTCGCGCATCGTCACCACGTTCGAACGCGCGGGCGAGGAGTACGACGTGGTACTGCAGGCCCGCGAAACCCAGCGCGCCACCGTCGGCGATCTCGACAATCTTTACGTGCGCTCGGACAAGGACGGCGATCTGATCCCGCTGTCAGCCTTGGTGAAGATCGACGAGCGCGCCGGGCCCACCGAGTTGCGCCGCACCGACCGCATGCGTGCCATCGAGCTGGCGGGTTCGCTGGCGCCGGGCTACACGCTGGGGCAAGCAGTGGAGTACATGGAGCGCGTCATCCACGAGGAAGCGCCCAATGCGCAGATCATCTACAACGGCGAGACCTACCAGTACAAGAAGTCCGGCGGCGCGCTCTGGATCACGTTCGCCTTCGCGCTGCTGGTGGTTTACCTGGTGCTCGCGGCGCAATTCGAGAGCTTCATCCATCCCATCGTCATCCTGGTGACAGTGCCGTTGGCGCTGAGCGGCGCGGTGCTCGGCCTGTTCCTGTTCAACTCCACCATCAACATCTTCAGCCAGATCGGCTGCATCATGCTGATCGGCATCGCCTGCAAGAACGGCATCCTGATCGTCGAGTTCGCCAACCAGCTGCGCGACCGGGGCGTCGAATTCGTCGACGCGATCATCCAGGCCTCGGCGACGCGGCTGCGCCCGGTTCTCATGACCAGCCTGTGCACCGCTTTCGGCGCCATCCCGCTCATGCTGGCGCATGGAGCCGGCGCGGAGAGCCGCGAGTCCATCGGTGCCACGGTGTTCTTCGGCACCATCGTTTCGCTGGGCATGACGCTGTACGTAGTGCCCGCGCTCTACCTGCTCATCGCCCGGAACACTCGGTCGCCCGAATACATGACACGTCTCATCGACGGGCTGACGGGTCGTGCCGCCACCAAGCGCCCAGTGGCCGCCAGTAACGCGTCAACCGAGGCGCCGTAGGCCGCAAGGCGCGGGGGCGGGCCTCCGCGCAATCGAAACCGCGCCGCGTTTGACATAAATGCGGCCGCCGTCTCGCGGCGCTGTCAACCGTAACCTGGCGACGCAACTATCTGATCCATAAGGATATGGAGGCGCTGTCTGACGGTCGCGAGAGGGCCCGCTGGTAGACTGGTGCCCGTCAAAGTAACTCCCCCCCAATTCCTCAGATTCCCGCCGATGGCTCTCACTCCGTACAAGCAACTCGAACAGGAATGGAAACGTCTCCATGCCTTCCGCGGCGCCATGGCCATTCTTCGCTGGGATGCCGCGGTAATGATGCCGCGCGGCAGCGCGGACATCCGTGGCGAACAGCTGGCCGCGCTCGAGACCGAATATCACTCGCTGGTAACGAGCCCCAAGATCACCCGCCTGCTCGACCGGGCCCAGGCCAGCACCTCTGGCCTCGAGGACTGGCAGATTTCGAACTTGCGCGAGATGCGCCGGCAGCGCGATTTCGCCATCGCCACGCCCGTCGCGCTGGTGTCGCGCCTCGCCAAGGCGGCCTCGAAGGCCGAGATGAAGTGGCTGGCGGCGCGCGAAAGCGGCAAGTTCGAGGACTTTGCCCCGCACCTCGAAGAAGTGGTGCACCTGGTCCGTGACAAGGCGCAGCTGCTCGGCCAGTCACGCAACCTGTCTCCCTACGACGCTCTGGTAGACGAGTTCAGCCCCGGGCTGACCTCCGGCGAGATCGACGCCATGTTCAAGGCGCTCGGCCGCCGGTTGCCCGGGCTGATCCGAGATGTGCTGGCGCGCCAGGAACAGATGCCCCTGCTGCCCATCACGGGCAAGTTCACTGCCAGCAAGCAGCGCGCGCTCGCCGTGGAAATCATGAAGGCCGTAGGCTTCCCGTTCGATCGCGGCCGTCTCGATGAAAGTGAACATCCGTTCACGGAAGGCGTTCCCGGCGACGTGCGCGTGACCACGCGCTTCGACACCACCGAACCGTTCTCGGGCCTTCTGGGCGCGCTGCACGAGACCGGCCACGCCATGTACGACGTGGGCCTGCCCGTGGAATTCGCGGATCAGCCCGTCGGCCGCGACCGCGGCATGGCGCTCGAAGAGAGCCAGTCGCTGATGATGGAAATGATCGTGTGCCGCAGCCGCGCCTTCGCGACTTACCTCAAGCCGCTGCTGGAAAAACATTTCGGCGTCTCCGGCCCCGAGTGGTCCGCGGAAAATCTCTACGCCCATCTCACGCGCGTGAAGCGCGGCCCGATTCGCGTGGATGCCGATGAGCTCACCTACTCCCTGCACATCCAGCTGCGCTATGAGCTCGAGAATCAGCTGCTCGACGGCAGGCTGGCGGTGCGCAACCTCCGCGAAGCATGGAACGCCGGCATGGAGCAGCGCCTGCTCGTGAAGCCTGCGAACGACCTCGAAGGCGTGCTGCAGGACGTCCACTGGGCGGTGGGTTCATTCGGGTACTTCCCGTCGTATGCGCTCGGCGCCGTGATGGCCGCGCAGTTCTACGATTCGTTGCGCGAAGCCGTTCCCGACGTCGAGATGCAGATCGCCAAGGGCGATTTCACCGGCCTCATGGGCTGGTTACGCGAGCACGTGCACCGGCAGGGCGCGCGCGTCAGCGCGCAGGAGCTGCTGAAGAATGCCACGGGCAAGCCCTTGTCCGCGGCGGCCGCGCTGCGCTACCTCGAGGGCAAATACCTCGAGTCCGAAACGGTCGTCGGCAGCGCCGCGGCATGACCGGCGGCCCAGGGCACGCCGGCCTCGACTGGCGAGGCTGGTTGCTCGTCGCGTCGCTCATCGCTTGCGCGCTCGCCGCCGTCCTCGTGCCCGCGATGCCGCAGCCGCTGTCGTATCACGCGTTCGCGGACTGCCGCACGTTCTGGTCGGTGCCGAACTTCTTCAACGTGCTGTCCAATGTGCCGTTCCTGGTCGCCGGCGGTTGGGGCATGGGCTTGATACTCGCCGGCGGCGGCCAATTCATCGAGCAGCGTGAGAGCCTGCCGTATCTCGTGTTCTTTCTCGGCGCGCTGCTCACGGCGTTCGGTTCGGCTTACTACCACCTGGCTCCCGACAACGCGCGCCTGGTGTGGGACCGCCTGCCGATGACGCTGGGTTTCGCGGGCCTCGTGTCCGCGGCCATCGCCGAACGCGGAAGTCTTCGTGCCGGATTGCGCCTGCTGTGGCCATTGCTCGCGCTGGGCGCGTTCACCGTCATCTACTGGTATGCCACCGAAGTCGCAGGCCGCGGCAACGTGATTCCCTACGGGCTCTACCAGGGATGGTCCGTCCTCGCGATCGTTCTCCTCATCACGCTGTTTCCCGCCACGCGCTACACCCACGGCAGGTATCTCGGCTGGGCGGCCGTCTGGTACGGACTCGCCAAGGTGTTCGAGACCTGGGACCTCCAGGTGTACAGGCTGCTCGGCGGCGCGCTCAGCGGGCACTCCATCAAACATGTGCTGGCAGCATTCGGCGTGTTCGCCATCGTATGGCAGCTGCGGCTGCGCCGGCCCCTCGGGCCGGGCTAATATTGTCGACCCATGAAGGCGCCCGCATGAACGCCAGCCCCGAAGCACTGGTAACCGAATGGCCTTCGCAGACCGCGAAGAAGCTCGGCGCGCACCTGCGTGGCCTCGTGGGCAAGGCCATCGAGGACTACCGGATGATCGGCGAAGGCGACCGCGTCATGGTGTGCCTCTCGGGCGGCAAGGATTCATACACGCTGCTCGACATCCTGCTGTCGCTGAAGCGCAGCGCGCCCATCGACTTCGAGATCGTCGCCGTCAACCTCGATCAGAAGCAGCCGGATTTCCCCGAAGACGTGTTGCCAAACTACCTTCGCTCCCTCGGCGTTCCGTTCCACGTCATCGAGCAGGACACCTACAGCGTCGTGAAGCGGGTGATCCCCGAAGGCAAGACCATGTGCGGGCTGTGCTCGCGGCTGCGCCGCGGCGCGCTGTATCGCTGGGCTTCCGAGAACGGCATCACCCGGATCGCGCTCGGCCATCACCGCGACGACATAGTCGAGACGCTGTTCCTCAATCTCTTTTTCGGCGGCCGTCTCAAGGCCATGGCGCCCAAGCTCAAGTCCGAGGACGGCCGGCACATCGTGATCCGCCCGCTCGCCTACGTGGCCGAGTCGCAGATCGAGCGTTACGCGCGCGCCCGTGCCTTCCCCATCATCCCGTGCAAGCTGTGCGGATCGCAGGACAACGCCCAGCGAAAAGAGGTCAAGCGGATGCTGGCCGTCTGGGAGCGCGATTATCCCGGCCGCACGGAATCCATCTTCTCGGCGCTGCGCAACGTGGAAGCGTCGCACCTGGCGGACCCTCGGGCATTCGACTTCGCGAAACTGGATGGCGATCGTTCGCAAACCAATAGCTGAGTCTTACTGGGTCATCGAGGACAGGCTGCTAGCCGGCCGGTACCCGGGCGGCAAGACCCCCAAGGAAGCCGAGAAACGCGTCAACGCGTTCCTCCAGGCCGGCTTCGACGCCTTCCTCGATCTCACTGAAGCCGGTGAGCTGCCGCCCTACGACATCTATCTACCGGGCAACGTGCAGCACGTGCGCAAGCCCATCACCGACCATGGGGTCCCCACCGAACCGCTGCTCATGGCGCAGATCCTGGCCGCGCTCGATAGCCTGCTGCGCCAGGGCCATAAGGTCTACGTGCACTGCCGCGCGGGCATCGGACGCACCGGCACGGTGGTCGGCTGCCACCTGATCGAGCACGGCGGCCTGTCACCTTCGGCCGCGCTGATTCGCCTCAACGAGCTCTGGCAGCAGAACGAGCGCTCCAAGAGCTGGCTGGACGTGCCGGAAACCGACGAGCAGCGCGAGTTCGTCTTGGGCTGGACACCGTCCGCGTCCCCCGCGACTCCGCCCGCCATGCCGGCGGCAATTCCGGGCACCACGCCGGCCGTCATCGAGCCGCCCGTGCGCGAGCCTGAGCCGGCGCCAGACCCGATGCAGTCGCAGGACGTGCTCGATGCCGCGCGCACGCTGCGTGAGCGGTTCCAGGGAGCGCTCATGGGTCTGGCCATCGGGGACGCGCTGGCCGCCCACACCCAATTCCGCAAACCCGGCACGTTCGCGCCCGTAGGCGACATGCTGGGGGGAGGGCCCTTCGACCTGCCGCGTGGCGCGTGGACCGACGATACCGCCATGGCGTTGCTGCTGGCCGAGAGCCTGCTCGAGCGCCACGGCTTCGATGGTCTCGACCAGGTGCAGCGATTCGCGCGCTGGCAGCGCGAGGGGTATGGCAGCGCCACCGGGCAGTGTGTCGGCATCGCCGCCAATGTGGCCCGCTCGCTGGCCACGGCCCAGTACAAGCGGCAGCCGTTCGCCGGGTCCCACGATCCCGAGCAGCTCGACAAGGACGCCCTGTCCCGGGTGGCCCCCGTGGTCATGTTTTTCTTCGCTGACCCAGGCGCGTGCGTGAGCCGGGCGGCCGAGGCGGCCCGGGTCACCGCGCAGGCGCCACTGGTGCTCGATTGCGTCAGGCTATTCGCGGCCATGCTTCACCAGGCACTCAGTGGCCGTGACAAGGCCGCCATCCTCAAGCCGCCGCGGGACGCCTGGTCGACGCCGAACACCCGGCTGGAAGTCATGGCCCTGTACGACGGCCTGTACGCCCGGCGCTCCCCCCCGGACATCACTGGTGGCGGGCATATCCTCCAGGCCCTGGAGGCGGCGCTTTGGGCCTTCCACCAGTCGGACAGCTTCCGCGAGGGCGCCCTGCTGGCGGCAAACCTCGGTCGCGATTCGGATGTGGTCTCCGCGACCTATGGCGCCCTGGCCGGTGCGCACCATGGCGTGAGCGCGATCCCTGGAATCTGGCGTAACAGCCTGATGAAAAAAGAGGTGGTCATCGACACCGCGGACAGGGTTCTCACTCACGCACTCGTGACCCTCGGAAGCTGATTCCGAAGCCGCCCGGACTCGCATAGAGTCAGCACATGTCGACCACGCGTACCACCCGCGTCCGGCGGGCCACGCGCTCCTGGACGCGAATGTCCGATGATCAATTGCTGGGCCTGCGCTTTTGCGATCTGAAACTCAAGATCGAGCGCTCGCCGGTGGCCAAACGCGTGCGCCGCCTGTACCGCGAGCTCGACAAGCGAGACATCAGGTTCCGTCCGCACGTGTGGCTTTCGGAGGAGTGGTTCTCTCCCGATGGTGTTCCGGGCATAGCCGTGCCTTTCTACCTCGCGCATCCGCGACTCGAGCGTCTCGAACGACGCATGATGCGCAGCGTGGAGGGCGGCAGCGCCGAGAGCGCCATGCGCATCCTGCGTCACGAAGCCGGCCATGCCATCGACACCGCGTACCGGCTGCGTCGTCGCAAGCGCTGGCGCGAAATCTTCGGCCCCGCCTCGCTACCTTATCCGGACACCTACAAGGCGCGACCCGGCAGCCGCCGCTACGTGCAGCACCTCGGCGAGTGGTACGCGCAGGCGCATCCCTGCGAAGATTTCGCCGAGACTTTCGCCGTGTGGCTCAAGCCCAATTCCTCGTGGCGCCGCACTTACGCGCAGTGGCCCGCGTTCCACAAGCTCGAGTTCGTCGATGAACTGCTCGAGGACGTCAAGCACACGCGTCCGCTCGTGCGCAACCGCGAAGTCTTCGAGCCACTGCGCGAAAACACGCGCACGCTCGCGGATCACTATCGCCGCAAGCTCGCCCGCCACAGCATGTATCGGCGCACGGTCACCGAGCACTTGCTGGAGCGCATGTTCTCCGCGGAAAAGCTGCGCGCGAGCGCGCGCCGCGCCAGTACCTTCCTGCGCGCGCACGAATCGCATCTGGTGAACGCCACGATGCGCGAGCTCGGTGCCGAGCGGTACAGCGTCGAGCAGATCCTGCGCATCGTCGTCGAGCGCGCCGAGAAACTCCGACTGTGGGTTCGCGGCAGCCAACGCGACGCACTGCGCCACTCCCGGTGGATGGTCGCCTACCTAACGCGCTTGTATGCGCAGGGTGAAAGTCCGACACTCGCGCTATGAAGCGACTGCGCACGCTGGTCGTGATGCACACAACGCTGGTCCCGCCCGATACCCTCGACGGTCACAGCGACAAAGAAATCGAAGAATGGCGTACCGAGTACGACGTGGTCTCGACTCTCAAGAAGTCGGGGCACGAGGTGCGCTGTCTCGGCATCTCCGATTCCCTCGAAGAGCTGCGCGCCGTCACCACCGAGTGGAAGCCCGAGATCGTCTTCAACCTGCTCGAAGAATTCGACGGCATCGTCACTTACGACCAGCACGTGGTGGCCTTCCTGGAGCTGCTGCGCCAGCCATACACCGGCTGCAATCCACGCGGGCTGCTGCTGTCCCGTGACAAGCCGTTGTGCAAGCAGCTGCTGTCCTACCACCGCATCCCGTCGCCGCAGTTCGCGGTGTTCCGGCGCGGTATCAAGCTGCGATTGCCGCGCAAGATCAAGTATCCGCTGTTCGTGAAGTCGACCACCGAGGACGCGTCGCTCGGCATCTCGCAGGCGTCCATCGTCACCGACAAGCAGCAGCTCAAGCAGCGCATCGAGTTCGTCCACGACCAGGTTCAGACCGACGCGCTGGTCGAGGAATACATCGAGGGACGCGAGCTGTACGTCGGCGTGATGGGCAATGATCGGCTCACTCGCCTGCCCGTGTGGGAGATGAAGTTCGGCTCGCTGTCGGAGACTTCGGCCGGCATCGCCACGCGCCGCGTGAAGTGGGACAAGAAATACCAGAAGAAGCACGGCATCGATACCCACGAGGCCAAGGACCTGCCACCCGCCATCGTGGCCCGTCTGGACAAACTTTCGCGGCGCGTCTATCGCTCGCTCGGGCTTTCCGGCTGCGCGCGCATCGACTACCGGATGAATTCCGACGGCCAGATCTACGTGATCGAAGCCAACCCGAATCCCAATCTCGCGGCCGACGAAGATTTCGCGCAATCCGCCCAGGCCGCCGGCGTGAACTATCCCGAGCTGCTGGAAAAACTGCTCGCGCTGGGCGCGGGGTATCAGGCAGAGTGGCGCGCTTACTATGGATAACCGATGAAGCACGCACAGCGAACCCTGGTCCTCGTCACGATCGCACTCGCGGCAGCGCTGGCAGGCTGCAAGACGCAGGAAGTGAAGAACCGCGCTGCCGTCGACAGTTTCAAGCAGATGTCGGCGGGCCAATGGCACAGCGACAGCGGCGCGCAGCTCACCATCATTCCGGTGCGCGCGCGCATGGTGACCGATGAGGCCGTCTACATCGAGCGCGTCGACGCCAATGGCGTCTTTGGACGCCTGCTGAACATCGAACTATCCAAGGACGGCAAGAAGATGATCCAGCGTGCGCTCACGTTCACGCAGGACGGGCAGTGGCGCAATCTGCGCGAGCAGCCTGAGCTGTTCACCGCGTTGCTGCCCAAGGACGTGCGCCCGGCGGGTACCTGCGACATCCAGGTCTCGGCCGACGCGAACGTCATCACGTATTCCTGCGGTGGCAGTCCGCCGGAAACGTTTCGCCGCAAGTAGTTCGTCCCGGCTTCCCCGGGGCCCGACCGCCTATCGCTTCGTGTGCGCGTCGAGCCAGTCGAGCACGGTGGTGTACCAGTACTCGCTGTTGGCCGGCTTCAGCACCCAGTGGTTCTCGTCCGGGAACTCGACGAACCTGCTCTCGATGCCCTGGCGCTGCAGCGCCGTGAAAGTCGCCAGTCCCTGCGACAGCGGCACGCGGAAGTCTTTCTCCCCGTGGATCACCAGCATGGGTGTCCGCCACTTCGTGACGTGGTTGGCCGGGTTGAATCGCTCGTGGATCTCGGGCGTCTGGTAGTAGGGGCCGCCGTTCTCCCACTCGGTGAACCATAGCTCTTCGGTGGTGTAGTACATCGAGCGGGTGTCGAAGATACCGTCGTGATTGACGATGCACCTGAAGGCCCCGGGCCAGTTGCCCGCGATCCAGTTCTGCATGTAGCCGCCGTATGACGCGCCCAACGAGCAGGCACGAGTGCCATCGAGCCACGGATATTTCGTGAGCGCGGCGGCGAGGCCCTTCTGCAGATCCTCGAGCGGACGGTCGCCCCAGTGCTGGCTGATGGAGTCGGTGAACGCCTGTCCGTACCCCGGCGACCCATGGAAGTCGATGAAGACCACGGCATAACCGCGCGCCGCGAACGCCTGCGGATTCCAGCGCCAGTTCCAGTGGTTGGCGAAGCTCACCTGCGGCCCGCCGTGGACCACGAAAGCGATGGGATATTTCGCGGCCTTGTCTAGACCCGGCGGGTTCACCAGGTAGCCGTACACGGCCTCGTCGTTCCAGCCCTTGAAACTGAACTGTTCGAAGGTGCCGAGCGCGCGTCCCGCGAGCAGGGCGTCGTTGGCGTTGGTGAGCCGGTGTCTTTCTCCGCGCGCGGCGAGTAGATAGAGATCCGGGGGCGTGCCGATGTCGTGCCACACGACTACCTGTCCGCGCGCCGCGGCCGCGTATTCGGCGACATAGCCCGACCCGGACACCTTGGTGACGCGGCCCGACGCGGGGTCCACTTCGAACAGCGGCGTCTGTCCGAGGTCGCTGGCCGTCGCGAGAAGCGAGCGTCCATCGCTGGTGACCGAGAGGTGCTGTACCGAGCGATCCCACTTGGGTGCGACCTCGCGCACGCTCGTGCCGTGACGCAGCTTGATGCGGAAGCGGTCCGCCTCGAAACCCGGGTGCGCCATGGCGAGCCACGCCAGATCGCCATTCCTGAGGAAGACCGGCTGCGTGTCCCAGGCCGGGTTGTCGGCGGTGAGATTCTTCGGCGCCGAATCGCCCGTGATCGGAACCTCGAACAGGTCGAAATTGGTGGACCAGGATTCGGTGCGCCCGGCTACGCGCGCACTGAACACGATGCGCGTGCCATCGGGTGTGAACGTGAACTCTTCGTCGCCGCCGAAGGGCTTCGAAGGCACGTCGGCGTCCAATGCGCGCGTCACGTTCACGGGCGCGCCAGCGCGGCCGTCCGGGTTCACCGGCGCGACGAACAGGTTGCTGCGCGCACCATTGCCCCAGGCATCCCAGTGACGGACGAACAGCTGGTCGAAAGTGCGCGCCGAAACCTTGTTCTTCGCGGCGGCATCGAGGCGATCGCGCGAACACTTGAGGTCCTGGCAATCCGGGAATACCTCCATCGACAGGGCCATGCGCTGCCCGTCGTTCGAAAAACCGAAAGTCGAGATGTCGAGCGGATAGTCCGTGATCTGCACGGCCTCACCACCGTTGAGCGGCAAACGCCAGATCTGCGTCGCGCCGGTGCGCGCCGACAGGAAATAGATGCTGCTGCCGTCCACCGACCAGCGCGGATGCGTGTCGCTGGAAGCATGCTGCGTGAGCCGCCGCGGTTTGCCACGCTCCTGCAGGTCCACCAGCCAGAGGTCGTTGCGGCCCCGATTCGTGTCGAAATCGGTCTCACGCTGCACATAGGCGACATAGCGCCCGTCCGGCGACACCTGCGGATCACTGACGCGCGCCAGCGCATTCAGGTCGTGCGGCGTGAACGTGCGCGGATTCGCCGCGTTCGTTTCAGCTCCGACGGCGGGGAGGGCGCAGGCACAAGCAGCCGCGATGATCAGCCAGCTCTTCATGTTCTTCTCCATTCGATCAGACCGCCGGCTACGGCCGGTCTTTCAACGACCAATCTCCGAAGCCTCGATGGTCCAGCTCTCCGCCTCGGCGGCGGTCAGCCAGTCGTGCATGTGCGCGTCCGCCAGCACCGTGGCGGAATATTCCGCCGACGATGCCCGCAGGTGCGCGCCATAGGTGCGCAGCCGCAGCACCACGGGCGCGTACATCGCGTCGGCCACGCTGTATTCCCCGAAAAGCCACGGGCCGCCCGTGCCGAATCTCTTGCGGCAGTCAGCCCACAGATCTTCGATGCGAGAGATATCGGCGGAGCGCTCCGGATTGGTCGCCGTGCGCCGCCCGAGCGCGCGTGTATTCATGGGCCATTGTGAGCGCAGGATGCTGAATCCGGCGTGCATCTCGGCGCACACCGCGCGCGCTACGGCGCGCGCCTCGCGCTGCGCCGGCCAGCCGCGGCCCGCGAGCTCGCATGCGTATTCGCAGATGGCGAGGGAATCCCACAGCAGGAGCTGCCCGTGCTGGAGCACCGGTACCCGGCGTGTGGGGCTGATCGTGGCGATGTCACGCGCGAACTCGGCGGTGTCGAGCGGAATGAGGCGCTCTTCGAAGGGCAGCGCGAGATGCTTGAGCAGGATCCATGGCCGCAACGACCAGGACGAATAGTTCTTGTTGCCGATCGTCAGCCGCAGATCACTCATGCACGGGCCCTCGAATACTAGAATATGCGCCATGGCATTCGGCGCGGTGCGCGCGATCTGTTTCGACCTCGACAACACGCTCTGGGAGATCGAGCCGGTATTGCTGCGCGCGGAGCGCATTCTCGCCGATTGGCTGCTCCACCGGTACCCACTGATACCGCAGCGCTTCTCATCCGAAGCTCTCCTGGCGCTGCGCGCGTCCCTGTTGCGAGAGCAGCCGCACCAGGCACACGACCTCACGTACCTGCGACGTGAGACGCTGGCGCGCGCGGCGGAGGCCGTGGGCTACGATTCGAGCACCGCCGGGTCCATCGGCCGCGCGGCCTTCGACGCCTGGCATGCCGCGCGCAACCAGGTGACGCCCTATGCCGAGACTTTGCCCGCGCTCGCGCATCTCGGGGCTCGCTTTCGCCTGGCGACGCTCAGCAATGGCAACGCGGACCTCGCGCGCATCGGGCTCGCGCATCACTTCGAGGTAAGTCTCGATGCGGGTTCACTCGGCTGCGGCAAGCCCGACCCGCGGGCCTATTCCGCGCTGGCCGCCGCGCTGACACTCGAGCCCTCCGAGATACTTTTTGTAGGTGACGATCCGCAGGCGGACGTCGTGGGCCCGCGCGCCGCGGGCATGCAAACTGTGTGGGTGAATCGCCTCGGACAAAAGTGGCCCGAGAGCCTGTCCTGCGCCGACGCCAGCATCGTGCACATCGGCCAGCTCGTGGACCTGCTCGCCGAAACGTGACGCCGTTCGCGCGTAGTTAGCAGTGTGCCGCGCTGGCTGCCAGCGCGAAGTGCGCGGCTCTTGCAAAACGGATGCTGCGTCACGGAACCTCGCGCTACGGACGCGCTCAATATTCCATAGTGGTGCCGTTACAGTAGGTGCCAGCAGTCGAAGCTCAGCGGGGTGAACATGGCGATCCAGCCGGTTGCGAACCTGAAAGAGTTCTTCAAGGACGCGTTGCACGACGCGCTCTCACATCAACACGTCGCGGTCGAAGGCGAGACCGAGCACTACGTGGTCAACGTGCTCACGCTGTTCTCCGATCCGGACGCGCTCTACGAGCGCAACGAACAATCTCCCGGCCGCATGAAGCCACTGGTGGTGATGCTCGGTGAAGCGCTCGAGGCGCCCACGCCGGAGGCGCGCTGCCGCGGCCTGCAACGCCTCGGCGACGTCTCGTTGTTCATCGCGGGGTTCTTCGCCGCCGGCTTCGCGCGCAAGCTCGTCGACATCGACTACCACGTGGCCATGGGCGGCCGCGCTTACGGAGCGCTCGCCGAATCCGTCCCCGCCGCGCGCGGGCGAACGCTGCGCCAGGTGTTCGCGGAGCTCGCCGCCAAGTTCCAACCCATGGTGGATGCCCTCAACGAGATCAGCGAGAGTGCCTATCAGCATTCGGCGCAAGACCGGTTGCGTCTCTACGAGCTCTGGGTCAAGACCGGCAGCGAGCGCTCGCGGCGCATCCTGCGCAAGCTCGGCATCGAGCCCGCGCCGGCGGCGCGCAGCACGCTCGCTCATTGATGAACGAGTCGATGAGCGACGCCACGCTCACCTCGATGCAGGAAGCGCTGGCGGAAATCTACGACCTGCCGGCGACCCCCGACGTGCGCGAATATCTGCTGACCGATCGCGCGCAGCTCGCGAACATCCCCGACTCGCGTCCCTGCGACGAGCAGCTCCTGTTAGCCGAGGAGGGCGATACGCTGTCCATGGCGCTGTACATCGATTCGCTGGTGTTGCAGCGGCTCGCGGGCCGCGATCCGCTGGCCGCGCTCACGCACGAGAACCTCGCCGATTACCTCACGGTGGCCGAGGGCGTAAGCCACTTCGTGTACGTGGCGTGGAGCTCAGGCTTCGACAAGCCGGTGACGCTTCTCGAGCTCGAGCTGCAGGCCGAGGTGGACAAATACGTGCTGGCGGCATGGCTCCTCAGCGCGCAGAACGGGCGATTCCCGAGGGAGCTTCATCGCGCGCTGTTCGATCGCACGCGTGTGGATCCCGTGGCGGCCGCTGGTCGTGAAGGGTTGTACCGGACTGCTTCGCGGTACGCCGCGAGGTTCTGCCGCCGCATGGCGGCGCTGCTCGAGCGGCGGCGGCGCGGCCCCATGCACGAGGCGCTCGCGGAATTGCGCCGCTTCTACCGGTTGGGAAGCTTGCGCAAGCTCGCTCACATCGAACGCTTCGCGTAACGCCGGGCGCTACGCAGAAGAGACTTCGGTCATCCGACGTCGCTGTCGTCCTCGCCCTTGCGGGCCTCGAGCTCGCGCTTCAGTTTGATCCACTCGCCGAGCTTGCGCAGGTCGCGCTTGCCCGCGGGCTTCTTCGGCTCCGGCACGTGGGCACCGCCGATGCGGGCGTACGGGTCGAAACCTTTCGATCGAACGCGCTCGACAGCCATCTTTCCATTCTCGCCGCGTGACGGCGACGACTCGATGCTCAACGGCGCGCGCTCCAGAGGTTCCCCCGCAAAACCGGCGTCGATCCATTCGACGCGCGCGTTACCACGCTCGTCGTGGACGATCTGAGACACGCGACGCCTGTTGGCAGGCGGCGACAACGTCTTGTCTTTTGTATTGTCAGTCACGGCCCGAGTATGACTTAGCAGCAAATTTTGATGTTTGACATAGCGACCTAATTGAGGGGCCGGTCGCGCGCGCTGTGAGGCGGTTCACGCAATTTTTCGGTGTGACGCGGCACGTAAAATGCCGATGATCGTCTTCGCGTCCGTGAGCTCGCCGTTGAGCGCCTTGGCAAGCGCTACCTCGAACGGCCACCATTCCACCTGGAAAACCTCGTCCTGCTCGGGCATGCCCGGCGCCCTTTGCAGCCCCGTCGCCAGGTACAGGTGGATGACCTCGGTGAAGCAACCGGGCGAGCTGAGATACGCGCCCAGCGACGTCCAGCTCACGGCAGACGTGGAAGCTTCCTCCACCAACTCGCGTCGAGCGGTGACGTCGGGCGGCTCATCGGGCTCGAGCTTCCCTGCTGGCAGCTCGAAGATGTAGCCGCCCGCGGCGTGGCGGAACTGGCGCAGCACGCAGACCCGGTCCTGGTCGTCGATGGCCACCACGGCGGCCCCGCCCGGATGCCGCACGATCTCGAGCGGGATCCGCATGCCGTTGGGCAGCTGCACGTCGTCGACACTCACCTCGATGACGCGGCCTGAAAAAATTTCCTTTCTCTCGATCAGCATCGCCGGAGTGTTCCATACGGCGCGCGCCTGCAATACCGGTTTTCGGCCTGTACGCCCGTGGGCGGGGCGCTCATAATCCCGGCCATCCGCGCCACCCCGGCCGGCCGCGCAATCCAGATCAAAAAGGCGTCACATTCCCGGGAGATACGGGCGTGACGTCCGTCACGGGTCGTTAGGTAGCGTGAGTCAGCCTGCTCTCACCTTTCGTATATTGTTGTATCGATGTCCACGTCTCCGTCCCAACAACTCGGAAGCCTCAACGCCCCGCAGCGACGGGCGGTGACCTACGGTGAGCCGCTTCCGGGTGGGAAGGGCTTTCGTTCGGGCCCGCTGCTGATCGTCGCGGGCGCGGGTACCGGCAAGACCAACACCCTGGCACATCGCGTCGCGCATCTCGCCATGAGCGGCGTGGATCCGGCGCGCATCCTCATGCTGACGTTCACGCGCCGCGCGGCCATCGAGATGAAGCGACGTGCGAACGAGATCATGCGCGACGCCTTCGACGACAAGCTCGGCAGCAAGGCCAGCGCGATCTCGCAGCGGCTGAGCTGGGCAGGCACTTTCCATTCGATCGGCAATCGGCTGCTGCGCCATTACGCGAAGCACGTGGGTCTCGACCCCACGTTCTCGGTGCTCGACCGATCCGATGCCGCCGATCTGCTCGACACGGTTCGCACGGAGATGGGCCTCTCCGGCAAGGGCAACCGCTTCCCACGCAAGGACACCTGCCTCGGCATCTATTCGTATCGCGTCAACACGCAGAAGTCGCTGAAGGAAACGCTCGAGAGCCAGTACTCCTGGTGCATGAGCCACGAAGAAGACATCGCCAAGCTGCTGCGCGCCTACGTGGAGCGCAAGTCGCAGTACCGCGTGCTCGATTTCGACGACCTGCTGCTGTACTGGCACGCCATGATGGGCGAGGACCGCATCGCCAAGTCCGTGGCTCAGCACTTCGATCACGTGCTCGTCGACGAATACCAGGACACCAACAAGCTGCAGGGCGACATCCTCATGGCGCTAAAGCCGGACGGGCAGGGCGTCACGGTGGTAGGCGACGACGCGCAAGCCATCTATTCGTTCCGCGCGGCGGCCGTCGAAAACATCCTCGGTTTCCCCGACCGCTTCCGGCCCAAGGCCGAGGTGGTCACGCTCGCGCAGAACTTCCGTTCCAGCCAGAGCGTGCTCGATGCGGCCAATGCGCTCATGTCGGACGCGCCGCGCCAGTACCGCAAGCACCTGCTGTCGATGCGCGGCCAGGGCCCGCGTCCCAAGCTCGTGACGGTCGACGACCTGCCCACGCAGGCCGAGCTCATAGTCACGCGCGTGCTCGCCGCGCGCGAAGCCGGCGTGGCGCTGCGCCGCCAGGCCGTGCTGTTCCGCACGGGCACGCATAGCGACGTGCTCGAAATCGAGCTGTCCAAGCGCAAGATTCCTTTCGTGAAGTACGGCGGCCTCAAGTTCCTCGAGGCGGCGCACGTGAAGGACCTGCTGGCCGTGCTGCGCTGGGCCGACAACCCACGCAACCAGCTGGCGGCGTTCCGCGTGCTGCAGTTCATGCCAGGCATGGGCCCGGCGAACGCCAAAAAGGCGCTGGACCATTTCGTCGCGAACAATCACCTGTTCACTTCGTTCGATGCGTACGAGCCGCCGAATGACGCGCGCATCGCGTGGCGCAAATTCGTCGAACTGTTCAAGGCACTGGGCGACCCGAGCCGCCCGTGGCTGGGCCAGATCGCGCTGGTGCGCGAGTGGTACAAGCCGCACATGGAGCGCATGTACGAACACGTACACATGCGCATCGGTGACCTCGACCAGCTGGAGCTGTTGTCGTCCCAGTATCAGAATCGCGAACGCTTCGTCACCGAGCTCACGCTCGATCCGCCCAACGCCACGAGCGACATGGCGGGCCCGGCGAACCACGACGAAGACTTCCTCGTGCTCTCCACCGTGCACTCCGCCAAGGGCATGGAGTGGGATCACGTCTACATCCTCAACGTGGTGGACGGCAGCTTCCCGAACGAGTTCGCGACCGGCAAGGCCGAGCTCATCGAGGAGGAGCGCCGCCTGCTGTACGTCGCCATGACCCGCGCACGCAACGAGCTCACCTGCGTGGTACCGCTGCGCTTCCAGATCACCAGTCAGCCGAAGACCTCGGATGGTCACGTCTACGGCGGTCGCAGCCGTTTCTTCGTCGAGAAGGTCGTCAAGTGTTTCGACGAGCAGACTTTCCAGGGCACCAACACCGACATGAAGATGGAAGAGGCCTCGGCCGATTCCGGCACCATCGACGTCGCGTCACGCCTCAAGCAGATGTGGTGATGTCCCCGACAGGCTCGCGACGGTCTATTTCTTCCTGAACTTCAGCGTGAACCGATCGGATTCCCCGATCGACTCGTACTTCGCGCGATCGCGATTGCCGGCTCGGTAGGTGGGCGGCAGCGCCCACACTCCCTGCTCGTAGTCCTTGGTGTCGCGCGGATTGTCGTTGATGCCGGAGCGTTCGAGCAGTTCGAACCCCGCGGCCTCGATGAGCCTGATCGCGTAGTCCTCGTTGACGTAGCCATTCGTGGCGCGCGGATCGACGGGCTTGGCGGGATCCGCGCGATGCTCGACCACGCCCAGGATGCCGCCGGGCTTGAGCGCGCGGTTCATCTCGGCGAACGCCTGTTCGGCCAGTCCCAGGCCCATCCAGTTGTGCAGGTTGCGGAAGGTGACGACCATGTCGGCACTGCCGGGCGGCGCGATGTTGAAGTCACCGGGGCCGAGGCGCGTGATGGCGACCTTGCCGTAGATGTCCGGTCGGGACGCGAGCTTCGCGTCGAACTGCGCGAGGCCCTGCATCACGTAGGCGTTGCCAGGAATGGGCGGCATCATGGCCGCGTAGAGCTTGCCGCGGTCCGCGAGCAGCGGCGCCAGCACTTCCGTGTACCAGCCGTCTGCGCCGGGCCATGCCTCGACCACCGTCATTTGCGGCTCGATGCCAAAGAAAAGCAGCGTGTCGAGCGGGTGCCGGAACTCGTCGCGGGCGCGATTCTCAGCCGAACGGTGATTGCCGCCCAGCGCGTGCTCGATGGCGGCCGCCGTTGCCGCGTCGCGAGGTTTGGGCGGCGTCGTGGAGGGCCCGGGTCCCGGGCCCGGCGCGCTGGCACAGCCGACGAGCAAGGCGGCGGACACGAGTGCCAGCAGGTTGCGGCGCAGAATCATGGCGATTTCCGGAAAAATAGCGTGCCTCCCGCGGGCCGATAACCGCGGGAAAAACCCCGCGGAGGCGGGGTTCGAAGACTCCACTCAGCGAAGGATCAGCGGCGGAACGGACCACCGCCGCCCTGGCGCGGGCGCGGCGGACGTTCCTGCGCTTCATTGACGCGCAGCGGACGGCCGTTCATCTGGTAACCGTTGAGACCCTGGATCGCGGCCTGTGCTTCGCCGGAACCCATCTCGACGAAACCGAACCCCCTGGGTTTACCGGTTTCACGGTCGTTGACCAACTTTACGGAATCGACCTTGCCATGGCGCTCGAACAGCACCTTGATGTCTTGCTCGGTCGCGGAGAAGGGCAGATTGCCCACGTAGATCGTCGTCATCCCGGACTTCTCGCTCAATAAGCGGACAGCGGCAGGGTCGCGGCCCCTGCATGACCGCGGTCTAGTGAAAACAGGTCAAGGCTTCAAGGCACACGAATGTGTTGGACTCTATGCGTAGCTCTTGCGGACCAGCGGCCTGCACCGTCGTTCGTGTAAGAAACAGCGAACGCGGAGGATGCTACTCCTCGGTTTGAGAAGCTGTAAACAACGGCCCGGCGGGATGACGGTGGTTAGTGAGGCCCGGTGAGAATTCCAGGCCTTTTCAGCCATTTACGCACTTTGTGCGGCGCGGCTGTTAGCGCTCACTCGCGAGGCGAGTGGGCAATAAGTCGCACTACTCTAGATAGGCGTAGCCGTTGAGCTCGCCTTCGTAGAAGCGTTTGATGCCCTGGGATTCGGCCACCGACATGCGCCCTTCGCGCACCGCGCGCTCGCAGTCGCGGGCCAACGCCGGGTGCAGATCGGCCACGTCGTACTCCATGTACTCGAGCACCTTGTTCGCGGTGTCGCCCTTGACGACCTCTTCTATCCACCAGCCGCCGTCGTCGTGGAAACGCACGTGCACCACGTGCGTGTCACCAAACAGGTTGTGCAAATCGCCGAGCGTTTCCTGGTAGGCGCCCACGAGGAAAGCCGCGAGGTAGTACTCGTCCTGGGCGGTGATGGCGTGCAGCTCCAGCGTCTTCTTCACGTCACGCTGGCTCACGAACCGGTCTATCTTCCCGTCCGAATCGCAGGTGATGTCGGCGAGCACTCCCTTGCGCGTCGGCCGCTCGTCGAGCCGGTGGATGGGCATGATCGGGAACAGCTGGTCGATCGCCCAGCTGTCGGGCAACGACTGGAACACCGAGAAATTGCAGAAGTAGATGTCGGAGAGGATGGACTCGAGCTCCTCGAGCTCTTCCGGCACTTCGTCGAGCTTGCGCGTGAGATCGCGCACCTTGGCGCAGGTGGCCCAGTACAGCCGTTCGGCAAGCCCGCGCTGCGCGAGCGTGAGCAGACCGAGGTTGAACATCTGCAGCACCTGGTCGCGCGCGGTCTGCGCGTCGTGGTAGCACTCGACCACGCGGCGCTCGGTCACCGAACGGAAGGCGTCGGCGAGATCGCGCACCGGTTGCGGCAGCGCGGGGTTTTCCTGGTCTTCCTTGCCCGTGACGCGGAACTGGTCGAGGGCCTGGCTGCCGAGCGTATTGAAGATGAGCACGCTGTGGTGGGCGGCGATGGCGCGGCCCGACTCGCTGACGATCATCGGGTGGGCGATCTTGCGTGCGTTGCAGACGCTCGCGATGCGGTACACCACGTCGTTGGCGTACTCGTTGAGCGTGTAGTTCATCGACGAGGAGAAATTGGTGCCGCTGCCGTCGTAGTCGACGCCGAGGCCGCCGCCCACGTCGATGTATTGCAGGCCCGCGCCCAGTAGTTTGAGCTCCGCGTACACGTGTGCCAGCTCGTTGATGGCGTCCTTCACGCGGCGGATGTCCTGCAGCTGGCTGCCGGGGTGGCAATGCACGAGCTGCAGGCAGTCGAGCATGTTCTTCTCGCGCAGGATCTCGATCGCCTCGAGTATCTCGGTGATGAACAGGCCGAACTTCGACTTGTCGCCGGCGCTCTCGCGCCACTTGCCCGAGCCCTCGCTCGCGAGCTTCACGCGTATGCCGATCTTCGGCCGCACGTTGTATTTCTCGGCGATGCGCAGGATGGCCGGCAGCTCGGAGAAGTTCTCGACCACCGGGATGATGGTGCGGCCGAGCTTGGTGGCGATGATCGCGGCTTCGAGATAACTGTCGTCCTTGAAGCCATTGCAGATGATGGGGCGCTCGGGGGAATCCGCGGTCATCGGCATGACCGAGAGCAGCTCGGGCTTGCTGCCGACTTCGAGCCCGAAGCCGAACGGCTGCCCGTATCGGTAAACCTCTTCGACCACGAGGCGCTGCTGATTCACCTTGATCGGGAACACCGCCGTGTACTTGTTCTGGTATTCGTTCTCGGCGATGGCCTGCGCGAACGCGTCGTGAAGGTGCTTGAGCCGATGCGCGAGGATGTCCGAGAAGCGCACTACCACGGGAGTGGTGAGCTCACGCTCCTTCAGGCCCTGCACGACGTCGAACAGGTCGATCTCGCGCGCTGCATCCATGCCGGGACGGACCACGAGATGCCCGGCGCCGTTCACGCAGAAATAGCCCTTGCCCCAGGCGTTGACCTGGTAGAGCTCGGCGGAGTCGTCCACCGACCACGCGATGGAACGGCGCGGCAATTCCGCGGAGGAGATGGTGTCTTTGGGGTCGGCTGCCACGATGGCGCGCACGATACCAAATAGGTCTTGCAAGTAAACGCTTAAGACGTGCTCAGAACGCGCCCTTGGCGATTGACCGACGCGGATCGCGGATCCATTCGCTCCACGAGCCGGGATACAACCGCGCCCCGCTCAACCCCGCATGTTCCAGCGCCAGCAGGTTGTGACAGGCGGAAACACCCGAGCCGCACATCGCCACCACCGATGAGGCGGGCAGTGAGCCGAGAATGACGCTCCATCGGCTGCGCAGCTGCTCAGCAGGGAGGAACCTGCCGTCCACGCCGAGATTGCCCGCAAAGGGATGGTTGCGCGCCCCCGGCACGTGCCCGGCCACGGGATCGATGGTCTCGTTGCGGCCGGCGAATCGGTCCGCGCCGCGCGCGTCGACGAGAAGCGTGCCCGGCAGCAGCCGCGTCTCGTCGACCGCCGCCGTCGAGAGCCACGCGTGCTCGTTCACCCGGGCAGCAAGAGCGCGTGGCGTCGGAGCCGGAACATCCTGTGAAAGCGGCAGGCCCGCGGCGCGCCACGCGGCCAGGCCCCCGTCGAGCACGGCCACGTGGTTCAGCCCGATCCACCGTGCGAGCCACCAGAGCCGCGACGCGTACACGCAATTGCCCTGGTCGTAGGCGATCAGCTGACAATCCGCGCCTACACCCCGCGCGGCAAGCGTGCGCGCGAACTCGCGTGGATCGGGCAGCGGATGTCGCCCGGTACCTTCCGTGATGGGCGAAGACAGGTCGCGATCGAGGTGCAGATATTGCGCACCGGGCAGGTGCGCCGCGGCGTATTCGCGCTCGCCCCACTGAGGGTTGCCGAGCTCGAATCGGCAGTCGAACAGAACGAGATCGCTGCGTTCGAGGTTCCGCGACAGGGTCGCGGCGTCAATTAATGTTGTGAAAGGCGCCATGACGCATTTTACAATCGGTCGCAGATGACGATCGACGTTTACTGGGGGAGCGGCAGTCCATATTCATGGCGCGTGCTGCTCGCGCTCGAACACAAGGGGCTGGCGTACCAGAGCCACCCGTTGTCGTTGCCCATGCAGGAGCACAAGGCGCCGCACATGCTGGCGTTGAATCCACGCGGTCGGGTGCCCACGCTCAAGGACGGCGATTACGTGGTATTCGAGTCGCTGGCCGTCCTCTACTACCTCGATCGAAAATATCCCGAGAAGCCACTGTTTGCCGATTCGCCCGAGGAAGGCGCGGTAATCATGCGCGTGTGCTGCGAGTACCAGGCGTACATAGAGCCCTACGTCATGCGCATCGTTCGCGCGCTGCTGTATCGCAACGGCGACCCGTACTCGGATGAGAGCACGTACGCGATGCACATGATCGCCGGCGAGGCTCGCACCATCGAAGGCCGGCTGTCGAAGGGCCCCTGGATCGTCGGCGACAAGCCCGGCGCCGCCGATTACATGATCTACCCCGGCATCATGTTGCTGCTGCGGGCGCTCGCAATGCCCGAAGCGCGCGAGCTCTCCTCGCGATTCGTGCCCGTCGACGCGAACTATCCGGCGCTGAGCCGATGGATGAAACGCGTCGAAGCGTTGCCCGGCTACGAGCGAACCTTTCCGCCGCATTGGCGCGACGCGTAATTTCGCTGACACGTCGTCCATCGACTTCTGAAAGGATTCGCGTCGGGTGGCAACACCGGATGATGGTTGGTACCCTCACGCGCTGATTTGCACGGGGTCAATCATGTCCACAAACAAGGTTCACGCGGAATTTCCAGGCCGGATCATCTTCATCGGCATGGGCAGCATCGGCCAGGGCACGCTGCCTCTGGTGCTGCGCCACATCGGCATTCCGAAAGAACGCGTCACCATCATCACGTCCGACGAACGCGGCAAGAAAGTGGCCGCCGAGTACGGCGTCAAGTTCGTGAACGTGACGCTCACGCGTGACAACTACACGCGCGAGCTGGACAAGTACATCGGCCGTGGCGATTTCGTGCTCAACGTATCCGTCGACGTCTCGTCGATCGCGCTGATCAAATTCTGCTGGTCGAAGGGCGCGATGTACCTAGACACCTGCATCGAGCCATGGCCGGGCGGCTACACCGACGTCACCATTCCGCACGCCAGGCGCACCAACTACGCGTTGCGAGAGGAAGCGCTGGCGCTGCGCGCCACGAACCCGCGCGGGCCGACTGCGGTGATCACGCATGGCGCCAACCCGGGCCTGGTCTCCCACTTCGTCAAGCAGGCGCTGCTCAACGTCGCCGGCGACACCGGCGTGGAAGCGGGCTCGCCGAAGTCCCGCGACGAGTGGGGACAGCTCGCGCGCAAGCTCGGCATCAAGGTCATCCACATCGCCGAGCGCGACACGCAGCTCTCGTCGAAGCCCAAGGAGTTCAACGAATTCGTCAACACCTGGTCGGTGGACGGCTTCGTGAGCGAAGGCCAGCAGCCCGCGGAGCTCGGCTGGGGCACGCACGAGAAGAACTTCCCGCGCGACGGCAAGCGGTACGACTTCGGCGGGGGCGCGTCCATCTACCTGATGCAGCCGGGCGCCGCCACGCGCGTGCGCACCTGGACGCCGAAGGCCGGGCACTTCCATGGCTTCCTCATCACGCACGGCGAGGCGATCTCGATCTCCGATTTCCTGTCCGTGCGCCAGGGCTCCGAGGTCGTCTATCGCCCCACCTGTCACTACGCCTATCACCCCAGCGATTCCGCCGTGGTGTCGGTGCACGAATTCGCCGGCCGCAACTGGCACCTGCAGGATCGCCAGCGCATCCTCATGGACGAGATCATCTCGGGCACCGACGAGCTCGGCGTGCTGCTCGCTGGCCACAAGAAGAACGCGTACTGGTTCGGGTCGAGGCTCGCCATCGACGAGGCGCGCAAGCTCTGCCCGCACAACAACGCCACGAGTCTGCAGGTCACGGTGTCGTGCCTGTCGGGAATGATCTGGGCCATGGAAAATCCGAACGCCGGCCTCGTCGAGCCCGACGAGATCGACTTCAAGCGCAACCTCGAGATCTCCATGCCCTATCTCGGCACGGTCAGCGGCGCGTACACCGACTGGACACCACTGCACGATCGCGAACGCCTGTTCCCCGAGGATCTCGACAAGACCGATCCCTGGCAGTTCAAGAACGTCAGAGTGTAAACGGGTGGGGACAGACTTCAGTCTGTCCTCACGCTACCTTGGGGACAGACTTCAGTCTGTCCTCACGCTCTCAGTCTTCAGTCGCGCAGAACCGCCCGGTCTGGAAGAACATCTGCCCGAACCACGGGTGCGTGACGATCAGCGTGAAGCGAAACCACCCGTTTCCGAGGTCGACGTGCTCCACGCGCGTCTGGCCCGGTGAGAAGAACGCGGGCAGCGGCAGGCGCAGCCGGAACAGTTCGCCCATCCTGAATTCGAAATAGTAGCCGCGGCTCTCGAACACCAGGACGCCATTCTCCTCGCGGACGTCGAGGGGCATGTTGAGACAGGCGGGGAGCCGCTCGATCAGCCGCCCATCCTCTACGACCTTGGTTGAAGTGACGACGTCGACGCGGTTGCCCCAACGATAGTGTCTTCGCCACTCGATGCCGTCGCGCCGTGCGCGTACCTCGACGCGGGCCTCGACGTGCTCACCGGTGCGGGGCACGACGGGCGTGCCGACGAGTGCGCCGAGCCACGCGAAGAACCGGCCCAGCGCGCTCGCGCTCACCACCTCGAACGCCCCGGCGTAAGTGGCATCCGGCGCGTCTTCCGTGAAACGCGCGCGCACCGCGGCCGGCAAACGCAGCCACGCCGCGGACCCCAGCACGTGCCACAACCCGGGGTGCTTGCCGGCATCGGGGGCGGGCGGCAGGGCGTCGAGATCGGCGATGCGTTCTTTCATGTGCTCATTCTCGAAGTTGCCACGTGGCCGGGACCTGACTTAACCCCTGACCGGGCGAATTCTGCGACGCGGGTCTTGACTCGGGAAACCCGTGGGAGTTACTAATTGCTTAATTAACAAATTAGCTAATACTCTGGCAATGACCCTCGACCGCATATTCGACGCCCTGGCCTCGCGACCCCGCCGCGAGATTCTTGCCTATCTTTCGAAGAACCCGCTCACCACGACCGAGTTGTCGGCGCGGTTCAGCATGAGCACGCCCGCGATCTCACGGCATCTTTCGGTGCTCGAGAACGCCGGTCTCGTGCGCAGTCAACGCGACGGGCAACGCGTGCTGTACGAGCTCGTTCCCGACAATCTCGTGAACACGCTGACCGGCTTCGCATTCGAAGTTTGCCCCGTCGCCGGGCCGCTCAAACGCGAATCCCGCGCGCTCGCGAAGCGCCGCAAGACGAGGGCCTGATCCCATGAATGCGCCGCGCGCAGCACCGGGTCTCGCGCGTCATCGCATTCGCCATCGCGACATCGCGCAGGTCAACGACGGCCGAGTGTCGTTCTCGTGGACCAAGGGCACGTGGTTCCTGGGGATGGCCAGCGCGGCGCTCATTGGCGGCGTGCTGCATTTCTCCGCGGCCGCGCTCGCGCTGTATGTCGTGAGCACCGCGATCGTGCTGTTGTTAGGCCATTCACTCGGCAGCCACCGCAAGCTCATCCACGGCAGTTTCGAATGTCCCCGCTGGCTGGAGCACCTGCTGGTGTACCTCGGCGTGCAGGTCGGCCTCGCCGGGCCGTTGGGCCTGCTCAGGCAGCACGAGCTGCGCGACTATGCGCAGCGTCTGCCCCGGTGCCACGACTACCTGCGGCACGGCCGCTCATGCTGGCGCGATGCCTGGTGGCAGCTTTGTTGCGAGTTGCGCCTGGCGAACGAGCCAACCCTCGTCCTCGAGCCGCGCATCGCCGACGACGGCTTCTACCGGTTCCTCGAGAAGACCTGGATGCTCCAGCACCTGCCCTGGGCGCTGCTGTTCTACGCCTGGGGTGGCTGGGGGTTCGTTTTCTGGGGCGTCTGCGCGCGTGTGACCACCGGCGTGTTCGGCCATTGGCTCATCGGCTTCCTTGCGCACAACCATGGCGAGATGCATCACGTCGTCGATGGCGCGGCGGTGCAGGGCCGCAACGTGCGCTGGACCTCGCTGCTCACGATGGGCGAGAGCTGGCACAACAATCACCACGCGTTTCCGGGCTCGGCGAGACTTGGCCTGCACGAGGGCGAATGGGACCCGGGCTGGTGGGTGCTGTGCGCGCTCGCGCGCGTCGGCCTGGTTCGTAACCTGCG
>DATLDQ010000019.1:0-12725 GCA_035525785.1 Steroidobacteraceae bacterium | reverse complement strand
GGCGCGGACGTCGCCATCAACTATGTTCCGAACGAAGAACCCGACGCGAAGGAAGTCATCGAGCTGATTCGCGAGGCCGGTCGCAAGGCGGTGGCGATCCCGGGTGACCTGCGCGAAGAATCCTTCTGCAAGCGGCTCGTCGAACAGACGGTGCGCGAGCTCGGCGGCCTCGACATCGTGGTGTGCAACGCGGGGCGTCAGCAGGCGCGCGAGTCGATCCTCGACATCTCATCCGAGGACTTCGACGCGACGATGAAGACCAACATCTACGCGCCGTTCTGGATCATCAAGGCGGCGTTGCCGCATCTGAAGCCGGGCGCCTGCATCATCGGCACGACATCCGAGCAGGCATACGACCCGTCGCCGGATCTCTACGACTACGCGCAGACAAAGGCGGCGACCATGAACTACGTGAAGTCGTTGGCCAAACAACTCGGGCCGAAGGGCATCCGCGTGAACGGAGTGGCGCCGGGCCCGGTGTGGACGGCCCTGCAGATCAGCGGCGGGGCGTCGGTGGAGAAGTACCAGAGCTTCGGTGCGAAGACGATGTTCGAGCGCCCGGGGCAGCCAGCCGAGCTGGCGTCTATCTACGTGACGTTGGCCTCGGAAGACGCGAGCTTCACCACGGGCCACGTGTATGGGGCGGCGGGCGGGCAGGGGCAACCCTGACGCGCGGGCAGCCTCGTCAGGCTGCCATGGCAATCATCCTGTAGTCATTGCGTGGTCGGCGTACGTGCAAGCGCGCCTCTGGCGTCGATCAGACGACTTTCCTCCGGCTTTCACGATCCCACGTCAGAATCTGCCCACTTGGCTCGCTTGGCGGCGCCCAGTACGCTGGCAACGTCAGACCTTACGATGGCGGGAGAATTCCGGATGCGCGCACTTGCCCACGCCTGCCGCAAGGCCAACGACTGATGTCGCAGACATCCGCGGAGGAACAGACGCCGTTTGCCTCGATCGGTCAGTCGGCTGACCTCAGCTTCTTCAGCGGCGGCGGCGACATGGGCGCGCGCATGCGCCGCCATGCGTGGCGAACTTCGAGCCTCGGCGAACCCAACACCTGGCCGCAAAGCCTTCGCTCCGCGCTCAGCATCTGCCTCGGCGCCGGCTTCCAGATCGCCATCTATTGGGGCAAGGACCTCTCACTCTTATATAACGACGCCTGGAGCCCGATCCTGGGCCTCAAGCATCCGGATGCGTTGGGCAAGCCGGGTCGTGAAGTCTGGCCGGAGATCTGGGACACGATCGGCCCGCTGTTCGCGAGTGTGTTCGAGACTGGCGAAGCGACGCGGTCGAAGGACTCGCTGCTGGCGATGCATCGTCACGGGTTCACCGAAGAGTGCTACTTCGATTACACGTTCAGCCCGATCCGCGACGAGCGGGGCAATGTCGGCGGCATCTTCAACGCGGTTGTCGAGACCACCTTCCGCGTCATCGGTGAACGACGCACGCGGCTGCTGCGCGATCTCGGCGAGCGGCTCGCCAACGTGCAGACCGCCGCCGAGGCGCTCGAGATCTCGCAGGCCGTGCTGGCCGGTGATCCGCTGGACGTTCCGTTTGCGGGCGTCTATCTAGCGGAAACTCATGGCGATCCCGCAACGTTCACGCGCGCGGCGAGCTTCGGGTTCGACACGGATGCCGCGACCTCACCGTGGCCTCTGGCCGAAGTCCACTCGCGCCATTCTCACGTCGTCGTCGAGAATCTCTCGACGACGATGGGGTTGCGGGTCGCCGGTCCGTGGCCTGAACCCTGCGAGCGCGCCTTCCTCGTGCCGCTCGTCGACGGCGTCGAGCTGGGCGTGTTCGTCGCGGGTGTGAGCCCGCGCCTGGCACTCGACGAGGAGTATCGCGCCTTCATCCTGCGCGTCGCCACGACCATAGGCAACGCGGTGGCGCGGGGACGCGCCCTCGACCAGGAACGCCTGCGCGCGCAGGCGATCGAGGAGCTGGATCGCGCCAAGACCTTGTTCTTCTCCAATGTGAGCCACGAGTTCCGCACCCCACTCACGCTGATGCTCGGGCCTCTCGAAGGCGCGCTCGCGGACCCGGGCATCCCGGACGCCGCCCGCGAAGACCTGCGCCTCGTTCAGCGAAACGCCGGGCGACTGCTCAAGCTCGTGAACAGCCTGCTGGATTTCTCGCGCGCGGAGGCAGGCCGGCTCAAGCCTAACTTCCATCCCACGGACCTCGCGGCTTTCACGCGCGACATCGCGAGCAACTTCCGCTCGGCGATGGAGAAGGCGGGGCTGACCTACAGCGTGGACTGCAACGCCTTGGCCGCGCCCGTGCCGATCGACCATTCGATGTGGGAGAAGGTGGTCCTCAATCTGATTTCCAACGCTTTCAAATATACGTTGCAGGGGTCCATCCACGTGCGCCTGTTCCAGGCGGACGGGAGCGCGGTGCTCGAAGTCGAGGACACGGGCACCGGCATCGCGCCGGACCAGCTCTCGCGCGTGTTCGAGCGCTTCCACCGCATCGAGAACGCGGCGGCGCGCACTCACGAGGGCTCGGGCATCGGTCTCGCCCTGGTGCAGGAGCTCGTACAAATCCACGGCGGGCGCGTCGAAGTCGAAAGCCAGCTCGGCGCCGGTTCGACATTCCGCGTGCGTCTGCCGGTGAGCCAGCAGCAGTCCGATGTTGTGACCCCGGCGCCGGCGGCGCCCGCCATCCCACTGGCCGCGAATGTCTATGTCGAAGAAGCATTGCGCTGGTTGCCCGACGAAGACACTCCAGCGACCGCGCCCGGCGACGTCGCCAGCGCGCAGACCATCGTCATCCAGCCGCGCGTCGCCGCCACGATCGGCGCGCGAGTGCTGCTCGCCGATGACAACGCGGACATGCGCGACTACGTGAAGCGCCTGCTCTCGGCCGCGTATGACGTGACGGCGGTGGCCAACGGCGCCGACGCGCTCGAGCTTGCGAAGCGCGAGCGCTTCGACCTGGTGCTGTCGGACGTCATGATGCCTAAGCTGGATGGCTTCGGATTGCTCACCGCGCTGCGCGAGATTCCGGCGCTGGCCTCGCTGCCGGTCATACTCGTTTCGGCACGCGCGGGCGAGGAGGCCGTCGTCGAGGGTTTGACCGCGGGCGCCGACGACTATCTAGTCAAGCCATTCTCGGGTCGCGAGTTGCTCGCGAGAGTCTCGGGCGCCATCTCGCTCGCGCGGTTGCGTCGTGAAACCGACCTCAAGCTGCGCGAAGGCGACGAGCGGTTCCACGCGGTGCAGGACTCGAGCCCCGACGGGTTCCACGTCCTCGCGGCCGTGCGCGACGCGGACGGGAAGATCGTGGATTTCCGCTGGACCTACCTGAACGAGGTCGCGGCGCGCGAAGGACGACGCGGGCCGCCCTCGTGGTACATCGGTCGCAACGTGCTCGATGTGCACCCCGGGAACGCCACGGCCGGGCTCATCGACACCTATATAAGGGTGGTCGAGACCGGCGTGTCGTGGGTGGGCGAGATCCACTTCACCTTCGACGGCCTCGACAACATGGTGCGGCTGGCGGCTGCGAGGGTGGGCGACGGCGTGGCCGTGTCCACGGTCGACATCTCGGAGAGACACCGCGCCGAGCAGGCGCTCAAAGCCGCGGATCGTCAGAAAGACGAATTCCTCGCAATGCTCGCGCACGAGCTGCGCAATCCGCTGGCGCCCATACGAACCGCGGGGGAGCTGCTCGCGCGCATGGTCGGGAGTGACCCGAACCTGCGCGGCGCAGTCGAGATCCTGCGCCGGCAATCCTCGCACCTCTCGCGGCTCGTCGACGACCTGCTCGACGTCTCGAGAATCACGCGTCAGCGCATCGAGCTGCGCCGCGAAACCGTGTACATCGAAAATGTGGTCAGGCAGGCGATCGAAACGGTCGAACCAGTGATCCGCGAGCGGGACCATGACCTGCGTATCCACTCGAGCTTCAAGGCTCTGTGTGTGAACGGGGATTTCGCGCGCCTCGTGCAGTGCATGGTCAACGTGCTGACCAACGCCGCCAAGTACACCGAACCCCGAGGCAGGATCGACGTCACCACGACCGAGCGTGACGGCCTCGTCGCCATCGAGGTTCACGACAACGGCGCGGGCATCCCACCATCTTTGGTGCCGCGCGTGTTCGATCTGTTCGTGCAGTCCGAACGCACGCTCGATCGCGCGGAAGGCGGCCTGGGCATCGGCCTCTCGGTAGTCAGGAGCCTGGTGCGCATGCACGGCGGCGAGGTGACGGTGCACAGCCCAGGCGAGGGACTCGGGTCCACGTTCACCATCGAGCTGCCCCTGGTCGAGCCGAGTGTTGTCGAAGCTGCCGCGGACGCGATCCAGCGGCGCGTGCTCGGTCGGATCATGGTGGTGGATGACAACAAGGATGCCGCCGACTCGCTGAGCATGATGCTGGAGCTCGATGGGCACGAGACTCGCGTCGTCTACACGGGCCACGCTGCCATCGCGGAGGCGCCTGCGTTCGCACCGCAACTGGTGCTGCTGGACATTGGACTGCCCGAGATGGACGGCTACCAGGTGGCGCAGGCGTTGCGTCGCGATCCGTCCCTCGGGAAAACGCGCCTCGTGGCGCTTACCGGGTACGGCCAACCCGAAGATCGCGCGCGCGCGCTGGCGGCCGGCTTTGACGACCACCTGGTGAAGCCCGTAGCGCCTGACGAGCTCGGCGCCACGATCGCGAAGTTTCTCAAGTAGTTCGGGTGCCGCCGACTGGCGGCCGGAGCAACACCCGCGCTTACTTCACCAGCGGCAGCACCACACTCACGAGACTCACCAACGTCTTGCCCGGCTCTTCCTCGTAAACCATGTGCGCCGAGTCCTCGAACCACACGAGTTTCTTGACCGGCGCTTCGAGCGTTGCGAACCACTTGTCGACCAGCGCGGATGAAGTGCCGCGGTCATGGCGACCCTGGAAGATGATGACGGGCACCTTGAACCTCGTGGCATCCACGAACGAGACGCGGCCGAGCTCGTCCCAGAGAATCTGGTCGCTGAAGGCCTGCGCCTCGTCGCGGATCTTGAGCTCCGCCTCCGAGTAGTCAGGGCTGAGCCTGGCTATCTCGCCGTTGTGGCCGAAGCCGCCCGGCCAGTAATAGCCGCCGTAGGTCGCGAGCCAGAGACGCTCGGTACCGAGGTTCTGGACGTTGCGTTCCGGATGTTCGCGGTCGGGAAACGGCGCGATCGAGAGCAGTGCGGCCACGGCCTTGTCGTTCTTGTCCGCTCTGGCTGCAGCGAGCGTGGCCGCGTAGCCTTCGGCCTCGCTCTGCTGGAAATCCGTGAACTGTCCCATCCCCACATAGGCATGCAGCCATTCGGGTTTACGTTGCGCGAGCTTCACCCCGAGGATGGTGCCGAATGAATGGCCCAGGAGCACGATGCGCTCCTTCTGGTATTTCGTGCGCAGGTAGCCGATGAGTTCTTCGGCGTCCGCGACGATGCGCTCCACCGAGAGAGTGCCGCGCACCTTCTCGGGATCACTCGCCGCGTAAGTCTTGCCGGCGCCGCGCTGGTCCCATTGCACGACGGTGAAATGTTCTTCCCAGTCCCGCATGTAGTAGTAGCTCACGGGGGACACGGTGAAGGCAGGGCCGCCGTGCAAGACGAGCAGCAATGGGTTCGAGCGGTGCCTGCCGCGCACGGAAACCCATTGGGGAATGCCCCCGACGGTCACCAGGCCTTGCTCGTCGACGGCATCGGTGGTGACCAGCTTGCGCGAGCTGCGGAAGACTTCGTTGGGAGTCTGCGCATGCGCGGCTGCCAGCGTCATCAAAGTGAATAGACCGATCAGGGCACGTTTCAAACCTGCAGGCACGGGAATCCTCTCGTTCGGATGGCGACGTCATGTATACCGGCGACGGGGCGAGCCGGTTGCTTCGTCGATGCGGCGCATGATCACATCCTTGTGCGGCTGTTCATGCGTACAGTATCACGGATGGAATGCGCCCGCGCACGAGAAATCACGAGTAGTTAGTGCGCGCCGCTCCGATGCGGCGACATCATGATGCGCCCGCACGCGCCGTCCGAATACCGCTATCATCGTTCGAAGCCGACAAGAACAACGCTTTCAGTCACAGGAGAGGACAATGGCCAAATCCCGCAAATCGAACAAGCAAAGCGCACTCGAACGGATGCAAGGCGCACCGCTGAACCCCGCCGTCGCGCAGCAGAAATTCGGCGCGGTGAAGCGCCAATGGCTGGCCGAAAGCGCCGAGGAAGCCGCACTCAAGAAGCAGGCCGCGAAAGCACTCAGCCAGGTCGAGAAGTCGCCGAAGCCCGACGCGAAACAGACGCAGGCCATCGCCGAACTTCTGCGCATCACCGAAGGTCTCAAGAAGCGCAAGCTCGTCGTGCCGAGACGCCGTCTCGGTGTGCCGGACACGTTCGGCAACTACACGCTGAGGTTCACGCCGCCCTACCTTGAACTCGGCACGGTCGTCTCGGGGCAGATCAGTTCGGTCACGGGCGATCCGGCCATCGTGGCGACGGGCAACGATCATCTCGGGCAGCTGAGCTGCAGCGTCGACACGAACCACGACAAGGCCAGCGCCGGCACGGCATCCAATCAATTTGCGGTGCGGTTCAAGCCGATGTTCGACAACGCGACGGCGCGCATCACCTTTGAGTCCAACTTCGCGTGGTCTTACTACGTGAATTCGATCCGCAACAAGCCGGCGTATGCTCGCGCGCAGGGTCTCATCAGCCTGATGGAGTACGACGGGCACTTCGTTCAGCCGTCGCTGCAGCGTGGAGCGTTCATCGGCTACAACATCAGCGCCGAGAACGAGCTGAAATGGAATGCGATCTCCTCGGCCGGTCCCAGCTGGACGCTCGAAGCCAAGGTGAACTCCAACCGCCACTACTACGTCATCGTCTCGCTGGAGTGCTCCGCGAGTGGCGCGGGTTGGCCGGGCAGTCTCGCCGGTTCGAGGGCAATCGTGACCGTGCCCTCGATCAGCGTGCAGATCACCGGACAGCCGGTGCTACAGGCCTGACAGTGCGCCGCGACGTGGCGTTCCAGCGGGAACGTCGCGTCGCTCACGCGCTCTTCGCTGTCACGCCTCGGTCTTTGTCGCAGCCTTCCCATGCCGCACCAGAACCTTGTCCAGCAAATGCTCGAAGTAGTGCTTCACCGGGTGAAACGTAAGTCCGAACGCGCCCCCGATCAGGGAGCTGGCCAACGTATCCGTCACTTCCAGCAGATGAACGAGCTGGTGGTGCAGGAATACCTCCACCGATGCGAACACGAACAGCAGCAGCGCGGTAGTGAGACCGAACACCATGGTCTTGCGGATGACCAGCGACGGCGAGACCGCGCCCGCGTAGAACACCGCGGCGGCGATGCAGATGAGCTGCGCCAGACTGTTGAGAATACTCAAGACGAGGTTGATGACGGTCCTGAGCAGCGGTGACGAGCCGGCGCCCATCGCGGCCACCGCCGCCAGCATGATCACTACCATGAGGGCCGTCGCCACGGCGGCCGCGAGAAACCACAGTACTTTGCGGCGTACCTCGGTGTCGCCTGCGCGGTAGTTGATATAGAAGAACACGATCCCGAGTCCGATGATCATCAGCTCCACCAGGCCGGCAACCATTTTGGAGTCAGAGAGCGAATGGAGCAGGGTCAAACCCCCTACGAAAAGCCAGAGCACGGCAGGCTGAAGCAGGGCCGTCAGCATGGCGCGGGTGGGTTTCCAGCGTCCCCAGACCGTTGCGCTTTCCGCGATTTGCTGGCGAGTGATCGCATGCGGAAACCGTAGCGACGCGCGAACGAACAGCGCGCCGCCGATGAAGTACGTGACGATAGTGAGGGTCTTGCCAATCGCATCGGCGCCATGGCCGAACACGACTGCCGTAACCCCCAACACGCCGTTCAGGTAGATGGCCGCTATCGCGAGCGCCATCGCGAGGTTCGCATCGTTGCGGCCCGCCCGCCACGCGATCAGCCACGCGATGCACAGCATTGCGCTCAGGGTTGTCAGGTCCAGCGTGTCGAGCAGGCGGCCGTTGAACTGCCGGCCTTCGGAATGCCATACGCCGAACAACCCATACGCGGCGAGCCCTATGCCAACGACAGACATGACGATGACGAGCCAGCGTTGCAGGTTTTCCTGGGGCGTCGAGTGTGATGGCAGGGCGGCGACTTCCGTACTCATGCGATGGTCTTCCCGAATCCGCTACGCCGGCTTCACGTTCGCATTCAGCCGAAACAGATTCCCGGGGTCATACTTCTTCTTGACCTGCACCAGCCGCGGATAATTGCCGCGGAAGTTCGCATTGATCTGCGCCGACGTCACCTCGCGCGCCAGGTCATTCACATAGAACCCGCGCGTGTACGGCTCGAGCGCCGCCCAATATTTCCGCGTGGATTCAATATGCGCGACAGGCGCCTCGCCCGCGCGCCAGGCAGTCACCGCCATCATGTTGGCGACGGCATCGCGCTGCGCGAACGCCGTGGCGTTTTCGGCCACACGCCCCGCAGCACCGCCACAATGCTGAAAAAACAGGATCGTCGTGCGCTTCGGATCGCCGACCATGTGATCGACGATGGCTCCGGGCAACTCGGGCGCGAATCTCGACACGAATCCGCCCTTGAGATAGCTCGCGATGACGCGGTTGTCGCCGGTGTCGTTCGCGCGTTGTGCTTCGATGTACTCGACCGCCCGCAGGCTGTCGCTCGCCGGCGTGCCCAGCTTGCGAATGGGAGCGAGCGCGGCCTCGAGATCCTTGGGCGCTCCGGAGTAACACACTTCCAGATAGATGTTCCCCTCGCGGCCCCCGGGAGGAATCACGAGGGCGGGGTCCAGGTACAACTCATCTGGCGCGTTGGCTGCGTATTCGGCATACATGGTCAACGCATCGCGTGCGCGGGCGAGTGGATAGCTGATGCCGCCGGCGATTACCTTGCCGTCGAAGGGATGCAGCCGGAACTCGAAATTGGTCACTATTCCGAAGTTGCCGCCACCGCCGCGCACCGCCCAGAACAGCTCGGGGTTGTCCTTGGCGCTGGCGTGGTGGAGCTTTCCGTCGGCGCTGACGATGTCGACGGACTCGAGATTGTCGATGGCGAGCCCAAGCTTGCGCGCGAGGCGCCCGAATCCGCCGCCCAGCGTGAGCCCGCCGACGCCAGTGTGGGAGACGGTGCCCAGCGGCGTCACCAGCCCATGCGGCAGGCATTCGCCGTCCACCTGTCCTAACAAGGTGCCGCCCTGAACCCAAGCGCGGCGCTGCTGTGGGTCCACGCGCACGCCGCGCAGGTTTTGCAGGTCGATCATCATGCCGCGGTCGCAGGTGGATTGCCCCGACGCGCTGTGGCCGCCGCACTTCACGGCCAGCAGCACGCTGTGAGCGCGCGCGAACTTCACGGCCGCCTGCACGTCGGCCACGTTCCTGGGCTGTGCGATGAGCGCGGGCTTGCGGTCGAAGGACGGGTTCATGACCATCCGCGCGACGTCGTAATCCGGGTCGCCAGCAATGAGCAGCGTGCCTTGCATCTGCCTGGCGAGCTCGCGGATCTCCGCTCCACGCAAGGTGATGGCGCGGCCGTCACCGCTCACCGCTGCCACGTCGCCGATGGCCGTGTCGGCGGCGACGACGGCATAGGCAGCCCGGATTCCCGCGGCCGTGCTGGCAGCAGCGAGCAGGGAGGAATGCAGAAAGTCGCGACGCTTCATGGAGACCTCATTGTTGTTGTGCGTCTGTATCGCGCCTGCGGGGTAGGTCGTCAAGTTTCTTCCCAACCGATGGCGGTCGAGGTGGCCGTTGGGCGCTACACTTGCCGCCCCACGGAGGTTCCATGTCAAAAATCATCGCCGTCGTCGGCGCAACCGGTGCTCAAGGCGGCGGTCTGGCCCGTGCGATCCTTGCGGACCCCTCGTCGGGCTTCAAACTGCGCGCACTCACCCGCAAGGCGGGCGGCGAAAAAGCGGAAGCCCTTCGCGCGCTGGGCGCCGAAGTGGTCGAGGCCGATCTCGACGACGAAGCCTCGCTCGCAAAAGCCTTCGCGGGTTGCTACGGCGCCTTCTGCGTCACCAACTACTGGGAGCATTTCAAGCCCGAAAAGGAGCTGAGCCAGGCGGCCAACATGGCCCAAGCCGCGAAGTCGGCGCAGCTCGAGCACGTGGTGTGGTCGACACTCGAGGACACGCGCAGGCGCGTGCCGCTCTCCGACCCGCGCATGCCCACGCTCATGGGCAAATACAAAGTGCCGCACTTCGACGCGAAAGGCGAGGCGGACGCGGCGTTCGCCGCCTCGGGTGTGCCGACTACCTACCTGTACACCTCTTTCTATTGGGAAAATCTCATCTACTTCGGCATGGGCCCCAGGCGCGGTACGGACGGCACGTTCTCGCTCACCCTGCCGATGGGCGAAGCGAAGCTCACGGCCATCGCGGCCGAGGACATCGGCAAGTGTGCGTATGGCATCTTCAAGCAAGGCAAGAAGTGGGTGGGGCAGCGCGTCGGCATTGCCGGGGACCATGTCTCGGGCCGCCAGATGGCGCTCTCTCTGTCCGAGGCGCTCGGCCAGCAGATCAACTACTTCGCCGTGGATTTCAACACGTACCGCGGCTTCGGTTTCCCCGGCGCGGACGACCTCGGCAACATGTTTCAGTACTACGTGGAGTTCGAGAAGGAATTCGCCGCCGCGCGCAATCTCGGGACAGCGCGGTCGCTGAACCCCGAGCTGCTCGACTTCAAGGCATGGCTGGCCCGGTACGGGAGGCTGATTCCGCTCGAATGAGGCTCGTGCAGTTGCTCGAAGGCACCGATCAGTGTTCGGCAGTCTGGGATATCAACTCAAATATTGAATGGATCCTGGCAGATCCAGCCCAGCGCCGTACCGCCACGCTCGGCATCGACCATCTGGACGACATTCTCCGTCCACAACGCCCTGCCATTTTTCCGCATCAGCCAGCATTGCATCGAGGCCCGGCCCGCCTTCATGGCTTTCGCCACCAGGTCCTCCTGCAAGAACTCCGAAAGCGGCCGGCCGACGGCTTCCCGCTCGGTGTACCCTGTGATCGCGCGGGCGCCCGCATTCCAGCTCTGGACCACACCTTCGGTATCGAGCACCACGATCGCGTAGTCGCTGATCTGATCGACCAACGCCTGAAAGGGAATCTTCATGCGTCCCGAAACTAGTGTCGGCGATGGGCGTGCGTAAGTTCATTTTCGTACATCGTTGATCGCATTGATCGTTTCACGCTATCTGTAACGCATGAAAGGTTCCGACGAAGAGCGCGCAGAGCTCGAACGCATCACCGAGCTCCTGGGCCGCAACACGCGCGCGGGGAAGTTGCTGGCCCACATCGGCGAACGATACTTCGAGGGCCACGAAGACCAGCTCACCGAGTTCAACATCGCGACGGAAGTGTTCGCGCGCTCGCCGAAGACATTCGTCGCCGCGGACGACGCGGTCGTGCGCGTGGAAGCGCACCGGCTGCGCAAAAAGCTGCGTGACGCATATGAGGAAGGGGGAGGCGCGTTGCGCGTCGTCCTGCCTGCCGGGTCATACACGCCGAAATTCGAGCGCGGCGCGGTGCCCGTCGTCGAGCCGCGCAAGAGGCGGGTGCTGCCTTGGGTTCTCGCGGCGTCCGCGGTGGCGGCGATTGCCGTCGGGTTCGCTCTGTACCGCGCGCCCGGCCCGGCGCCTGCGGCGGCAACGACGTCGGGCGTCACCGAAGTGCACTTCATGGCCGGCAATGACGGCGGCGAAGTCATCGATGACGCGGGCGTGCACTGGACCGCGGACCGCTACTTCAAGGGCGGCGCCCCCTGGAGCGTCGAGAGCCGGTTCATCCGCCGCACGAGCAGGCCCTTCTTGTTCGAGAAGTGGCGCACGGGCGAATTCCGCTACGACATCCCCGCACAGCCGGGCGTGTACGAGCTGCGCCTGTTCTTCGTCTCGGCGCTCAAACCCGGCGAGGAAAAGGACACGAGCTTCGAGGTCACGCTCAATGGCAAACCGCTGCTCTCGCCGTTCGATCCGAATGTGGACGCCATGGGCACCGACATCGCGGTCGAGCGCGTTTTTCGCGACGTCTCGCCCGACAAGGACGGGTTCGTGCGCGTCGCGTTCAACAACCGCGCCGCGGTGCCGGCGGTCAGCGCCCTCGAGCTGGCGCCGGGAATTCCCGGGAAGCTGCGACCCATCCGCATCCTCATGCAGCCGAGTTCGGTCGTGGACCGCAGCGGCAACCGCTGGCGAGCCGACGATTACTACATGAGTGGCTTCCGCTCGATGGCGCCGCAAGCGGTCAACGGCGGCAGTGACCCGAAGCTCTTTTCGAGCGAACGGTACGGCCATTTCAGCTACGCCATTCCGGTCGACCCGCGCGGGCGCTACACCGTCACGCTGCACTTCGCGGAGTTCTACTTCGGCGACAAACTACCGGGCGGTGGCGGCACGGGCAGCCGGGTTTTTCACGTGTACTGCAACGGCAAGACGTTGCTCGAGGACTTCGACATATATAAGGAGTCGGGGAGCCTGCGCGTGGTGTCGAAGAAGTTCGAGCACGTACGGCCGTCGGCGCAGGGCAAGATCAACCTCACGTTCGAGCCGGTGGTGAACAACGCGACGGTGTCGGGGATCGAGGTGGTGGAGGAGGGGGACTAGCCAGCTACTTCGGCCAGTTCGCGGCAGTTCGATCGCTACGCGTGAAGCATCCGCTCGATGTATTCAGGCGGCGCAGGCTTCGCCACGTGCGCGTCAAAACCGCACTCGATGCAACGGCTGAC
>DATLDQ010000051.1:0-23089 GCA_035525785.1 Steroidobacteraceae bacterium | reverse complement strand
CCTCGATGTTGTACGAGGAGGTCGTCGAGGTGGACGAGCGCGTCGGCGCGCACGGCGAGCTGATCCGCCCGCTCGACGCGGCGGCGGCCGGGCGCGACCTGCGCGCGGCCTACGGACGTGGCATCCGCGCCTGCGCCATCGTGCTGATGCACGGCTATCGTTTTCCCGCGCACGAGCAGCAGCTAGCCCAGCTCGCCGGCGCGATCGGTTTCACGCAGATCTCGGTTTCGCACCGCGTGAGCCCGCTCATGAGACTGGTGTCGCGCGGCGACACCACCGTGGCCGACGCCTATCTATCGCCGGTTCTGCGCCGCTACGTGGATCGCGTCGCCGGCGCCCTGCCCGACGTGAAGCTGCAGTTCATGCAGTCCTCGGGCGGCCTGAGCGACGCGGGGTCTTTTCACGGCAAGGACGCGATCCTTTCCGGGCCCGCCGGCGGCATCGTCGGCGCGGCCAGCGCGGCACGCGCCGCGGGCTGCGAGAAGATCATCGCCTTCGACATGGGCGGCACCTCCACCGACGTGGGCCACTTCGCGGGCGCCTACGAACGCGCGCTCGACGTGGAGATCAGCGGCGTGCGACTGCGCACGCCGATTCTGCGCATCCATACCGTGGCGGCCGGCGGCGGCTCCATCTGCCGTTTCGATGGAGTGCGGCTGCGCGTCGGCCCCGAGTCCGCGGGCGCCGATCCGGGGCCGGCGGCGTACCGGCGCGGCGGCCCGTTGACCGTCACCGATTGCAACGTGCTGCTCGGGCGCATCCAGCCCGACTTCTTCCCGGCGCTGTTCGGCGCCGATGGCAAACAACCGCTCGACCCCGGGAGCGTGCAGCGGCAATTCGACGAGCTCGCCGGTTCGCTTGCCAGCGCCGGCACCGTCACCAGCCCCGCGGCCGTGGCCGCGGGCTGCATCCGCATCGCCGTCGAGAACATGGCCAACGCCATCAAGAAGATCTCGGTGCAGCGCGGCCACGACGTCACCGAATACACGCTGGTGTGCTTCGGCGGCGCCGCGGGCCAGCACGCCTGCCAGGTGGCCGATGCTCTGGGCATGCGCCAGGTTCTGATACATCCGCTGGCCGGCGTGCTCTCGGCCTATGGCATCGGGCTGGCCGAAACCATCGTCATGCGCCAACGCACCGCCGAAGTGGCGCTCGAGGCCGCGGCGCTCGAGAAGCTGCGCACGCCGTTCGCTTTGCTGGAGCACGAGGCCGGCGCCGAGCTCGTGAGCCAGGGGTTCGCGATGGACGACATCGGCATCGAGCAGTCGCTGCTGCTCAAGTACGACGGCACGGACTCCACGTTGCAGCTGCCGCTGCGCGCCGACTCCACCGCCGAGTCCCTGACGCGCGAGTTCCTCGATACCTATCGCGTGCGGTATGGCTTCCACGTTCCCGGCCGCAGACTGGTCATCGATACCATTGCAGTCGCTGCTCGCGGGCGCAACGCCGACGCACACGGCACGAGTGCCGCAAGCTCGTCGCTGGCGACACCGCGCGGCGCGCTTGCGCCCGTGGCCACGCGGCCGGTTCACTTCGAGGGCGAGTGGCGCGATACGCCTTTCTTCGACCGCGCGACGCTGCGCCCCGGCTACGCCATCGACGGGCCGGCCATCGTCTGCGAGCCCAACACCACGGTCGTCATCGAGCGCGGCTGGCGCGCGTGCCTCACGCCCGCCAACGACCTGGTGCTAGATCGTCATGCGGCTATCGCACGCCACGATCGGCTGTCGACGAGCGCCGACCCCGTGCTGCTCGAAATCTTCAACAATCTTTTCATGGCCATCGCCGAGCAGATGGGCGTGACGCTGGCGAACACCGCAAGCTCGGTGAACATCAAGGAGCGGCTGGATTTCTCCTGCGCGCTGTTCGATGAAACCGGCCAGCTCATCGCAAACGCGCCGCACATGCCCGTGCATCTGGGTTCGATGGGCGAGTCCGTACAGGAAGTCCTGCGCCGCCACGGCCGCGCGCTGCGTGGCGGCGACGCCTACGCGCTCAACGCGCCGTATGCGGGCGGCACGCACCTGCCCGATGTCACCGTCGTCATGCCGGTGTTCCTCGCTGGCACGCAGCGAGGCAGCCCCACGTTTTTCGTGGCCGCCCGCGGCCACCACGCCGACATCGGCGGCATCACCCCGGGTTCCATGCCCGCGGACTCGCGCTCCATCGATGAAGAAGGCGTACTGCTCGACAGCGTGCCGGTGGTCATCGACGGGGAGTTCCTCGAAGGCGAACTCCGGCGGCGGCTCGCCGACGGCCCCTATCCGGCACGCAACATCACGCAGAACCTCGCGGACCTGCGCGCGCAGGTAGCCGCCTGCCAGAAGGGCAGCAGCGAGCTGCTGGCCATGGCGAAGCAATATGGCCTCGACGTCGTGCAGGCCTACATGCAGCACGTGCAGGCCAACGCCGAAGCGGCCGTGCGCCAGGTGATCGGTGTGCTCGAGGACGGCGACTTCAGTTACGAGATGGACAGCGGCGCCGTGATCCGCACGTCGATCCGCATCGACCGCGCGACGCGCGCGGCGACCATCGACTTCACCGGCACCAGCGCGCAGCAGCCCGACAACTTCAACGCGCCGCTGCCGGTGACGCGTGCGGCCGTGCTGTACGTGTTCCGCACGCTGGTGGACGACGAAATCCCGATGAATGCGGGCTGCCTGGCGCCGCTGAAGCTCATCGTGCCCGAAGGCTGCATGCTGAACCCGCGTTACCCGGCGGCCGTGGTCGCGGGCAATGTAGAGACATCGCAGGCCGTGACAGATTGCCTGTATGGCGCGCTCGGCGTGCTCGCCGCTTCACAAGGCACCATGAACAACTTCACGTTCGGCAACGAACGCCATCAGTATTACGAGACCATCAGCGGCGGCTCGGGCGCAGGCCCCGGCTTCGATGGCACCGACGCCGTGCAGACGCACATGACCAACTCGCGGCTCACGGATCCCGAAGTGCTGGAATGGCGGTTCCCCGTGCGGCTCGAATCGTTTCGCATCCGGCGCGGATCGGGCGGCGCAGGGCGCCATCGCGGCGGTGACGGCGTCGAGCGGCGCGTGCGCTTCCTCGAACCCCTGACGGCGGTGATGCTCGCGAACCACCGGCGCGTCGCGCCTTTCGGCATGGCTGGCGGCCGGCCCGGCGCTACGGGCCGCAACTGGATAGAGCGTGCCGATGGCCGCCGCGAGGAATTCGGCGCGACGTTCGCGACCGACGTGGCGGAGGGCGACATCATCGCCATCGAGACGCCAGGCGGCGGTGGCTTCGGTGACTAGCCAGGCGCCCCTCCACCGGCTGGCGCTCGCGAGCATGGCCGGCACGGCGCTCGAGTACTACGACTTCGCGGTGTACAACCTGCTCGCCGCGCTGGTGTTCAACAAGTTGTTCTTCCCGACGCTCGATCCCCTCGCTGGCATGCTGCTGGCCTTTGCCACTTATTGGGTCGGCTATCTCTCGCGGCCGTTCGGCGGACTGCTGTTCGGCCACCTGGGCGATCGGCGCGGACGCCGCCACGTGCTGGTGATCACCCTTCTCATCATGGGCGCCTGCACCACGGCCATCGGCCTGCTGCCCGTGTACGAGAAGATAGGCGTGGCCGCGCCGATCCTGCTGGTCACGCTGCGTTTCGTCCAGGGCATGGCGCTCGGCGGCGAATGGGCGGGCGCGGTGCTGCTCACCGTGGAGCATGGCGACGAGAAACAACGCGGACGCAATGCCGCGTTCGCGCAGATGGGCCCCTCCACCGGTGTGCTCGTGGCCACCGGTGCCATGGCGCTGATCACGTGGCTGATGCCCGAGGAGTCGCTGATGAGCTGGGGCTGGCGCATCCCGCTGCTCGCGAGCGTGTTGCTCGTGGCTTTCGGACTATGGCTTCGACTGGGCGTACCCGAGACACCGGAGTTCCTCGCGCTCGAACGATCCTCGCGGCAGTCGCAGGCGCCCGTGGGCGAAGTGCTGAGTCGTCATTGGCGGCAATTGCTCGTGGCCGGCGGCTCGCGTTTCGGCCCGGACGTGGTGTATTCGCTGATCAGCGCGTTCTGCGTCACCTACGTCACCACCATCCTCGGCCTGTCGCGCACGCTCGCGACTTCGGCTCTCGCCATCGGTGCGGCGCTGAACGTGGTGTTCATCTTCATAGCCGGCACGCTCTCCGACCGATTCGGGCGTCGCGCCGTCTACGCGGCCGGCGCACTCGCGGCAGCCGCGTGGTTGTTTGCATTGTTTCCGCTGCTCGATTCGAAGTCGGAGCTCGCGATCGTCGTCGCGTTCGCCAGCGGACTCACGGTGCACGCCTTCATGTACGGCCCGCAGGGCGCGTTCATCGCGGAGCAGTTCCCCTCGCCGGTGCGCTATGCCGGGGCTTCGCTCGCGTACACCTTCGCGGGCGTGTTCGCCGGCGGCATCGCGCCCGTGGCGTTCACCAAACTATTCCAGATGCACCACCGGACTGGATACATCGTCGCGTACGCGTGCGTGGCGCTGCTGATCACTCTCATCGCGCTCAGCGCCGCGCGCAGGCGCGGGGACTGACGATGGGCTTCCCCAGGTCGCGTTACCGCTTCATCACGATCTTGCTCGTCGTGGTCGGGTGCATGGGGCTCCTCACCTGGTGGATCCGCAGCGGCCCTGACTCTCGCTTCGAAGACGCTGCGCCCACCCGGAAGGCCGAAGTGCAGGAAAGACGCCACGCGACGAACAAGAAGCAAGCGGATGCCGTCGTCGCGGCGCCGGACGAGTCCGCGGCTTCGGCCGCGCAATTGTCGAGCGCGCGTCGCGCCTCCGTCGAAGGTCGCTGGCGCACGGCGCGCAGCATTGCCGTCGAGAAATGGCGCGCGGACATGCTCACGGCCACCGCGCTCGGCGAAATCGGCGCGGTGCCACCCATGCTCACCGTCCGCGAGACCGGCTCGCAGGTGCAGCTCACCAACCGTGGCGCCGGCCCGGCCTGCGTGCAGCTCGCGCGCGTGACGCGGCCCAAGACCGATGCGGTCGAGCGCTGCCAGGTGGGTCCGGCGACGTGCTCGATGATCAAACCCGGCGCCACGCTGCGCCTGCAGGTGGACCGCTCCGGCGCGAAAGATGATTGCCTCAACGCGGTGCTCGAATTTCGCGTCGGCAACGTGGACTTCCCCGAGCCCAGCTGGTGGTCGCGCACCGCGTTCAACGAGTTCGCCGACCGCGCCACGGACATCAGCTACAAGCAAGAAGCCGACCTGCAGGCCGACATCGCGCGATTCGAAGCGACGGTCGAGGATCAGGGCCGTGCCGCGCGCTGGCGTCAGGAGTTGGCGGCGACGGGCCGGAACACTCGCAAGTAGCGGACTGCATCGTCCGACGCGCGGCCGTCGCCTTCGTCTCTCGGCGTGCCGGTGGCGCCGCCCTACTCTGCGCTACCCCAACCCGAGGAGAGACACATGGAACGAGTGGAAAAAACCGTCGACGTCGATCAGCCGCTGAGCACGGTCTATAACCAGTGGACCCAGTTCGAGGACTTCCCGAACTTCATGGAAGGCGTCAAGGAGGTGCGACAGCTCGATGACACGCACCTGCACTGGCGCGCCGAGATGTGGGGCAAGGAAAAGGAGTGGGAGGCCGAGATCACCGAACAGGAACCCGACAAGCGCATCTCGTGGAAAAGCGTCGGTGGCGCCGCGAATGCCGGCACGGTGCGCTTCGAGCCGCTGGACGGCGATCGCACGCGCGTGCGCCTGCTCATGGCCTATGAACCGGAAGGCGTCATGGAAAACGTTGGCGACGCGCTCGGCCTGTTCACGTCGCGCGTCGAGCATTCCGTGCAGGAGTTCAAGCGTTTCATCGAGTCGCGCGGCGCCGAGACCGGTGCGTGGCGCGGCGAAGTCGACGGCAGCACGCGCGTCAATTGAGCCCCGCGCAATGGAGCAGGGCCGCTCGCGCTGACTCAGCGCGAGCGGTTTCGCCGCAACAGCAACCAGGTCGCGCCCAGCACGACCGCGCCCACGGCCGCGGCCTTGATGACGCCCTTGCGGTTGTGACGCCACTCGCTGGCGAGACCCATTTCGCGCACCACGTTGGGCGGCCGCAGGCGCAGGAAGTCCTGCGCGATGCCTTCGAGCATGTCGACGCGGTCGGCCACCAGCAGCGTCATCCAGCGGGCCAGCCGGCCCTCACTGTAGCGATAGCCCATGTCGCGCAGGCGACCGCTCGCGCCGTGGGGCGGACAGGCGGTGCCGAACACCGGCGTGAGCTGCGCATGCTCGGTCGACTTATGGATGCGATGTGGGGGAACCTGCGCGGTGACATCGATATAGAGATTCTCCGGGCCGATCCCGGGAGCGCCGTCGCGCGGCACTCCCGGGCGCGCGGCGGGATCCAGGTCAGAACCCCAACCAGCGATTTCGCCGGCGCGGTCCACTGTTCGCCGCGATTCCGTGGTCAGGCTTTCGCCACCCGGCACTCCGCGCGCGAGACGATCTTCCGTGGATGAACCCAGTCGCTGGATCCTCATGATTGACCTCGTCAGTGGGTCGTGACGGTGCCCGGTGGCACCACGAGTGGTTTGATGATGCCGTCGAGCTTGCTGGCCATCATGTGATAGGCCTCGCCGATCTCCTCGAGCGGAAAGCGATGCGTGATCACGTCGCTGGGTCGCAGGTGGCCGGCGCGAATGTGCTCGATGCAGCGCGGCAGGTACCGGCGCACGCAGGCCTGATTGCTGCGGATCGTGAGCCCCTTGTTCATGGCGTCGCCGATCTTCACGGCATTCAGCACGGGGCCGTAGGCGCCGATGATCGACACCACGCCGCCCTTGCGCACCGAGTCGATCGACCAGTTGATGGCCGTGGCGACTCCGCCCATGAGCTTGAACGGGTGGATGCCCAACATCCTCTGTATCGCGCTGCCACGCGCCTCGCATCCGACGGCGTCGATGGCGGCATCGAACCCGAGCCAGTCGGTGATGCGCTTCAGGTACCAGACCATGTCGCGAACGCTGCGGAAGTTCACCGTCTCGGCCTGGCTGAAGCGACGCGCGAAGTCGAGGCGATAGTCGTATTCATCGACGATGACCACGCGGCCGGCGCCCATGAACCAGGCGCTCTTCGCGGCGAACAGGCCGATCGGTCCCGCGCCGAACACCACCACCGAGTCGCCACGTTTGATGCCCGCCATTTCCGCGGCCTGGTAACCCGTGGGAAACGCGTCGGTACAGAGCACCGCGTCGTCGTCGGTGATGTCATCGGGGATGGGGAACGCACCGGCATCGGCGAAGGGCACGCGCACCAGCTGCGCCTGCCCTCCGTCGTATCCGCCCGTGGTGTGCGAGTAACCGTAGATGCCACCCACGGCCGTCGCATTGGGATTCACGTTATGGCAGTTCGCGTACAGGCCCTTCTGACAGAAGTAGCACTCGCCGCAGAAAATGTTGAAGGGGACCAGCACGCGATCGCCCGCCTTCACGCGCGTGACATCCGCGCCCACCTCCTCGATGATGCCGACGAATTCGTGGCCGAAGGTCTGGCCGACGCGCGTGTCCGGCATGAGGCCATGGTAGAGATGAAGATCCGAGCCACACACGCAGGCGCGCGTGACGCGCACGATGGCGTCACGCGGGTGTTCGATGGTCGGCGCTGATTTCTGCACGACGCGAACCCGGTAGGGTCCGCGATAGGTCATGGCGAGCATGGGGACTCCTGTCGTTTCGACCAGTGTCGGCCATGCAATCGCGGGTGGATATCGCTCCCGTTCGACGCAGGCTGCGGGAGTCAGCCGAAGCCCGGGCTCAGCATCAGCCGCTATTCATCACCGGTTGCCCGACAGCAGGGCCAGCTCTTGCTGAACCCGCTCGAGGGCCGCGGGCTTCACGATATAGGCATCGAAGCCGGCGCGCTCCCCGCGCTCGACATCCTGGTCGGCGCCATAGCCGGACATCGCGACCAACCGGATGCTCTTGCCCCGAGCGGCACGGATGCCCTGCGCGGCGGCATAGCCGCTCATGCCTGGCAACCCGATGTCCACGAAGGCGATGTCGATACCGGGCGTGCTCGCGATCAGCTCCACGCCGGCGATGCCGTCGGCGGCCTCCGAAACACGGTGGCCCTCGAGCTCCAGGAGCATGCGCAGGCTCATGCGCGCGTCCTCGTTGTCTTCGATGAGTGCGATGTGCAAGCGGCGCTGCGACACCTCCGGCCCCGGTGATTCCAGCGCCAGCGGCGGCGCCGCGCTCGCGGGCAGCCGCACGGTGAATACGGCGCCCCTTCCGGTGCCGGCGCTGGTCGCGTCGGCGGTTCCGCCATGCAGCTCGGCGAGCCGGCGAACCAGCGTGAGACCGATGCCGAGGCCGCCCTGGGAGCGATCGAGCGCGCGCTCGCCCTGGACGAACAGGTCGAACACGCGCGGCAGGAGCTCGGGCTCGAGCCCGATACCCGTGTCGGCGACCGTGAGCACGGCCCAGGGCGCTTCGAGGTGTGTGCGGATGCGGACCGAACCGCCGGGCGGCGTGTACTTGATGGCGTTGGTCACGAGGTTCGAGACGATCTGATCGAGGCGCGTGGCATCGCCATGCACCCAGGCGGACCCGAGCTCGACGTCGACGCGGTGCCGATCCAGGCTCCCCGCGCCGCGCAGGCCTTCGAGGCTGCTGCGCACCACCGAGGCCAGGTCCAGCGGGGCGCGCGACAGCGAGATCTTGCCGAGTATCACGCGGCCGGCGTCGAGCAGGTCATCGGTGAGACGGGCAAGGTGTTTGGTCTGCCGGCCGATGATGCCCACCGCGGAATTGGCCTCCGGGTCGAGCGTGGCGCGCTTCTTCTCGATGAGCTGCGAAGCATTGGTGATGGCCGCGAGCGGATTACGCAATTCATGACCCAGCATCGCGAGGAACTCGTCTTTGGCCCGGCTGGCCTGCTCGGCCGAGACGCGCGCTTCGTGTTCGCGACGGAATGCGGTTTCGCGTGCATCGTGCGCGGCGCCGAGCGCCACCGCGATGCGTCTCACCTCCGGCAGGCGGGTCTGCGGCATGCCGGGTACCTGTCCGCTGCCCAGCAGCAGCGCCTGTTGTTCGAGCTCGCGCATGGGGCGAACGATGGTCCGGCCCACGAGCAGCGCCGCGGCAAGGCCAAGCACGATCGAGAATGCCACCGCCCCGCCGAACAGCAGGTAAGCATTGCGCATGGGCGCGTCGACGGTTGACGTCGGCGCACCCATGGCGACGGACCAGCCCGAATAGCGCGAACGTCGGTACACCGTGTACACCGGCACGCCCTCGAGCGTCTTCGTGATACCTCGTCCCCGCTCCGTCCCGGGCTCGAGCAAGCTTCGCAACTGCGCCGACGCGGACTTGCCCACCCAGCTCTCGTGATTCAGCGAACGGGCAACCACGTTGTGTTCGCTGTCCAGGATGGAGATGACACCCTGCTTCGCGATGGCGCGCAGCTCGAGCAACTCGAGCAGGGACTCGGGGCGAACCACGGCGGTAAGCACGTATTTCACCCGGCCGTCCTGCCGGTAGGGCGTCTGCACGGCGAAGGCGTAGGTGTCGACCGCGGGAGCGAACATCACGCGGCCAATCCGCGGACGACCCGCGCGGAAGACCTCGTCGAGGGAAGCCGGCGACGCGAGCGGCGGCAACGGCTCCGCGACCGGCACGCGCGCATTCATCAACTGGTGATCCCGGTCCGAGAGCACGATGTTGAGCCACGACGGGCGCCGGGCGAGGAGCTGGAGCGCCTCTTCGCGGAAGCGTTCGATGTCGCCGCGCGCCAGGCGCGGGCTCGCGGCGAGCGCGTCGATGACACCCATGGTGCTCTTGAGCTCGCCGTCCACGGCGTTCATCAGGGCCAGCACGGTACCGTCGGCCGCGAGGTACAGGCGCTCGCGCTGCTCGCGCGCCGCCGACACCAGCAATACGCACGACAGAATTGCAATGGGAAGCAGCGCGGCCATGGCCACGAGAAACACTCGGCGCTGAAGCGCTGTCAGCGCGAAAAATCGGGTCCACGACATGGGCGGGCGCAGTCTAATCGAGTACCACCCCGACTCCTGTCAGAATCGCCCCACCCGGCAGATATCAGCGCAGGGTGTCCGGGTCGCCTTCCATGCCTGCGATGCGCTTGCCGTCCCCGGAATAGAAGGATTGGTAGGTGAACAGAAACCCGCCCGTGGTCGCGACCAGCCGCTTGTAGAAGGTGGCGACCCTGCCCTCGCGGTCGTACCCGGGGTCGATCAACGAACCCCAGCAGGCCATCGTTCGATCGAGATCGGCCAGAAACTTCTTGACCGCAGGCTTGCGCTGCTCACGCGCCGGAAGCTCCGTCAGCATCTGTCGGATGCTCGACAGCTGCTCGTCGCGGCGCCACTCGGAATCGAGGTGCAGTATGACGGTGACCTCAGGCCAGGCGACGGTGACCCGCGTCCACGTCTCGACGACGTTGGTGGTCACCGATGCGTCACCCGCAGCCCGCGTGATGTCGTCCATCGTGGGCGCCGGCCCGTAAAAGTAGAGCGCGGCGCTGTCCTGGGCCTGAGCGGTGCCTCCAAACAAGGTAGCGAGAACCAGGAACAGCGAGGCAAACGACAGCGTGGACTTCATGCGGCTCCTTATGCCGCATGCGCGGGCGGGAGTCCATGCCAACGCGCGGAAGATTCGCCTTTCAGGTGACGCCAACCCCCGTCCGCTCGCCTCGATCTTCGTCCGCGGGCAAACCCTCACGTCATCGACTATTTCCAGACGCCGGCGGCATGTTGCTGGCGCAGCGTTTCGATGGTCGCTGCGCGAATCTCTGAATCATCTTTGCTCAGCGCATCGCGGGCGCCGGTGGCGATCGCCGCGTCGTCGCCGTGCGCGGCCGCCGCCAATGCCTCGCGTACGCGGTCGTCCGCGTGACCGATCGAAGCCAGCGACCACTGCGCCGAGCTCGCCGCCAGGTACTTCAGCTTGTCCTTGCGCTCGGGCAGGTACTTCATGGTGTCGATCACGTTGCGCGCGTAGCCTGCATCGCCCGACACGAAGAAGCAGCTCCAGTTGACGTCGTTCTTCTCGGGCGACACCGGTAGCGCGTCCAGCAGTTGCTGCGGCGTCTGGTCCATGGATACCGACAGGTACGCGCGCGCGGGTTCATCGAGCGAGGCGATGACTTTCTTCCACTCGTCCCCGCGTTCCGGATGCCGCGCGAAGAGGCAGCTGAACGTCATTTGCACCAGGCGGGTGGTCTTCGCCTGCTTCGCGAGCTTCGAGTTGCCCGCGAAGCGCATGGCGGACTCGACCAGCTCGGGCCGCGGATCAAGGTAGTAGCCCTGCGCGAACCGCCCGAACTGCTCCTCGGTCGTGATGCTGCCTTCAGCGCCACTTGCCCCGCTCGCGAGCATCGCCAGGGATACGACGAGCGGCCATTTCAGCGGCGAATTTCTCATCGCCCGAGACTACCACCTCGGCGCGACGCGTTCGCCCGGCAGCAATTCGTAGGGATGTTTCCAGCCCGGGAGCTTCTGGAGCCGTTCGAGCCACGCCGCCATCGCCGGATACTGCGTCGCGATGTCATAGCCGCTTTCCTCGGGCGGAAAGTACAGGTAACCGCACAGCGACATGTCGGCGATGGTGGGCGCGTCACCCACGACGTAGTCGCGGCTGGCCAGGTGCTTCTCGACGATGCCATAGGCATTGTCGATGCGGCTGCGCAGGAACTTCATGACGTCGGGCTGCGGCTCGGTGGGCCCGAACGACTTCATGAACCGCAGCGTGGCGAAGTAGCTAGTGAACTTGTGGTTGTCGAAGAACAGCCAGCGCAGCGCTTCCTGCCGTTCGTCGTCGTTGCTGCCGCCGTAGGCGCCGTGCTTGTCGGCGAGGTACAGCATGATGGCGGCCGACTGCGTCATCCTCTTGCCCTCGACCTCGAGGATGGGTACCTCACCCATCGCGTTGAGATCCTGCCGCCATGTGTCGGAGCGTTGCACACCGGCGGCGAAATCGGCGATCGGCATGTGGACGGCAACCCAGGGTTGCCCGAGCGCCTGCAACAGCAGCGCGACCTTGTACGTGTTGCCGGACTGGGAGAACCCGTGGAGCTGGTACATCGATGTCCCTGACGTGCGTATTTGGCAGGTCAGTGTACGGCGGCGCTGTCGCGCCGTCGCCAGTTCCAGTTGCGCCGGCTTAAGTTTTTCTCAAGGCCCGCGCCACGAAGTAGCCGACCGGCAGACCCACGAGCAATATGTGCCAGAACGCGTGGATGTGCAGCTGCTCGAGTGGATAGATGCCGCGGCCGATGGCCGAGAGCGGCAGGATCACGTAGTTCATGGTGAGCAGCACCGCGATGCCATGCAGGCAGGCGAGCAGCAGCCACTGGCGCGGCACGAACTTCAGGCGACTGATCACCCAATAGAAGATGAATGCCGCGGCGATGTTGATGAACCAGTGCAGGCCCGCGCCGAGCGCGACGATCTCCATGCCCCCGTCGCGGGCCGTCTGGCCGAGGAGCCCGCCGGCCACGCCTTTCCAGGGTTGCGTCCACGGTTTGCCATTCATCACGGTGCGCACCGTCGGGTAGATGAAGTCATCGAGGCCGGCGATAACGCCGCCGAGCAGCACGAGCCTCGCGGGTGAGTGGTTAGACGTCGTCATGGATTGCGCAGCGGTGTTCATCGTCATCCCCTTGCTTGGTTGGATGCACGTTATACGCATTGCGAAGACGGTGCCAGATCGTCCCTAACCCGGGAAAAACCAGCGTAGCTCGTGGGCGGCTCGGGTAATCTGCGCGCTCCATGCGCAAGCTCCTCGTGTTCCAACATTCCGCCCGTGAGCCGCTGGGCGTGCTGGATCCGATGCTCCGCCGCGCGGGTTTCCGCATCCGCTACGTCAATTTCTCGCGGCAACCCGACCTGAAGCCCGACGTGAGCCGTTACAACGGCCTGGTCGTGCTCGGCGGCCCGATGAACGTGGACCAGCAGCATCTCTACCCGCATCTCGTCACCGAGATCGCTGCCATCCGGGAAGCGCTGGCGCGCGACATCCCCATCCTCGGCATCTGCCTGGGGGCCCAACTACTCGCTGCGGCGCTCGGCGCGGTCGTGCAACCCAACCATGTACGCGAGATCGGCTGGTACCGCCTGCATGCGACGGCTGCGGCCGGTCGCGACCCGCTGTGCCGGCACATCGCCGAGCACCACGTATTCCAGTGGCATGCCTATACTTTCGACCTGCCGCCGGGCGCGGTGCACCTGGCGAGCACGCCCACCTGCCCGAACCAGGCGTTTCGGCACGGCGATCGCGCCTATGGGTTGCAGTTCCACCTGGAGGCGGATTTGCAGCTGATCCAGAAGTGGCTGCAAGTGCCGGAATACAAGGCCGAGGCTGAAGCCGCCGGCCCCGAACACCACCTCGAGTACATCCTGCGCGACACACAGACGCACTCGCCCGAAGCGCTCTCGCTCAGCGAGAAAGTGTTCGGGGAGTTCATCCAGCTCACGGGCTGGCGCCGGCCGGTGCGGCTCGGCAGTCTGTGACCGCCTAATTACCCTTGAACAGCCGGCGCAACGCGCCGCGCAGACCGGCCGCGGGTTCTGGCGTCTCAGGTCTGGCGTAGATCCAGGTGAGCGCGGCGTCCAGCCGCTGCTCCAGCTCGTCGAAGCCGCAAACGACACCATTGAAGCTGGCCATGCGCGTGGCGCAATCCAGCGTGACCATGATTTCGCCCGGGTCGTGATTCCCGGGATACTTGCGCAGGTGGAACCGCACCTTCGCATCATCGAGCCAGCTGCGCTCATCCACCGACCAGTGGGTGTCCTTGAACGCGAACAGCGGTTCGCCAGTTTGTTTGTCGACGAGGGTCGGTGTCTGAACCCAGTGGGTGTTGAACACCTCGCGGTCGTAGAACGTGACTTCGAAGCGGCCGGTGGGCGAGAGCATGCGTCAGACCATGACGGGCTTCGGCTTGGGGAATAACAACGCCATCATCACCGCGCCCACACCCACCGCCGCGGACGCGATGTACAGCCAGGCGTAGTCGTGAAACGTATCGAACACCCACCCACCTACCGTGGGGCCGAGTGACATGCCGAGGCTCGAGAGCATGGTCGCCGCGCCGAACACCGTGCCCATGATGTGCTGCCCGAAATATCCACGCGCGATGGACGCATACAGCGGCATGCCGCCGCCGTACGCCACGCCGAAGATCACGGCGAGCGTGTAGAACTCCGACAGCTCGTTCACCTTGAGATAGGCCGCGATTGCGAACGACTGGATGGTGAGAGTGATGACCAGCAACCGCTTGGCGCCGAAGCGATCCGCCAGCAGGCCGATGAGGATGCGCCCGCCGAGACCCGCGAGGCCCTCGACGCTGTACACACTCACCGCGGCCATCGAGCCGAGCCCGCAGTACATGGCGTAACTCACCACGTGGAAGATAGGCCCGGAATGCGCCGCGCAGCACAACATGAAGGTGAAACCGAGTACCAGGAACTGCGGCGATGTGAGTGCGCGCGTGACCTCTTCCTTGCCGGCCTTTGGCGGTGCCGGCACGTTCGCGGAAGCCTCCGGCGCGGGCGGCCGGCGCACGAACAGCGCCGCCGGGATCAGCAGCACCCACGCGAGCACGCCGATGTAGAACATCGCCGGCCGCCAGCCTTGGTGAGTGATGAGCCAGCTCGCGAGCGGCGAGATGGTCAGCGGCGCCATGCCCATGCCGGCGGACACGAGCGAAACGGCGAGGTTCATCTGGGTGCTGAACCAGCCCGTCACGGTCGCGATCATGGGCGCGAAGAAGGCGCTGGCCGCGATGCCCACGAGGATGCCGTACGTGAGTTGGAAGGAGCGCAGCGTCTCGGAGCGGCTGGCCAGGGTTAGCGCGAGGCCCAACAACACCGCGCCACAGATCGTGACCACGCGGGCGCCCCAGCGGTCGGTGGCCGCACCCCAGGCGAACGAGCCGAACGCCATGACGATGAAGTTGACCGTCATGGCGAGCGAGATGCCCGCGCGCGACCATCCGGTGGCGTCGGACATGGGCGCGAGGAACACCGCCAGCGAGAACATCGCGCCAACCGCCACGCAACCCATGAGGCCGCCCAGCGCAACGATGACCCAGCGATATGGCGACTGCGTCATGCCTTGCGACGCACGGGTATGCCGATGTGCACCATCGAGTGCGGATTGCCCGGGTCGAACGCCTCGTCATACCGCTCGTACAACGGCTGGCCGGGTATCTGCGCGTAACCCGACGACGGCAGCAACTCGTCGTAGATCTCGCCGAACCCCTTGCCGAGCGCGGAAAGCGGGTAGCTGAAGCTTGCATAGGTGCCCGCAGGGAGACGCGACGTTTCCATACCCTCGGGCACGCTGCCGGACCCACTGACCGAAACGGCGGCCATGTAGTGCAGAGAGTCGCCTTGCATTCGCATGACTCCGTAGCTCACCCGGGGCTCGGCCAAGCCTTGAATTTCGTCGATGCGCGCGACGAACTTCGGCCACAGCGCGGGGATTTCCGGCGACATGGGCCTGGTGCGGATGGCCATCCCGACCACGTCCAGGGCCGGTCGTTCGAGGATCTTGATCGTCATTTGGCAGTTCTCGTACTTCTGGCGGATGGAGTGCCGCCCAGACTGGTCGAATGGCGGTCGCGGCATTCGACACGGTCGAACTGGTACGGCCAGCCGATTCTGCCGACAATCCACGCGCCATGACAGACGCGGCCTTCCAGGTACCCGTACTTTTCGACTACGTCGCGACCTTCACCTGGGCCGTGAGCGGCGCCATCGTCGCCATCCGCCGGCGGCTCGACGTGACGGGCGTGTTCGTCGTCGCGTTGCTGGCGGCTCTGGGCGGGGGCCTGCTGCGCGACGCGGCCTTCCTCAATCGCACGCCCGTCGCGCTCGTGAACCCGATGTACCTGACGCTGGTGTTCGGCTCCACCGTCGTCACCTCGGTGTTCGCGCGCTACCTGCGCAACATCGTCGGCCCGATAGCGGTACAAAAGATCGTCGATTACATCGATGCGCTGGGGACGCCGGCCTTCGCGGTGTTCGGCATGCAGCTCGCCGGCAACGCGGGGCTGCCGCTCGTGCCCGTATTGTTCGTCGGCGTCGCCAATGGCGTGGCCGGTGGCGTCCTGCGCGACGTGGTCGTGCGCGACATCCCGACACTCATGCGGCCGGGGCAATACCAGTCCATCACGTTGTTCATCGCCTGCGGACTCTATCTACTGCTCACCCTGCAGGCCGGCCTGTCGCCGACCTCCGCGGCCTGGATCACGGTCGCGGCGTTCTTCATCGCGCGCGTGCTCACGATCCGCTTCAACTGGCAGACACGCGCCGTCTGGGAAGATGAATCGGGGTCGGGCGGATCGGGCGGATCGCACCAGACGTAGAAAGGCCCCGCTCGACAGCGTCGGGCGGGGCCGCTCACAGAGCGCGGGGGCATTCCGCGAGCTATCAGAACCTCAGGCTGACGCCGAGATTGAAGGAACGTCCGTAGCGGTAGTAGCCCTGCGACAGCAGCGGATTGCCATTGATGCTGTAAGTCTGCTCGTCGTCGAGCAGGTTCTGGCCTTCGAGCGACACCGTGAACTTCTCGTTGATGTCGTACGACACATGCGCCGTGACCCAGGTGATGGGGTCCGCCTTCTCGTTGTACCCCGCGCCCAGCACGTTGATGGCCGTGACGAACCCGTCGGTGTGATCGGCCGTCGCGCCGAGGGATAACGGGCCCTTCTCGTACATCGCCGACACGGAGTACACGCTCGGCGCGATGCCCTCGAGCGGCCGCTCCTCGCCCGCCACGAAACTCTTCGAAGTGTTACGCGTGTACTGCGCGCGGACCCCCAGGCCGTTCTGCCAGAAGTGCTGTACCCCGGCCTCGTAGCCCCGCACCTTCGCGTAGTCGCCGTTGATCGGCCGGCTGATGTTGAACAGATACCCCGGCACGCCGATGTCCTGCCCCGGCTCCCAGCTGCTGGTGATCTGGTTCTTGATCTTCTTGTTGAACGCCGCGACGTTGAGGATGGAGTTCTCGGAGAAGTACCACTCGAGCGACACGTCGTACTGGCGCGCCGAGTACGGCTGCAGGTCGACGTTGCCGCCGAATATCTGCGTGAACTCACCCCAGGAGACGCTCGCCGTGGTGTTCGTGGGTGCGAGCTTGTCGACCGGCGGACGAGCCATGGTTTTGGCCGCGCCCAGGCGCATCTGCAGCTCGTCGGTGAAACGCCAGATGAAATTCGCGGACGGCAGCGTGAAGTTGTAGTCGCCGTTCTGCGAGATCTGGGTGGGGTCGGCGTAGTTCGCCGTGTAGTTGAACGGGCCGTTCTCGGTGATGCCCAGGATGGGCGCATCCCAGGCCTGCGCGGTGGTCTTGGTCTTCACGAATCGCACGCCGGCGTCCGCGCTCCAGCGCTCGCCGCCGAAGTCCGCCTGTAGATAGAGCCCGGTGGTCTTCTCGGACACGCGGTAGCTCTCGAGCGGGTTCCATTGTGCCGCCGCGTTCGCGAAGTCGTAGGTGCCGCCGCCCGGGCGCGGCTGGCCGTCGTAGGCCTCGAGGGCCGCGAGGTATTTCGGCACGTCGAACGCGAGGAAGGTGCGTGGGAAGCTCGAGCCCACGTCGCTCATGAAATGCGGCAACGTGAAGGAGTGGGAGATCACGTCGCCATCGAGGTCGCCGACGTTGATGGCGAAGTCACCCGAGTAGTAGTCGGCGCCGCCGTTCAGGGTGTTGTTGACGAGGTCGCGCTCCTTCTTCCGGTCGGTCAGCGTGACTCCGAAGCGCAGCGCCTTGACCGCGCCCCGTTCGATGTTGAAGGTTCCGCCCACCGACCCGCCCGTGATCTCGTCGTCGACATTGTCGCCGCGCAGCTCCATGTAATGCGTGTTGAAGTCGGAACCGCCGAAGTCCCCGTTGGCGAGGCCACCGGCGAGCTCGCGGCCGTCATCGAAATCGACGACCACGTTCGGCACGGCGTCATGACCAAGCCCGATGTGGCCGGTAGTCGGCTGGTTCATCCGCAGCACGACGTAGGTGTCCTGGCCGCCGGAATGCCGGCTCGACGTGGAGCGATAGACGTCGGCATCGAAAGTCAGGGAATCATTCACCTGCCACTGGCCGTTGAGGCCGTAGAGATCGGTGTCGACCACGCGATGCTCGGTGAGATTCAGCAGCTCGGGGTTGAGACGCATCTCCGGGTCGGGGTTCTCCATGCTGAACCCGGTGACGATGCCGTCCTCGATCTGCATGTCCGACCAGCGATCCGGTGCGAACAGCGGATAGTAAGACTGCTGATAGCCCACCTGCGGCGAGTCGAGCCGCGTCTTGAGGCCATCCGCAGTGATCTTCACGTTGTCGCTCGGACGCCATTCGAGCTTGGCGGTGACGGCGCGGCGTTTCTTCTCTTCGAGGATGGAGCCCACGCGGAACTGGCCGGGACCGATGAGGCCGTATTCGTCTTCGTCGAGCTCGCCATTGCCGTTGGGATCGATGTTGCCGCCCCAGGCATTGCCGAACAGCCAGCTCTCATCGTTGGGATCGGGATTGCGCGTCCAGCCGCCGTCGTTGCCGGCGACGTCGGTGCGGTCCTTGCGCTCGGCATAAACCACACCGAGGAGCACGCCGAAGGTTTCATCGGCGAAGGTGTTCGTGTACACGCCCGAGAACTTGTAGCCATTGAGCTCGGACATCATGTTGCGGTCGCCTTCGAAGCGCGCCACGGCCTGCTGACCCGTCTGGTCGAACGGGCTCGCGGACCTGAGGTTGACCAGGCCACCGATCGCGCCTTCCGACAGCGATGCCTGCGCACCCTTGATCACGTCCGCGCCGCTGATGACATCCGAGGGGAGCACGTCGAACGCGAAGTCGCGGCCTGCGCCGTCGGTCGCGAGGATGCGGCCGTTGAAAGTAGTCAGGGTGTATTCGGGGCCGAGGCCGCGCACGCTGACCTTCTGCCCTTCGCCGCCGGCGGTACGCGAGATGGCGACGCCGGTGATGTGTCCCAGCGAATCGGCGACATTGTCGTCGGGGAACTTGCCGAGTTCGACGGCGCTGATGGAATCCTGCACGGTGCCGGCGCCGCGCTTGAGATCGACCGAGCGGCCAAGGCTGGCGCGCACGCCAGTGACCAGCACGGTGTCCAATTCGGCGGCCTCACTACCCGCGGGCGGCGACTGGGCGAACGCTGCGCCTGCGGGGAGCAGCGCGAGCGCGATGCCGCTGGCGATGAGTGACTGGGTGAAGCGCGGGGTGATCATTATTTGGCTCCCGAAGGAAAGGGTCCGCAACTAAACGAAACATAGCCTAGTACAGGTTTCCTTTCGCATCAATAGCGAAATTAAACGAAATTGTGCATGCTTATTCAAAGGAGCCGACTACCCCATGCCCGCGACCCGCCCATGCCATTGACCAGAGACACCAGTCAGCGCCGCCTGCAAATCAGCGAACTCGTACGTCAGCACGGCAGCGTGCAGGTGACGTCCCTGGCGAAACGTTTCGGCGTCAGCATGCAGACCGTCCGCAAGGACCTGCGTTTCCTTTCGGAACGCGGCGTCATGGCGCGCGCCTATGGCGGCGCGATCGACAGCAAGGTGGTGGGCGGCCCGGCCGCCGAAGCCCCGTACGAGGCGAAGCGCACTACGCACCTCGACGAGAAGCGCCGCATCGGTCAGCGCGCCGCGCAGGTGGTGAAGCCGGGCGACACCATCGTCATCGATTCGGGCACTACCGGCATACAGCTCGCCGAGGCGCTGCCCAACGTGGACGTGACCGTGGTGACCAACGATTTCGGCGTACTGTCCGCGCTCGCGCCGAAGAGCAATATCAACATCGTGATGCTGGGCGGCGAGCTGCGCCGCAAGAGCATGTCATTCTACGGCGGGCTCACGGTCGAAGCGCTGGCGGCGCTGCACGTGGACAAGCTGTTCCTGGGCGTCGACGGGTTCGATCTCGAGCGCGGCATCACCACGCATTTCGAACCCGAGGCCATGCTGAACCGCAAGATGGTCGAGAACGCGGGCATGGTCATCGCGATCACCGACAGTTCGAAGTTCGGCCGCGTGTGCCTGCACCGCATCATCGCCGTGGCCGAGCTCGATACGCTGATCACCGACCGCGATGCGCCGGAAGAAGTGGTTGCAGCGATTCAGCAGCTCGGCGTCGACGTCCAACAGGCCTAGCAAACCCGCGCATCGCCGCTACTGCAGGCCGTACGTGCGCTTCGCGTTGCGATAGAAGATCTTGTCGATCACCTCGCGCGGCAGCGCGAGACCCTTCACATCGGCCTTGATCATCTCGACGCGCTGCGTTTCGTCCGTGGCCAGGTAACGCCAGTCGCGGCTCCAGACCTCGTGCGTCGAACGCTTGAATTCTGCGCCCGTGGCGTCGTTCTCGAGGTCCGCGGGATTCAACGTGATGTCCGTGCCGTACAGGATGCGGTCCTGGTACTTGATGAAGAAGTTGCGCACCTTGTCGTAATCGCGCACCGACTGGTACTGCACCTGGCTCATGCGCGCCGCGGTCTCGACGTTGGCGTTCGGGAACCGGTCGAGGAAGGCGGCGATGCGATCGACGTCGTATTCCAGGCTCGCGAGGTGCGCGCCCACGAACCGGAGCTGCGGATGCGCCGCGACGAAATTGTCGCGCGCCTTGATCTGGTCCTCGTAGCCCGGCATCTCGGGATGCAGATACATATGGTACTGCGGATGATTCGCGAAGTACTCGCGATCGTTGTCCGTGGTCATCTGGTCGAGCGGCAGCCAGCAATTGTGCGGCTCCGCGAGGTGCCCGATCAGCGTGAGATCGAGCTTCTGTATCTCGTCGCCGATCGGCGCGAGACCCGGGTCGTCGAGCATGATGAGCCTGCCCTTCGCGTCGCGCTCCGCCATGCCGATGTTCTTCCACACCTTCACGGCCTTCGCACCTGCCGCCTTGTCGGCGGCGAGCGAGGCCTTCACCCGGTCCGCCCAACCCGGCTTGCCGAATCCCTGCATCGAGAACGTGGTCGCCCAGTTCACGCGGTTCGGATCCGCCGCGATCTGCGCCAGTGCCGCGGCGTGCTGGTCCGGCAGCTTCACGAAGTCCGGGTAGTCGACATTGATGGTCATCAGTTCGAAGTTGTCGTCGCGCGCCTGCTCGAGCAGGAAAGGCTGCTTCACGTTGATATGTACGTGCGTGTCGAATTTCCGGACGCGCGCGTAGTCATTCATCGAGTAATGGTTGGCCGGAGCCTCTTCAGCCGCCGGCGCGGAACTGGCATCGGTCGCCGGCGCTCGCGTCTTTGCATCACCGCAGGCCGAAACCAGCGAAATCACACCGGACAACAGCAATGCCGACAACAGTTTCATGGGACACCCAGCTATATAACGAAACTTATACGGAACATATCGCAACAAAAATGTTGCATCAACAGTTTCACTGACTCAGAATGCCTCGGAATTCCTCCGGAAACCGCCCCCATGCCCCAGATCGAACGCCGAAACGCGCTCAAGCTCCTTTCCGGAAGTTTCGCTTTGGCTTCTTTCCCATGGGCGCGGGCGGCAACTCCCGATGCGGCCGCCGGCACTCAGACCGCGGCGGACGACACCCTCGCCCTCCTCTTCGACGGCTCGCTACGTACGCGGGTGCTGTTCCGCGGCAAGCCTCTCACTGCATTCCAGAGCAGCGAAGCCCTGCTGCTCAAGGATCGGCCCATCGAGGCATTTTTCTTCAGCGGCCACACGCATGAAGACCTGACCGACCCGCAGCAGGGCGCCGGCCGCCGCCACGTCATCACGGGCAAGTCGACCGAGGGCGTCGAGAAGAAGGTCGAAGTCACGTTCTTCCAGCGGCTGCCGGGCCTCGCGATCATGCAGGTCCACTACCGCAATGCCGGTCAGGCTGCACTCGAGATCGCGGGCTGGCGCAATGGTGCTCACGAGCTCGTCGACGCGCCCGGTGGTTTCTGGAGCTTCTCGGGCGCCACGCACGAAGATCGCCGTGACTGGGTACAGCCGATGAAGGCCGGCTTCGATCAGCGCAACACGCTGAGCATGGCGGCCTCCGACTACGGTGGCGGCATCCCCATGGCCAACATCTGGCGTCGCGACGTGGGACTCGCGGTCGGGCACGTCGAGCCCGTGCCGCGGCTGCTCGACCTGCCGGTACGCAAGACAGCGCGCGGCGCAAGCCTCGCTGTCGAGGGGGCCCGCGAGATCAGGCTCGAGCCCGGACAGAGTCTCGCGACGGATCGCACCTTCATCGTCGCGCACACCGGCGATCATTTCTCGCCGCTGTCCATGTACCGCGAGTTCCTCGAAGCCGAAGGCGTGGTCGCCCCGCAGGCGCCGGAATCCGCGTTCGCGCCCGTGTGGTGCGCCTGGGGTTACGAACGCGAGTTCACCGTCGACCAGATCGTGAACACGCTGCCCAAGGCGCGCGAGCTCGGCTTCGAGTGGGCCGTGCTCGACGACGGCTGGCAGAACAACGAAGGCGACTGGTACATCGACCGCAAGAAATTTCCGCGCGGCGACGAAGACATGCGCGAGTTCGTGCGTCGGATCCGCGCGCAGGGCATGAAGCCCCGGCTGTGGATCGCGCCGCTGGCCGCCGACCCGGGCAGCGACGTGCTGCATGACCACGCCGACATGCTGCTGCTCGACCGCTGGGGCAGCTTCCAGACCGTGAGCTGGTGGAACGCGCTCACGCAGTGCCCGGCCTATCAACCCACGGTCGACTACTACGTCGCACTGACGAAGAAGATCATCGGGGACTGGGGCTTCGAGGGTCTCAAGCTCGACGGCCAGCATCTCAACTCCGTCGCGCCCTGCTACAACAAGGCTCACAACCATTCGCATCCCACCGAGTCCGTCGAGAAGCTCGGCGATTTCTGGCTCGCCATCCACGCAGCCGCGCGCGAAGCGAACCCGCAGGCGGTGATCGAGCTGTGCCCGTGCGGCACGGTGTTCAATTTCCACAACGTGGTCGCGACCGACCAGTACCCCACGTCCGATCCGCTGAGCTCGTGGCAGGTGCGCAGCAAGGGCAAGAGCTACAAGGCCATCGTCGGCGCGCGCAGCAGCCTCGCGGGCGATCACGTCGAGCTCTCGGACAACGGCGATGACTTCGCCTCGAGTGTCGGCATCGGCGCGGTGATATCGACGAAGTTCACGTGGCCCA
>DATLDQ010000161.1:0-48128 GCA_035525785.1 Steroidobacteraceae bacterium | reverse complement strand
GAAGGCGCGCAGCTGGACGATCAGGCCGCCAGGGCGCGCTCCCGACCTGCGCAAGGCGGTTGCGAGCGCGATCCGCGCCAACGCACGCGACTATCTGTCGCCCGGGTTCAAGGGCGCGTCGTACCTCGGGATCCGCAAGCTTGCGAGCTCATTGCCCGAGTGGCTGGACATCGCCCCGGATGCCGCAAAAGACCTCGAGCTCGCGGCGCTGCTCATGCAGAAGGCTGGCACCGGCGGGTCGTTGTTCCGCAATTTCTATCGCGACTTCCTGCGCGAAGCGCGCGAATACCTGCCGTCCCCGACGACGCTGAAGCGCGCGCAGGATTCCTTCACCGCGTCGGCCGAAGAATGGGCGGCGGTCGCGCACTTGGTGGAAGATGCGGGCCGCAGGTCGGATGCCGCGCCCTTGCGCGCTGCCGCCGCGCGCTGCCTCCGTATCGCGGATGTGGAACTGGAAGCCATGCGGCTATTGGCGGAGCTTTGATGGAAACCCCCGGCAGGAAATTCGTGGCGTCGAGCCCGCGCGGCTTCGGTGACCTGCTCGCGCAGGAGCTTCGCCAGGTCGGCGCCGCTGACGTACGTGAACGCGCGGTGGGCGTGGAATTCACGGGCACGCTCGAGGTCGCGTATCGCGCCTGCCTCGAATCCCGCGTGGCCTCCCGGGTCTTCCTCGTGATCGCCGAGTTCGAGGCGGCCACGGACCAGGCCTTCTACGACGCGGTGCGCGCCATCGACTGGCGGCCGCACGTCGATCCGAGTCGTACGCTCGCCTGCGATTTTTCGGGCCGGCATCCGGCGCTCACGCACACGCGCTTCGGCGCATTGCGGCTCAAGGATGGCATCTGCGATCAGTTGCGCGATACCACCGGTTCTCGGCCGGACATTTCCACCGAGCGCCCCGCGGTGCGCGTGCATGCGCATGCCAATGGCCCGAAGGTGACGGTGTCACTCGATCTTTCGGGTGAAGGCCTGCACCGCCGCGGCTACCGCTCGGAAGCGGGCGAGGCGCCACTGCGCGAGAACCTGGCCGCGGGCATCCTGCTGCGCGCGGGCTGGGCGGAGAAATGCGCCAACGCATCGGAGTTCCTCGACCCCCTGTGCGGGTCGGGCACGCTCGTCATCGAGGCGGCGATGATCGCCGCGCGCATCGCGCCGGGGACGCGTCGCCACTACTTCGGCTTCTTCGGCTGGCCCGGACACGACCGAGCCACCTGGGAGCGCGTGCAGCAGGATGCACTGGCGCGCGAGATCAAGCCCGTCATCGCGTTGCGCGGCCAGGACACTGACGGCGCCGTGCTCGAAGCCGCGCGCAGCAACGCGGCGCGCGCGGGACTCTCCGAAGTAGTCAGTTTCACGCGTGCGCATCTGCGCGACGCACGGCCCGCCACCGTGAGCGAGGGCGAAAATGCGCGCGGCGGATTCCTCGCCGCCAATCCACCCTATGGCGTGCGTCTCGAAGACCGCGACGCCGCGCGGGCGCTCATGAAGGAGTTCGGCGCGCTGCTGCGCGAGCATTTCACGGGCTGGGAAGCGGCCATCCTCGCCGGCTCGCCCGACGCCGGCCTCGAGCTCGGCATCCGCGCGGAACGCGTACATACCGTGTGGAATGGCGCGCTGGAATGCCGCCTGCTGCGCCTCAAGGTTTCGCAGGCCGCCGAGAAGCAGTTCTTCCACAAGGGCGGTTCGGCGCGCATCGACGCGGCGCTCGCCGAAACACCGGGCTCGAGGATGTTCGGCAACCGTCTCGCCAAGAACCTCAAGCAGCTCGAGAAGTGGGCGTCGAAGGAACACGTGGCCTGCTTCCGGGTGTACGACGCCGACATGCCCGAGTATTCCTTTGCCATCGACCGGTACGGCGAAGCGGATGGAGATCGCGTGTGGCTGTACGTGCAGGAATACGCCGCGCCCAAGACCATCGAAGCGGAAGCCGTGCAACGCCGCCGCAATGAAGCACTCGCGGCGCTGCCCGGCGTCACCGGCATCCCGGTGGAACGCATCCACCTGCGCCAGAGGCGCAAGACGGCGCGCGGCGAGCAGTACGAGAAGATAGGCGAGACCGCCGAGTTCCAGTTGGTGGAGGAGAGCGGCCTGCGCTTCCGGGTGAACTTCACCGACTACCTCGACACGGGGCTGTTCCTCGACCATCGGATCACGCGCCAGCGCCTGCGCGCCGAGGCCGCGCGCGCGAAATTCCTGAACCTGTTCGCCTACACGGGCAGCGCCACGGTGTACGCCGCCGCGGGCCGCGCGCGCGAGACCACCACGGTGGACATGTCGGCTACCTACCTGGAATGGGCGCAGCGCAACCTCGCGGTCAACGGGTTCTCGGGTTCGAATCATGAGTTCATCCAGGCCGACTGCATCGCCTGGCTCAAGAGCGCGGTGGCCGAGCGCCGCAAGTTCGATCTGATCTTCCTCGACCCGCCTACCTTCTCGAACAGCAAGCGCATGACCGACATCCTCGACGTGCAGCGCGACCACGCCGAGCTGGTGCATCGCTGCATGGCGCTGCTGGCCGATGGCGGCAAGCTGGTGTTCTCCAACAACGCGCAGAAGTTCAAGCTCGACCCCGCGCTCGCCGAGCAGTACGCGGTGCAGGACATCACGCGCGCAACGCTGCCGAAGGATTTCGAGCGAAATCCGCGCATCCACGCCTGCTACGAAATCACCGCCCGCTAGGTCCTACACCGACTGACAAACCCTGGCGGTGGACTGCCGGCATGCGCGTCTGTACAACGTCGGCTCCGGCCATCAGGAGTACGCACATGATCAAGAACGGTTCGGCCGCCTGGAAAGGCAGCCTCAAGGAAGGCACGGGCACGATTTCCACGGAGACCGGCGTGCTCAAGAACGCGCCGTATGGTTTCAAGGCGCGCTTCGAGGACGGCCCCGGCACCAACCCCGAGGAGCTCATCGGCGCCGCGCATGCGGCGTGCTACTCCATGGCGCTTTCTGGCGGCCTCGGCAAGGCGGGCTACACGGCCGATTCCATCGAGACCACCGCCGCGGTGCGGCTCGAGAAAGTGGGCGATGGCTTCGCCATCACGCACAGCGACCTGGTCTGCGTGGCCAAGGTGCCCAACATCGACGACCAGACTTTCATGGAAATTGCCGAGCAGACCAAGTCCGGCTGCCCGGTGTCCAAGGTGCTCAACGCCAAGATCAGCCTCTCGGCGAAGCTCATCGGCTAGCTAGTCTTCGCGGCGGATGCGATGGCCGCCCGAGTCAGGGGCGGACACGGCGAGGCGCCACGCGACAGGGCTGGCGTGGTGGGTGGGGTCGCCGGGTTTTCGGGTCCGCGTCGGCGGCGCTGGCAGCCGCCGGCAAGCCCGAATAGAGTACCCGCAACCCTTCCAGAGCAAGACTCCATGAAAAAACCCGTTGCCGCGTTCGGCGCGACCCTGGTCGCCTGTTCCATGGCTATTGGCGCCTCCGTGGGCGCGGCCGAGCTTCCCGCCATCAGGAAGTTCAAGTCGGTCGACGTGTTCCAGCTGGAATACGCGGACGACGTCCAGATCTCGCCCGACGGCTCGCGCATCGCCTATGTGCGCGTCAGCCACGACATCATGACGGATCGGGCCCGCCGGAATCTCTGGCTGGTGAACGCCGACGGTTCTAACAACCGGCCGGTGCGCTCGGAGAGCAAGAGCTTCCTGTCGCCGCGCTGGTCGCCGGACGGCACACGGCTCGCCTATGTGTCGGCCGCGGAAGGCAGCCCGCAGCTCTATGTGCGCTGGATGGACACCGGGCAGACGGCCCTCCTGACAAACCTGGTGCACGCCCCAGCTGCGATCGCCTGGTCGCCCGATGGCAAGTCCATCGCCTTCACCCAGTTCGTGCCGTCCAGCAAGCCACCGCTCGCAGCGCCGCCGGAAAAGCCCGAAGGCGCGACCTGGGCGCCACCGGTCAAGGTGATCGACTCGGTGATCTACCGCGCGGACGGGGAGGGTTACCTGGAGTCCGGCTTCAGCCACGTGTTTCTGGTCTCGGCCGAGGGTGGCACCGCGCGCCAGCTCACCGAAGGTGACTTCAACGACGACGGTCCGCTGTCGTTCACGCCGGATTCGAAGCAGGTGGTCTTCTCGGCAAACCGCAACGCCGAATGGGAGCGCGACCCGCAGGAAAGCGAGGTGTTTTCGCTCGACATCGCGAGCGGCAAGCTCACGCAGCTCACCGACCGCGACGGGCCGGACAATTCGCCCGTGGTCTCGCCGGACGGCAAGCACATTGCCTATCTCGGCTTCGACGACCGCCTGCAGGGCTACCAGGTCACTCATCTATATGTGATGGATGGCGACGGCCGGAACGCGCGCCTGGTGACGGGCGCGTTCGACCGCGACATCGAAAGCCCACGCTGGTCGGCAGACAGCCGCAGCATCCATTTCGCGTACGACGAACGAGGCATGAAGAAGCTCGGCGTCGTGTCGCTCGATGGCAAGGTGCGCACGCTCGCCGAAGGGCTGGGCGGCACGGATCTCGGTCGTCCGTACACCTCGGGCATGTACAGCGTGGCTCGCAACGGCCGCGTCGCATTCACGCACAACACGCCGTCGCGCCCGTCGGATGTAGCCACCGTCGCCGGCGGCTCCACGAAGGTCCTGACCGCGCTCAACGAAGACCTCTTCGGCAACCGCACGCTCGGCAGCGTGCGCGAGCTCAAGTGGAAGAGCTCGCACGACCAGCGCGAGATCCAGGGGTGGGTGATCACGCCGCCCGACTTCGACGCGGCGAAGAAGTACCCGATGATCCTCGAGATCCACGGCGGGCCGTTCGCCGCCTATGGTCCCAACTACGCGAGCGAGCTGCAGCTGTACGCCGCGGCCGGTTACGTGGTGCTCTATACCAACCCGCGCGGCAGCACGAGCTACGGCGAGGAGTTCGGCAATCTCATCCACCACGCCTATCCCGGCAACGACTACGACGATCTCATGTCGGGCGTCGACGCGGTGATCGCGCAGGGCAACGTCGACCCCGACAATCTCTTCGTCACGGGAGGTTCGGGCGGCGGCGTGCTCACGGCGTGGATCGTCGGCAAGACCGATCGCTTTCGCGCCGCCGTGGTCGCCAAGCCCGTCATCAACTGGTCGAGCTTCGTGCTGACGGCGGACGCGAGCAATTTCTTCTACAAGTACTGGTTCGGGGCGCAGCCCTGGGAAAAGCCCGAGGAATACTGGAAGCGCTCGCCGCTGTCCCTGGTAGGCAACGTGAAGACGCCGACCATGCTCATCACGGGCGAGGCCGACTACCGCACGCCCATCGAGGAGTCCGAGCAGTACTACCAGGCTCTCAAGTTGCGCAAGATCGACACGCTGATGGTGCGCATCCCCGAGGCCTCCCATGGCGGCATGGTGGCGCGGCCGTCGAACCTCATCGCGAAGGTGGACAACATCCTCGCGTGGTTCGAGAAGTACCGGAAAAAGTAGCCAGGCGCGTCAAGGCCAGGAATGAAGCTCGCCAAATGAAATTCGGAATTCTCGGCGCGGGAGCGCTCGGCACCATCCTGGGCGCGCACCTCTCGCGCGCCGGTCACGAGGTCGTGATGATTGCGCGCGGCGAGCGCGCGCGGACGTTGCAGCGCCAAGGGCTGGTGCTCAACGGTCTGTCGGACATCAAGGCGCGGCCGCAGGTGGTGGACGATCCCGCGAAGCTGCTCGACACGAGCACGCTGATCATCGCCACCAAGGCCATCGACACCGCGAAGGCGCTCGACTCTCTCAGGCATCTGCGGCTCGAGAACGCGTTGTCGGTGCAGAACGGTGTGCTCAAGAACGAGCTGCTCGCGACGGTGTTCGGCTATTCGCGCGTCATCGGCGCCATGGCGGATTTTTCCGGCGAGTTGCTCGCCAACGGCGAGGTGAAGTTCACGCGCAACGTGTGCCTGCACCTGGGCGAGGAGAAGGGCGGCACGAGTCCGCGCGTCGAGGCGCTGGTCGCGGCCATCGACGGCGCCGGTGTGCGTTGCGCGCAGGCCTCCAACATCCGCACGCGCGAGTGGTCCAAGTACGCGGGCTGGATCGCGCAGTTTCCGCTGGCCGTGCTCACGCGGCAGATCACCTGGAAGTTCCTCATGGACGAACGCAGCGCGTTGGTCATCGTGCGCATCGTGCGTGAGGCCGCAAAGCTTGCCGAAGCCATGCAGGTCGAGTTGCTCGACATGCCGCCGCTACCGGTGCCCAGCATCGTGCATGCCAGCGACCAGGAGGCCATCGGCATCGTGCGTGACATCGGCCAGAAGTTTCTCGACAACTCGCCCGAGCACCGCATGTCCGCGCAGCAGGACGTTCTGCGCGGCAGCCGGCTCGAGAGCGAGGAAACGCTGGGCTACGCGCTCGCGAAAGCCCGCGAGCTCGGCGTGCCCATGCCGACGCTCGACACCTGCTACCGCATCCTCACGGTCGCCCATCCATGAAATGGGGACCTGAAGCCAAGTCCAAATGAGAGCCGCTGAAGGCTCAACCAAGGGGAATCGATGAAGCTCCGCAGTACGGCACTGTCGACGATCACTACTTTCCTGCTCGGCGCTCTGCTGCAGGGCTCGGCTTTCGCGCAAGGACAGGCTCCCGCGGGGACGGCGCCGGTGCCGGCACCCGCGGCCGAAGTCGCGCCGCTGCCCCCGACCGTCGACCCCGCCATCATCGACGCGGCTCTCAAGACCATGGTCGAGGACAAACGCCTGATCGGTGTTTCAGGCCTCGTCTACGAGCATGGCAAGGAAGCCTATTTCGGCGCCTTCGGTCTCGCGGACCGCGAGAACAACCAGCCCATGGCGCGCGATACCGTGGTGCAGATCTTCTCCATGACCAAACCCCTCACCGGGGTGGCGCTCATGCAGATGTACGAGCGCGGCAAGTTCCAGCTCGACGACCCGCTCGCGAACTATCTACCCGAGTTCGGCAGCGTCACCGTGTACGCCGGGCAGGACGCGAACGGCCAGCCCAGGTACGAGCCGCCGAAGCGGCCGATTCTCGTGCGGGACATCCTGCGGCACACCGCAGGCTTCATCGGCGGTCCCGATGACTCGCCCGTGGGCAAGCTGTATCGCGACGTGGATCTGCGCGGCGGTTTCACCAACCCGCTGCCGCAGGTCGCGCAGAAGCTCGCGAAGGTGCCGTTGCTCTACCAGCCGGGGACGCGCTGGCTGTATTCGGATGCGGTCGACATCCAGGCGGCGCTCACCGAAAAACTCTCCGGCGTGCCCTTCGACAAGTATCTCGAGCTGCACATCTTCAAGCCGCTCGGCATGACCACCGCGCGCTACACCATCCTGCCGACGGACGCCGATCGTCCGAAGCTCGCGGCCATGTACACGCGCAACGATGACGGCACATTCACGCGCCAGTCCGACGAAGAGGCCTACAAGTTCAACAGCGCGTCCTGGCCGTACAAGCCGGGAAGCTTCGGCATCGTGGCCACCATCGACGACTACATGAAGTTCGCGCGCATGCTCCAGGGTGGCGGCAAGCTCGGCCGCGCACGCATCCTGAAGCCCGAGACCGTTAAGCTCATGGCCACGGACGCCATGCCCAAGGAAGTCACCGACAAGTCGTGGCTGCCGAGCAAGGGCCAGGTGGGTTTCGGCATCGACTTCGCGGTGCGCGTCGCGCCGCCGAAGGACTCGAGCGAGGCCTCGGGCGCGGTAGGCGAGTTCTTCTGGGACGGCGCCGCAAGCACGCTCTTCTGGGTCGACCCGAAGAACGAGATCACCGCCGTGCTGTTCACGCAGATGCGACCCTTCGACAAGATCAAGCTGCACAAGACCTTCCGCGATGCGGTGTACCACAACATCCCCGAGGCGCTGGCCAAGTGAGCGGGAAGCTGGGCTTCGGATTCATCGGCGCCGGCGCCATCGCGCACTTCCATGCGAAAGCGGTGGCGGAATCGAATGGCGGGTTTGGCGTGGGTGTGGTCAGCCGCTCGCGCGCCACGGCGCAGAAGTTCGCCGCCGAGCACGCGCTCGGCTTCGCCTCCGATGACGTCGACGCACTCTTGAAGCAGCCGGGGCTCGATGCCGTGTGCATCACCACGCCTTCCGCGTTGCACCTGCAGCCGGCGCTCGCGGCCATCCGCGCGGGCAAACATCTCATGATCGAGAAGCCGCTCGACGCCACGGTCGAAGGCACGGATCACATCCTGCACGAGGCCGAGAAGCATGGCGTGCGGGTGGGCTCCATCTTCCAGGCGCGCTTCGGCGATGCCGCGCGCCAGGTCAAGGCAGCCATCGACGGCGGACGTTTCGGCCGCATGGTGCTGGCGAGCTGCTACGTGAAGTGGAATCGCACCGCGGAGTACTACACGGGCTGGAAAGGCAAGCTCAGCGAAGACGGTGGCGGCGTGATCATCAACCAGGCCATTCACGGCGTGGATCTGCTCCAGTGGTTCGCCGGCATGCCGGTCGAGGTGTTTGCCTGGTCGACGCAGCGCGTGCACGCCATAGAGTCCGAGGACACCTGTGTCGCGGCGCTGAAGTTCGGCAGCGGCGCCTTTGGCACCATCGAAGGCACCACGGCGACGTGGCCCGGCTGGTCACGCCGCATCGAGATCTGCGGCGAGCACGGCTCGGTGGTCATGGAGGATGACGACATCGCACGCTGGGACTTCCGCGTGGCGCAGCCCGAGGACGAGAAGATCCGCGCCATGCGCGAGAGTGCGGCCATGGGGTCCGGAGCCGCCGCGCCCATGAACATCAAGATCGAGGGCCACGTGCGCCAGATCCAGGATTTCATCGATGGCATCGATGCCAAGCGCCCGTTCTTCATCGAGGGACTCGAAGCGCGCAAGGCCGTGGCGCTGGTGCGCGCCATCTATGATTCGGCCGCTTCGGGCCGGCCGGTCCGGCCGGACGGAGCGTGAGCGTGAGGCGCGCAGGGCTGCTGGCGCTGCTGCCGCTCGGCCTGCTGCCACTCGCGGGCACGGCTGCCGACGCGGCTGTCACCAGGCTCGCCAGGCAACCCGCGGTCAAGGCAGCGCTGCAAACCCTGCGCGAAGACGACGAGCGCACGCTGCGCGAGCAGATCGCGATCGCGCAGATCCCATCGCCGCCGTACCAGGAAACCGTGCGCGCCCAGGATTTCGCCGCGCGCTTGCGCGCCGCCGGGTTGACCGACGTGTCCATCGACGCCACGGGAAACGTGATCGGCAAGCGCAAAGGCGCCGGCCGCGGGCCGCTGCTCGTGGTGTCCGCGCATCTCGACAGTGTCTTTCCGGAAGGCAGTGACGTCACCGTGAAAGAGAGCAACGGACGCTACTCGGGCATGGGCGTCGTCGATGACGCGCGCGGTCTCGCGGCCGTGCTCTCGGTGTTGCGCGCGATGGAAGGCGCGAAGCTGCGCACCGTCGGCGATGTCTGGTTCGTTGGCACCGTGGGCGAGGAAGCGCTGGGGAACCTGCGCGGCGTGAAAGCGCTGTTCGCCGATAACCCGGGCATCGACGGCTTCATCTCGGTGGACGGCGCCGAGTCAGCCGACGAGGTCAGGTCGGGCAATCGCGGCATCGTCACGCAGGCGACGGGCAGCCGCCGCTGGGAGTTCACGTTCACCGGCCCTGGCGGACACAGCTTCGGCAATTTCGGCAACCCCAGCGCCGTGCATGCGCTGGGCCGTGCCGTGGCGCGCATCGCGGATCTGTCGACACCCGCGGACCCCAAGACCACTTTCAACGTGGGCGTGATCTCGGGTGGCACCGGCGTCACGGCCATCGCCGCGCAGGCGAGCATGCAGGTGGACCTGCGCTCCAACAGCGCGGATGAGCTCAGGTCGGTCGAAGACCGGCTGCAGACCATCGTCACCGAAGCGGTCGCCGCCGAAAATGCACGCTGGCATTCGAGCGCGGTGACCGTCGAGCGCAAGCTCGTGGGCGATCGCCCGGCCTCCACGCAAATGGGCGATCACCGGGTCGCCGACGCGGCCACCGGCGCCTACCTTGCGCTCGGTCTGCCCGCGCCGCGACTCGACTTCGCCAGCACCGACAGCAATGTGCCGCTCGGGCTCGGCATCCCGGCCGCGACGCTCAATGGCGGCGGCATTGGCGACAAGGCGCACTCACCCGACGAATGGTACGAGCCCGTCGAGGCTTGGCAGGGTCCACAGATCCTGCTGCTGACCGCGTTGCGGCTCGTGGGTGTGCCGGGGCAGGCGCGGCCCACGCTGGTAGATAGATAGCGGCGCTGCCTCGCGCCCGGACGGAGAGTCGGCGCCAGGCGGTCTATTGACAGATCGACATGACGCGCTCGCGTGGCTTCACGGGCGCGCCGTCGGGCCATGGGATGTGCTTCGCTTCCATGCCGAGCTCGGTGAGCGTGCCGCCATTCGGCGAGGCAACGTCGGGATCGTAGTCGTACACCGGGTCCTTCTGCGCCTCCTCGAGCGTGACGATCTCGAAGCCTTCCTCGTCGAGGAGCTTGAAGAGGTCGGGCAGTATGTGCGAGCTGAACGAACCCAGGTGCAGCAGCATCACGTGGTGGATGTCGCGGCCGAACACCTTGCGCGAAAAGTCGACTTCGAAGCGGATGAACGCGCGCGCGGCGTCGAGGTAGCTCTCGCGCAACCACCTGAGCGCGTCTTCGTCCTTCTTCATCGAGCAGCGCGCGTGCGCGCTGTTCCACATGTAGTCTTCCCAGTCGAGCGTGGTCTGCGCAATGCGGTAGCCGTTGGCGGCGAGGAAGGCGCGCACGGCGCGACGCTTCTCGAGCGTGTCGCCCTCGTGCAGGTAGGGGTAGCGAAACCAGCGCCAGTCGTGACCCGAGCGGGCCAGCTTGCTGTCCGGAGGCATCAGCAACTCCAGCGCGGGCTCGTTGCGCAGGATCTCGCGCTCGAAATCCTCGACGCTGTTCTGCGTGAAGTTGAGATGGTTGTAAGTGTGGTTGGCGAGCGGGTGGCCACCGTCGACCCAGATGCGCAGCGCCAGCGCACCATCGGGGTTGTGCTCGAGCTTGTTCGCATTGATGAAGCCGTACGACGGCGGTATGCGGTGCTTCTTGAGTACGGCGATGGTGTCGCGAGCGAAATCCGACTGTTTGCTGCCTTCCGGCAGCGTGCCGTTGATCGGCAGGTCGTCGAAGGTCAGCGCGACCTTGAGCTTCTTTTCGGCCGCGCCGGCACTGCAAACGAAGAGGGCGACCAACCAGGCCGCCCCGACGATGCGAAGTGTCTTCACTTGAGCAGGCTGCGCAGCATCCATGCGGTCTTCTCGTGTACCTGCAGGCGCTGCGTCAGCAGGTCGCAGGTGGACTCGTCGCCAGCTTTCTCCGCAGCGGGGAAGGCCGCGCGCGCCGTGCGCGTCACCGCCTCGTGTCCCGCGACCAGCAGCCGCACCATCTCGAGCGCGTCGGGCACGCCGTCGGTTTCCTCGATGGAGGTCAGTGCCCTGAATTCCTTGTAGGTGCCCGGCGCGGGGAAGCCCAGCGAGCGCACGCGCTCCGCGATGGCGTCGAGCGCGGTCCACAGTTCGGTGTACTGCTCCATGAACATGAGATGCAGTGTGTTGAACATGGGGCCTTCCACGTTCCAGTGGAAGTTGTGAGTCTTGAGATACAGGGTGTAGGTGTCAGCCAGCACCTTCGAAAGGCCCGCGACGATCTTCTCGCGGTCCTTGCCCTTGATGCCGATGTCGATCTGCGGCGCTTCGGGCGACGCCAGCGCGAATTTCTTGGCCATGAGTGCTCCTCACAAGATGGTCCGCAGTCTAACCACGCACCGCCATCGCGGCTATCGGCAATAATCTATGGCTTCGATGGTGGCCGTCTATGGTCCGTCTTCATGGTCCGGCTCATTTGGCGGAGCCGCCGGTCTTGGCGCCACGATAATGAGCGCGCAGCACGTCACCGCCGAAGTCGTGCTGCAGATCGCGATACACAGTGTGGATGTGGTTCGCGTCGTTCTGCGTGTCGTCGTACTCGATGAGCAGCGTCGGACCATGCACGCGGTAGTAATGCGGCTGTCCCGGCTCGATGCCCCCCGCCCAGGCGAATCGCAGCTTCTCGAAGCCCGCGCGGTCCATGCGCTGCAGCACTTCCTTCGCCGATGCGCTCACGAAGCGGCCGACGTACAGCTCCACGAGTGCACGCAGCTGCTGCCGTTCGTCCGGGGTCATGTCGCCCGCCGCGAGGCCCGCCATCTCGAGCTTCACTTCGCGGTCGGTGGTGGTGAGGATTTCGGAGAATGCGGTGTCGCGGATGAGGGCGTTCTTGCGTTTTTCGGCGGGCAGCAGCGTGACCATCGCGCGGCCCAGGTCTTCTTCCGCCGCCAGCAGGCGGAAGCCCGTCTGCGGGCCGGTGAGTACCTTCGCCGGGTTCGCGCCCATGAAAACGGGCCCGATGAGCGGCGGCTGCCCGGCCACCTGTGTCACGTTGAGCGAGAGGTGGTGGCCCTCGAAGCGCCAGGCCCAGGGTGCCGCGCCGGGCTTGCCGAAGATGCTGGTGTAGTAGAGCCCGGGGTCGCGCCGGGTCGCGTCGACGCCGCGTTCGGTCTCGACGCGGCGCAGGATGTTCTCGTGCTTGATGATGCCGCGCGCGCTGAGCAGACCTTCGGGGCTCAGCGCCGTGGACAGCAAGGGGCCGAGCAACTCGACCTGCTGGTCGTCGAGCTTGAGCAGCGTCACGCCGTTGCGTGCCTTGGGCACGAAGTTCCAGTCGAAGCGTTCGGGCGAATCCATGGTGAACTGCGCGGTGGCGCGCAGATCCGCAGGCAGGGATTTGAGGAATGCCGCCGCGGCGGACGAAGCCTCGTCCTTAGCAGGCGCCGCGTCGCTGGGCGTGAGCCACAGCGCACCCGAGATTCCCGCGGCCAGGGCAACGCCCGTGGCCATCAATTTTGCTATGCGCATCGTCTCCCCCTTTGTACCTGGGAGACGATGCTAAGCGCAGAAACCGTTACTGGCTATGCTCGATCGGCTACGCCGCCGATGAGGTTCTGAGCCGTCTCGCGGCTCTTCTTGAAGTGTTCCTCGAGGCCGGCGTCGCGCAGGAAGCTGGCGTCGATGATGCCCGAGCTCGCGACGCCCTGGCCGGAGCTGCGCTGCGCGTCGGTGGCGGTCATCTCCTCGACGAGACCGCTGGCGATGTGCACGGCCGCGACCAGGGGACGCGATTCCGGCGTGACCTCGTTGGGGCGGTGATGGAAGGCCACCGCCTCGACGATCGGGAACGGGATGCCCCACAGGCCCAGTAGATAGGCTCCGACCTCGGCGTGCGTCACGCCGAAGATCTCGCGCTCGGCCGCGGCGCCGTCGCCACCGAGTTCCTTCTTGCGATCGAGCGAGCGGATGTAGTCGGGCGGCGCGGCGTACAACAGCACCAGCGCGCCGATGTCGTGCAGCAAGCCCGCCGTGAATGCGGCGTCGGCAAGCTGCGGGTTGGAGACGATCTTCTTGGCGAGCAGCGCGGTCAGCATCGAGTGATGCTGCAGGCGGTCGGGCGAGAAGCCCTTCACTTCGCTGATGGCCTTGTCCGAGAACGACGTCGAACCGAGCACCAGCGACTTGATGATCTCGACGCCGAGATAGGTGACGGCCGGGCGTATCGACACGATCTTCTGGCCAAGGCCGAAGTACGCGCTGTTCACGAGCTGCAACACCTTGGCGCAGACCGCAGCATCCATCTCGATGATCTTGGCGAACGATGCGCTGTCGGCTTTCGGGTCTTGCGCGAGGCGCGAGAGCTCGGTGTAGGTGGTCGGCACCGCCGGGATGCGCTCGAGCTTGCCCACGAGCGCGGTCAGCGCAGGGTTCTGCATGAGCTTGTGGAGGTTGTGCGTCTGCTCGATGACGGCGCGCAGGGTCTCGCCATCGCAGGGCTTGTGCAGGAACTGATGGGTGACGGGCAGCGCGCGCATGATGGCTTCACGCTCCGCCTGGCCGGACAGCACGATGCGCGCCGCCGCGGGGAAGTCGCGCTGTATCTGGCGCAGCAGCTCGGCGCCGTCCATGCCGGGCATGCGCATGTCCGTGATGACCACGTCGGCCGGCGACTGCTTCATCGCTTCGAGAGCCTGCTGGCCGCCGAGGGCGAACGTCATCTCCCAGCGCTTGCGTTCCTTGCGCAGCGAGTTGCGCAGACCATCGAGGATGGCCTGTTCATCGTCGACAAATAGCACGTGAAGAGAAGGAGCGTTCATGCGGCAGCCTGCTTGTTGGAAACCTTGTCCATGGAAGTTGAAGTCAACACCGATGCATCCGACACGGGGAGCCGGATGAAGAAGGTGGTGCCTGTCCCTGTTTCAGTCTCGAAGTGAAGTGATCCCTTGAGCTTCTCGACCACGATGCCGCGCGACAGCGTCAGGCCTTGCCCCGTGCCGCGTCCGACTTCCTTGGTCGTTACGAATGGTTCGAAGATGCGCCCGCGCACCGACTCCGGAATACCCGCGCCGGTGTCGCCGACGGAGATTTCCACGAAGTCGGCGATCGACCGGGTACGTACGGTAATCCGGCCCTTGCTGCCGGTTCCGTCGACCACGTCGCTGATCGCGTGGGCCGCGTTGAGCACCAGGTTCAACACCACCTGGTTGATGTCGCCCGCGTGGCAATGAACTGCCGGCACGTCCGCGAAATCAGTGACCAGGTCGGCAACGTTCTTGTATTCGTTGCGCGCCATGTTGAGCGTGGTGCGCACCGCGCGGTTCACGTCCACTTCTGCCTTCTGGGTGTCCGGGTGCGCGAATTCGGTCATGGACTTGGCGATCGAGCCCACGCGGCCAATGCCGTCCAGCGCGCGGTCCAATGCATCCGGCGCGTTCTTGAGGAAGTAGTCGACGTCGGCGGCCTCGTCGGTCTCACCGGCCTTGCGCGCCGCTTCGGTGACGTCCTTGCCCGAGAGCACGCCCGCGGCCAGCGCGCGGTAATCGGCGAGCGCGGTAGGCAGGTCTTTGAGCGCATGGCGCACGAAGCGCACGCTGTCGGAGATGAACTGCACCGAGGTGTTGATCTCGTGCGCCACGCCGGCGGCGACGCGGCCGACGGATTCCAGCTTCTGGCCCTGCGCCATCTCGCGCACCAGACGGTGCGTCTCGGTGACGTCCACGATCAGGCCGCGCAGGAAGCGAATGCCCTTGACCACTTCGCAGGACACGGTCCAGCGCAGCTCGACCACGCGGTCGTCGCCGGTCACCACGGAACAGATGGCCTCGAAGGTCCCGGGCGACGCGTCCTCGAATTGCCGGCGGACCGCGCCCTCGCGATCGCGCGGCAGCAGTACATCGAGGAAGCCGTTCTCCTGCCAGCGCGACAGCGGGAAGCCCAGCAACGTTTTCGCCTGAGAGCCCACGTAGCTGAAGCGGCCCTGCGTGAGGTCCAGCTCGAACGGGATCGCGCGGGTCACTTCGGAAATCATCTTCTGCTGCGCGGTGGCGCGGTCGAGCGCCGTCTTGTTGTCGCGCGACTCGCGCTTGATCAGCTCGTTGTCGGTGCGCAGATCCGATTCGCGGCGCGCGAAGTTGTAGATGGTCAGGAGGCTCTGTTGCACACCGAGCAGCAGCAACGCAGCCTCGCAGATCACCCAGATGCCCTGGTCGAACACGCGCCAGAAGGCGGAGGGGCCGACCACGAAGGAATCCGGCAGCAGCGCGATGCGCACGATGGGGTAGGCGATCGCGGCCACGGCCGCCGTGAGCATCACCGCCCAGTCGCGGTAGAACGCGATGAAGGCCAGCGACACGAACAGATGGAACTGCGCCTCGGAGCGGCCCTCGAGGAGCCACATGAAGAGCAGCGACCAACCTATCTGCGAGAGCGCCATGAAATGGCGAACCCACCACGCAGCGGGGGCGGCGCGCGCGAACAGCAGCGCCGGCGCGGACAGCATGCTGCCGAGGATCACCGTGAACCAGAGGCGCGACTCGCCCGGCAGCGCGGAATTCCATGCGAGCAGCAGCGCCGCGGGCCATTGCACCGCGAACAGCACTGCGAAAGTGCGATGCGTGCTCATCGTGAGTGCGGTCACGACTTCGTGACGCACTTCACGGGCACGAGCCTCGCGCTGCGCTTTCTCCTCCTCGTTCACGCGTTTCCCTGTGTTTTCCTGGCACCGAACTCCGGTTGTCCCCGGCTTTATCGGCCCATTCCGGGCACCGCTTTAGGTCACTTTCGGGGCAGGCCTGGGAAAAAAGCGTTGGTTTTCAAGACGTAGTCGGCATATTGCGGCCGACGTTTGCCGATGTCCTTTTCGAGCAGGGTGACGCCGGACACGCGCAGCAGCAGGAACGAAATGAGGAGCGGGCCCGGCACCGACCACCAGGCGCCCGCGCCCAGGGCAATGAACCAGAAGCCCCACCAGATGCAGAACTCGCCGAAATAGTTAGGGTGGCGCGTGTAGCGCCACAGGCCGCGGTCGAGGACACTGCCGGCATTGGCCGGGTCCTTCTTGAACCGGCTGAGCTGCCAGTCGCCGACCGCCTCGAAGACGAAGCCCAGAACCCACAGGGCCACTCCCATGTAGTCGAGCGCGCCGACAGGTTCGGTGCTCGCGAAGGCGCCATACAGCGGCAGCGAGATCACCCAGGCGAGACCAGCCTGCAACCAGAATACGAGGTAGAGACTCTTCACCGCGAAGCCGGGCGTGTTGCGCTCGCGGATGGCCACATAGCGCGGGTCCTCGCCCTTGCCGGCATTACGGGCGGTGATGTACGCCGCGAGCCGCACCGCCCACAGCACCAGCAGCCACAGCACCAGCGACAGGCGCGGCGCGCGCGGGTCGCTGTTCAACGCGTAGACGACGCCGGCCACGAAGAGCATGAGGCTCCACAGCGAGTCGACGATGGAAACATTGCGCAGCGGTAGCGAGATCAGCCAGGTGAGCGAGGCGGCACCGAGCAGGAAAGGCAGCGCCGTGAGCCATTGCGCGAGGTCGAAGCTCACGGTGAGCATCACAGCAGGTCCAGCAGCCTGAACCAGAGCATTGCGAGCACCAGCGCGGGTCGGCGAAACAACGGGCCGCCGGGGAAATTGGCGTGCCTGATGCGCGCATACATGTCGAAGCGCTCGGCGTTGCCGGCGATGGCTTCGCTCGCGACGCGGCCGGCTATCCCTGCGATCACCATGCCGTGCCCGGAGAGTCCCTGGATGAAATAGGCGTTCGGCCCGAGCTGGCCGAAGTGCGGCGCGCGGTTGGTGGTGATGTCGAGATAGCCGCCCCAGGAATACTCGACGCGTGCATCCGCGAGCTGCGGGAACACCGTGGCGATGCGCTGGCGCAGCACGCGCGACGAGTCGAGCGGATCGATTCCCGAGTAGCTCACCCGTCCGCCGAACAGCAGGCGCGTGTCCTTGAGCACGCGGAAGTAGTCGAGGATCCAGTTCATGTCGGCCACGGCCGCGTTGTTGCGCACCAAGGCTCGCGCACGATCCTCACCCAAAGGCTCGGTGGCGACGATGTAGGTGCCGATGGCGATGAGCTTGCGCGCAAGCTCGGGGACCAGCTTGCCGAGGAGCGCACCGCCGGCGACGAGCAGGTGTGGCGCGCGCACGATGCCCTCGGACGTCCGCACGAGATGGGAGCCGCCGACCGCCTGCGCCACTTCCAGTTTCGTTACCCGGGAGTTCTCGTGGATGGCCACGCCCGCCGCGGCCGCGGCGTCGCCGAGCCCGCGCGTGTACCGGTACGAATGCAGATGGCCGCCATTCGAGTCGTACAGCGCGCTCGTGTACCGATCGCTCGCAATGTTCTGGCGCGTCTCCTCGCGCTCCATGAATCGCAGCGAGGTGTACCCGTAGTTCTTGGCGAGGTGATCCACCTCGGCTCGCAATGCATCGTCGTGGCGTTTCTTGAGGCCGACGATCATGTGGCCGGGAACGTAATCGCAATCGATCCGGTGTCGGGCGATGAGCTGGCGCTGCAGGTCGAGGCCCTCGCAGGCAACGTCCCACATGCGCCGCGCGTCGGCCTGTCCCACGGCCTTCTCCAGCGTGCTCATCTCGCAGGCGTAGCCGAAGATGGACTGACCCCCGCTGCGTCCAGAGCCGCCGAAGCCGAGATGCTCGGCTTCGAGCAGTACCACCTCATAGCCGCGTTCGCGCAGGTGCAGCGCGGCCGACAAACCCGAGATGCCGCCGCCGACGATGCAGACATCGGCGCGCACGTCACCGCGCAGCGGCGCGAACGGCGCCACCGCGGGAGTGCTCGCGTAGTAATAATTCTGCTGGTCGGTCGTGCCCAAGGTCGCCTCGATCAAAGCGGGCCGAGATATCGCGCGATCTCGAGCGGCGTGATGAACGAGTTGAACTCCTCCATCTCGGCGCGCTTCACGACCGCGAACAGGTTTACGAACTTGTCACCCAGGCAGATGCGCGCGAAGTCACTGCGCGCGAAACGGGCAATGGCTTCCGGCCAGGTGATGGGCAGGGGCTCGCCTTCCTGCTCGTAGGCATTGCCCGTGAGCACGGCCGGCGGTTCCAGCTTCTTCTCCAATCCATGCAGCATGCCGCCGAGAACCCAGGCGAGCACGAGATAGGGGTTGGCATCCGCGCCCGCGAGGCGATGCTCGATGCGCAGATTGTCGGGGTCCGAGGCTGGCACGCGGATGGCAGAACCGCGATTGTTGATGGACCACGTGGGGTGCAGCGGCACGTAAGCCTCGGCGCGGAAGCGCCGGTACGAGTTCGGTCCGGGCGCGCACAAGGCCATGCCATCGCCGAGCGTCGCGAGCGTGCCGCCGATCACATGACGCAACGGCTCGCTGTCGAGCGGATTCGCAGCCGCGAAGATATTCCTGCCGCTCGCGTCCAGCAGGCTCACGTGGATGTGCAGCCCGCTTCCCGCCATGTCGCGATAGGGCTTGGGCAGGAAGGTGGCCTCGCAGCCAAAGGCGCGCGACACGCTCTTCACCGCGCGTTTGAAACGCAGTGCTTCGTCGCAGACGCGCAGCGCATCGGGCGCGTGGCGCAGGTTCACCTCGTACTGGCCCGGGCCGTATTCGGCGAGTGCGCTGGTAGTCGGGATGTCCTGCAGGCGGCAGACGCGGTCGATCTCCGCGAGCAGTGGCGAGTACTCGTTGAGGTCGCTCATCGAGTTGATCTGCGCGCGGTATTCGCGACGGCCGGTGAGGGGTCCGCGCGGCGGCTGCGGCTGGCCGGCGGCGTCACGCTGCGCGTCCACGAGGTAGAACTCGTACTCGATGGCCACGACCGGCGTCAGGCCCAGGCGCTCGAAGCGGCCGAGCACGTTCGAGAGCACGTGGCGCGGGTCGCCGAAGAACGGCGACCCATCGAGGTCGTTCATCGTGAGCTGCACCTGCGCGACACCTTCAGCCGCCGACCAGGGCACGGGAACCAGTGTTCCCGGTATGGGCATGCAGGGCCGGTCGGCATCGCCGTCGGCGAAACCCAGGCCGGTCGCTTCGACCGTGCCGCCCACGATGTCCAACGCGAACATCGAGCCGGGGAGCGGCATGCCGCGCGCGAACATGCCGGGCAACGCCGCCCGATCGATGCGTTTGCCCCGCTCGACGGTGTTCAGATCGTTCACGAAGGCGTCGACGAACCGGACCTCGGGGTGATCGGCGAGGAATCGTTCGAGCATGGGTGTTTATTATATTCGACGCCAATACCGCGCCAGGCGGCGCAGCATATGCCCGCCGCGCAGCGGCCCGCAAACCGGGCGCGCGCGGGAAAAGGGGCGAGAAATGGCCTTCGATGGCCGAACCACGGGCTTGGAGTACCCGGCCTTCGGGCCAAGCCGGACCCCCATGAGCTGTGTTCTAATGGCAACCTCGCTCGGGTCGCCGCAGCGAGTCCGTAAAAGATAATAGACAGCGCGGACCTCGCGTCCCCTGCGCAGCAACTTATGGCCAACAAGCGTCCCGTCATCGGCATCCCCGCCGATCGACGCATGATCGGTCCGCATCCGTTTCATGCGGTCGGTGAGAAATACATCGCGGCAGTGGTGCAGGCGGCCGATTGCCTGCCGCTCCTGATCCCCGTGCTCGAAACGCCGCTCGATGTCGCGCAGATCCTGGCGCACGTGGATGGCATCTTTTTTCCCGGCTCGCCATCGAACGTCGAGCCCGCGCGCTACGACGGTCCGCCGAGCATGGCGGGCACCTTGCACGATCCGCATCGCGACTCGACCACGCTTTCGATGATCCCGCAGGCCGTGGCCGGAGCCATCCCCGTGTTCGGAGTCTGCCGCGGCTTCCAGGAAATGAACGTCGCGATGGGTGGCACGCTGCACCAGCGCGTGCACGAGGTCGAAGGCTTCGGCGATCACCGCGAAGACAAGGAGCAACCGCTCGACGTGCAGTACGCACCCGCGCACGAGGTGGTGCTCGAGCCCGGCGGGCTCCTCATGAAGCTCTCGGGCCAGAGCCGCATCGAGGTGAATTCGCTGCATTGGCAGGGCGTCGACCGGCTCGCGCCGGACCTTGCCGTGGAAGCGCGCGCGCCCGACGGGCTCGTGGAGGCTTTCAGTGTGAAGTCCGCGCCCACCTTCGCGGTGGCCGTGCAATGGCATCCCGAGTGGCAGGTGATGCGCAATCCCTTTTCCCAGGCACTGTTTGCCGAATTTGGTCGCGCGGCACGCGCGCGGATGACAACCCGCGGCACGCGCGCGGATGACAACCCGCGGCACGCGCGCGGATGACCGGCGCGGCGCGCTCACGAATGGCTAGTTAGGAAAGTCTCCCATGGCGAACGAAATCAGGCAGTTCTTGAAGGAACACGGCATCTCCGAAGTGGAGGCCATCATCCCGGACATGGCCGGCATCGCGCGCGGCAAGATCATGCCCAGCGAGAAATTCGCCGAGGACGAAGGCATGCGCCTGCCCGAAAGCATCTTCCTGCAGACGGTGACCGGCGACTATCCACCCGACACGGACAAGGCGATGAGCCCGGCCGAGATCGACATCATCCTCAAGGCCGATCCGCGTACCGTGCGCCGCGTGCCCTGGGCGGCCGAGCCCACCGGGCAGGTGATCCACGACTGCTACTATGCCGACGGACGCCGCGTCGGCATGGCGCCACGCAGCGTGCTGCGGCACATCCTGGAGCTGTACGCGAACCGCGGCTGGGAGCCGGTGGTCGCCCCCGAGCTCGAGTTCTATCTCGTCGAGCCGAACATCGACGCCGACTATCCGCTCAAGCCGCCCGTGGGCCGCTCGGGTCGGGCCGAGCCCGGCCGCCAGAGCTACAGCATCGCGGCCGTCAACGAGTTCGACCCGCTGTTCGACGACATGTACCAGTTCTGCGAAGACCAGGACATCGAGATCGACACGCTGATCCACGAGGACGGCGCGGCGCAGATGGAAATCAACCTGCTGCACGGCAACGCACTCGACCTCGCCGACCAGGCGTTTCTCTTCAAGCGCACCGCCCGCGAGGCGGCGCTGCGCCACAAGATGTACGCGACATTCATGGCGAAGCCGCACGCGAAGGAGCCCGGCAGCGCCATGCACATCCATCAGAGCATCGTCGACAGCAAGACCAAGCAGAACATCTTCTCCAAGGAAGATGGCACGCCGACGCCACTGTTCTTCGCGCACATCGCCGGCCTGCAGAAGTACCTGCCCGCCGCCATGGCGCTGCTCGCGCCGAACGTGAACTCGTATCGCCGCATTTCCCGTTTCCAGTTGGCGCCCATCAACGTGCAATGGGGTTACGACAACCGCACCGCCGGCCTGCGCGTGCCGGCCTCGGACGCCACGGCGCGCCGCGTCGAGAACCGTCTCGCGGGCGCCGACGCGAACCCGTACATCGCGCTGGCGACATCACTGGCGTGCGGCTATCTAGGCATGGTCGAGGGCCTGATTCCCTCGGAGCCCATCTCGGGCTCCGCGCACTTGCTGCCGTTCTCGCTGCCGCGCTCGCTCGACGACGCCATCCGCGAGCTGCGCGGATGCGAGCCACTGGTGCGCATCCTCGGCGACCCGTTCATCTCCGCGTACACCATCGTCAAGGAAGCCGAGTACGAAGTGTTCCTGCAGGTGATCAGCTCCTGGGAGCGCGAACACCTGCTGCTGAACGTCTGAACAAAGAAGGGCGCCATGCGAACAACAGAAGAATGGCAGGCGCTCGACAGCGCCCACTACCTGCATCCGTTCACTGACTACAAGGCGCTGAGCGCGAAGGGTGCGCGCATCGTCACGCGCGCACAGGGCGTGTATGTCTACACGTCCGACGGCCAACAGATCCTCGACGGCATGTCCGGTCTGTGGTGCGTGGCGCTGGGTTACGGCCGCCAGGAGTTGTCGGACGCGGCTTACAAACAACTGCAGGAGCTGCCGTACTACAACAGCTTCTTTCAGAGCACCACGCCACCCGCCATCGAGCTCGCACGCATCCTGAAGGAAGTGACCCCGCCGCAGTTCGAACACGTTTTCTTCACCGGTTCCGGCAGCGAGGCCAATGACACTTTGCTGCGGCTGGTGCGCCGCTACTGGCAGCTGCTCGACCAGCCCCACCGCAACGTGATCATTTCGCGCTGGAACGGGTATCACGGGAGCACGGTGGCCGGCGCCTCGCTCGGCGGCATGAAGCCCATGCATGAGCAGCTCGGCCCCGACGGCGCCGTGCCGGGAATCGTCCACATCAACCAGCCGTACTGGTTCGGCGAGGGCGGCGACCTCACACCGGCCGAGTTCGGGCTGAAATGCGCGCGCGAGCTCGAGGCGAAGATCCTCGAGGTGGGTCCGGAACGCGTCGCGGCGTTCATCGGCGAGCCGGTGCAGGGCGCAGGTGGCCTGGTGATCCCGCCCGAGACCTATTGGCCCGAAATCCAGCGCATCGTCGACAAGTACGGCATCCTGCTCGCCTCGGACGAGGTCATCTGCGGTTTCGGCCGCACCGGGGAATGGTTCGGCTGTGAGCATTACGGGACGCGCCCCGACTTCCTGACCATGGCCAAGGCCCTGTCATCAGGCTATCTACCTATCGGCGGCCTGATGGTGGGCGATCGCGTCGCCCGTACGTTGATAGATCGCGGTGGCGAGTTCTTTCATGGTTTCACCTATAGCGGACACCCCGCCGCCTGTGCTGTGGCGGTCGCCAACCTCGAAATCTTCCGCCGCGAACACATCGTCGAGCGGGTCAGGAACGAGGCCGCACCCTATCTAGCCTCCCGCTGGCGCGAGCTGGCCGACCATGCGCTGGTAGGCGAAGCGCGCTGCCTGGGCCTCCTGGCGGCCATCGAGCTAGTCCCGGACAAGCGCGCAAGGCGTTTTTTCGAGCCGCGGGGCGAGGCGGGCGTCTTCATGCGCGACGCCTGCACTCGTAACGGGCTTGTCATGCGCGCCACGCGCGACACTTTGTTCGTCGCGCCGCCTTTGGTCATATCCCGGAGCGAAATTGACGAACTACTGTCCAAAGTAGTGCGGTCCCTCGATGAAACCGCTGCTCATGCGCGCGCCAAGGGCTGGCTATAGACGTATTGGCTGAGTTATAACGCGTCCAAAGACGCGTCGTGTGGGTCTCACGCCGCGACAACATCTAGGGGTCACACATGGTCACTCGCAGCCTGTCGGCTTTGGTTTCGACATCCGCTCTTCTTTTGCTGGTCGCTTGCGGCAAGAAAGAAGAAGCGCCGCCGCCACCCGCCGCCGACGGCGCACCCAAGGGCGAGGTGTTCGACACCGACCCGGACAAGGTGGTCAACGTCTACAACTGGTCCGATTACATCGAACCCAGCGTGCTCGAGGACTTCACCAAGGAAACCGGCATCAAGGTCCAGTACGAGGTGATGGACTCGAACGAGCTGCTCGAGACCAAGCTCCTGGCCGGCCGCACCGGCTACGACGTGGTGGTGCCTTCGGCCTCGTTCCTCGCCCGCCAGATCAAGCAGAGCATCTACCAGAAGCTCGACAAGTCGAAGCTCACTAACCTCAAGAACCTCGACGCCGGCATCACCAAGCGCCTCGAGGTCTTCGACCCGGGCAACGAATACGCCGTGAACTACATGTGGGGCACCTCCGGCGTCGCCTACAACGAGGAGGCCATCAAGGCCGCCATGCCGAACGCCCCGGTAGATAGCTTCGCGATGTTCTGGGACCCGAAGGTGGTTTCCAAGTTCGCCAAGTGCGGCGTGTCGGTGCTCGACGCGCCCTCCGAGGTGGTCGGCACCGTGCTCATCTTCCTCGGCCGTGACGCGAACTCCGAGAAGCCCGAAGACCTGGCCGCGGCCGAGAAGGTACTGATGGCGGTCAGGCCGTACATCCGCAAGATCCACTCCTCGGCGTACATCGAGGAACTGGCGGGCGGCGAGATCTGCCTCGCGCTCGGCTGGTCGGGCGACGTGCTGCAGGCCAAGGGACGCGCCGAAGAGAACAAGAAACCCTTCACGATCAAGTACAACATTCCGAAGGAAGGCGCGGTCATGTTCTTCGACAACATGGCCGTCCCTGCCGACGCGTCGCACGTGAAGAACGCGCACGTGTTCATCAATTACATGCTCCGCCCCGAAGTGGCCGCGAAGAACAGCAATTTCATCAGCTTCGCCAACAGCAACGCCGCCTCCTGGCCGCTGGTCGATCCGGCGGTGAAGAACAACCCGGGCATCTTCCCGACGGCCGAAATGATGCCGAAGCTCGTGCCCGACCTTCCGGAGACCGCGGAATTCACTCGCTCGCTGACGCGCACCTGGACGCGCTTCCGTACCGGCAAATGATCTGAGGCGGCCGCCGCTTAGGGAGCGGCGGCCGCTTGGTTCCCTTCGCGAGAAGGCGATTGCAAACGGGGGTCCACTGCCATGCAAGCGGCAGATCGACGCGTAGAGAAGAACAAAGCCAAGCACGAACCGTGGCGTGATCCGCAGGCTGAGGCCTACGTGCGCATCGACAACGTCACGAAGCGCTTCGGCGACTTCGTGGCCGTCAACAACGTCAGCCTGAAGGTCTACCAGGGCGAGATCTTCTGCCTGCTGGGCGGTTCGGGCTGCGGCAAGTCGACACTGCTGCGCATGCTCGCGGGTTTCGAGGCTCCCAGCGGCGGCTCCATATTCATCGATGGCCAGGACATGGCCGGAGTTCCGCCCTACGAACGTCCGGTCAACATGATGTTCCAGTCTTACGCGCTGTTCCCGCACATGACGGTGGAGAAGAACATCGCTTTCGGCCTGGAGCAGGAGAAGGGCCTGTCACGCGCCGACATCGCCACGCGGGTCACCGATATCCTCGAGATCGTGAAGCTGACGCCGTTCGCGGTGCGCAAGCCGCATCAGCTCTCCGGCGGCCAGCGCCAGCGCGTCGCGCTCGCGCGTTCGCTCGTGAAGCGACCCAAGCTGCTGCTGCTCGACGAGCCGCTGGGCGCCCTCGACAAGAAGCTGCGCGAAGCGACGCAGTTCGAGCTCATCAACATCCAGGAGCAGCTCGGTGTCACGTTCATGGTCGTTACCCACGACCAGGAAGAGGCGATGACGCTGGCCTCGCGCATCGGCGTCATGAACCGCGGCGAGATCGTGCAGATCGGCACGCCCACCGAGATCTACGAATTTCCCATGACCAAGTTCGTCGCCGACTTCATCGGGTCGGTGAACATGTTCGAGGGGCAGCTGGTCGAAGACCTGCCGGACCGCGCCCGCATCAGGTCGGACGAGCTGGGCGGCGTCATCTATGTGGATCACGGCATCAGCTCGGCCCCCGGGGCCACCGTCTGGACCGCCGTTCGCCCGGAGAAGATCAACATCCTGCGCCAGCAGCCCGAAGACACCAGTGAGAACTGCGTCAAGGGCGTGGTGAAGGAAATCGCCTACATGGGTGACGTGTCTATCTACTTGGTGAAGATAGACACCGGGAAGACAATCCGGGTCACGCTCCCCAACGTGGAACGACTGTCGGATGACGAGCGCATTCTCTGGGACGAAACCGTCTGGCTCACCTGGCATGGGTCCAGTCCCGTGGTCGTCACACAATGAAACGACCCGAGCCGTGAAGCCAGTCGGCGCGCGCACCATCGGGACGAGTGCACAGCAAGGCCGCCTGGGCCCGCTGTGGACGTTCTTCTTTCGCTACGGCCCGCCGCGCTGGTCCGAATACGTGCTGCGTAACTGGTCCGGCCAGCGACTGGTCATCGCCGTCCCGTACCTGTGGCTGCTGATCTTCTTCCTGGTCCCTTTCCTGATCGTCCTCAAGATTTCGTTCTCGGAGTTCCTGCAGCTCGGCCGGCCTCCGTACGCCCCGATGTTCGAGTGGCTCGAAGGCGGCGTGGCGCAGATCAAGCTGCTGATCGAAAGCTACCGGTTCGTGTTCACCGAACCGCTGTACGTGAGCTCGTACCTGTACTCGCTCAAGGTGGCTTTTTTCTCGACCGTGCTGTGCCTGCTGCTCGGCTACCCCATGGCTTACGCCATCGCGCGTTCCTCGCCCACCATGCGCAATCTGTTCCTGATGCTGGTGATCCTGCCGTTCTGGACCTCGTTCCTGTTGCGCGTCTACGCGTGGATAGGGCTGCTCAAGACCGACGGCGTCATCAACAACGTGCTCCAGTGGCTGCACATCATCGACGAACCGCTGGTCATGATGAACACCAGCTTCGCGGTCTACATAGGCATCGTGTACTCGTACCTGCCGTTCATGATCCTGCCGCTGTATTCGAACCTCGAGAAGCACGACCTGACGCTGCTCGAGGCCGCGCAGGACCTCGGCGCCGGGCCGATCAAGTCGTTCCTGCGCGTGACGCTGCCGCTGTCGTTCCCCGGCATCATGGCGGGGTCGCTGCTGGTGTTCATCCCGGTGGTCGGTGAGTACGTGATCCCGTCGCTGCTCGGCAGCAAGGACGAGACCATGATCGCCACGCTGCTGTGGACCGAGTTCTACAACAACCGCAACTGGCCGAATGCCAGCGCCGTGGCCATCACCATGCTGCTGGTGCTCGTCGTGCCGATCATGATCTTCCAGCATTTCCAGAACAAAGAGCTGGAGGCGGGCAAGCGATGAACACGCGCGGCTACTTCAGCAAGTCGATGCTGGCGCTGGGGTTCGCCTTCCTATACGTGCCCATCCTGCTCATGGTCGCGTTCTCGTTCAATGCGTCGCGCGCGGTCACCACCTGGAGCCCCGACTCGCCGTCGATGCGCTGGTACAAACAACTGCTGCAGGACGATCAGATCCTGTCGGCGGCCTGGGTTTCCATCAAGGTGGCCGCGTTGAGCGCCACCGGGGCGGTGATCTTCGGCACGATCGCCGGCCTGGTGCTGGCGCGATTCGGCCCGTTCAAGGGCCGCGCGCTGTTGCGCGGGCTGACTACCGCGCCGCTGGTCATGCCCGAGGTGATCACGGGCCTTTCCATGCTGCTGCTGTTCGTGGCGCTGGAACAGCTGTTTCAATCCATGTTCGGCTGGCAGTTCGACCGTGGCGTCACCACGATCATCATCGCGCACATCACCTTCACCATGGCTTATGTCACGGTGGTGGTGCAGTCGCGCCTGGCTTCGTTCGACGATTCGCTGGAGGAGGCGGCCCTCGACCTGGGCGCCCGGCCGGCCAAGGTCTTCTTCCGCATCACCGTTCCGTTGATCCTGCCCGCCATCCTGTCGGGGTGGCTGCTGGCATTCACGCTCTCCTGGGACGACCTGGTCGTGACGCAGTTCGTGTCCGCGCCCGGGTCTAACACCTTGCCCATGGTGATCTTTTCTCGCGTTCGACTAGGTGTAAACCCGGTCGTGAACGCACTAGCAACCATAATGGTGCTGATAGTGGCTCTCGGTGTGATCCTGTCGGCGGTACTCATGCGCCGCCAGGAATTGCGCCGTAAACGCGAGGAACAGATGGCCGCAGCTGGCTAACTACTGATAAACTTCCACCATCGTAATAGACGAGGATTCTTGCAATGGCCAAATCACGCAAACACAACTCTCCCTGGACACCCGCCGATCTGAAGAAGATGCGGGTCTTGGCGAAATCCAAGATGTCCGCCCGACTCGCAGCCAAGGAACTCGGCCGCTCGACCGGCGCCGTGAAATACAAGGCGATGGTGGAGGGTATCCGCTTCCGCTTCATCGACCAGCCGGCCGGTGTGCAGAAGAAGCTTGCCCGCAAGGCCAAGCGCGCCAAGAAGAAGTAAGGCGTCCAATGCAGGCGCCGCGTACGGGGGTGCGCGGCGGCTGTACACTGCCCGGGTGAGCGACCCGCAGAGATTCCCGAGCGCAGATTCCAAGCTACCGGACGTCGGCACCACGATTTTCACCGTGATGTCGCGCCGGGCCACCGAGATGGGCGCGGTCAACGTCGGCCAGGGCTTTCCTGACTACCCCATAGAACGCAGGCTCGCCGAATGCGTCACCGAAGCGGTGGCCGCCGGTTTCAACCAGTACGCGCCCATGGAAGGCAGCGTCGCCTTGCGTGCCGCCATCGTCGCGAAGATCACGGCCTCCGGCGGACGCGCAGTCGACCCCGAAACCGAGCTCACCGTGAGCTGCGGTGGCACCGAATCCATCTATTCCGCCATCCAGGCCGTGGTTGCCGCGGGCGACGAGGCCATCGTCTTCGACCCTTCGTACGACGCCTACGACCCGGCCATCCGGCTCGCGGGCGGGCGGTGCGTGCACATCCCGCTCGCGGCGCCGCATTTCCGCTTCGACTGGCATCGCGTGCGCGCCGCGATCAACGAACGCACGCGTCTCATCATCGTCAACAACCCGCACAACCCGGCCTGCACGGTAGCCCGCGAGTCGGACCTGGATGAGCTGGCGAAGATCGTAGTGGAGCGCAAGTCGGGCGACCGGCCCCTGTTCGTCCTGTCCGACGAGGTCTACGAGCACGTGCTCTACGACGGACGCCGGCACCAGTCGGTTATGAACCACGCGGTGCTGCGCGAGCGCAGCTTCGCGGTCTATTCCTTCGGCAAGACACTGCATATCACGGGCTGGCGGGTGGGGTACTGCGTCGCGCCGGCCCCGTTGACCCGTGAACTGCGCAAGGTGCACCAGTTCAATACCTTCAGCATCGCCGCGCCGCTGCAGGCGGCCATTGCGCTGTACCTGCAGCGCTACCCGCTGGCGTTCCGCGACGTAGCCGGGTTCTTCGGCGCCAAACGCGAGCTCCTGTTGCGGGAACTGGCTGGCAGCGGGCTTGCGTTGCCGCCGGCGCAGGGCAGCTATTTCCAGTTGGCGGACTACGGCCAGCTGCCGCGGTTCTCCGGGCTGAGCGACGTGCAGTTCACCGAGAAGCTCATCAACGAGGCGGGGGTGGCCGTGATTCCATTGTCGCCGTTCTACCGTGAGCCGCCGTCCGACATGCGCATCGTGCGGCTGTGCGTCGCCAAGCGGGACGACACGCTGGTGGAAGCCGCGCGACGCATCCGCGAGTACACCGGCGGGTCCGCGACGGGAGACAATAGCGCATGAGTTTCCGTGTCAGCATCGTGCAGCAGCCGCTCGCGTGGGCCGATCCCGTGGCCAACCGGGCGCATTTCGGCGAAGTACTGGCGAGCCTCGCCGGCAAGACCGACCTGGTCGTGCTGCCCGAGATGTTCACCACCGGCTTCACCATGAAGCCCGACGATCTGGCAGAACCCAACGATGGCGCCACACGTGAATGGCTCATTGCGCAGGCGAAGGCGCTCGACGCGGCGGTGGGCGGCAGCGTCGCCATCAAGGATGACGGCCGGTTCTACAACCGCTTCATGCTGGCCATGCCCGAAGGGCCCACCTACTGGTACGACAAGCGGCACCTGTTCCGCATGGCGGGCGAGCATCGGCACTACGAGCCCGGCAACCACGCGCTCATCGTCGAGTGGCGCGGCGCGCGGCTGTGTCCGCTGGTGTGCTACGACCTCAGGTTCCCGGTGTGGAGCCGTCGGCGCCCCGAGCTCGACTACGACGTGGTGATCTACGCCGCCAACTGGCCGGCGGCGCGCCGCTTCGCATGGAATGCCCTGCTGCGCGCGCGCGCCATCGAGAACCAGGCCTATTGCGTGGGCGTGAACCGCGTCGGCGACGACGGTCACGGCATCGCGCACGCCGGCGAGAGCGTGGTGCTCGACTTCCTGGGCCAACCGCTGATCGAGCTGCACGACACGGCCCTCGCGGCCACCGTGCCCATCGACATCGAGGCCGTGCGCGGCTGGCGCGACAAATTTCCCGCGCATCTCGATGCGGATGCCTTTTCCCTGAACACCTGACCCCTCGCAACAGCATGAAGAACCCGACGCTCGTCAACCATCCGCCCGACGTATCGCCACCGCCCGGCAACCAGCCGGTGATCGCTCCTATCTACCAGAGCGTCAAGTTCGAGTTCGAGACGGTCGACGATACGTTGCGCATGCTGCGCGGCGAGGCGCCGGGCTACTTCTACATGCGCGCCAGCAACCCGACCACGCGGCAGCTCGAGCTCACGCTCGCGCAACTGCAGGGCCGCGACGACTGCCTGGCCACCGCCTCGGGCGTCAATGCCATCGCCCAGACGCTCATCGGGCTCACCAAGTCCGGCGACCACGTGCTGTTTTTCATCGAAACCTACGGCCCCACGCGCAGCATCATCCGGCGATTGCTCGGCCGTTTCGGCGTGGAACACACCATGCTGTCGATCGAGGACCTGCCTGGCATCGAGAATGTGCTGGCCTCGCGGCCTACGCGGCTGGTGTTCTTCGAGAGTCCGACGAACCCGGTGACCAAGGTGGCCGACATCGAGCGCATCGTCGATCTCGCGCACCGCCACGGCGCCCTGGCGGTGCTCGACAACACTTTTGCCGGTTTCCACCAGCACGGGGAGTACGGCATCGATCTCTTCGTGCACAGCCTGACCAAGTACGCCGCCGGCACGGGCGACGTCATGGGTGGTGCGGTCATCGGCCGCCAGGAGCTCATCGACGACCTGCGCCCGGATTTTTCGGTGCTGGGCGCGCATCTGGATCCACATGCGGCGTTCCTGATCCAGCGCGGTCTCAAGACATATTTCGTGCGGTATACCGCGCAGACCGCCAACGCACAGAAGATCGCCGGTTTCCTGGATGGGCATCCGGCCGTGAGCCGTTGCCACTACCCGGGGCTCGACCGCCACCCGCAGGCGGCGCTGGCGCGCAAGCAGATGCGCGAGCCGGGCACGGTGGTCAGTTTCGACCTCAGGCACGGCGGCGAGGCGGCGCGCAAGTTCAGCGAGGCCCTCAAACTATTCGCGCTGACCGCGAGCCTCGGTTCCACCGAGTCCCTGGTCATGGCTCCCCAGCTCATCGGCAGCCGCGATTTCACGCCCGAGCAGGCCCGACAATCGGGGATCGGCCCGGGGACCGTGCGACTCTCCATCGGTCTCGAGGACGTAGGCGACCTGATCGCCGACATCGACCAGGCGCTGGAGTAGACTGCCCGGTAGTTTGACCGGGAGGGGTCATGCAGGTCATTTCCGGCCGCGCGATCGCGGCTTGCTGTCTCGCATGGGCTCTTGCAGCCACGGCGCCGGCGGCCCCGAGCGTTGCCGATTTCGCGAGCGACGGCGACTTCAGCACGCCCACGCTGTCACCCGACGGCAACAAGCTTGCCTACGTCACGCGTGTCGGGGCCCAGCGCGTGCTGATGGCCTTCGATCTCGATACCCGCGAGCGCGTGCCGCTGGTGCCGGCGGACACGGATGATTTCGAGCTGCGCTGGTGCAGCTTCAAGAACGATGAGCGCCTGTTATGCGGTTTCAGCGGCGTGCAGTTCATGCATGGCGACGCCTTTCCGGTCTCACGGCTGCTGTCGGTGGACGTCACCGGCCGGCAGAAGGCGAAGGTTCTCGTCCAGAATTCCTCGCTGGGCACATCGCAGTTCCAGGACCGCGTGCTCGACTGGCAGGTGAATGATCCGCGGCGCGTGCTCATCCAGGTCAGCGTCAGCAATCCGCCGTTCCCGGACGTGCACTCGCTCGACGTCTACACGGGTCTCACCAGCATCGTGCAGCGCAGCCGCGTACCCATACTGCGCTGGTCGGCCGACCGACAGGGAGTGCTGCGGTTCGGCGCCGGGTTCACCGACAGCCGTGCCATATACATAGCGCGCGACGCGGCGGGGGAGCCCTGGCGAACGCTTGCCAAGTGGGAACGCGGCGGAGAAAGTTTCCAGGTGCTCGGGTTCGGCGCGATGCCGGGCACGATGCTCGTGGAAGACGAGCACAACGGCCGAAAAGCCATCTTTGAAATGGATCTCAGCGAGAAGAACGACCGGCAGCTGCTGTTCTCGAACCCCGAGGTGGACGTCGACGAGCCGATCTACTGGCCGGTGGACCACCGCATCGTCGGCTTCGCCTACGAAACCGAAAAGCCGCACCGCCAGCTGTTCGACCAGGATGCCGCCGCGATCTACGGCGCCCTCGACCAGCTGCTGCCAAATGCCTGGAACGAAGTCATCGACGCGTCCCGCGACGGCAAGAAGCTGCTGGTGTCCTCGCGCGCGGACATCCGGCCCACGGACTACTACGTCCTCGACCTGGTCGACAACAAGCTGCGGCGCGTCGGCAGCACGAATCCCGCGCTCGCCAGGTCACCGCTGTCGCCGCAGCAGCCGGTCAGGATCAAGGGGCCGGACGGGCTGACGTTGCCCGGCTATCTAACGCTACCGCTCGGCTCGACGGGCGCGAACCTGCCAACCGTCATCTATCCACACGGCGGGCCGTACGCGCGCGACACCTGGGGCTATGACGCCATGGTCCAGTTCATGGCCAGCCGAGGCTATGCGGTGGTGCAGGTAAATTTCCGCGGCTCGACCGGCTATGGCGAATCATGGTTCGAAGCCGGTCTGCGCAACTGGGGCACGGTGATGGTGGACGACGTCACCGCGGCCGCGCGCTGGGCGATCGACCAGGGCATCGCCGACCCCAAGCGCACCTGCATCGTGGGCTGGAGCTTCGGCGGTTATGCGGCGCTCATGAGCGCCGTGCGCGAAAACCAATTGTACAAATGCGTGGTCAGCATCGCCGGCGTCGCCGATCTGCGCGCGCTGGTTAACGACGAGAAGCGCTTCTACGGCGGTCGCTATCGCGCACGATTCTCGATCGGCTCCGACGCCGACGAGCTCAAGGCGGGATCACCGTTGCGCGCCGCGGAGAGGATCAAGGCGCCGGTGCTGCTGATACATGGCGATGACGACGTGCAGGTGGCGTATTCGCAGAGCGAACGCATGGCGCGCGCGCTGAAGAATGCCCACAAGCAGTACGAGCTCGTGATCGTCAAGGATGGAAACCATTCGTTGACGAGGGCTGAGTGGCGGACGGCGTTGTACACGAAGCTGGAAGAGTTCCTGGCGCGGAACCTGTAGGCAAAAAAAAGCGGCGGCGCCCATCGAGCGCCGCCGCCGATCTCATCCGGTCACATGTTCCGGATCAACGCATCTCCGAACTCGCTGCACTTCACTTCCTTGGCGCCCTCCATGAGGCGCGCAAAGTCGTAAGTGACCGTCTTCTGGCCGATGGTCTTGTCCATCGCCGAGATGATCGCGTCGGCCGCTTCGGTCCAGCCCAGGTAGCGCAGCATCATCTCGCCCGACAGGATCACCGAACCGGGGTTCACCTTGTCGAGGTCGGCGTACTTCGGCGCCGTACCGTGCGTGGCCTCGAACACGGCGTGGCCGGTCACGTAGTTGATGTTGGCGCCCGGCGCGATGCCGATGCCGCCCACCTGCGCGGCCAGCGCATCGGATAGATAGTCGCCGTTGAGGTTGGTCGTCGCGATCACGTCGAATTCGTCGGGACGCGTCAACACCTGCTGGAGCGCGATGTCGGCAATCGCGTCCTTCACGAGGATCTTGCCGCTCTTGAGCGCTGCGCTCTGCTCCTCGTTCGCGGCCTTCTCGTCCTTGGCGGCCTTGGTGCGGCCCCACTGTTCCCAGGTGTAGAACTTGTCGGCGAACGCCGGGCTCTCGGCCAGCGCATACGCCCAGTTGCGGAACGCACCTTCGGTGAACTTCTGGATGTTGCCCTTGTGGACGATCGTCACGCTGCGGCGTTTGTTGATCACCGCGTATTCCAGCGCGGCCTTGAACAGGCGCTCCGTGCCTTCCTGCGACACCGGCTTGAAGCCGATGCCCGAAGTCTCCGGGAAGCGGATTTTCGCGTACGCCTTCGGGAAGGCCTGCTTGAACAGCTCCTTGAACTTCTTGTTGTCCTCGGTGCCGTGCTCGAACTCGATGCCGGCGTAGATGTCCTCGGTGTTCTCACGGAAGATCACCATGTCGACCTTCTCGGGCGCCTTCACGGGCGAAGGCACGCCCTTGAACCAGCGCACGGGGCGCAGGCAGACGTACAGGTCTAACAACTGGCGCAGCGCCACGTTCAGCGAGCGGATGCCGCCGCCCACGGGCGTGGTCAGCGGTCCCTTGATGGACACCAGGTATTCGCGGCAGGCCTCGACGGTCTCGTCGGGCAGCCAGTTCTTGAACGCATCGAACGATTTCTGGCCGGCATAGACCTCGAGCCAGTGGATCTTCTTCTTGCCGCCGTAGGCCTTGGCCACCGCGGCGTCCATGACGCGGACGCTGGAGCGCCAGATGTCGCGGCCCGTGCCGTCACCTTCGATGAAGGGAATGATCGGCTGGTCCGGCACCTGCAGCTTGCCGTTCTGGATGGAAATCTTGGCGCCGCCGGCGGGCGGCGTGACTTTGGGACTCGTGGGCGTAGCCATCGTGCGTGCTGTCTCGGGGGGCCTGAAGGGGCCGCGATGCTAACACACGGGGGTCGCGCACCGGCCTCGCGGGCCGGGTTCGCTCCGATACAATCCGGGCACATGACCCGCACCATCGACAGCACGCCGGCCGCCGACGGATTCGCCATGCCGGCGGAATTCTCGCCCCACGCCGGTTGCTGGATGCTCTGGCCCGAGCGCCCCGACAACTGGCGCGACGGCGCGCAGCCGGCGCAGCGCGCCTTCACCGACGTGGCCGCGGCGATCGCGAGATTCGAGCCCGTGACCGTGGGCGTCTCGGCGACGCACTACGAGTTCGCGCGCAGCCAACTTCCGCCGACGATACGTGTCGTCGAGATCTCCCACGACGATGCGTGGATGCGCGACGTCGGCCCCACGGTGGTGACGAACAAGAAAGGAGTGAGACGCGGCGTCGACTGGCGTTTCAACGCCTGGGGCGGACTCGACGGCGGCCTCTACTTCCCGTGGAACCTCGACGATGCCGTCGCGCGCAAGGTGCTCGAGATCGAGGGGCTCGATCGTTATCGCGCGCCCTTCATCATGGAGGGCGGTGCGCTGCACGTGGACGGGCAGGGCACGGCGCTGCTGACCGAGCAGTGCGTGCTCAATCCGAACCGCAACCCCGATCTGAGCCGCACGCAGCTCGAGGGGCACCTGCGCGACTACTTGGGTGTGCGCGAGATCATCTGGCTCGGCGACGGCGTCATCAATGATGAGACCGATGGCCACGTCGACAACATCGCGTGCTTCGTGAAGCCGGGTGTGGTGGCGCTGCACTGGACCGATGATCCGGCGGATCCGCAATATGAAGTATCCGCGGACGCGCTGCATCGCCTGCGCGCCGCGAAGGATGCGCGCCGACGCAGCCTCGAAGTCATCAAGCTGCCCATGCCCGGTCCACTCGACCTCAACGCCACCGAGGCGGCCGGCATCCTGCATAGCGAGAACGCGCAGCGACGCGAGGCCGGCACGCGCCTCGCCGCAAGCTATGTGAACTTCTACATCGCCAATCGCGGCATCGTCATGCCGTTGCTCGACAAGAAGACGGACCGGCTCGCGGCCGCCCGTTTGAAGCGCGCGTTTCCCGGCCGCCATGTCGTGGGTGTACCCGCCCGCGAGATCCTGTTAGGCGGCGGCAACATTCATTGCATTACCCAGCAGGTGCCCCGATGAGCCAACGCCCGGTCCCGCGACGCGACATCCCCGACAAGCTGCGCGTGCGGCCCGGCTCGCGCCTGAAGCTGCTGGACGCGGACGCGGATCGTTGCTTTGGCTGGGACAAGGAAAAGGCCGTCGCCGCCACCATCGAGAACCTGACCCGGCTGGAGGAGTTGCAATACAAGATGTATGCGGACGGCCGCTTCGCCATGCTGATCGCCTTGCAGGCCATCGACGGCGGCGGGAAGGACAGCACCATCCGGCGCGTGTTCGGCGCGTTCAACCCCCAGGGCTGCACGGTCACCGCATTCAAGGGACCGACCGCCGAGGAGCTGCGCCACGACTACCTGTGGCGCATCCACAAGCACGCGCCGCCGAAGGGCGAGATCGCGGTGTTCAACCGGTCGCACTACGAGGACGTGCTCATCGTCCGCGTCAACGAGCTCGTCCCCGAGGATGTCTGGAGCCGCCGCTACGACCAGATCAACGAATTCGAGCGCCTGCTCGACGCCTGCGGCACCCGCGTTGTAAAAATTTTCCTGCAGATCAGCAAGGAGGAGCAGCGCGTGCGTTTCGAGGAGCGTCTCACCGACCGGCGCAAGAACTGGAAGTTCGATGCCGGTGACCTGGAGAAGCGCCGGCAATGGCCGGCCTACACGCGCGCCTTCGAGGCAATGTTCGCGCGCTGCTCCACGGATCACGCTCCGTGGTACGTAGTGCCCGCAAATCGCAAGTGGTTCCGCGATTTCGCGGTATCGCAGCTGCTCATCTATGAATTCGAGCAGCTGCCTCTGCGGTTCCCGTCTCCTAACTTCGATCCAAAGACTATCAAGCTTGTGTGAGGGGCTCGTGTGAGAGCTTCGTGTGAGGCATCGCGCAAGATTGATAGGCGTCATTCCGACATGTCGTCATCCGGCGACGATTGACTCGCACCCGGGGTATTGTTGTTAGACTATGGAACCCAACAATCCCACCACGACGAGAGGACTCTGGAATGGCAGCCAAGAAAAAAGGTGCGCGGCATATGCGCGAATGGTCGGAAGGCGACATGAAGAAGCTGCGCGCGTTCGCCAAGTCCAGGGTGTCTGCCCGCGTGGCGGCGTCGAAGCTGGGCCGATCACCCGGCGCCGTGCGCTACAAGGCGATGATGGAAGGCGTGTCGTTCCGCTCCATCAACCGCAAGAAGTAAGCGAACAATTGCCCTAGGTTTCTAGGTGTTTTGCAGTTCCCGGTGGGCTTCGTCCAGCCATTCGCGCTGGGCCTTGCGGTAGTGCGCCGGGGCGTACTTGGCCCGGTCCAGCAGCGCCTTGAGCGTTTGCTGGGCCAGCGGCCGCTGATCCGAACGGATCAATAATCTCGCGTAACGCACACCCGCTTCGGCGCCGGCGAAGTACTCGGCGAGCGTGGCGTACTCCGAAAGTGCTTTCTCGACATTGCCTTCCGCCTCGAGCGCGCGCGCGTACAGCAGATGGCCGTCGGCAGATTTGAACTCGGGGTTTTTTTCTATCAATACGTCGAGCGCCTGGCGTGTGCCAGCCGCATCGCCGGCTTCGAACTGGGCATTCGCGTAACCCAACAATAATTTGGGATCGTCAGCGAAGACCCCTGTCAGACAAGTCTTATAAATCTGCACTGCTTCCTTCGCGCGACCGAGCTTGACCAGTTCGTCCGCGTATTTCTGGCGCGAAGCGACGTTGCCCGTGACCTTCATCTCGTTCTCGAACCGGCGCAGGTTCGCTTCCGGGTCGAGCGAGCTGCGGATACCACGCATGGCGCGGCGGCTGGTGCGCGAGCCAAGCCACTCGGGCAAGAGCTCGGCTGCGACGTAGGCGGCGGCACCCACGAAGGGCATGGACATGAGCACCACCAGCACATACACCCAGATGGTGTTGCGGTGGGTCTTGATGCAATGGACCACGAGTCCTAACGAGAGCAGACCGGACAGGATGTAGAGCGGAAACATGCGATGACTCAATCCACGAGGTAGTCGACCGACAGGAACGCGGCGCGACCGCGCGCCGGGAAGTAGCGATAGTTGCCGAACGCGAAGTCTGCTCGGTCGGCATAGGAGGTGTCGAACAGATTGTCCACGCGAACCGTCAGGCCCAATCCGCCTGGGGTCCGATGTTGCAATCTGAGATCGGCGACCTTGTGTCCGGGATATTTCGCTGTATTGGCGGCGTCCAGGAAATAGGACCCGACGTGGCGCCAGGTCACGCCTGTCTTCCAGGCATTCGCGTCGCCGAACGAGGCCGACAGGTCGACCGAATGGAGATTTCTTGGCGCGGTGTCGACGTCGTTTCCCGAAACGATGCTCTCTCCGCCTTCCACGGCGCGCGAGAACTCGTATTCATGTCGCGCCACCGTGCCCGAGAACCGCAGCTCCACGTGCAGGGAGCCCGTGCCCGGATCGACGCGGTAGAGCGCGTCGTACTCCACGCCGCGATGGCTGGTCGATCCATCACCCACGTTGAAGCCGTTGGATTCGCGCAGGATGACGTTGCGTTTTTCCATGTAGAAGAACGCGAGGTCGAAGTCGAGGTAGCCGAGGTATCGCGACTTCCAGCCGATCTCGTACGAGTCCATCTGTTCGCTGTCGAGATCCGCGACCGACTGCTGTCGCTGCAGGCGGTATAGCTCGGTCATCTCGGGCGGGCGGAAGCCCGTCGATGCGGTCGCATAGACGTTGTTGCGGCGGAAGTCCCAGGCAAGGGTGACGCGCGGCGAGAGGTTGTCGAACGTGTCGCTGCGATCCGCGGGCCGCGCGTACAGGCAGCCCGTCGCGCCGCAGGGCACGCCGTCCTCGTCGGTGTTGCCCGCGAGCATGTGGTTGTCGTAGTCGTAGTTAGTCGTGTCGGCGCGCAGGGCCGCACTGGCATGCCAGTAGTCGGCGAATGCATAGTCGGCCGATACCGTGGCGCCGAAAGTACGGGAGTCCACGCCGTAGTCGTAGTGGAACCCCGCCGGGCGGATCGCGTTGGCGGCCGGTGCGCCATCCGTGGCCGGACGTGGCTGGAATTCGGTGAGCTCGGTGGCGGCCGTTTCCGCGTCCACGGCAAGGCGCGTCACGAGCGAGCCGCGCGTCAACGTGGCCGCGGCGCTCGCCATGTAGCTGGTCTGGGCGTTGTGCTCCAGGGGTTTGCCGATCAGGAAGTGCTGCAGGAAGTCCATGCGCGATCGGCGATAGATGCCCGCGAGTTCCAGCTCGCTGTTCGCACCGAACACATCGTGTTTGTCGAAGTGCGCGGCGACGCGCGCGCTCGAGGCGTCACGGAAGGCCTCCGGGTTCGGATTCGTGCGCGCGACGGATTCGTCGCGATAACTGTCGAAGCCCTGGATGAAGCCCGCGGTCTCCTGGTTGAGCACCGAGCCCGCCGCGCGCAACCGCAGGCTGCCGCCGAATACCTGCGAATCCCCGAGCAGGTTGAGCTTGAGCTCATCCACGCCCGAGGCGTCCCGCCAGCCGGGCGCGCGCGTCGCGACGCCGTACATCCCGACCGAGGAATTGGACGGCCCGTCGAAGACATGGCCGGCACCGAGGCTCAGACGCTTGAACGCATCCGAACCGGTCTCGGCGCCGAGGAACAGCTGGGGCATGAAGGCGGGATCGGGCGTGATGGCATTGATGACCCCGTGCACCGCGCTGGCGCCGAACAACGCCGAACCAGGTCCGCGCAGTATCTCCACGTGATCGGATTGTTCGTAATTGAGCTCGAACATCTCGTTGAGATTGCAGAAGCCCACGGGGCGGATCGGCAGGCTGTCTTCGGTGACGAGAAAGGCGCCGCAGGCGCCCGCTCCTGCGAGCACGGGCGAGCGGATGGCCGCGAGGCTCTCCGAGCCGCTGCCACGCTGGACATAGACGCCGGGGACGGCATTGAGGATGTCGGCCTGGTGCTTGGCGCCCACGAGTGCGAAGTCCTCGCCGTCGATGCGCGAGATGCTCGCCGGCGCCTCGGCCGCGGACATCTGCCGACGGGACGCCGTGACCACCACGTCGTACGGTCCCGAGGTGTCCAGCTCGCCCTGCGAGGTGTCGGCTTGTGGTGGAGGAGGCGCGGCGACGGCGCCGAGCGGCGCGAGTGCCGCGAAGAGGAGGAGAGTACGCATGTAGAGGTGGCCGATTATCACTGTGAACGTCTATCCTTGCCATGTCGCAGGATGAACAGAAGCCCCGGAAAACGCAGGTTGTTTGCCGTGCTGGCGCTGGTGGCCGCGGCGGCCGTGTCGGCGCAGCAAGCTCCTCCCGCGAGCGGCATGAGCCGGCCGCGCGTCGGCCTCGTGCTCTCGGGCGGGGGCGCCAGGGGCGCGGCACACATCGGCGTGCTCAAGGTGCTCGAAGAGAACCATGTTCCCGTGGATGCCATTGCCGGCACCAGCATGGGGGCCGTCGTAGGTGGTTTGTATGCGTCGGGGCTCTCGGCGGACGACATCGAGCGCGTGATGACCTCGGTCGACTGGCAAGACGCCTTCCGCGACCGCCCGGCGCGCACCGACCTCAACTTCCGCCGCAAGCTCGAAGACCAGAACTTCCTGGTCAAGTTCCCGCTGGGTATCAAGGGGCGCAGATTCCGGCTGCCGCGCGGGCTGGTGCAGGGCCAGAAACTCACGCAGATCCTCCGGGGCCTCACGCTGCCCGTGGCGCAGGTGCAGAGCTTCGACGATCTGGCCATTCCGTTCCGTGCCGTCGCGACCGACATCGTCACCGGCGACCGCGTGGTCCTCGATCACGGTGACCTAACTACGGCGATGCGCGCCAGCCTGTCGGCGCCAGGCGTGTTCTCGCCCGTGGACTACGAGGGCCGCATGCTCGTCGATGGCGGGCTCTCATCCAACCTGCCCATCGACGTGGCGCGGGAAATGGGTGTCGACATCCTCATCGTGGTGGACTGCGGTTTCCCGCTGATCGAGAGGAACAAGCTCGTTTCGGTCGCCACGGTGACCAACCAGATGCTGGCCATCCTCATCCGGCACAACTCCGCGGAGCAGCGCAAGACGCTCAAGGCTTCGGACGTGGTCATCGACCCCGCGCTGGGGGACTTCTCTTCGCTCGATTTCACCGAGCATGCCAAGGCCATGGTGGTGGGCGAGGAAGCGGCCCGCGGCCAGCTGCAGCGCCTCGCGGAACTGTCGGTTCCGGCGGCGGAATTCGCGCGCCTCGCCCAGGCGCGCGCAGTGGTGCGCGGCGGCCTGCCGCCGGTCAAATTCCTGCGCATCGAGCCGGGTTCGGAGCGCTACGCCAGCGCCATCCAGGCATTGTTCGGCGACCAGGTCGGCAAACCCGTGAACGTGGCGCGGCTCACGCGCCGGGTCGGTGAGCTGTACGGGCAGGGCAATCTCGAAATCTTCGATTACCGGCTGGTCCAGGGTGAGAACCCGGAGGACTACGGGCTGGCTTTCACCACGCGCCGCAATTCCTGGGGGCCTAACTATCTGCGTTTCGGCCTGAACCTGCAGAACGACTTCGAGGGCAATTCCTCGTTCAACGCCGCGGCTCGCGGCACGCTGGCCGAGATCACGCGCTATGGTGGCGAATGGCTGTGGGATTTGCAGGTGGGCGAGACGCCGCGCGTCGCCACCGAGGTCTACTTGCCGGTGGGGTACCGCTCGCGCTGGTTCGTGGCGCCGCATGCGGAATTCCAGATTCGCACGGTGCCGCTCGTGAACGAGGCGGAGCACATCCTCGCCGAGTATCGCGTGCGCACCACGGACTTCGGCGTCGACCTGGGGCGCGAGCTCGGCAACTACGGCGAAGTGCGCCTGGGCGCCGGCCGCACCATCGGCACCGCGCGCGTGCGCATCGGCGACCCGTTGCTGCCGCCGTCGGAGTTCGACGGGCGCAAGTTGTTCGGCGAGTTCCGCTACGACAGCGTGGACGACGTGAACTTCCCGCGGCGCGGCGGCTCGATGTCGCTGGCGTGGCAGGGTGAACGCGAGGGCGGTGGCGACTCGCAGAAGGCGGACCTGCTGCTGTTCGACCAGCTGTATGCACACTCATGGGGCCGCAACACGGGCATCCTGTGGACGACTTTCGGCACCCGGCTCGATTCCGACGTGGACATCGTGCGGTCGTATTACTCGCTGGGCGGGTTCCTCAACATGTCGGGTGTCACGCCCGAGACCCTGACCGGCCCGCACTTCGCCGTCGCGCGCGGTATCTACTACCGCCGCATCGGCGAGGGCACGGGGCAGGGCTTCCTCGACGTCCCCGTCTACCTCGGCACGTCGATCGAGATGGGCAATGTGTGGAATGCGCGCCGCGACATTTCGTTGAGCTCGGCCAAGACCAATGGCAGCCTGTTCATCGGTCTCGATACCTTGCTAGGCCCGGTGTACTTCGCGACCGGGTTCGATGACGAGGGTGGGTCGGCGTACTACCTGTTCCTCGGCCGCACTTTCTAGAGCCCGCGGGACTCGTGGAGCTTCTCCACTTTTTCGAACTTGAGCGCGGGCTGGTCGCCGGAGCGTGAGTACTCGTGCTTGCGTGCCATCTCCACGAGCGCTGCGTCGCGCTCGGCCGCCGTGCCGAACCAATGCGTCTTGTTCCAGTCGGCGCCGAGCAGCTTGCGGAACGGGTCGCCCGACTTCAGGGTGATGCGCACGCCATAGGGCCGCTGGATGCCCGCGTCAGGGCGGCGCAGGTTGTGCGGGTGGACGATCGCCATTGCTGCTCCAAAAACTCCGAAACGGCCGTAAGGGTAGGGAATGACCCCTGCGCCGCGCAAGACAATAACCCTCGAGTTGGCAAAGAATCGTTGTGATTCATTGCGCGAATGCGCGTACGGCCAATAACATCCGGTAAACCTCCAGGGCGAGGGCGAGATGCGGGTCAAAGCCGGGTCGATGGCGGGGTTGCTCCTGATCAGCGCATGGGCGGCGGGCGCCGGCAAGAATGACGTGGTCGGCTTCGATCCGCAGATGGAAGTCCGGTTGATGGAGCTGGAAGCTCGCGCCCGGCAGCTCTATCCCAGGCGTCGCGATACGCCGCTGCGTTATCTCAACATGACCGACGACGAAGTGCGCGAGGTTCATGCCATCGCCACCAAATACAAAATGCCGCAGCTGGTGAACATCTCCCCGGTGGTCACGGGCTGCCCCTGCGAAGAAGGTGGCTCCTGCACCGACCAGGTGTTCATCACCAGCCTGGTCAACGAGCGGCCGATCAGCCTGCAGCTCTCACGCCGCAAGAATCTATGGACCGTCGGCGTCATACAGAAATGGTGGCTGGAATACGCCGCGCTCAAGGCCCGCGAACCAGCCATGAGCCGCGCCGAATACCACCAGGCGAGAATGCAGCTGCTGTTGAGTCTTCCCGCCTGCGCGGATCCGGCCAAGGCAAAATCGCCTGGCCCGCAGGTGGCCGAGACCCGACCCACGAAATGACGAAAAAACGCTCCCCCATCGCGGTTCGCACCGTTTCACCGCAGGACTACGAAGCATGGCGACCGCTCTGGGACGAATACAACGCGTTCTACGAGCGCGTCGGCCCGACGGCGTTGCCCGATGAGGTGACCGACACCACCTGGCGTCGTTTCTTCGACGCCAGTGAGCCGGTGCATTGCATCGTCGCCGAACGCGAAGGCGTGCTCGTCGGCCTCTGCCACTATCTCTACCACCGCAGCACTTCGCGGCTCGCGCCCGTGTGCTACCTGCAGGATCTGTTCACCGCGCCCGACTACCGCGGGCATGGCATCGGACGCGCGCTCATCGTGCGCGTGTCCGAAATCGCGAAAGAGGCCGGGTCGACGCGCGTCTACTGGCTGACGCACACCACCAATACGCCGGGCCGCACCTTGTACGACAAGGTCGCGAAGAATCTCGGCTTCATCCAGTACGTGCAGGACGTGTAGCGCGGCAAATGAAGCTCTCGGAGCTCAGCAAGGTCTTCGCGGGCAACGAGAGCCAGTACGGCGAATTCTCGGTGCTGCTGGTTGATCTCGACCTCGCGCCGAGCGAGGGCATCGACGTGGTCATCTCGCCGCTGCGGGATCTCGAAGTCGACGCCGAGGCGGGCGAGATCCGGCTGTACTCCGCGGCCGTGCGGCAGGATTCCCGAAACCCGCCGCTGGCGCTGTTCGAATACTTCAGGTCGGCCTGGCCCATGGCGGGCGTTCACGACGTGGATTTCGACGTCAAGGTGCACATGCCGATCGCAACGGAGGGATATCCGCACCCACCGGTCTCGCTGCTCCCGCTCGCGGGCGTGTGGATAGGGCGCGAGTCGGAGGAGATCTGGCTCCTCGTGCAGCCGCAGTCGGAGTATCCCGTGGACCTGCTGCCGGCCTGAGCGCAAGGCAGGTCTTCACGTGTTTCGATCTCCCGCACCTTCGCGGTCGCGCCAATGCAGTACCCGGCGCGTGATGAAAAGATAGACCTTCTTGCCCGTGGCCATCCACGCACGCGACATCAGGGAAGGCGTCGCGAGTATGCGCATCTCGCGCGCGGTGAGTCTTTCGGGAAGATAGGTGCGCTTGTGTTTGAGCAGGTGCCGCAGATCGTCGTGCCCGCGGGCACGCGCGAGCGCGCCGCGGCGTCCCACGACGGACGCGAGCTGGAAATCGACCAGCGCCGGAAAACCACGTGGCGTCACCAGCCAGTTGGTTTCCTTGGCGAGGTCATTGTGCAGAACACCCGCGGCGTGCAGCCGGCGGAGCAGGCGCAATGCGGCGCGGAAATACGCGACGTCGCGCGGGCGGGCGAGGTGCATGGGTGTGCCTTCGATCCAGCTGCGGCTGAGCGTGTGGCGGTCGGACGCGAGCAGGGCGGGGATCCCATCGAGGTTCATCCCGCCGAGGTGCGCCAGCGCTCGACGCTCGCGCCGCATGAGATAGCGGGCCAGCCAGCCAATGCCGGTTTTCGCTGCCCGCGTGTCGCGGATGACGCGATCGCCGTCGCGGTTGATCGTGCCGAAGGTGTCGGATTTCAGGAGTTGCATGACGGTGGGGACAGATTTTAAGTCTGGCGCCACACACACCTGTCGATCACTGCCATTCGCCACGCAGGCCGGAGACGATTTTCTGCAGACCCGTGGCGCTGGCGGCGTCGCCGTGCACGGGTGCGGTCACCACCATCTCGATGCGAGACCAGAAGCGCGAAGGTAGTTTGCTCATGGGTGCCCTGCCTTCGCGGCGGCTGAAGAAGCTGCCCCAGAGGCCGCGCAGCGCCATGGGCACCACCGGGACGGCGCGGCGCTCGAGTATTTTTTCCACGCCGCGCTTGAACTCGTTGATCTCGCCGTCCTTGGTGAGCTTGCCCTCGGGGAAGATGCAAACCACTTCGCCGTCCGCGAGCTCGGCGTCGATGCGGTCGAAGGCCTTCTGCATTTCAGCGCGGTCTTCGTGCGCGGGCGCGATGGGTATGGCACGCGCCGTGCGGAAAATGAAGTTGAGCACCGGTATCCTGAAGATGTTGTGATCCATCACGAATCGTACCGGCCGCCGCACGCTGCCGCCGATCACCAGCGGGTCCATGAAGCTCACGTGATTGCAGACGATGAGTGCCGGGCCACGTTCGGGGATGTTCTCGAGTCCGCGCACCTTGACGCGGTACATGATGCTCACCAGCACCCAGGTGAGGAACCGCATCAGGAACTCGGGCACCAGCGAGTAGATGTAGACGGCCACCGCCGCGTTGAGCACGGCTGCGAGGATGAACAGCTGCGGGATGCTGAAGTCCAGCACTTCGAGCCAGACGATGGCCAGTCCCGCGGCCAGCACCATGAAGCCCGCGTTCAATATGTTGTTGCAGGCAATGATCCGCGCGCGATGGCTCTCGGTGCTGCGCTGGAGGATGAGCGCGTACAACGGGACGATGAACAAACCGCCGAAAAGACCGATCAGCGCGCAGTCGAGCGACACGTCCCAGCCACCCTCTCGCAGGAAGGCCAGCCAGTTGACCACCTCCGCGCCGGGCTCATGCAGGCCGGGGGGCGAGGCCGGAGATTTGAAATACAGGTCGAGCAGGCAGACGGTCAGGCCGATCGAGCCCAGCGGCACCAGGCCGATCTCCACCTTGTGGCCGGAGAGTTTCTCGCAGCACAGGGAGCCGAGCGCGGTGCCCCCCGAGAACGACGCGAGCAACAGCGTGTAGACCGACTTGTCGCCGCCCAGCACGTCGCGCGCGTAGGCGGGCAGCTGCGCCAGTATCAGCGCACCCACGAGCCAGAACCACGAGATACCCAACAAGCTGAGGAAAATCGCACGAGTCTTCGCCGCGAAGCGGATCACCTGCCAGGTGGCGGTGATCGGATTGAGGTCGACTTCGAGCCCGGGGTCGGTGGCTTCCGCGCGCGGAATGAAGCGCGCGCAGGTATACATGAGCACCGCCACGCCGACCATCGCGAGCGAAGCTGCGACATGCGCGTCGCTGGCGCCGCCAAGATCCGCCTCGGCCTTCGACGTGGGTGCCAGCAGGCCCCCGGCGATGGTGCCGATGAGAATGGCGAGGAAGGTGCCGGCATCCACCAGCGCGTTACCGCCCACGAGCTCGCTCTGGCGCAGATGCTGCGGCATCAGCGAGTACTTGAGCGGACCGAAAATGGTCGCGAGCACGCCCATGAGGAAGATGACCGACAGCAGCGACGGCACGTGATTGAAATACAGCGCCACCGCGCCCAGGCACATCAAGAAGACCTCGATGAGGCGCGTCTGCCGGATCAGCCGGCTCTTCTCGTATTTGTCGGCAAGCTGCCCCGCCAGCGCGGAGAACAGGAAGAACGGCAGTATGAACAATCCCTGCGCGGCGTTGGCGAGCACACCGGCGTCGTGCGCGGCAGCCGACGCGCCGAAGGTGACGGAGACCACCAGCGCGTTGCGAAACAGGTTGTCGTTGAAGGCGCCGAGGAATTGCGTGAGGAAGAACGGCAGGAAGCGACGCTTACCCAGCAGCCGGAACTGCGATTTTTCTGTGCCGGGAACCTGTTCTGGTAGTTCCATCAGTCGGACGGGCCTCGCATGATTCTGTGTCGCCTGACGCGTTATACCGTGCATCGTTATAGCCTGAAGGACGCGCCGTTTGCCAGAATGCCCCGCTGCCGCGGGTCGCGAAAACCGCTACAGTCCGCATCGATGTCGAGGTATGGAATGCTGAAAACAACTGCCGCCGCCGCTCTCCTGTTGCTCTTCGCGACCACGGGCTGCACTACCTACAAGCTCTGGAACGTGGCGGACAGCGACCGTGACACTGCGACCGTGGCGCTGTTCTACGAGTACCGCAAGTTCGAAAGTCCGCAGGTTGACGAGCGCGCCGGCGTCGAAATGGCGCGCGAGCGTTGCCGCGACTGGGGGTACCCCGGCGCCCAGCGCAAGAGCGAGGATCGCAAGTGCGTGGACGGCGAAGCGTCCAGCTGCTCGAAGTGGCGGGTGGTGCGCGAGTACCGCTGCACCGGGGAAGGCCGGTAGTTCGACTACCGCGATTTTTACGGATCCGGGACTACTGATCCGGCGCAGCCGCGGCGAACGTGGCGACCGTGGTGCCACCGGAATCCATCAACTCGAGCGAGCTGCCCGTGATCTTCCAGCGGGCCACGGCCGAGAGCATCTGGAAATATTCCTGCTCGAGCTTCATGCGAGATTCTTCGGCGCAGGCCATCTTGGTCGCGCCCACCTGGTCGAACTTGAGTTGATCCGCGTTGAGCAGGTACCCGCCGAACATGCGATTGCAGCCCGCGAACCCGGTGAGACGCAAGTTCGACGGTTGCAGTTGCAGGGCGACCGCGTTGCCGCCCGCCGGGTTATCGATCACGCGTTCGCCGAGATTGGTGAGCCGCCAGTTGGTGTTCACCAGCGGCACCGCGGAGGCGGTCGCGACGCGTTCGCTGCGCGGTGCCATCGTGCAGCCCGAGTTAGTTAGGACGAGCATCGCGGTGATCAGGATGACCGCGGGCCGGATGGCCCGGCGCAGCACGGCTGATTGCATGCGGCGGATTTCCATGCCACGGAGCGTACACCCGCGGCCCCGCCGCGAATGTCGGAAAGTGTCATCACATCGCGAGCCGGATCTCGGCGGCCACCGCCACCAGCAACCAGAGCGCGAAGAAAGAGCCCGCATCCAGGAAGGCCTTCCAAAAGACCACGGGGCGCACATCGAGAGTCTCCGGCAACGCTGACGCGCGGCCTGGCCACCACATATTGGGAGTGGCGGCCACGTAGGCCTTGAAGTGATCCGGAAACGAGTCGGCCAGGAATTGTTCCTCGCACGACGCCGCGTAAACCACGAGGGCGGTGATCAGCAACACGGTCACGGCGCAAAGCAGCCACGACTTGGTGGTCAGTCCCAGTCCCAGCGCGCCGACGATGGAGCAGGCATACAGGGGATGCCGGCAGCGCGCGAAAGGGCCGGTGGTCACGAGGTCTGCATCCTTGTGGCCGGCGATGAACACCGAGCACCAGATGCGTCCCAGGCAGGCCAGGCACACGCAGACGAAGCCCGCGATGCTCATGGCGTAGTAGAGCCAGCCG
>DATLDQ010000158.1:0-2150 GCA_035525785.1 Steroidobacteraceae bacterium | reverse complement strand
GTGCTTGATGTCGTACCGATGCTCGACGAAATCGCTGGCGAGCCAGTCGAGCACCTCCGGACTCCATGGCACGCCATCCATTTCATCCGGGTTGGCCACCAGCCCTCGCCCGAGGAGACGGTGCCAGACGCGATTGACCAGCGTCCGCGGGAGGCGCCCCATCCGCGGATCGAGGAACGTCGCGGCGGCGGCGGCCCGGCGGTCGGCCAGCGTGTCGGAGGCAGGTGCGCCGGTGAGTTCCGGAAACAAGAAACCAGGCTTGGCGTGTTGATTTAGTGCGACGTCGCATCGGTACAGCTGCAGTGTCGGTTCCGGCGCGAAATACGCGGCCAGGGCATACGCATCCTTCAGCTTCCACTTGCTCACGAAGCTGTCATGACAGGCATTGCATTTCAGGTTGATGCCGAGAAAGACCTGCGCGGTGTTCTGTGCGGCCTGCATCCACGGCGTGACCGCCGCGCTGGTTTCACCGCGCCAGTTCACACCGACTAAAAATCCCTCCGGGTCCGATGCGAGCATCGGGTTCAGGAGCTTCGACACGAACTCGTTGTAGGGAACGTTGCGCTGCAGGGCCGGATAAAGCCAGTCGGTGATGCTCTTGCGGCCAGCGGTCTCTGAGAAGTAGGTGACGCCGTCTTCGTTTCGCAGCACGTCGTTCCAGAACGACATCCAGTGCTCGGCATATTTCTGATCGTCCGCCAGCAGGCGCGTCACCAGCCGAGCGCGCTTGTCCGGCCCGGGATCGGCAGCGAACTCCTGCAGCTGCTCTGGTGTTGGCAGCAGTCCCCAGACATCGAGATACGCCCGCCTTGCAAACAAGCTGTCGGGCACCGCGTCTGGACGGGAGACCTTGTGGGCCGCGAGATACGACGCGACGACCCGATCGAGCGGTGAAGTCCAGCCGGTCCATCGCGCCGCCGGTACCGCGGGAGCGGCGAGGGTGAGCGGCGCTTCCCATGGTTGCGGCGCTGGTGCTGACGCCGATGTCGCGCGCGCCCCTTGATCAATCCACCTGCGAAGGAGCGCGACCTCGGCTGACGTCAGCGGATCCTCGTCCTTGGGCATTTGCGGTTCCACCACCCCGGTGACGCGGTGGAGCAGCAGGCTCCTTGCGCTGCTGCCCGGACGGATCGCGGGCCCGTTGCGGCCGCCGTCGAGAGCATCAGCCCAGGTCGCCAGCGACAAACCGCCTTTCCGTTTGTCCTGGCTGTGGCATTCGAGGCAGTGCTTCGCGATGATCGGCTGCACCTGCCGTTCGAAATCGATCAGGCCGCGGGTGGGGGGCCTTCGTTGTGGCGCCACAGCCAGGAGGGCGGCCGTCCACGCAAGTGCGGTGCTGGCAACCGCAATGCGAAGCACGTGTTTCGTCATCGACCCGCAACCCCCTGGTTCGTTTCCGCCAGCCTCTGTGTGTACACGGCGCGGGCGTGGTCGTACGCGGCGCGGGCCGCTTCGAGTTCGCTCGCGCGGATTTTCGGCGCCTTCTGGGTCCAGCACTGGTTCACCGCCGTGAGGCACCACTGCACGCTCTCGCGCGACGCGCGAATTGGCTTCCCCCCAACGACCGCGAACACCGGGTTCGTGTGTGACGACGGCAGGATGCGTGCCGCGATCCAGCTGCTGCCCTGGATGGGAATGTCGAAGGTCAGCTCGCGGACGACTCCATCAGCCGCGAGCGGCTGCGTCGCGACAACGCGGCCGTTGACCACAATCTGGACCGGCACCTCCCGACGGATGCCGATGCGCGCGCGCTCGAGATCCCAATAAGGGGTCACGTCGTACGATGCCTGACGGACGGTGTCGTTCGGCGAGGCGTCGAGGTTCGCGGCGGCTTTCACCGTCACCTTGACGCGCTGCGGCCCATTGAGAGGCACCTCGCTGTCGCGTGTCCCTCCCTCGACGCCGTTTACGGCGAAGTCCATCAGGTGGCTCTTGCCGTCCGACACGTAGTTGCGGCCGGCCTGCACCGCGTCGATCCACTTGCGATACGTCAAACCGCCCTCGACCTTTGCGTACGAACGTGCAAGGCCGACGCGATCGTCGGTGATGCAGGGAAAATCGGTTTCGCCGCTGATGCGGGTCCGGAATCCAGCGTTGAGCGTGTGATACCAGATGTTCAGTTCCCAGATGTGCGGGGTATCTCCGGCCGA
>DATLDQ010000157.1:0-5109 GCA_035525785.1 Steroidobacteraceae bacterium | reverse complement strand
GTGAAATAGACCTTGCCTTCGCGATTGCCCGAAATGCCGATGACGCCCGCGTAGTCCTGGACCACGGCGGCCTTGTCGATGCACAGATAGGGCGAACCCACCGTCGCGGCGTGACCCGTGGCGGTCTCGAAGAAGTGCACGGTCCCCTGCACGAAGGTTCGAACTTCTTCAGCGTCGAGCATGTCTCTTACTCCCCAATCAACTCGGCGAGGGCTTCGTTCAGCTGGTCATCCGTGAACGGCTTGCAAAGAAAGCCATTCGCGCCCTTCTCGATGGCTTCAACCGCAGTGGCTTTATCGGCCAGGGCCGACACCACGAGTATAAGCACATCGGGCTTTATTTTGATGATGTGCTCGACGCATTCGATGCCGTCCATCTCGGGCATCGTGAGGTCCAACGTCATGACGTCGGGCATCAGCTGTTTGAACTTCTCGACGGCGTCGAGACCGTTCACAGCGGTCGCGACCACTTCGAGAGCGTCGTTCTGCTGAGAACGCTCGATGCGACGCCGCATCACGTTCGAATCATCCACGATCATCATGCGCAGCGGTTGGCGCGGCTTGGGCACAGCACTCATGACCTTTTCTTCTCCCTCTGAGCCTTAAGCGGCCACGACGCCGGCGGCCTTCTGCTCGGCCGGGAACGACAGTGACAGCTTCATGTTCTTGCCAACTTCGGAATTCAACGAGATGCGGCCACCCAGGCGGGCGGCGATCTCGGCGATCACGTCCATGCCCACGCCGCGGCCGGCGTCCTTGGTGACGCTGGAGGCGGTCGAGAAGCCCGAACGGAACACCAGCATCATCGCTTCCTGGTCCGACAGCGCCTGCGCGTCGTTCTGGGAAATGATGCCCTTGGTCACGGCGGTCTTGCGGAGCTTGTCAGGTGTGAGGCCCCGACCGTCGTCTTCGCACTGCATGCGGAAGGCGCGACCGTTCTCGACCATTTCGAACTGGATGCGGATGTGGCCCTCGGGCGACTTGCCCTGTGACTCACGCTCGCCCGGCGACTCGATGCCATGCACCACCGCGTTGCGGATCAGCTGGATCAGCACGTCCTTCACGGGGCGGCGATAGGTCTCGGGTACCAGGTCGTGGCCGCGGCAGGTCACGACGACCTTCTTGCCGTTTTCATTGGCGATGCGGTCGGCGAGCTGCTGGGCGGAGGCCACGAAGCCTTCGCGCGCCGAGCGCTGCAGCGTCGCCTCGGCGGCCACGGCGTCTTCGCTCAGCTTCGGACTGCGGCCCGTGCTGTCGCCCGTGGAAGCGGCGGGCGCCGCCTGGGCCTGGTGCTTGCCGAAGCTGTCACGGAAGCTCGCGAGCTTGGTGACCATGTCGCGCACCGACTGGGAGTGCGACACGATGTCGTCGAACTTCGTCAGCAGCGGGAGGAAGTCGTCGCCCGACAGGTCGCTGCGCTCGCGCAACGCGGCGAGATCGCTCTCGAGCGCGTGGGCACGGGCTTCCATCGAACCCAGGCCGATGGCCGCAGCTTCGCCCTTGATGCTGTGGATCTGGCGGAACAGGCCGTCGATCTTGCGGCGGAACGAGGCGCTGTCGCGCGCAGGATCCCGCAGCGTGGCATTGATCATCTTGAACGCCACGTCCGAATCGTCGAGGAACGACGAGAGCTGCGCCGGATCCACGTGCAGGATCGAGAGGAACGCGTCCATCTGCGACTGCGCGCTGTCCTGCGCACCCTTGAGCTGGGCGGCCAGGGCCACACGCGCGGTCACGTCGGCGACCGCCACGAGCACGTGGGTGATGGCGCCTTCGCGGCGAACGCGGTGGAAGTTGAACTCGAGGTAGCGCGTCTCCGCGTCCTTGCTGCCCTTCTCGCCCACCAGCAATTCCACTTCATTGAGCGGGTTGATGGAGCGGATCAGGTTTTCCTTCGTACGCTCGCTCCACAGCACCTTGACGAACTTGGTGGCGATGGCGAGCGTCTTCGGCGTCACGAGATCGCGCAACAGGTCCTCGAAGGTGAGGCCCGAGACGCTCTCGCGCTGGAACAACTGCGCCGTCGCGTGCGAATGGATCGAACCGATCTTGAGGTCGCCGTCGAGCAGGAAGAGACCTTCACGCACGGTGGAGAGGATGTCTTCCGTCTGCTGGCGGGCGGCGGCGGCGGCGGCCGCCTGCTTGCCGCGGGCGAGTGACAGGTAACCGACCAGGCCCGCGAGCGCCGCGGCGAGGCCTACGCCAATGAGCACGACGGTGCGCAGGGCCGTGGCCAGACCGTCGGACGAGCTCTGCAGGCCCGCGATGATCTGCGACAGGTTCTTTTCGAGGCCCGGCGTGTACACGCGCGCCTGGCTGACCGCGGCGGTCACCTTGGCTTGCAGTTCGCGGCCGTCGACGTTCAGCTGCGTGCCGTCACGCTCGCTGTCCGAATACGGGATGGCCGTGAAGTTGGCGACCGGGTCGAGCGCGGGCTTGTACTTCTTCCACGCGTCGTTCATTTCCGCGATCGTCTTTTCGACGTCGTCATCGCCGCCGATGCCACCGATGCTGACGCCACCGCCAGCCTTCAGGGTCGCGGTCGCGTTCTGGAACTGCGACGTGGCGAGCTTCAGCTGCTCGATCGAGTCCCGGACGAAGCCGCGCGCGCGCAGTCTGTCCTGGATCGAGTTGAGCGCGGCCTGCATGCGCGACGGCTGCTGCTGCAGCTCACCGATGGCGCGGACCGCGGTGTTGTTATCCACCAGGCGTCCGGCGAAGTACCAGGCCGGCGCGAGCACGCCGACGAGGAATGCCAGTGCCAGGATACCCACCGCGACCCACACGGCGCGGGCGCCTTGCATGCGGGACGAAATAGTTTTTCCAGTCGTCTTCTTAGCGGTCTTAGCGGTCACAGAGTTCACCCTCCATCACTCCGGCTTGAACACGATGCGCTGGACAGCCAGTCGCGATTCGGTCCAGTCAAATTCTTCGAAACGGGCACTTTCCATCGCGTCCACGGCGGCGGCATCGAACACGCCGGCCGGTTCGCTCGAGAGCACGCGGACGCGCTCGGTGCGGCCCTGCGGCGTCACATAGAACTCGACCCGCACCCAGCCTTCCACGCCCTTGGCGGAAGCGGGGTACTTGGGCTTCGGCGGACGCGTCATCTTGAGCGGCGGCAACTTGGGCGTGGCGGCGGCCGCGGCCAGTTTCTGCTCGGCGCTCGCGAGCGCGGCGCGCAGTTCGCCGAGGTCGCTGTCGCCACCCAGGCTTTCAGCGGCATCGATGAGCGGCGCGGCGTCACTCGGACGGCCAGCGGTGAGACGGGCACGAGCCTCCGACACCATGCGGGCGCGCACATCGCGCACCACCTGCAGCGTGACCGGGCTACGCGGGTCGAGCTGGCGCAGGCGTTCGGCATTGGCAGCCGCCGAGTCGTTGGCCGGCGTGATCAGGTTGCCCGCGGCCAGGCGATCCTGCGCGGCCTTGGCAAACTTCGCGATGTCGTCATTGGTCGCTTTCTGCTTCGCGGCGGCGGCGGTGATCTCCCGCTGCGCGGCATTCACCGACGCGGCGGAGACACCGTTTTCGCGGGCAGCGCCGAGCGCGGCCTGCATCGCAGCCTGGTCACCCTTCGAGGCGGCGTCGCGCGCGGCGGCCAGCAGTCGCTGGTTCAGATCGTTGTTGAGACGCGCGATGAGATCGGCCGAGGCGCCCGCTTCACGCAGGTCCTTGATCGCATCCTTCGCGGAATCCCCGGCCGGCGTCACGAGGCGGCCGCTGTTCAGGCGGGCTTCGGCGCTGGCGGCGAGACGCTGGATGGCCACCGTCTTGCGCTTGGAGTCGAGATCACGTTTGAGCTGGGCGATCTGCGCCGGCGGCAGCAGGGCGTCCTTCTCGGCGGATTCGAGCAGTGTCTGCGCGCGGTCGAAGTTCTGCGCGGCCAGAGTCGCCTGGATCTGCGCCAACGCGGTTTGCGCGCGCATCGAGTCGAGACGGGCGTCGACCTCGACCAATCGCTGGTCGTTCGGGTCGATGCTGCGCGCGGCTTCGAGCTCGGCCAGCGCGTTGTCGAAGCGGCGCTCGTCGAGCGCCGTGCGGGCGCGGGCGATCAGCAAGCCGCCGAGGCGCTTCAGGCCTTCGGTGGCCTCGGCATTGCCCTGGTCCATCACCAGCACCTGGCGGAAGTATTCCAGGGCGTTGTTCTTGTTCGGCTCGATGTAGCGGCGCTCGTCCATGGCGAGACGCGCTTTCTCGAGCACTTCGTCGAGCGTGCCGACCGGGGCGGCGGGCGCGGCGCCCGGCTTGCCATTCGCGGCCGGGTTGGCGGCAGGCGCGGCAGCGTCGGTCGAAGCAGCGGCGGAAGGTGATTTGTCACCACCCTTCAGGAAGAACCAGGCGCCACCGGCGGCGGCGAGCACCGCGACCACGATGCCGATGAGCACCGCGGGCGACTTGGAGGATTTTTCATCGCCACCCGAGCTGTCGGCCGCAGGCGCATTCATCGCGCTCAGCGCGTCGGAGGTGGAGGAGATGCGGGCCGCATCGTTCACCGCGCGCAGCATCGCGGCGGATTCGATGGGCGTGTCGACCAGCGCCTGGATGGCGCCTTCGAGCATCAGCTGATCGACCATGCCGGCCGACGCACCGTCACGGATGGCGATGACCACCGGGTTGTGCGGGCTGGAGGAGATGGGCGCGAAGTCTTCGGGGTTCAGGCCGCGCAGGTCCGCGACCAGGATGGTGCGCGAACCGGGCTTGAACATGGACGCCGCGGTGGCAAGGCTGTCCGCGTGGCGCAGTGCCACCGTCGATTCGAGCATGGGGCCGAGCTGCGCCCACAAGTCGAGGTCCGGCGTCGCGATGACGGCCAGCGGCTTCTTCGACTTGAAGGAGCCCGCTCCCGGATTGCTCCGGCCGGCATTTGATTCGTTGTGCGCCGTAGCGCCGAATTCTGAACGTGCTTGCATGGACCCTCGACCTCTCATCGAACTAGTTTTGCCACGTAGCAGCCCCTCGATGCGATTCGGGCCTTCAAGCCCGTCTCCGGGGGACGACAGTGAGGGACAGTATTAAGTCACCGTTTTGCCGTTGAACGGCAGTGCGTCACATCCGGCACATGGGAGTTCCGCGGGGACAACGGGATCGCGACCTGAGTCACAAATGG
>DATLDQ010000150.1:0-7758 GCA_035525785.1 Steroidobacteraceae bacterium | reverse complement strand
GTGGTGGGTGACAAGAAGCAGGCCGCCATCGTCAAGGATCTGCAGATGCACCCGGCGCGCAACGCCATCGTGCACGTGGACCTGCAGCGCGTCGTGGAGACGGAGAAGATCCGCATCCACATCCCGATCCACTTCAAGGGCGAAGCCGCTTCGCCGGGTGTGAAGACGCAGGGCGGCGTGGTCTCGCACCGCATCGCCGACGTCGAAGTGTCCTGCCTGCCGAAAGATCTGCCCGAGTTCATCGAGCTCGACCTTTCGGACATGAGCCTCAACGAGTCGAAGCACCTGTCCGACCTGCCGCTGCCTCCGGGCGTCACGATCCCTGCCGTGGCCAAGGGCAATGCCACGGTCGTGTCGATCCATGCGCCGCGCGCGGAAGAGCCGGAACCGGCTGCCGAAGCCGCTGCCGCGGCCCCGGCGGAAGGCGCCGCTGCCGCTCCGGCGGGCGATGCCGCCAAGGCTGGCGACGCCAAGGGTGCCGCTCCGGCGGACGCCAAGGCCGCTCCTGCCAAGAAGGAAGGCGGCAAGAAGTAAGTTGTGCCGGAACGGCGCGGGCCTTGCGGTCCGCGCCGTATCGGCTAACTACTTTGGTTCCCGTGCCGGCGGCGCGTCGATCACTCGGCGCGCCGTTGGCGCTTTCGGGAGCCTCGCAAGCAGCAGATGCCAGGCACACCGCTCAAACTCATCGTCGGTCTCGGCAACCCGGGCGCCGAGTACGCCCGCACGCGTCACAACGCCGGCTTCTGGCTGGTGGACGAGCTGGCGCGCCGCCACGGCGGCACGTTCCGCTCCGAGGGCAAGCACCAGGGTGAGCTCACGCGCGTGCGCGTGAACGGCGAGGAGCTCTGGCTGCTCAAGCCCATGACCTACATGAACCGCAGCGGTGGACCGGTCTCGAGTGTGCTGGGGTTCTACAAGATCGCGCCCGCGCAGATGCTGGTGGCGCATGACGAGATCGACCTGCCCAGTGGCACCGTCCGGCTCAAGGATGCCGGCGGTCACGGCGGACACAATGGCCTGCGCGACATCATCGCCGCGCAGGGCGACGGATTCTGGCGCCTGCGCATCGGCGTGGGCCATCCCGGCAACGCGAAGGAAGTCGTGGACTTCGTCCTCACGCACGCCGGCAAGGACGAACAGCGCGCCATCGACGAGACCATCGTGATGGGCGCCGACGCGATCGAGGAAGCGCTGCGTTCGGGCGCGCAGATCGCGATGAACAAACTGCATACGAAAGGAAAATAGATGGGCATCAAGTGCGGAATCGTGGGTCTCCCCAATGTCGGCAAGTCCACGCTGTTCAATGCGCTGACTCGCGCGGGCATCGCCGCGGAGAATTATCCGTTTTGCACCATCGATCCGAACGTGGGCATCGTGCCCGTGCCGGATCCGCGCCTCGACGCGCTGGCCGCCATCGTCACGCCGGAGAAGCTCGTGCCCACCACCGTGGAGTTCGTCGACATCGCCGGCCTCGTGGCGGGCGCCTCGCAGGGTGAGGGCCTCGGCAACAAATTCCTGTCGCACATCCGCGAGACGGACGCGATCTCGCACGTGGTGCGCTGCTTCGAGGACACCGACATCATCCACGTGTCGGGCAAGGTGAATCCGATCTCGGACATCGAGATCATCGACACCGAGCTGTGCCTGGCCGACCTGCAATCGGTCGAGAAGGCTGCGGACCGATACGCCAAGCAGGCCAAGGGCGGCGACAAGGACGCGGCGCGCAAGAAAGACCTGTTCGAGCGCATGCGCCAGCATCTCGATCAGGGCAAGCCGGTGCGCTCCATGGGCCTGTCGAAGGAAGAGAAGGCCGATGCACATGAGCTGCACCTGCTCACGTTGAAGCCCGTGATGTACGTCGCCAATGTGAAAGAGGACGGGTTCACCAACAACCCGCACCTCGAAGCGGTGACGGCGCGGGCCAAGGCCGAGGAAGCCGTGGTGGTCGCGGTGTGCGCGGCCATCGAGGCCGAAATCAGCCAGCTCGACGAGGCTGATCGCATCGATTTCCTCAAGGACCTGGGGCTCTCGGAGCCGGGTCTCAACCGCGTCATTCGCGCCGGCTATGAATTGTTAGGCCTGCAGACCTACTTCACGGCGGGCGAGAAAGAAGTGCGCGCCTGGACCGTGAAGGCGGGCGCGACCGCGCCCCAGGCGGCAGGAGTGATCCATACCGACTTCGAGCGCGGCTTCATTCGCGCCGAAGTGATCGCGTACGACGACTACATCCGCCTCAAGGGCGAGGCGGGCGCGAAGGATGCCGGCAAGCTCCGGCTCGAGGGCAAGGAGTACATCGTCAAGGAAGGCGACGTCATGCACTTCCGCTTCAACGTCTAATGGGGACATTCCTCATTTGCTAGCAAATGGGGACGCGGCTCCCGTCCGCGCTACTTCTCGGCCACCTTCAGCAGCATGTCGGCTTCGTAGTCGGCGAGCGGCACGTCGAGAGCTGCCTTGCGCGAGGGCACGGTGATCAGCGGCGCGGCCGGCTCGCCGATGCGCAGCAGTTTGGTCATCTCGGCCGCTTCCACGGGACGCGCAATGTAGAAGCCCTGCGCCAGCGTGCAGCCGTGCGTCGCGAGGAACTGCAGCTGCTCGGCGCTCTCCACGCCCTCGGCGACGATCTTGAGGCCGAGCTGTCGCCCCATGGCGATGATGGCCGCGCAGATGGCGGCATCGTTGGAATCGCGGCCCAGGTCGGCGACGAACGAGCGGTCGATCTTGAGCGCCTCGATCGGGAAGTGCTTGAGATAGGCGAGCGACGAGTAGCCGGTACCGAAGTCGTCGATGGCGACGTGCACGCCGAGCTCGCGCACCGCGCGCACCGCGAGCGCGGCGGCGGCTTCATCCGCCATCAGGAGACTCTCGGTGATCTCGAGCTCGAGGCAGGCGCCGGGGAGCCCGGCTTCGTCCAGGTGCGCGAACACCCAGTCCGGGAATCCGGGCGCTTCGAACTGGGCGCCGGAGACGTTCACGGCCACGCGCAGGTCGCGGCAGCCGGCTTTCCACCACGCCGCGATCTGCTTGAGCGCCTGGCGCATGACGAGATCGGAGAGCTGCACGATGAGGCCCGATTCTTCGGCGATGGGGATGAACTCATCCGGCGGCACGATGCCGCGCACGGGATGACGCCAGCGCACCAGCGCCTCCACCGACGCGATGCGCCCCGAGGCCAACTCGATCTGCGGTTGATAGACGAGGAACAGCTCGTTCTGTTCCAGCGCACGCCGCAACTCGGTTTCCAGCTCGAGACGCGCGACCGATCGCGCGCGCATGTGCTCGCTGTACACCACGCCGCGGTTGCTGCCGCCGGCGCGGGCTTCCTGCAGCGCCAGGCCCGCGGTGCGCAGCAGCTCGTCCGCGAAGCCGCCGTGATCGGGGAAGATCGCAATGCCGAGCGTGCAGCTCACGAAGAAGTCGCGATGCCGGATCATGTACGGCGACGCGAACGCGGCGAGCACGTTGTTGACCACGGTCTGCACGTCGCCGTCGCTCTGCAGGTGGCGCACGGCCACCGCGAACTCGTCGTTGGTCAGGCGCGCGAGCGGCATGGTCACCGCGCCGTCCCGCTCGAGCTTGAGGAAAGTGCCGAGGCGCAGCGCCACCGCCTGCAGCAGCGCGTCACCCGCGCCGTGGCCGATGCTGTCGTTGATGCGCTTGAAATTGTCGAGGTTGATGCGCACCACCGCGAAGCGTTCGCCCGTGGCGGACGCCTCGCGCCGCGCTTCCTCCAGCAACTGCAGGAGGTATTGCCGGTTGGGCAGCTGCGTGAGCGGGTCGAAGAACGCGAGCTCGCGGATGCGGTTGTTGGCGCGATGACGTTCGGTCACGTCACGCAGCACCAGCAGCAGGCGGCCCTTGTCGTACGGCACGATGCGCGTTTCGAAGCGGCGCTCGACGCCTTCGCGGAAGGCTTCGAACTCCACCTCCGTGCGGACGTTGCGCACGCGGCAGTCGTCGAGCGCGTGCGTGATGGCACGGGCCGCGTCTCCGCTCACGAGCTCGGAGATCTTCTGGTCCTGCTTGACGCCGCCGTGCAGGAAAGGATGGTTCTCCGTCGCGCCGAGTCGATCGACGATGCGGTCGTACATGTCGACCACGAGCAGGAGATCGGGCAGGGCGTCGAGCATGGCGCGCTGGCGCGCCTCGCTTTCTTCCACTTCCTGCACGAGGCGACCGCCGCGCACGAGGTATTGCACGCGATGGCCCAGCAGATTCCAGTTGATGGGCTTGGCGAGGAAGTCCGTGGCGCCGGCCTGGTACGACTGGTTGATGGACGCCACGTCGTCGCGGCCGGTCACCATCATGATGGGCAGGTGCGCGCCGCCCGGGCGCGAACGGATGGCCTTGCAGGCTTCGTAGCCGTTCATCGTCGGCATCTCGACGTCCATGAGCACGGCGTGACAAGCACCGGTTTCCACGGCGGCGACGGCGGCATTGCCGTCGGCGGCCTCGGAAATCACGAAGCCCGAGCGCTCGAGCGCCCGGCGCATGAGCAGCCGCGAGCCCGTATCGTCATCGACGATGAGCACGTGGATGGGCTGCCCGCTGTTGAGACGATGGGGCATCAGGCCACCTTCGCCGCGCCGTCCAGCGCTTCGAGTTCGGACAGCGCCACCGTGCGCTGTGCCTTGAGACTGGTGACCGGACCCGTGAGGTTCTCGATCTCGCCGTTGCGCGCCGAAGTTTCGATCTGGCGCGCGATCGCCGCGACGTTCGTGGCACCGAGGTTGGCGCTCGAGCTCTTGAGCGTGTGCGCCGCGCGCGCGATGGCGTCGGCATTACCGGACTTGAGCCCATTGTCGATGTCGGCGAGCAGCTGCGAGCTGTCGTCGCGGTAGAGCGCGATGAGGCGCGAGAGCAGGCGGTCGCTGCCATCCGGATCCAGCTGGCGCACGGCGTCGATGGCGTTGTTGTCGAGCGTCACCTTGTTGGCGGCGGAGCGCGAGACATTCGAGGGCAGCAGGAGATTGCGCAGCTGTGCCAGCGTGAACGGCTTCGCGAGGTAATCGTTCATGCCAGCCGCGAGACAGGCTTCGCGGTCGCCGGCCAGCGCGTTCGCGGTGAGCGCCACCACGCGCGTCGGGGCCTTCTTCTTCGCGGTCTCGCGCTCGCGCAGCTTGCGCGTGGCGATGAAGCCGTCCATGACGGGCATCTGGCAGTCCATGAGCACCACGTCGAAGTCCTGCTTCTCGAGCGCGTCCAGCGCCTCGACGCCATTGCCGGCATGCATTGCATCGCAACCCAGCCGCTGGAGCATTTCCAGCGCGAGCGTGCGATTGACCATGTTGTCTTCGACCAGCAGTACCGACAGGTGATCGAGCACGGGTTCGTTCTCGGGGGCTCGCATGGCGGGAGCGGAACTCACGTCCTGGAAAGGCGTGGCCTGCAGTGCCTCGTGCAGGGCACGGCGCAACATGCTCTGGCGCACGGGTTTCGCGAGGCGGCGCATGGGTGAGAGCTGAGTGACGATACCCGACTCGAGATCGTCGGCGACCGAGCTCACCATGATGGCGGGAATGCTCTTCCAGGCGTCGTTGCGGCGCACTCCTGACAACCAGTCCACGCCGTTCTGCTCGGGCATGTGCCAGTCGAGCACGATGATCCCGGGCAGCTCGCCGGCGCGATCCATGTCTTCGAGATGCTGCTGCGCTTCCCTGGCGCTCGCGGCCGCGCTGACGATGAAGCCCCAGGCTTCGAGCTGCGACGAAAGGATCTCGACGTTGATGGTGCTGTCGTCCACCACCAGCACGCGCGTGCCCGGGGCGAGCATGAGTCCCTGTGAAGAATCGGAGGTCATGGCGGGCGCCGCCGGCAGCGAGATGGCCAGCGAGAAGGTCGAACCCTGGCCGGGCTGGCTCACCATCTTGATGTCGCCGCCCATGAGGGTCGCGAGCTGACGCGAGATCGCGAGCCCCAGGCCCGTGCCACCGAAGCGGCGCGTGGTCGAGCCGTCTTCCTGCACGAACGCGTCGAAGATCGCCGCCTGGTTCTCGGGAAGGATGCCCGTGCCCGTATCGACGACGTCGATGATCAGCGATACATGCGTGTCGGAAGGATTCACGCCGCGTGCGCGGACGAGCACGTGGCCGCTGGCCGTGAACTTGAGCGCGTTCGACACCAGGTTCATGAGGATCTGGCGGATGCGCAGCTCGTCGCCCTTGGCCCAGCGATGCAGATAGGGGTCGATGTCGAGCAGCAGCTCGATGCCTTTCTGGTGCGCGCGCTGCGCGAACAGGTCGATGACTTCTTCGACGACCTGGCGGATGTCGAGATCCTGCGCCTCGAGGCGCAGCTTGCCCGCCTCGATCTTCGAGAAGTCGAGGATGTCGTTGATGATCGCGAGCAGCGCGTCCGCCGAGCTCTGGATGGTCGCGGCGAAGCGGCGCTGGCGCGGGTCGAGCTTCGAATCGAGCAGCAGCTCCGTCATGCCCAGCACGCCGTTCATGGGCGTGCGGATCTCGTGCGACATGCGCGCGAGGAATTCCGACTTGGCGCGCGAGGCGGCTTCGGCGGTGCGGCAGGCTTCGACGGAGTCGTTCATGGCCTGGCGCAGGGTCTTGTTCGCGTCGGCGAGGTTGCGCGTGCGCTCCGCCACCTGCGCTTCGAGATAGCCATGTTGTTTGGCGAGCTCCTGTTCGCGGCTCTCGATCTGCTCGAGCATCATGTTGAAGCCGCGCATCAGGTGACCGATCTCGTCGTCGGACGTCACCGTGGCGCGCCGCGAGTAGTCGCCGCGCTCCGCGGCGCTCATGGTTTCCACGAGCTCCTGAAGCGGGCTCGCGATCTGGCGCTGCACGCGCGATGCGAGCAGATAGGCGAACACGAAGGCGAGCACCGAGCTACCCATCAGGATGGTCAACTGGATGATCAGGCCCTCCTGCATCTCGGAGAGATTGGCGCGCACGTACAGGTGGCCGATGAGCTGGCCGCCATCCGTGATCGGGTAGACGACGTGCAGGGCGGTGAGCCCGTCGAAGAGATGCTGGTGCGCGTTCGACGCGAAGGCCTGTTCCTGCCAGACCTGCAGCGGCGTGGGCGCACCCGCGCTGCCGCGCATGAGCATGGTCTTGTTGCCCGCGTAGTGCATGAGTACGCGCTTCTGCACGTCGCTCAGCAGGGCTTCTTCGACATTGGGCTCGACGCGCAATGCGCTGACCAGCGCTTCGGCCTGGCCGAAGTCCTGGCTCAGGATCGCCGCCGTGCTGCGGCCCGCGATCACGCGTGCCACTTCATTGAGGTGGTCGTAGGCCTCGTTGCGTTCGAACTGGTAAGTGGACACGCCCTGCGTCAAAGCCGAGATCAAAAGCGCGATCGACGCCGTCAGAGCACTGGCGGCGATCAGCTTCGTTCTCAACGGCAGATGCGCGAGCTGCAGCCATTTCATGGGCGATTCAAATCCTGGCGCCCGACCGAGAGCGCCCTGAGCAGTCGTATCGGCTTGATTCGCCTGGTCCTTGACCTTGCAGGACCGAATTGAGAGGGGTATCCCAGTCCTGAGGGATGCGGCAGCTTGAGGTTGACACGCGGAGGGGCCGCGTTCGTCCGGAAGCCCGCGCGTGGTCGAGCTAAGCCGTTGTTTTCGCGGGGATTGCCTTGACAGGGCGGGGCGCGGCCTAGAGAATCGCGGCCCCTTTGTTTCGGCCGTCCGGCCGGGCAGGGACCGGGTAGATCCGGCGTGGAAAGGTAGCTCAGCTGGTTAGAGCACGGCACTCATAATGCCGGGGTCGAGGGTTCGATTCCCTCCCTTTCCACCAA